>NZ_JBEXHV010000013.1:0-1355 GCF_040608275.1 Micromonospora sp. NPDC005205
GGTACTGCACTCGTGAGGGTGTGGGAGAGTAGGACGCCGCCGGACAATCTTCCAGTCGAGGGCCGCCCCATCAGGGTCGGCCCTCGACTGCGTAGCGCCATTGGTGGCGCAATCAGGAAGGATGTACCTGTGAGTTCAGGACCGCAGGGCGGAGACCGTCCCCGTCGTTACGAAGACCGTACTGACGGTGCGGGCGGACGCGACCGCGGCCCACGCCGCGACGACCAAGGCCGGCCCCCGTACCGGGGAGACCGCGACAGCGGCGGCAACCGAGGCGGATACGCCGGCGGCCGCGACTCTGGCTCCCGTGGTGGTGACCGGGACAGCTCGCGCTCCAGCGCCCCCCGTGAGGGTGGCTACCGAGGCGGTGACCGCCGCGAGGGTGGTTTCCGTGGTGGCGACCGCGACGGTTCGCGCTCCAGCGCTCCGCGCGAAGGCGGCTACCGTGGCGGCGACCGCGATGGGTCACGCTCGGGTGCTCCGCGTGAGGGTGGCTTCCGGTCCGGCGCTCCCCGCGAGGGTGGCTTCCGTGGTGGCGACCGCGACGGTTCGCGTTCGGGCGCTCCGCGCGAAGGCGGCTACCGTGGCGGCGACCGCGACGGTGGTTTCCGGGGCGGCGACCGCCGTGAGGGTGGCTTCCGTGGTGGCGACCGCGATGGTTCGCGCTCGGGTGCTCCGCGTGAGGGTGGCTTCCGTGGTGGCGACCGCGACGGTTCGCGCTCGGGTGCTCCGCGTGAGGGTGGCTTCCGTGGTGGCGACCGCGATGGCTCGCGGTCCAGCGCTCCGCGTGAGGGTGGCTTCCGTGGCGGCGACCGTCGTGAGGGCGGTTACCAGGGCGGCGACCGCACTCGCTCCGGCCCGCCGCGTGAGGGTGGCTTCCGTGGTGGCGACCGCGATGGTGGTTTCCGTGGTGGTGACCGCCGTGAGGGTGGCTTCCGCGGTGGCGACCGCGACGGTTCGCGCTCGGGCCCGCCGCGTGAGGGTGGCTTCCGTGGCGGCGACCGCGAGGGTGGCTTCCGTGGCGGTGACCGTCGCGAAGGCGGCTTCCGCGGTGGTGACCGCGACGGCGGTTTCCGTGGCGGTGACCGTGACAGTTCGCGTTCCAGTGCCCCCCGTGAGGGTGGTTTCCGGGGCGGTGACCGCGACGGTGGTTTCCGTGGTGGTGACCGCCGTGAGGGCGGTTTCCGGGGCGGGGACCGTGATGGTTCGCGCTCGGGTGCTCCCCGTGAGGGTGGCTTCCGTGGCGGTGACCGCGACGGTGGTTTCCGTGGCGGCGACCGCCGTGAGGGCGGTTTCCGGGGCGGGGACCGTGACAGTTCGCGTTCCAGTGCTCCCCGTGAGGGTGGCTTCCGGGG
>NZ_JBEXHV010000013.1:1453-232590 GCF_040608275.1 Micromonospora sp. NPDC005205
GGCGGCGACCGTGACGGCTCGCGTTCCAGTGCTCCCCGTGAGGGTGGCTTCCGGGGCGGCGACCGTGACGGCTCGCGTTCCAGTGCTCCCCGTGAGGGTGGCTTCCGGGGCGGCGACCGTGACGGCTCGCGTTCCAGTGCTCCCCGTGAAGGCGGTTTCCGCGGTGGTGACCGCGACGGTGGTTTCCGTGGTGGTGACCGCCGTGAGGGCGGTTACCAGGGCGGCGACCGCACTCGCTCCGGCCCGCCGCGCGAAGGTGGCTTCCGTGGCGGCGACCGCGACGGTGGTTTCCGTGGCGGCGACCGCCGTGAGGGCGGCTTCCGGGGCGGCGACCGGGACGGTTCGCGCTCGGACGCTCCCCGTGAGGGTGGCTTCCGTGGCGGCGACCGTCGCGAAGGTGGCTTCCGGGGCGGGGACCGTGATGGTTCGCGCTCAGGCGCCCCGCGTGAGGGTGGTTTCCGGGGCGGCGACCGCGAGGGCGGCTACCGGGGCGGCGAGCGTACCGGGGGTTTCCGGTCCGACGAGCGGCCGCGTCGCGAGGGGGAGTTCCGTCGCGATGACCGCGCGGGTGGCTCCGAGTCGTCCGAGGGCGGGCGTAGCTCGGCCCCGGCACTGCCGGACGACATTGTCGCGACCGACCTCGACAAGGACGTCCGCGCTGAGCTGCTCTCGCTGAACAAGCCGGTCGCCGAGACGGTGGCCCGGCACCTGGTCGCCACTGGGCAGCTGATCGACGAGAACCCGGCCGAGGCGTTGGCGCACGCGCTGGCCGCCCGGCGGCTCGCGTCGCGCATCTCCGCTGTCCGTGAGGCGGTCGGTCTGGCCGCGTACCGGGCGGGAGAGTGGCAGTCGGCGATCGCCGAGCTGCGCACGTACCACCGGATGAGCGGACTGCAGAGCCACCTGGCCGTGCTCGCGGACTGCGAGCGGGCTCTCGGCCGGCCGGAGCGGGCCATTGACCTGTTCCGTGGCGCGGACCGGGAGAAGCTGGACCAGGCCGTGGCGATCGAACTGCTGATCGTCGCCGCCGGCGCGCGTGGTGACCTCGGGCAGAAGGACGCCGCGGTCGCGATGCTCCAGGTTCCGGACCTCACCAACGAGGCCACCGTGCCGTGGACGGCCCGACTGCGGTACGCCTACGCCGACGCGCTGCTCGCTGTGGGTCGGCGCGAGGAGGCCCGCGAATGGTTCTCCCGCGCGGCCGACGTGGACACCGAGGGCGAGACCGACGCCGCCGAGCGGCTGCTCGAACTCGACGGCGTGGTCATCGAGGGTGACGAAGAGGACGAGGCCGCCGAGGAGATCGCCGCAGGCCCGGGCGCTCCCGGCGCGGTGCCGGCCCGACCCGACGCCGACCTGGCCGACGACACGAACGACGACGACGATGTCGACGACGACGACGACGATGTCGACGACGATGACGATGACGATGACGATGACGATGACGATGACGATGACGACGACGACGACGATGATGATGACGACGACGACGACGACGATGACGATGACGATGACGAGGACTTCGACGACGACGAGGACGACGCTGTCGGCCGCCCCGCTGACGACGAAGGCTTTGACGACGAGGACGAGGACCGTCACCCCACCGAGAGCGGCAACGCCGACGCGGCCACCACTGGCGACAGTGGCGTGACGGACCGTGACGCGGCGAACGGCGACGCGGCGAACGCCGACGGGACCGTGCCGGCCCGGGACGACGAGTCGGGGTCGACGCAGCGGTGAGCGCGGGCGTGGGGGAACGGCTGGTCGACGGGTACACCCTGGTCGTCTTCGACCTGGACGGCGTGATCTACCTGATCGACCGGCCGATCCCCGGCGCCGTCGACGCGGTGGCCCGGCTGCACGCCGAGGGACGGGCGGTGGCGTACGCCACCAACAACGCGTCGCGCCGGTCCAGCGAGGTCGCGGACCTGCTGACCGGGATGGGCGTGCCGGCCCGACCGGAGGAGGTCCTCACCTCCGCTGCCGCCTCGGCCGAGTTGCTGCGTGACCGGCTGCCCGCCGGCGCGTCGGTGCTGGTGGTCGGCGCGGAGGCGCTGCGCGCGGAGCTGCGCGCGGTCGGCCTGAACCCGGTCACCCAGGCCGACGAGAAGCCGGCGGCGGTGGTGCAGGGGTACGGCCCGCAGGTCGGTTGGGCCGAGCTGGCCGAAGCGTCGCTGGCGGTGCGGGCGGGTGCGATCTGGATCGCCACCAACACCGATCGGACCCTGCCCAGTGGGCGGGGACCGCTGCCCGGCAACGGGTCGCTGGTCGCCGTGCTGCGTACCGCACTGGAGCGAGACCCCGACGTGGTGGTCGGCAAGCCGGAGCCGGCGCTGTTCGAGACCGCTGCCCGGCGCAGTGGCGGTGGGCGGAGCCTGGTGGTGGGTGACCGGCTGGACACCGACATCGAGGGTGCCCGCCGGGCCGGGCTGGACAGCCTGCTCGTGCTCACGGGCGTGCACGGCGTACCGGAGCTGCTGGCCGCCGAGCCGCGGCGACGTCCCACGTACGTCGCGAAAGACCTGGCGGGGCTCTTCGACCCGGCTGCCGCCGTGCGGGTCCCGGGCCCGGCGGACGCTGGCGGCTGGTCGGTGACCGATCGGGACGGCACGCTGGAACTGGCCGGGGCCGGTCGGCCGCTGGACGCCCTCGCGGCGCTCTGCGCGGTGGCCTGGTCGGCGTCGGTGCCGGCGCTGCCGAAGATCCGTCCGGTGGGCTCGGACGCGGCCCACGCGGTGGAGAGTTTCGGTCTGACCGCGGCGGCGTGAGCCGGGCGGTCGTCAGAGCAGTTTGCGCAGCTTGAGCAGGTCGAACGGGTTGGCTTTGATCGACACCCGGCGGGAGGTCACCGCGCCGGTGACGTCCAGGTCGCCACGGACCAGGGCGAGCAGGTCGTCGCTGGACGTGCTCAGCGCGATCTTGGCCTTGGGGTCGTCGCCGTCGGTCAGCTCGACCAGTCGGCCGCCGGTGATCCGGCCGTGGAACGCGGTGTCCAGGTCGGTGATCCGGCAGGCCAGCGTCCGGTCCAGGTCGATCCGTTCGCGCACGGTCTCGGCGTTGCGATCCAACCGGGCGGCCAGCTCCTGCAACGCCTGCCGGCACTCGTCCACGCTGGCCACATCTCCCCCTCGGTGATCGCCACGCCGTCCTCGGCACCGTACCGCACGGGTCGGTCGGGGGTGCCCGGTAGCGTGACACCTGCACACCCCGCCCCGTGGAAGGACTCAGGCATGCAGGACGCGTGGCGCGCCTACCTCGAGCTGGCCATGGGCCTTACGGAGGCGCCCCGGAAGAAGGCCCAGGACGTGGCACGGCGCCTCGTCGGCTCCGGCGGCGCGACCGCCGCCCAACTCCAGGCCCTCGGCGAGGAACTGGTCACCACCGGCGCCGCCAACCGGGAGGCGCTGACCAAGCTGGTCCGCTTCGAGGTCGACCGGGCCCTCGGCGCGGTCGGTCTGGCCACCGCCGACGAGGTGGCCGAGCTGACCCGGCGGGTGCACGATCTGGAGCGGCAGCTGCGGGAGGCACGGTCCACCGAGCCGGCCGGAGCGCCGACCGCCGGCCCCACGCCGCAACCCGACCCGACCGTCGCCGCGAAACCCGGCACCGGTCTCGTGCCGTCCGACGCCTCGGCCGGCGCCCCGGTCTCCGCGCCGGTGGCGAAGAAGGCCGTCGCGAAGAAGGCGGTAGCCAAGAAGGCCATCGCCAAGAAGGCGCCGGCGACCGTCAGCCGGACGGCCGATGAGGACATCCCGACGCCGGCTGTGATGCCCGCCAAGAAGGCGGCGATTCGCAGGCAGCGGCCGGACGACGCCGAATGACCCGGCCCGGACCGCCGCCCGGCGGGTCGTTCCCGGCCCGGCCCGGTCCGCCGGCTGGCGGGTCGTTCCCGGCCCGCCCGGGCCCGCCGGTGGGTGCCCGCCCCGGACCGCCGCTGGATCTCGGGGACGACGAGGCACGGCATCCGGCGGTGGACGCCGCCGTGCGGGCCATCGCCAACGCGGCGACGCTCGCTCCCGCCGACCAGATCGCCCAGTACGAGGCGGCCTACGAGACGCTGCGGGAAACCCTCGCCACCATCGACCAGACCTGAGCGGGACGACCAGGCCTGAGCAGACCGGAGAACCACCCATGGCACGTCGTAACCGGCTGGACGCCGAACTCGTCCGCCGCGGTCTGGCCCGCTCCCGTGAGCAGGCCGCCGCGTTGGTGGAGGCCGGCCGGGTCCAGCTGCGGGGCGTGGTCGCCCGCAAGGCGGCCGCGATGGTCGACCCCGCCGACCCGCTCCTGGTCACCGGTGCGGACCCGGCTGAGGAGTACGTCTCCCGAGGCGGGCACAAGCTTGCCGGCGCGCTGGCCGCGTTCGCCCCCGGTGGGCTGCACGTGGCCGGGCGGCGTTGCCTGGACGCGGGAGCGTCGACCGGTGGGTTCACCGACGTGCTGCTGCGCGCCGACGCGGCCGAGGTGGTGGCCGTGGACGTCGGCTACGGGCAGCTCGCCTGGCCACTGCGTACGAACGAGCGGGTCCGCGTCCTGGAGCGCACGAATGTCCGTACCCTCGATGCGGACGCGATCGGCGGCCAGGTCGATCTCACGGTGGCCGACCTGTCGTTCATCTCGCTGCGACTGGTGCTGCCGGCGCTGGCCGGCTGCACCCGTGACGACGGTGACCTGGCACTGATGGTCAAGCCGCAGTTCGAGGTCGGCAAGGACCGGGTCGGTGCCGGCGGTGTGGTCCGCGATCCGGAGCTGCGCGCCGAAGCGGTGCTGGACGTGGCGGCGGCGGCCGCACGGCTCGGCCTCGGGCTGGCCGACGTGGCGGCCAGCCCGCTGCCCGGGCCCAGCGGCAACGTCGAGTTCTTCGTATGGTTGCGCCGGGGCGCACCAGCGGCCGACCCGGAGCGGGTGCGGGCCGTGGTGGCGGCCGGGCCGGACGGCTCGACGACGGCCGGCGCGGTGCCGGACGTGGCGGCGGCGGAGGAGGTCGCAGGGTGAACGCGCGCAGTGAGGGTGCCGCAGTGGGCCGGGCGGTGACACGCGGCCGGGCCGAGGTGTCGGCGCCGGTGACGCGACGCGGCCCGGTTCGGCGTGGGCGGGTGGCCCGATGAGCCGGACCGCGCTGCTGGTGACCCACACCGGTCGTCGGCGTAGCACGGAGCACGCCCGGTCGGTCGCCGCCGACCTGATCGACGCCGGTTTCGAGGTACGGGTGGTCGCCGACGAGGCCGAGGACCTCGACCTGCCGGGCGTGGTGCCGGTCGGCGGCCCGCAGGCCGCCGAGGGCGCCGAGATCGTCTTCGCGCTCGGTGGGGACGGCACCTTCCTGCGCGCCGCCGAGCTGGCCCGACCCGCGAAGGCGCCGCTGCTCGGCATCAACCTCGGCAAGGTGGGCTTCCTGGCGGAGGCGGAGATCGACGACCTGGACGTCGCGGTGCGCGACGTCGTGAGTCGCAACTACACGGTCGACGAGCGGCTGACCCTGGATGTCACGGCCGAGTTCGACGGTGGGCCGACCATCGAGTCCTGGGCGCTGAACGAGATCAGCATCGAGAAGGGCGAGCGGGCCCAGATGCTGGAGCTGCTCGTCGACGTGGACGGCCGGCCGCTGTCGCGGTACGGCTGCGACGGTGTCGTCTGCGCCACCCCCACCGGTTCCACCGCGTACGCGTTCTCCGGTGGTGGCCCGGTGGTCTGGCCGGAGGTGGAGGCGTTGCTGCTGGTGCCGATCAGCGCGCACGCGTTGTTCAGCCGCCCGCTGGTGACGGCTCCGACGTCCACCTTCGTGATCACGGTCGACCCGTTCACGACCCTCGCCGTGCTCTCCTGCGACGGGCGTCGGGTCTACGACCTGCCGCCCGGCGCGCGGGTGACGGTGCGTCGGGGTGCCCTGCCGGTGCGCATCGTGCGGCTGCGCCCCCGTCCGTTCACCGACCGGCTGGTGGCCAAGTTCGGTCTGCCAGTGCACGGTTGGCGTGGCAGCCGCCGGTGACGGTGGTGCACACGGTCGGTGGATGTCAGTTGTCCACCTGACGACATGTCGCCGCTGCGGCGGCCGGCGACTAGTGACCTGGCGACACGCTCCGACGCAGACTCCGATCGGCCCTCATCTACGGATGGCGGGCCTGGAGGAGTAGAGGAGCCCATCGCATGCACTGGTCCCCACGCTGGCTCGCCGTCGGCGCGGTCGGCGCGTTGGTGGTCGGCGTCGCCGCACCGGCGTCCGCCGACCCGCCCGCCCGGCCCACCGGCCCGACGTCGGGCACGCCCGCCCAGCACGCACCCGTCCGCATCACTCTGATCACCGGCGACCAGGTCGACCTGGTGCAGGCGGCACCCGGTCGGGTCGCCGCCACCGTCCACCCCGGCCCGGGGCGCGACCGGATCGCCTTCCAGACTGTCGAGGCCGACGGCGGGTTGCGGGTGCTGCCCAGCGACGTGATGCCGTACCTCTCCGCGGGGGTGCTCGACCCCGACCTGTTCGACGTGCAGGAGTTGGCGGCCGACGGGTACGGCGACGCCGCGCAGGGCGCGTTGCCGCTGATCGTCCGCTATCAGGAGCCGGCCGCCGGACGGGTCCGGCCGCTGGCCGGCGCGACCGACGCGCGTCCGCTGGAGAGCATCAACGGCGCGGCGCTGCGGGTCGGCAAGGATGACCTGGGTGGCTTGTGGACGTCGCTGCGCGGTGCGCCCGGGCAGCGGGTGACAGCCGGTTCGCCGGCCCGGCTCGGGGCCGGTGTCGCGCGGATCTGGCTGGACGGGAAGGTCCGCCCGACGCTGGAGCACAGCGTGCCGCAGATCGGCGCTCCGATCGCCTGGGCCGCCGGCCGCGACGGTGCCGGCGTGAAGGTGGCGGTGCTCGACACCGGCGTCGACGCCACCCACCCCGACCTGGCCGGTCGGGTCGCCGAGGCGCAGGACTTCTCCGGCAGTGGCAGCGCCCGCGACGGGCACGGCCACGGCACCCACGTGGCCGCCACCATCGCGGGCAGCGGGGCGGCGTCCGACGGGTTGCGCAAGGGCGTGGCCCCGGGTGCGCGGTTGCTGGTCGGCAAGGTGCTCGACGACGGTGGCTCCGGCTACAGCTCGTCGATCATCGCGGGCATGGAGTGGGCCGCCCACTCCGGCGCGAAGGTGGTCAGCATGAGCCTCGGTGGTGACCCGACCGACGGCACCGACCCGATGAGCCAGGCGGTGAACGACCTGACCGCTGAGACCGGCGCGCTGTTCGTGGTCGCCGCCGGCAACTCGGGTGCCGCGCGGACCGTCGGTGCGCCCGGCGCGGCCGCGGCGGCGCTGACCGTCGGCGCTGTGGACCGTGCCGACGAGCTGGCGGACTTCTCCAGCCGGGGTCCGCGCCTCGGCGACAACGGCCTGAAGCCTGAGATCACCGCGCCGGGCGTGGGCATCGTCGCCGCCCGGGCCGCCGGCACCGCCATGGGTACGCCGGTGGACGACGCGTACACGACCGCGTCCGGCACCTCGATGGCCACTCCGCACGTGGCCGGGGCGGCGGCGATCCTCGCCCAGGAACACCCCGACTGGTCCGCCGCGAAGCTCAAGGACGCGCTGGTCAGCACCACGAAGGCGAACCCGGCGTTGACCGTTTTCGAGCAGGGCGCCGGTCGGGTCGACGTGGCCCGCGCGCTCGGCCAGCGGGTGTACGGCTCCGGCACCGCTGACTTCGGCCGGCTCAGCACCGGTGGCGTGCCGGTCGAGCGGACCGTGACGTACACCAACGGTGGCACGGCCCCGCAGACCCTGCGGTTGGCCCTGGAGCTGCGCAACCTGGACACCCGTGCGGCCGAGACCGACGGGGTCACGGTCGGCGGCGTCGAGGTGACGGTGCCGGCCGGCGGCAGCGTCGCCGTGCCGTTGCGGGCGGACCCGGCGAAGCTGGACCGGGGTGTGCACAGCGGGTGGGTGGTGGCCACCGGCGCGGACGGCGTCGCGGTGCGCACCGCTGTCGCGCTCACCCTCAGCGGTCCGCTGCACACCGTGACCGTGCGGGCGCTGGACATGCAGGGTCAGCCGGGTCTCGCGTCGGTGCTCACCCTCTTCGGTGAGCAGCCCGAATCCGACTGGCTCGGGTGGGTCGGCGGCGAGGTGCAACTCCAGGTCGAGGAGGGCCCCTACCTGGTCCAAGCGTTGATCGAGCACGGTGCCCCGCTGGACGAGCAGATCACCCTGGTCACCGACCCGGAGCTGCTCGTCGACCGGGACCTCACAGTGGTCCTCGACCCGCGCAAGGGCACCCCGGTGCGGATCGAGACGCCGAAACCCTCTGAGCAGCGCTCGACGATCAGTTTCTACGAGCACCGGGTCTTCGGCAACGGCCGGCAGGTCGACCACGGTGTGATGACCTTCAGCACCATCCAGCAGGTCAACGTCACCCCGACCCGTGCGGTGCGCCAGGGCGAGTTCGAGTTCGCGTCGCGCTGGCAGTTGGTCGCGCCGATGGTGGACGCGACGATCAGCGGGGTGTCCGGTCCGTTGGACATCAACCTGATGGGCTACTCGCCGGCGACGGCCGAGCGGCGCAAGCTGCCGCTGGTCTGGGCCGGCACCGGTACCCCCGCCGAGCTGACCCGGGTACGTGGTGCCGCGGCGCTGCTCACCAGCACCCCGGACGCTTCGGAGGAGGAGCAGATCGCGGCGGCGGCTGCCGCTGGCGCGAAGGTGGCGCTGATCGTCCGCCCGGCCGACCAGAGCGCGTGGACGTCGTGGACCCCGTTGGGTGACCGGCTGCCGATCCCGTCGATGGCGGTGGCGTACGACGACGGGCAGAAGATCATCGCGGCGGTCCGGAAGCGTCCCACGACGCTGGACCTGACGTTGACGGTGGACAGTCCGTACCTGTACGACGTGTGGCAGGTCTCGAAGGGCCGGGTCCCGGAGCGGATCCTGCACAAGGTCACCGACCGCAACACCGCCGAGGTGACCAGCCACTACGGGAACGTCGGCGGGGACTGGGCCAGCGAGCAGCGGTTCGGGTGGCGTCCGTGGCAGGACACCGCGTGGAACGACAACCAGCGGCTGGTCCGTACCGGCACCACCCGACGGGAGTTCGTCAGCTCCGGCGACAACTGGTGGCAGCAACGGGTGCTGCACAAGGTCATGTTCATGCAGTGGGGGCAGCTGACGGGTGGTCTGACCCAGCAGCCGCGGCGTTACGCCGCCGACGACCGGGTGACCGAGACCTGGCACGCGCCGGTGCTCCGCCCGGCCGTGCCGGCCCGCGGTGCGCCGGTGCCCACCCGCACCGGTGACAACCTGGAGTTGCGGGTGCCCGAGTTCGTCGACGCCGAGGGGCACTACAGCGTGGCCGGCGAGAGTGAGGAGTCGGACACCGTCACGGCCCAGGTCAGCCGCAACGGGCAGCAGATCGCGGACCTCTCCGAGGGTTGGGCGTCGGTGCCCACGACCGCCGGGGCCGCCCGGTACCGCCTGGACGTGACCACCCAGCGGTCCTCGGTCGAGTGGCGTTACGGCACGCGGACCGACACGGCCTGGGAGTTCACCTCGGCCCGACCGGCGGGTGACGCCGCCGCGCCGTTGTCGCTGCTCCAGGTGGACTACCGGGTGCCGGCCGACCTGCGCGGCACGGTCCGCGGCAACCGGCCGCACCAGCTCGGGCTGACCCTGCGGCAGCCGACCGGGGCGCCGAGGCCGACCGGTGCCAGCGTCCGGGTGCAGGTCTCCTTCGACGGGGGCGTCACCTGGCGCAACGCGCCGACCACGGGGTCGGGCACCCGGTACACCGCTACCGTGCCGGCGGGGCGCGGAACGGTGTCGCTGCGGGTGCGTGCCGCCGACCGGGCCGGGAACACCGTCGACCAGACGGTGCTCCAGGCGTACGGGCTGCGGTGATCGGGCGGGGCGGGGCGGCCTGGCCGTCCCGCCCCGCCGGTCGAGGGTCCGCCGTCGGTCGACGGCGGACCCTTTTCGCGTCAGAGCCAGCCGCGTCGGGCCACCTGGAACGCCAACCCGGGCCGGGTGTCCACGCCGGCGGCGGCCATCAGGTCGGCGATGCGCCGTTGCACTGTCCGCCGGCTCACCCCGAGCTGGGAGGCGATGGACTTGTCCGGTACGCCCGCCACGAACAGCGACAGCAGCCGGGCCTCGTCGGCGTCGGGTTGGTAACCGTCGCCCGGCTGGTCCGCGGGCTCCGGCCGTCGAGGCTCGGGGGCCGCGACGGCGAGGGGGTCGTCGAGGCGCAGCCGGGTGGCGACCCGCCAGTGGCTCTCGAAGAGGGCGAGCAGCGCGTCGAGCAGTTGACTGCGACCGATCACGGCGGCGCTCGGTTCGCCGCCGTCGCGGTCGGGCACCAACGGGCAGATGGCGGTGCGGGCGTCCACGATGGCCAGTCGGACCGGCAGCCGGTCCAGGACGCGGGCCTGCTCCCCGGCGGCGACCCCCTTGGCCAGGTCGGCCAACGCGCCCGGTTCCAGCAGCAGGTCACGCTCGTAGATGGCCCGGTAGCTCACCCCACGGGCCAGCGCGTCGAACTCCTCGACGTTCTCCGGGCCGGCCATGGCGAGGGGATTGGCCCGGCAGAACCAGAGCACCTCGGTACGCGCCGAGTTCTGCAGGTCACGCAGACGGTCCCGAAGGACCCGGGCGCCGGTGATCACCTCGACCAGATGGTCGACGTGGTGTCGGCGCAGCCCGGAGCGGTACTCCTCGGCCAGTTGGGTGACCAGTCGGCGGGCCGACTCCAGATCCTCCTGACGCCGCAGCAGCGTCGCGCCGAGGGCGACGTCCGGGGCGGTCGGTCGCAGCGGGGCGTCCGGGTCGGTGTCGCTGCGCTGCACGAGGCCCTTGCCGCGCAGTGCCTCGACCTGGGCGGCGACCTGCTCCCGGGGTCGGTGCAAACGATGGGCCAACTCGTCGATGCGGGCCGTGGTGAGCTGGAGCAGGCAGCGGTAGAGCTCCTCCTCAGCCGAGGTCAGGCCGATCACGTCCAACACGGGGCAGAACTGTACGTCGGCCGGGTACGGGCCCGACCCGGGCCCGTCGGCTGGTCAACTGTCGTGCCTCGCGTCTACTGTCGGTGGCTGTGCTGGAAGAGCTGCGCATCACCGGACTGGGCGTCATCGAGGACACCACGCTGCCGTTGACCGGCGGCATGAACGTCATCACCGGCGAGACCGGTGCGGGCAAGACCATGGTGGTCACCGGCCTCGGCCTGCTCTTCGGAGGTCGGGCCGACGCCGGGCGGGTCCGCGCCCAACCCGGTCGTGCGGTGGTGGAGGGGCGGCTGCGGCTGCACGGGCGGGTCGCCGACGCCGTGCACGCGCGGATCGTCGAGGCCGGCGGCGACCCGGACGAGGACGGCTCGGTGCTGCTGAGCCGCACGGTGACGGTGGAGGGGCGCTCGCGCGCCCACGTCGGTGGCCGGAGCATGCCGGTGTCGATGCTCGGTGAGGTCGGCGAGCAGGCGGTCGCCGTGCACGGCCAGTCCGACCAGTTGCGGTTGCTACGCCCGGCCGAGCAGCGGGCCGCACTGGACCGGTTCGCCGGCCCGGCGCACGAGAAGCTGCTCGACGCGCTGCGCGAGGCGTACACGGGGTGGCGTCGGGTGGTCGACGACCTGGCCGACCGTCGGCGCAACGCCCGCGAGCGCAACCAGGAGGCCGACCTGCTGCGGCTGGGCCTCGACGAGATCACCCGGGTCGACCCACAGCCGGGTGAGGACGACGAGCTGAAGACCGAGGCGCAGCGGCTGGAGCACGCCGAGGGTCTGCGGACGGCCGCGCAGATCGCCCAGCAGTGTGTGGCCGGTGGCGCGGAGGTGGCCGAGGAGGCCCCGGACGCGGCGGCGTTGCTCGGCACCGCCCGGCGGACCCTGGAGGCGCAGTCCGGCACCGATCCGGCGCTCGGTGAGCTGGCGGCCCGCCTGGAGGAGGCGGCCACCCTGGTCACCGACGTGTCCGCTGAGCTGTCGGCGTACCTGGCGACGCTGGACGCGGACCCGGCCCGGTTGCAGCACGTCTATGAGCGGCGGGCGGCGCTGCGCGCGTTGACCCGCAAGTACGCCGACGACGTCGACGGGGTGATCGCCTGGGCCGATCGGGCGCGCACCCGACTGTCCGATCTGGACATGTCCGACGACGTGCTCGACGAGTTGGAGCGGGAGGGCCAGCGGCTCGCCGTGGAGGTGGCCGATCTCGCCGGGCGGGTGTCCACCTCCCGGCAGGAGGCGGCGGTCCGCTTCGCCGACCAGGTCACCGTCGAGCTGGCCGGGCTGGCCATGCCGCACGCGCGGATCGAGGTGGCGGTGCTGCCGCGTCCGGCCGGGCGTGCCGAGCCGACGCTTGCGGTCAACGGCGTCGAGGTGGGTGTCACGCCGGACGGCGGTGACGAGGTGGAGCTGCGGTTGCTGGCCCACCCTGGGGCGCCGTCGTTGCCGTTGCAGCGCGGGGCCTCCGGGGGTGAGTTGTCCCGGGTGATGCTCGCCATCGAGGTCGTGTTCGCCGGCTCCGGTGGCCCGCCCACGTTGGTCTTTGACGAGGTCGACGCGGGGGTCGGCGGGCAGGCGGCGGTGGAGATCGGCCGTCGTTTGGCGCGGTTGGCCCGTAGCCACCAGGTGCTGGTGGTCACGCACCTGCCGCAGGTGGCCGCGTTCGCTGACCGGCACCTGGTGGTGGCGAAGGACACCGGCGGCGCGGTGACGACCAGCGGGGTGCGCGTGGTGGAGGACACCGAGCGGGCGCGGGAGTTGGCGCGCATGCTGGCGGGTTTGCCCGATTCGGATCTGGGTATCGCCCATGCCGAGGAGCTTCTGGCAGTGGCCGCCAAGGAAAGGCGGTTGTGACGCCGCGTATTGTGAGCGCAAGCACACCGGCTTGTGCCGGTGTGTGCTTCCCTGGGTAGGCGGCCCTGCTCAGGCATGTCGCGACAGAAAAGCCTGCCTCACATGCCAGGATGGTCACGATGCGTCTACCCACGTTGCGCCGGAACCGGAACGCCGAACCGGGCAGAGTCCTCGGCACCGCGCGCCTTGATCGCCGGACGAAACGCCTGGTCGGTCGGCTGCGCCCCGGTGACATCGCGGTCATCGACCACGTCGACCTGGACCGGGTGGCGGCCGACTCGCTCGTCGCCGTCGGGGTCGCGGCGGTGCTCAACGCCAAGCCCTCGGTCTCCGGTCGTTACCCGAACCTGGGCCCGGAGGTGCTGATCGCCGCCGGCATTCCGCTCCTCGACGACCTGGGGGAGGGCGTCTTCGAGCGCATCCGCGAGGGCGACCAGGTGCGCATCGAGGGCAACACGGTCTTCGCCGGTGACGAGCCGGTGGCCCACGGCAGCCTTCAGGACGCTGAGTCGGTCGGCAAGGCGATGGCGGACGCCCGGGAGGGTCTGTCGGTGCAGTTGGAGGCGTTCGCCGCCAACACGATGGACTACCTGCGTCAGGAACGCGACCTGCTGCTCGATGGTGTCGGTGTGCCGGACATCGAGACCCAGATGCAGGGTCGGCACTGCCTGATCGTGGTGCGCGGCTACGACTACAAGGCCGACCTGGATGTGCTTCGCCCGTACATCCGGGAGTTCAAGCCGGTGCTCATCGGCGTCGACGGCGGCGCGGACGCGCTGGTTGAGGCCGGCTACACCCCCGACGTGATTATCGGGGACATGGATTCGGTCACCGACGACGTGCTGCGCTGCGGCGCCGAGGTGATCGTGCACGCATACCCGGACGGGCGCGCGCCGGGCCTGCCCCGGGTCAACGGCCTCGGTGTGCCGGCCATCACATTCCCGGCCGCGGCGACCAGCGAGGACCTGGCCATGTTGCTGGCCGACGAGAAGGGCGCCTCGCTGCTGGTCGCGGTCGGCACCCACGCCACGCTCGTCGAGTTCCTCGACAAGGGCCGCGGCGGGATGGCCTCGACCTTCCTGACCCGGCTGAAGGTCGGCGGCAAGCTGGTCGACGCCAAGGGTGTGAGCCGCCTCTACCGGCAGAGCATCTCCGGGTCCTCGCTGCTGTTGCTCGTGCTCTCGGCGATCGCGGCGATGGCGTCCGCGGTGGCTGTCTCGACCGTCGGGAAGGCGTACCTCGGCGTGGTCGCCGAGTGGTGGGACAATTTCGTGTTCCAGCTGTACCGGCTCTTCTAGTTCCCGACCGATCAAGAGGCTGCAAGCGTGATCAACTTCCGCTACCACGTGGTGTCCCTCACCGCGGTGTTCCTGGCTCTGGCGATCGGCCTGGTGGTCGGCACAGCCGCCCTCAACGGTCCGGTCGCCGACTCGCTCAAGGAGCAGGTCACCGGGCTGCGCAAGGACAACCAGCAGTTGCGTCAGCAGGTCAACAGCATGGAGAAGCAGCTCGGTCTGGAAGAGGAGTTCGCCGAGGAGATCTCCCAGGTCTTCCTGCCCGGCACCCTCACCGGGCGCCGGGTCGTGGTGCTCGGCCTGCCCAACGGGCGCAACCACACCGAGGGCGTGCTCAAGAAGCTCCAGCAGGCCGGCGCCACCATCACCGGTCAGGTCGACCTGCAGGACAAGTTCATCAACCCGGACAACAACTCCAACCTGTTGGAGTTGGCCGTCACCGCGGCCCGCCCGACCGCGCAGACCACTGGCCTGCCGGGCAACGGGCACGGCGTGGAGACCTCCAGCGCGTTGCTGGCAAGCGTCCTGCTGGACCGGTCCCAGGGCGTTACACCGGTCAGCGACGCCGACCGGCGGGCAGTGCTCGCCGCCTACAACAACGCCGGTTACCTGACCACCGACAGCAACAAGGTGACCGCCTCGGCGGAGGCCGTCGTCGTGGTCAGCGGCCAGCCGTACGTCGACAAGGACTCCGACAAGCGGGACGAGTCGGTCGTCAAGGTCGCGGAGCAGTTCGACCGGACCGGTGCGATAGTGGTGGCCGGCAACGGCTCCGCCGGTGGCAACCTGGTTTCCGTGGTCCGCGGTGACCCGGTGCTCTCCCAGACCATCTCCACCGTCGACAACGCCAACACCGTGCAGGGCCAACTGGTCACCAGCCTCGCTCTGGTGCAGCAGCTCACCGAGAAGAAGGCCGGCCAGTACGGCGTCGGCGACAACGCCGCCTCCGGCCTGTTGCCTAGACTGCCCCAGTGAGCGAACGACGTACCCCCGTGTCCGGATCCGACCAGGTGACGCGTGACCGAGCCGGCGAGGTGGCGGCGTGAGCGCCCTGGGTCGGCTGTTGATCGCCGGTGCGGGTGCCGCGGCGGCCCGCTACGCGCTGCGTGAGGCGCGCACCTCGCCGGCCGGGCCCGCGTTGGAACGCACCAACTTCCGTGGCCGCACGGTGAGCCTGGCCGCCGGGCCGGCGCTCGCCGCCGGCGCTGCCGCCGCCGGCGCGTTCGGTGCCACCGGCGGCGCCGCCGGTGGGGCCGCCCTGGTCGCCGGTCTCGGCGCGGGCGGTGTCGGCCTGTACGACGACGTGGTCGGCGCGCGGCCGGAGCAGAAGGCGGCCAAGGGTTTCGCCGGGCACCTCGCCGCGCTGCGCGAGGGGCGGGTCACCGCCGGTCTGGTCAAGGTCGTCGGGGTGGGCGCCGTCGGGCTGGGCGCCGCCGCGCTGCTGGCCGCCGATCCCCGGGTCGCGGCGCACCCGCGCCGGCAGCGGCACGGTGCGTTCGGCCGGGGCGTCGACGTGCTGCTTGGCGCTGGTGTGATCGCCGGCACTGCCAACCTGCTCAACCTGCTCGACCTGCGGCCGGGCCGCGCCCTCAAGTCCGGGCTGTTGCTCGCCGCGCCGCTGACCGGCGGCCCGCAGGGCGGGATCGCCGCAGGGGCGGCCGGCGCTGCCGCCGGTCTGCTCCGCGACGACCTGGCCGAGGACGTGATGCTGGGCGACAGTGGCGCGAACGCGCTCGGGGCGGTGCTCGGCGTCGCGCTCGCCGCCCGGACCGGCCCGCTCGGCCGGGCCGGTCTGCTCGCGGTCCTGGCCGGGCTCACCGCCGCCAGCGAGAAGGTCAGCTTCACGGCGGTGATCCAGCGGACCCCGGGGCTGCGCGAACTCGACGCACTGGGCCGACGCGCCGACTGACGTGACCAGACCGGCACCCCTCGCCGGCGCCGGCCGGCTGGCCGGGGCAGCCGCGCTCATCGCCGTCCTCACCGTGGCCAGCAGACTCGCCGGCTTCGGCCGTACCGCCGTGTTCACCTGGGTGGTCGAGCAGAGCGACCTCGGCGGCATGTACGTCATCGCCAACACGGTGCCGAACATCGTCTTCGAGATCGTCGCGGGCGGGGCGTTGGCCAGCCTGGTCGTGCCACTGCTGGCCGGGGCGGTCGCGGCCGAGGACCGGCGGACGGTGGCGGCGACCACCGGCGCCCTGCTCACCTGGACGGTGAGCCTGCTGGTTCCCCTCGCCGTGCTCGTCGTCCTGTTCGCCGACCCGATCATCTCGCTGATCAGCGAGGGACGATCGGCGGCGGAACTCGCCGCCGGCGCCCGGATGCTGCGCGTGTTCGCCCCGCAGTTGCCGCTTTACGGGATCGGCATCGTACTCACCGGCGTCCTCCAGGCACACCGACGTTTCGCCTGGCCGGTCATCGCGCCGCTGCTGTCCAGCCTCACCGTGGTCGTCGTCTACGTGGCCTTCGGCGCCGCGCAGGGGCGGGGCGTGTCCGTGGCCCAGGTCGGCCGCAGCGGCGAACTGCTCCTCTCCGGCGGCACCACCCTGGGCGTGGTCGTGCTGTCGCTGTCGCTGCTGATCCCGCTGCGGCGGTTGCGGCTACGGCCCCGCTTCGGGTACGCCTTCACCGCTGACGCGCGGGCGCGGATCGGCGGGCTCGCCACGGCCGGGGCGGTGACGGTGGCCGCGCAGCAGATCGCGCTCCTGGTGGTCCTGAACCGGGTCTCCGGGGGTCCTACCGGCTCGCCACAGGTGTTCAACCTGGCCCAGGCGATCTACCTGCTGCCGTGGGCGGTCCTCGCCGTGCCGTTGGCGGTGGCGTCCTATCCCACGCTGGCCACCGCCAGCGCGGCCGGTGACGAGGACGGTTATCGGCGCACCCTCTCCGGCACGGTGCGGGGTGTGCTGCTCTTCAGCTGCCTGGGCGTCGCCGCGTTGATCGGTACGGCGCAGCCGATCGCCGCCCTCTTCTACCCGGACAATCCGGCGTCCACCGCGGCGGCCATCAGCGGGTTCGCGCCGGGACTGCTCGGCTACGGCTTGTTCGCAGTGCTGTCCCGCGCGCTGTACGCACGCGGCGACACCCGCTCGGCGACGGTGGCGATCACCCTCGGCTGGCTGGTCGTTCCGGCTGTGGCGCTGCCGTTGACGGTGCTGCTCCCCACCGCCGACCGGGTGCTCGCGGTGACGGCCGCGAACTCGGTGGGGATGCTGGTGCTGGGCGCCCTGCTGCTCCTGGCGGTGCGGCGCAGCGCCGGCCGTCCCGCTCTCGCGGGAGCGGCACGGGCCGCAGCGGCCGGTGGCCTCGCCGGTGTGCTCGCCGGGCTCGCCGGGCTGGGTCTCAGCCGTTGGCTCGACCAGTCGGACGGCGGCACCCCGACGACGGCGGCGGCGTTCGGTCAGGGCATGCTGTCCGGGGTTCTGGTTGGGGTTGTGTTCCTCGCCGTGGTCTGGTTCGTCGACCGGCGGGACGTACAGCCACTGCTCGCCGGCATGCTGCGGCGTCTGGGCCGGCGGGGGCCGTCCGGCGGTGCGCCGACACCGGGCGCGGGCTCCGCGCAGCGGGGCGACGGGAAGGAGACGGCGACGCGATGACTGAGCCAACTCTGCCCGCCGGCTGGTCGGGCACCGTCGCGTTGGTGCTCGCGTCCAGCACCGGCGGGGTCGGCCAGCACGTCCGTTCGGTGGCCCGTGGCCTCGTCGCGGGCGGCACCACAGTCCTGGTCTGCGGGCCAGCCGCCACTCAGGAGCAGTTCGACTTCACCGGTGTCGGTGCCCGGTTCGAGGCGGTGGAGATCCCGGCGAGCCCGACTCCGGCCGACGCGCGGGCGGTGCTCGCGCTGCGTCGGGTGCTCGCCGACGCCACTGTCGACGTGGTCCACGCGCACGGCCTGCGGGCCGGGTTGGTCGCCGTGCTGGCCCGGCCGACCGTCCCGCTGATCGTCACCTGGCACAACGCGGTGCTCGCCGGGGGACTGCGGGGCGGGGTGTCCCGGCTCGTCGAACGGGTGGTGGCCCGGGGCGTCCGGGTGGCCCTCGGCGCTTCCGCGGACCTGGTGCGACGGGCCGCCGAGGTGGGTGCCGCCGACGCCCGGCTCGCCCCGGTCGCCGCGCCGACGCTGCCCGCGCCGCGTCGACGCCCGGCGGCGGTACGCGCCGAGTTCGGCGTCCGCCCGGACCAGCCGTTGATCGTCTCGGTTGGTCGGTTGCACCCGCAGAAGCGTTACGACGTGCTGATCGACGCGGCGGCCCGCTGGCGTACGCGTACCCCGCCGCCGGTCGTGGTGATCGCGGGCAGCGGGCCGGCGTATCTGCCGCTCGCGGCGCGGACCTCCGCCGCCCGCGCCCCGGTGACCCTGCTGGGGCACCGCACCGACGTGGCCGACCTGCTCGCCGGCGCCGACCTGGCGGTGGTGACCAGCGACTGGGAGGCGCGGCAACTTTTCGCCCAGGAGGCGTTGCGCGCCGGCGTGCCACTGGTGGCCACCGCTGTCGGCGGGCTCCCGGATCTGGTCGGCGACGCCGCCACGCTGGTCCCCGCCGGCGACGTGGACGCCCTCGACGCGGCCGTACGCGCGTTGCTGGACGATCCGGCGGCGCGGGCGGAGTTGGGCCGGCGCGGGACCGAACGGGCGGCGACGTGGCCGACCGAGGCGGACACCGTCGCTTCGCTTGCCGCCCTCTACGCCGAGCTGGCCGGGAACCCCGGCGGTCCGGCGGCCGCCCCGGGCTCCGACGCCCCGAGAACGGGACACCGGTGATGTTGCGCCGAATCGCCCCCGCCCTGTTGACAGTGCTCGTGGTGGCGCTGGGCGTCACCGCGCTCGCCGCCCGCCCACCCCAGGGCGCCCCGCAACGGACCGCCGACTTCGTGGTGCTCGCCGGGGTCGCCGGGCTGCGCTGGGACGACGTGGATCCGCAGAGCACCCCGACGCTGTGGCGGATGGCCCAGGACGGCTCGATCGGCTCCCTGTCGGTGCGTTCCGCGCACCGGCCCACCTGCCCGGTGGACGGCTGGTTGACCCTGGGCGCGGGCAGCTTCGCCGCGTGGAACGGCAGCCGGTCGGTCGACGGTTGCCCGTCGGCGGCGGTGACTGTGGAACAACCCGACGGCATCGGCGCGAACCTGCCCGACCAGGAGAGCGTGGTCCAGTACAACCAGCAGCGGCTGCCCTGGGGCGCCCTGCCCGGCTCGTTGTCGGAGTCGGTGCGGTGCTCCGTCGCCGTCGGCCCGGGCGCGGCAGTGGCCGCCGCCCGACCGTACGGCCGTGTCGACCGGTACGCCTCGGGGCTGCCGGCCGACCCGCGGCCGCTGCTCGGCTCGTGTGTGCTGAGCATCGTCGACCTCGGCACTGTCAAGGGGGCCGACCCGGCCACCCGCGCCGAGGAGGCCCGCGCGGCGGACGCCGAGTTGGCCAGGGTGCTGGCGGCGCGACCCCCACGGTCGTTGGTGCTGGTCGCGGGGATCTCCGACACCACCCAGCCGGCGCGGCTGCACGTGGCGGTCGCCGACGGGCCGGGCTGGGAGCGGGGGTGGCTCACCTCGGCCAGCACCGGCCGGGACGGGTACCTGCAACTTGTCGACCTCGCGCCGACCGCCCTCGCCGCGTTGGGCCGGCCCATGCCGGAGCGGCTCTTCCTCGGCCGTCCGGCGATCAGCACCGGCGGTCGTCCCGCTGATCTGACCGAGGCCATCAACGCGCCGGCGAACGCCGACCGGGAGGCGGCCTCCCAGCGTTCCGTCTCCGGGGTGTTCTTCACGCTGCTCGCCGGGGTGCAGGTGCTGCTGGCCGTCGCGATCCTGCCGTTGCTGCGCCGGGCCCGTCCGCACGCCGGCCCGGCCAGTCCGACGCCCGTCTCCGGGCGGATCGTGGCGGTGATGGAGCTGCTGCTGGTCGCCGCGGCGTTGACGGTGCCGGCGGCGCTGCTGACCGACGCGGTCCCCTGGTGGCGCGGTGAGCACCCCGGGTGGATCTTCGCCGGGGTGACCGCGCTGCTGGTGGCCGCCGGCACCGCGGCGGTGCGGTTCGCCCCCGGGTACGCGAACACCCTCGGGCCGCTGGGAGCGGTGGCCGGCCTCACCACGCTCGTGGTCGGGCTGGACGTGCTCACCGGGGCCCGCCTGCAGCTCAACGGTGTGGTCGGCTACTCCGCGTTGCAGGGCGGCCGGTACGCCGGGCTGAGCACTGTGGGGCTGGGAGTGTTCCTCGCCGGTGCGCTGGTCACCGGCGGCTGGTTCGCGCAGCGGGTGCACCGGGGCTGGCGGCCGGCGGTGATGGTGGCGGTGGGTGGCCTCGCCGTGGTGGTGGTCGGCAGCCCGTATCTGGGCGCCGACCCGGTCGGCGCGATCGCGCTCACCGCCGGGGTGAGCGTCGCCGCCGTGATCAGCGCCGGTGGCTGGTTGACGGTCAGCCGGCTGGCCTGGGCCACCATGGCGGCGCTGGCGGTCGGTATCGGGTTCGCGGTGGTGGACCTGCGGCGTCCGGCCGCGGAGCGGGGCAGCCTGGGCCGGTTCCTCTCCGCGCTCGGTGACGGCACCGGCGGGTTCGCCGTGCACCGCTCCAGCACGGAAAACTTCGAGACGTTGGTCAACAGCCCGCTGACGGTGCTGGCGCTGGCCGCCGGGTTGCTGGTGTGGTTCGCCCTGTTGCAGCCGTGGGGTGGGCTGATGCGGTTGTTCGGCATCTACCCGGCGGTCCGGGCCGCGCTGGCCGGCACCGTGGTCGCCGCGGTGCTCGGTGGTGTGCTCGACGGCGCGGCCCTGGACGTGATGGGTGCTGCCGCCGCCCTGGTGGTGCCGATGGCGGCCCTGGCGTCGCTACGGGTGCTCGGGCACGCCGCGGACCGGACCCGCCCGGTAGCGGCCCGCTCCCGCGCCAACGGCGCCGACGACGACTCGGGGTCCGGCGGGGTCGGCCCGGCCGGTGGCGGTGACGGTCCGACCGGCGGCGGGGGACCGCTGGGTGCCGTGCACCCCCGTCCGATCGCCGGCCCGCCCCCGGGCGCACCGGCGACGGCCGCCCGACCGGTGTCGGACCCTGCGGGCGAGCGCCGGGGGGACGCCGACGAACCGGCCGAGCCGACGGCGAGCCTGTCGACGCCGGACGCCGCGCCGACGGTGCCCGTGCCGCCCCGGCAGGTCCCCCGGTCATCGACGGAGGTTGCCGCGTCCTGAGCGCCGGACCTCGTCCGGATGGCCCGGAGGTGTCGCAGCCGGGGTGCGGCCTGCGGGTACCCGCCCGGGAGGTGTTACCGTCGAATCCCGTGGATCGCGTGATCACTTTGCTGATCAAGCACGGCGGTCTGCATGACCGCGACAGACGACACGGGAGCAGGCCTTGGCCCCATCAGCACGGACGACCAGGCACATTTTCGTCACCGGGGGCGTCGCCTCCTCGCTGGGTAAGGGCCTCACCGCCTCCAGCCTCGGCAACCTGCTGACCGCGCGCGGGCTGCGCGTGGTGATGCAGAAGCTCGACCCCTACCTGAACGTGGACCCGGGGACGATGAACCCGTTCCAGCACGGTGAGGTGTTCGTCACCGAGGACGGCGCCGAGACCGACCTCGACGTCGGGCACTACGAGCGGTTCCTCGACCGGGCGTTGTCCGGTAAGGCGAACGTCACCACCGGTCAGATCTACTCCGACGTGATCGCCAAGGAGCGGCGCGGCGAGTACCTGGGCGACACCGTCCAGGTCATCCCGCACATCACGAACGAGATCAAGTCGCGGATCCTGGCGATGGCCGACCCGGACGAGGACGGCCAGCTGCCCGACGTGGTGATCACCGAGGTCGGTGGCACGGTCGGCGACATCGAGTCGCTGCCGTTCCTGGAGGCGATCCGTCAGGTCCGCCACGACCTGGGCCGCGACAACTGCTTCTACCTGCACGTCTCGCTGGTGCCGTACCTGGCACCGTCGGGTGAGCTGAAGACCAAGCCGACGCAGCACTCGGTGGCGCAGCTGCGCAACATCGGCATCCAGCCGGACGCGATCGTGCTCCGCTGCGACCGGGAGATCCCGGTGAAGCTCAAGGAGAAGCTGTCGCTCTACTGCGACGTGGACGCCGAGGCGGTCGTCGCCGCCCCGGACGCCCCGAGCATCTACGACATCCCGAAGGTGCTGCACCGGGAGGGGCTCGACGCGTACGTGGTGCGCCGGCTCGGCCTCTCCTTCCGGGACGTGGACTGGGCCAGCTGGGACGACCTGCTGGAGCGGGTGCACCGCCCCCGGCACACCGTCACGGTCGCCGTGGTCGGCAAGTACGTCGACCTGCCCGACGCGTACCTGTCGGTGAGTGAGGCGATCCGGGCGGCGGGCTTCGGCCACCGGGCCCGGGTGCAGCTCAAGTGGGTGCCCAGCGACGAGTGCGTCACCCCGGCCGGCGCGGCTGCGGCGTTGGCCGGCGTGGACGGCATCCTCATCCCCGGCGGCTTCGGCGTCCGCGGTATCGAGGGCAAGATCGGCACCGCCCGGTACGCCCGGGAGGCCGGCATCCCGCTGCTCGGCCTCTGCCTCGGCCTGCAGTGCATGACCATCGAGGTGGCCCGGCACCTGGCCGACCTGGACGGCGCGAACTCGGTGGAGTTCGACGAGCAGGCGGCCCACCCGGTCATCGCCACGATGGCCGACCAGGAGGACATCGTCGCCGGTCGGGGTGACCTGGGCGGCACGATGCGGCTGGGCGCGTACCCGGCGACGTTGACCGAGGGCTCGATCGTCGCCGAGGCGTACGGCAGCACCGAGATCAGCGAGCGGCACCGGCACCGCTACGAGGTGAACAACGCCTACCGGGACGCGCTGACCAAGGCGGGCCTGCACATCTCCGGCACCTCGCCGGACGGCCGGCTGGTCGAGTTCATCGAACTGGACCGGAGCCTGCACCCGTTCTTCGTGGCCACCCAGGCGCACCCCGAGTTGAAGAGCCGCCCGACCCGCCCGCACCCGCTGTTCGCCTCGTTCGTCAAGGCCGCGGTGACGTACTCGCAGGCCGACCAGTTGCCGGTCGACCTGGACGCGGCGGCGGAGGCCCCGACGACGCGCAAGGCCGCCCGCAACGGCGCCGCGACGAAGGCGTCGTCGGCGTCGTGAGCGACCTGGAGCACCGCTACGAGGTGCGTTCCCGGCAGGAGCGGTACCGGGGGCGGATCTTCGACGTGGTCACCGAGGAGGTGACCATGCCGGGCGGTGGGACCGGGCTGCGTGACCTCGTCCGGCACGTCGGGGCGGTGGCCGTGGTGGCGCTCGACGACGCCGGCCAGGTGGTGCTGATCCGGCAGTACCGGCACCCGGTCGGGCGGCACCTGTGGGAGCTGCCGGCCGGTCTGATGGACGTCTCCGGCGAGGAGTTGCCGGTGGCCGCGCTGCGGGAGTTGGCCGAGGAGGCCGACCTCACCGCCGAGCGGGTCGACGTGCTGGTGGACCTGCACAGCTCGCCGGGGTTCACCAACGAGATCGTCCGGGTGTTCCTGGCCCGCGACCTCGCCGACGTGCCGGCCGACGAGCGGCACGAGCGCCACGACGAGGAGGCCGACCTCCAGGTCGTCCGGATCGACCTGGACGAGGCGGTCGCCATGGTCGCGGCCGGTGAGATCACCAACGCGTCCGCGGTGGCCGGGCTGCTGGCCGCGGCCCGGGCCCGGGACACCGGCTTCGCGTCTCTGCGTCGGGCGGACGCGCCGCTGCCGCGCTGAGCGTCGCCGCCGGTCCAGCCGGTCGGGGGAGTACGCGCCAAAGGGGCCCCGCGGTCAGCCGCGGGGCCCCTTTCGCTTGCTGGTCTAGGAGTCGCGCAGCGGACGGCCCTGCGCGTCCGTGCCGCCGTTGACCAGGATGAGGATGCCGTCGATGACGCCCCAGAGAGCGCCGACGCCGCAGGTAACCACGCTCACGACGAGCTGGAGGACGGCGATCTTGGTGTGTCCGGTGTAGAACCGACCGGCACCGAAGGTGCCGAGCAGGATGCCGAGGATACCCGCGACGATCTTGCTCTTGTCGGAGACGCCCTGGGGGTACCCCGGCTCGGGGTAACCGGGCTGGTAAGGAGGAGTGGTCATGGGCGGACACATTAGTGATCCACTCGCCGGCTGTCCGCACCGCCGCCCGGCAGATGGGACGATAGTGGTGAAACATTGTCCTGTTGGCTGAGGTGACGCTCGACCGCCGAATCTCGGCGGTGCCCTGACACATCGTCAGGACACCCGGGCACCGGGTGTCACTGTGCTGGCTCGCGGCGGCACCGGGCGCGCCTAGACTGCCGCCGCAGGACCGGTGTACCGCGGCGGCAAAGGGGCCGTCGTGGCACCGAGCAGTCGGGGGAGAGCAGCCCCGAAGAGAGGTGTCTGCATCGTGAAGGTCGGAATCCCACGCGAGGTCAAGAACCACGAGTACCGCGTGGCGATCACGCCAGCGGGTGTCAACGAGTTCACCCGCAGCGGCCACCAGGTCTTCGTCGAGTCCGGCGCCGGGGTTGGCTCCAGCATCACCGACGAGGAGTTCGCCGCCGCCGGCGCGAAGATCCTCGCCACCGCCGACGAGGTGTGGGAGACCGCCGAGCTGGTCCTCAAGGTCAAGGAGCCGATCGCCGAGGAGTACCACCGGATGCGCGAGGGGCAGGTGCTCTTCACCTACCTGCACCTGGCCGCCTCCAAGGAGTGCACCGACGCGCTGATCGACCGCCGGGTCACCGGCATCGCGTACGAGACCGTCGAGCTGCCCGACCGGTCGCTGCCGCTGCTCGCCCCGATGTCCGAGGTCGCCGGCCGGCTCGCCCCGCAGGTGGGCGCCTTCTACATGATGCGCACCGGTGGTGGGCGCGGTGTGCTGCCCGGCGGTGTCTCCGGCGTGTACGCGGCCAAGACCGTGGTCATCGGCGCCGGTGTCTCCGGCATGAACGCCGCCGCGATCGCGCTGGGTCTGCAGTCCGAGGTGCTTCTGCTGGACAAGAACGTGGCCCGGCTGCGGCAGGCCGACGCGATCTACCGGGGCCACCTGCAGACCGTCGCCTCCAACGCGTACGAGGTCGAGCGCGCCGTGCTCGACGCCGACCTGGTCATCGGTGCGGTGCTGGTGCCCGGCGCGAAGGCCCCGACGCTGATCTCCAACGAGCTGGTCTCCCGGATGAAGCCCGGCAGCGTTCTCGTCGACATCGCCATCGACCAGGGCGGCTGCTTCGAGGACTCGCGCCCCACCACGCACGCCGACCCGGTCTACAAGGTCCACGAGTCGATCTTCTACTGCGTGGCGAACATGCCCGGCGCGGTGCCAAACACCAGCACCTACGCGCTGACCAACGTCACCCTGCCGTACGCCCTGGAACTGGCCAACCAGGGCTGGCGCGAGGCGCTGCGCAACGACCCGGCGCTGGCGCTGGGCCTCAACACCCACGCCGGTCAGGTCACCTACGGCCCGGTCGCCGAGGCGCACGGCATGGACGTGCTCCCGCTGGCCGACGTGCTGGCCTGAACGGTGGCGGCCGAGTGGTAGCGAGCCGAGGGGCAGAGCACTGACCGACGGCGTAGCCAGCGCCGGCGTGGGCACACCACCCACGCCGGCGCTGCGCCGTGCCGTTCGCGGGTACCTCGACCACCTGACCGTCGAACGTGGCCTCTCCGCGAACACGCTCGCCTCGTACCGCCGGGATCTGGACCGCTATCTCGCCACCCTGACCGACGCCGGCGTCACCGACCTCGCGTCGGTCGGCGCCGGCCTCGTCGAGTCGCACCTGGCGCGGCTGCGCGCCGGCGACGACGCGCACCCGCCCCTCGCTGTCTCCTCCGCCGCCCGCGCGGCCAGCGCGGTACGCGGCCTGCACCGCTTCGCGCTGCGCGAGGGCCTCACCGGCGCCGATCCGAGCCGCGACGTCCGCCCGCCCACGCCGCCCCGGCGGCTGCCCCGGGCGCTACCTGTCGACGACGTGGTCCGGCTGCTGGAGACCGCCGGCCCGATCACCGCTACCGGCGACGACGCGCCCCTCGCGCTGCGCGACCGGGCGCTGCTGGAGTTCCTGTACGGCACCGGAGCGCGCATCTCCGAAGCGGTCGGCGCCGCCGTGGACGACCTCGACACCGACGACGGCACGGTGCTGCTGCGCGGCAAGGGCGGCCGGGTGCGGCTGGTGCCCATCGGCGGGTACGCCGTCGACGCCGTCAGCGCCTACCTGGTCCGGGCCCGTCCCGGGCTGGCCGCCGCCGGTAGGGGCACCCCGGCGGTGTTCCTCAACGCCCGCGGTGGCGCGCTGTCCCGCCAGGGCGCCTGGGGCATCCTGCGCCGCGCCGCCGACCGGGTCGGGCTGCCCGTGGACGGGCCGGCCGCGGTCTCCCCGCACACTTTGCGCCACTCCTACGCCACGCACCTGCTCGACGGTGGCGCCGACGTCCGGGTGGTCCAGGAGCTGCTCGGCCACGCGTCGGTGACCACCACCCAGGTCTACACGTTGGTCACCGTGGAGCGGCTGCGCGAGGTGTACGCCACCGCCCATCCCCGCGCCCAGGGCTGAACCGGTAGCTGTCGACGCCGACACGCCGGGCCGGTGCCGAACCCCCTGCTGGTCGGTGGCGTACAGTCGGCATCGGCGCGGACCTCCTGGGGCGACACGACCGGGGTGCGCAGCGGCGCCGCGAAGGACGTCGGACGGCTCCGACGCCGGGTGGGTCGTCGGGAGGGGGCAACGAGCACATGGCTGGCAACGGTGACCGTGCCGAGACCTGGACGTCGGAGCTCCGCGAGCAGCAGGCCACGCTCGGCGCGGACCTGGGTCCTGCGGACCCGGCTGCCTACACGATGCGCAAGCCCATTCCCGAGCCGATGCCCACCGACCGGCACGGCCCCGCGCGCATCATCGCGATGGCCAACCAGAAGGGTGGCGTCGGTAAGACGACCACCACCATCAACCTGGGCGCCGCCCTCGCGGAGTACGGCCGCAAGGTGCTGCTCGTCGACTTCGACCCGCAGGGCGCCCTCTCGGTGGGGCTGGGCGTCAACCCGCACAACCTCGACCTGTCCATCTACAACCTGCTCATGCAGGACGACATCCTCGCCGAGGACGTCGTCATCAAGACCGACGTCGCGGGGCTGCACCTGTTGCCGGCCAACATCGACCTCTCCGCCGCCGAGATCCAGCTCGTCAACGAGGTCGCGCGGGAGATGGCCCTGGCCCGGGTGCTGCGCACGGTCCGCAAGGAGTACGACTACATCCTGATCGACTGCCAGCCGTCACTCGGCCTGCTGGCGATCAACGCGTTGACCGTCGCGCACGGCGTGCTCATCCCCCTCGAATGCGAGTTCTTCAGTCTGCGGGGTGTGGCACTGCTGCTGGACACCATCGACAAGGTGCGCGAGCGACTCAACTTCGACCTGGAGCTCGAAGGCATCCTCGCCACCATGTACGACAGCCGCACCACGCACTGCCGCCAGGTCCTCCAGCGGGTGGTCGAGGCGTTCGGCGACAAGGTCTACCAGACGGTCATCACCAAGACGGTGAAGTTCCCCGAGTCGACCGTGGCCGGTGCCCCCATCACGACGATGGACCCGGCCTCCTCCGGGGCACGTAACTACCGTCAGCTGGCCCGCGAGGTGATCGCCGCCCAGTCGGAGCGGTAGCCGGAACGTCCCGTGCCCGCCTCGTGGACTACGGTCGTCCGGTGACCGCGCCACCCCTCGACCCACCCGAGACCGCCGACGCGGCCGTGGTCGACGGTGTGCCGCCGGTCGATCCCGCTGCCACCGGGTTCACGGTGCGGCTGGCCAACTTCACCGGCCCGTTCGACCTGCTGCTGCAACTGATCGGCAAGCACAAACTCGACGTCACCGAGGTGGCCCTGCACACGGTCACCGACGAGTTCATCGCCTACATCAGGGCGATGGGCGACAACTGGGACCTGGACGAGGCCAGCGAGTTCCTGCTCATCGCCGCCACCCTGCTCGACCTGAAGGCCGCCCGGCTGCTGCCCGCCGCCGAGGTTGAGGACGAGGCCGACCTCGCCCTGCTGGAGGCACGGGACCTGCTCTTCGCCCGGCTGTTGCAGTACAAGGCGTACAAGGAGGCGGCGGCGCACATCGCCGAGCTGGAGGCCGTCGGCGGCCGACGCTACCCGCGCGCCGTCAGCCTGGAGGCCCGCTACGCCGAGGCGCTGCCCGACCTGGTGCTCGGCATCGGCCCCCAGCGGCTGCTGAAGCTGGCCGTGAAGGCGATGACCCCGAAGCCGGTGCCGGAGGTCTCCATCGCCCACGTGCACATGGTCCGGGTCAGTGTCCGGGAACACGCGGCGATACTCGCCGCCCGGCTGCGCCGGGCCGGCACCGCCACGTTCTCGCTGCTCTGCGCCGACTGCGAGGCCACCCTGGAGGTGGTGGCCCGGTTCCTCGCGCTGCTGGAGCTGTACCGGGAGGGCCTGGTGTCGTTCGTGCAGGAGCAGGCCCTGGAGGAGCTGACAGTGCGCTGGACCGGCCCGACCGACGGCGACACCGAGCTGCACGTCGACGAGTACGCCGGAGCCCCGGCCGACCCGGAGTCACCGGGGCCTGAACCGGCGGGGGCAGAGCTTGACCCGGCGGGGCCTGGGCTTGCGGGGAGTACGCCTGAGCCGGCTAGGGCTGAGTTTGACCCGGCGGGGGCTGACCTTGTGCCGACGGGGGAGGCCGGCGGGCCGGACGGGACGGGAACGACGGAGGGTGCGCGGGATGAGTGACGAGCAACGTCGGGACTCGCTGGCCGACCAGGCCGCCGCCTGGGTGCCCCCGTGGGATCGTCCCCGCCCGCCCGCCGCCGACACTCCCACGGAGCCGGACGGGTCAGCCGCGTCACCGGAGACCGACGAGCCCGCTGCGGCAGCGCCCGGACCGGAGCCAGAAGCCGCCGAGCCGGACGTGGTCGCGCCGGGCTCTGCGCAGGTTGACCCGGATGGGCGGGGAGCAGACGACGCGGACCCGGGTGAGCCACGTCCTGTCGAGGTGGCCGCAGGTGGGCCCAATCGTCTTGAGGTGGCCGCCGACGAAATGGGCCCGGGTGAGCCGGATCGCGTTGAGGCGGCTGCGGACGACGGGGGCTCGGCGCGCCCGGACCTCGGTGGGGTGACGGACGGCACGGTGGGGGAGTCGGGTGACGCTGCGGGCGTACCCCGGCGGCAGTTGGCGGGACGGCGGCGGGCGACGGTCGTGCCGGAGCCCGCGCCCGAGCTGTCCGACCCTGAGCTGCGCGGCGCGTTGGAGGCGATTCTGCTGGTCGTCGACGAGCCGGTCAGCGAGCTGGTGCTGGCCCAGGTGCTGGAGCAGCCCGCCGAGCGGGTCGGGCCGATCCTCGACGAGATCGCCGCCGGTTACACCGCGGCCGGGCACGGGTTCGAGCTGCGGCGGGCGGCGGGCGGGTGGCGGCTGTACACCCGGCCGGAATACGCTATGTACGTTGAGCGGTTCGTGTTGGACGGGCAGTCCGTGCGGCTGACCCAGGCGGCGCTGGAGACGCTCGCTGTGGTTGCGTACAAGCAGCCGGTGACCCGTTCGCGAATCTCAGCCATCCGGGGTGTGAACTGCGACGGGGTCATCCGTACGCTGGTCACCCGTGGCCTCATCGAGGAGTGCGGCACCGAAACGGACAGTGGGGCGTTCCTCTACCGGACCACCACGTTGTTCCTGGAGAAGCTCGGGCTGAACACCGTCGACGAGCTGCCGCCCCTCGCACCCTTCCTGCCCGACGACGTAGAAGAGCTTGCTGATGCGACCCGATAACCGTTCCCCGAAACCCGACGCGCCCGTCTACGAGGGGGCTGAGCGCCTGCAGAAGGTGCTCGCCGCCGCCGGCGTGGGTTCCCGGCGCGCCTGTGAGGACCTGATCTTCCGCCGCCGGGTCACCGTGGACGGGCGGGTCGCCAAGCTCGGCGACAAGGTCGACCCGGCCACCTCCGTGATCCACGTGGACGGGGAGCGCCTCCAGGTCGACATTCGCCTGGTCTACGTGGCGATGAACAAGCCGCGCGGGGTGGTCACCTCCATGGCTGACGACAAGGGGCGTAACGAGCTGGCCGAGTTCATCGGCAACCGGGTGGAGCAGCGGGTCTACCACGTGGGGCGGCTCGACGCGGACAGTGAGGGCCTGCTGCTGCTCACCAACGACGGCACCCTCGCGCACAAGCTCATGCACCCCTCGTACGAGGTGCTGAAGACCTACCTGGCCGAGGTGGTCGGGCCGATCCCGCGCAACCTGAGCAAGCGGCTGCTGGCCGGCGTCGAGCTGGAGGACGGGCCGGTCAAGGTCGACTCGTTCAAGGTGGTGGACACCCTGGGTAAATCCGCCCAGGTGGAGCTGAGCCTGCACGAAGGCCGCAAGCACATCGTCCGACGGCTGATGGAGGAGGTCGGGCACCCTGTCACCCGGCTGGTGCGTACCTCGATCGGTCCTATCCGGCTGGGTGAACTGCGGACCGGACGGATCCGGCGGTTGACCAACGCCGAGGTCGCCGCCCTGTTCAACGCGGTGGGTGACTGACCCCCGAGTTCGGGGTACGGCAGCCGGTAGGCTCCACCGATGGCCGGGACGCGGCCGCCCGGGTGGCGTGGGTCGCCTCCGGCGGCGTCGCGCGCAGGTCCGCTAATGGACCCGGGCATGATTGATGACGATTGACAACCGCTTGCGGCGCCAGATCACCGGGCGATCCGCGAGGTACGGGCTGAGGAGGACACGGTGGAGGAAAACGTACGGACCGGGCGATGTGTGGTCGCTGTGGACGGGCCGTCCGGGTCGGGTAAGTCCACCGTGTCGCGGCGCCTCGCCGCGAGCATCGGTGCGCGCTACCTGGACACCGGGGCGATGTACCGGGCGATCACGTGGGCCGTGCTGCGCTCCGGCGTGGATCTCACCGATACCGCGTCGGTGGCGAAGGTCGCCGGCGAGGTCAACCTGCGCATCGGCACCCACCCGCAGGGGTACGCCGTGACCATCGACGGGGTCGGCGTGGATGCCGACATCCGTGGCGCCGAGGTGACCGGCGCGGTTTCCGCTGTCGCCGCCGTGCCGGCTGTCCGTGAGCTGCTCGTCAACCGGCAGCGCGAGATGATCGCCAACGCTGGTCGGATGGTGGTCGAGGGTCGCGACATCGGCTCGGTCGTGGCGCCGGACGCCGACCTGAAGGTCTTCCTGACCGCCTCCGAGGCGGCCCGTGCCGCCCGGCGCAGCGCCGAGGACGCCGCCGACGTGGCGGCCACGGCCGCCGATCTGGCCCGGCGGGACCATCTCGACTCGACCCGCAAGGTCAACCCGCTGACCCAGGCGCCCGACGCGGTGGTGCTGGACACCACCGAGCTGGGCATCGACGAGGTCGTGGCGCGGCTGCGCGACATGCTCACCGAGCGGGGCGTGGCATGAGCGAGCGTAGCGAGCGAATCATCGGGCTCAGTGCCGTCGTGTCTCATGACGCTCCGGAGCGAAGCGGAGGAGCGGCATGAGTAGCGATGGTGGTGGGTGGGTCGAGTTGCGGGAGCCCGACGTCGCCGTCGAGGAACCGAGCGGCCCGCAGCCGGTGGTGGCCGTCGTCGGTCGCCCCAACGTCGGTAAGTCGACGCTGGTCAACCGGATCATCGGCCGCCGGCAGGCGGTCGTCGAGGATGTCCCCGGCGTGACCCGCGACCGGGTCCCGTACGACGCGCAGTGGAACGGCCGGGCGTTCACAGTGGTGGACACCGGCGGTTGGGAACCGGACGCGAAGGACCGTGCCGCGGCCATCGCGGCGCAGGCCGAGACGGCGGTCGTCACCGCGGACGTGGTGCTCTTCGTGGTCGACGCGATGGTGGGCTCCACCGACGTGGACGAGGCCGCGGTGAAGATGCTGCGGCGCAGCGCCAAGCCAGTGATCCTGGTGGCGAACAAGGCCGACAACAACTCCATCGAGATGGAGGCCACCTCGCTGTGGTCGCTTGGCCTCGGTGAGCCGTTCCCGGTGTCCGCCCTGCACGGGCGCGGCTCCGGCGACCTGTTGGACGCCATCCTCGCCGCGCTGCCGGAGGCACCGGCGATCGTGGAGAACCGTCCGCGTGGGCCGCGCCGGGTGGCGCTGGTCGGGCGGCCGAACGTCGGCAAGTCCAGCCTGCTGAACCGGTTCTCCGGTGAGGAGCGGGCGGTCGTCGACTCGGTGGCGGGCACCACAGTGGACCCGGTGGACAGCCTGGTCGAGATCGGCGGTCAGACCTGGCAACTGGTCGACACGGCCGGGCTGCGCAAGCGGGTCGGCAAGGCCAGCGGCACCGAGTACTACGCCAGCCTGCGGACCGCCGGCGCGATCGAGGCCGCCGAGGTGGCCGTGGTGCTGCTGGACTCCAGCGAACCGATCAGCGAGCAGGACCAGCGGATCCTGTCGATGGTGACCGAATCGGGTCGGGCGCTGGTCATCGCGTTCAACAAGTGGGACCTGGTCGACGCCGACCGTCGGTACTACCTGGACAAAGAGATCGACCGGGAGTTGCGCCGCATCCCCTGGGCGATCCGGCTGAACCTGTCGGCGATGACCGGGCGTGCCGTGGACAAGCTGGCCCCGGCCCTGAACAAGGCGCTGGCCAGCTGGGAAACCCGCGTTCCGACCGCGCACCTGAACCAGTGGCTGACCGCGCTGGTGCAGGCCACCCCTCACCCGGTACGTGGTGGGCGGGCGCCGCGGATCCTGTTCGCGACGCAGGCCGGTGTGGCGCCGCCACGGTTCGTGCTCTTCACCACCGGCCCGCTCGACGCCGGCTACCAGCGCTTCGTCGAGCGCAAGCTCCGCGAGGAATTCGGGTACGAGGGCAGCCCTATCGAGATCTCCGTCCGCCCGCGCAAGAAGCTCGGCCCCGGCGGCCGAGGCAAGGCGCACGGCTGACGCGTCTGCCGTTCTGCCGTTCTGCCGTTCTGCTCCGCGAATGCCGGATGGGCGCTCCTGCCCATCCGGCATTCGTCTTCCCAACCCCACCCTCCTAGGACGCTCTAGGGGTTGTGCGGTGGTTCAGTCGGGTCGCAGTCGCGGTGGGGCCTGTGCGAAGGACTCGGGGCTGCTGCGCTAAGCTGTACCGGCTGCCGCGGGGGAAACCGCGCGGGGCGGGACGTGGCGCAGCTTGGTAGCGCACTTGACTGGGGGTCAAGGGGTCGTCGGTTCGAATCCGGCCGTCCCGACAGCGTGAGGGTTTCCGCAGGTCAGTGACTTGCGGAAACCCTCAATCTATTGTTTGGCTCGATGTGGTGGCGTGTGGGGCGCTGCTGGAATCCTTAACTCGGGTGACCTGCGAGCCGATCTTGGTTGCCTCCGCCATGAATTACCTGGTAGACGTACTGCATCGGCGTGGTGTGGTCGCTGCTGGACTTCCTGACGGCGGGCGATTTCGGAGAACTTGGGCGTGATCTCCCCTGCGCCTCTATCGGCTTGTTGAGGAAGGGGAGCTGTTCCGGCAGCTGGCGCCTGGCTAGGAACTGCGATCCGGGCGCTTCGGCCGGGAAAACCGCACGGCGGCGCGGGGCCGGAATCGCCTGCGCCAGTGAAGGATCGCGTCTGGACGGACCAGCAACAGCCGCCGCCGCACCGCGTTGCGCGGAGCCGGCGCGGGCAGGAACGCCGGTCGCCCGGGTCGAACCGCAGTGCGCTGCGCGCCGAGTTGGCGCAGCAGACGCGGCATCATTTTCTCGCCAATACCGGCCCGGCCGGGTGGTATCCCGATTGTCGTCGGGGGCGGCAGTCGGGGGCGTTGAATCGGGCAGCGCGCTACGGCGACGCTGGCACGCCATCGCCGTCAGCCCGTACCCGCTCGGCGGTGTCGTCGGCCCGCATAGTCAAGCCCGGACGGAGCTGACCCGGCTCGCTCCGGAGCGACACCTCGGGATCTCCCTGCGCATCTCCACCACGGTCGATTCCGCAAGCCGCCAGGACGATCCTGAAGCAACCACCCTGCTCGGCGACCCGGGTGCCGTCGCGGACCGCATCCACCAGCACCAGACTGCGGGAGTCGAGGAGTTCGTCCTCGACCGCCCTGCCCCGACCGGGTCCGGGTATCTCCTGCGACTGCACCGCTCCGCCGATGATTTCCTTCCGCTACTCACTTCGGCCTGAGAGAGTGCCGAGCGGAGGGCGGCGCGGATTTCCTTGATGGTGCGAGCCGCAGGAAGGTCCTGGCAGCACCGGCCAGCCGCGCAGCACTGGCAGGTCTTCGCGACCTTGTTGAGCTAGGCCTGAACGTCTCGTACTGACAGCCGTCCGTCGAGTCGCTTGGAGCTGAGGCCCCTAACGATGTAGAGGCGGCTCAGCGTCTCGTACGTGGCGTAGGTCAGCGGGCGAGGTCCGGCTCCACGATCTCGGTTGTGCGCGCCTGACGGCGGCTGCAGCGCGGGTGCTACTTCTACCGCAGGCGGTAGAAGTAGCTACCTTTGTAGTTGCGTTCAACGTTCTCGTGGGAGTCAACGTAGAACGAGGTACCGGCGAGCCATTCGGCGGGATATCCGCTACGGGTGAGGATCGTCCGGAATTCTTGTTCGAGTCTTGCCGTGACGCCGTTGCTGGCGCAGCGTGCCACGTTGGCGTGGGTGTCGAAGAACAGCCACACCGCCGTGTCGGAGTCGGTCGGGACAAACGGGACGACGAACTCCACGCGCATAAGCGGTACCTCGTTGGCAGCTGCCCAGGAGAGGAGCTCGCGCCTGGCGGTACCGAGGTGATCGAACTGCCTGCGACGGGTCGGGTTCACGTTGCGATCGTAGGCACGACTGTCGATCTGGGTTTGTGCCTCAGCCGCGTAAGTATGACGCTTCAAGTGAACCCATCTTGTAACGCATCAAAGGGGTCTGCTGCACCGATAGGTGACATCTGAGATGGCTTTGTCCCATGGGCAGGCTGGAAGGATGTGGATGAGCTTCGAGAGCTACCGCAGCTGGCGGCAGCCCGCCGCACACCGGGAGTATCGCGATGCCTTCCTTCTCCGAGTGGCCGAATCTCCGCTGGACTTCGCCCAGCGCGCCTTCGACCTGCTCGTCCACCCGCCCACGACTCTCCAGTTCGACGGCTGCCCGGACCGCCTGATGTCCCTGTACGAGCTGAAGCGGTACCTCCTCGACCGGGACACTTCCCGAGAGGTACGCAACCTGATCTGGCGGGAACGCGTCGTCCGCTCGCGCAAAGACGGCCCTGGCTGGGGGTTGGGGGCCGTCGGCCTCGCGATGCCCGGCCTGCGGGCCTTGGCCGGTGGCTGGCGCGGGGTTACCGTGGCGACAGCGATGATATCGACGCGGAGATTCTGGGGACCTTCTGGGACCGTCTGATGCGCCGGGTGGACGTCGACCAACCGGGATCCTCTTTCGCTTGCTTGCTCGATGCTGCTGGGCGGGCGGGTCTGAAGGTGCGATACGCCGACGTCACCACCGAACCTTTCGACAGTGAGCCGCCCGGGCCGCGTACCCCGCTGCAGCCGTGGGACCATCCCGAGTTCGTTCTGGCCCGCGCGGTGGCGATCGGGGTGATCGACGCCGACGACGCCAACATCATCGCCGAGACGCGGCTAGAAGGCGCATCGGTGCAGGCGGCGGCCCGGTGGGCATCGCGGGACAGTTGGCCTCGCACTGGCGCGACCGGGCTGAGTCGAGGCTGATGGACGCCATCCGTGACGGGGAACGAGTACGCCCCGACGCACACGGCGTCTGGACCAACGGCCGCAACAACGTCGGCTCCTGGCCTGAGTACGACCGTGCCACTGAAGACCACCCGTGTCTACGCGACAAGCTGGACCCCTGCTGGCGTCTACGAATGGACGGCGGACCCGGCCACATCCTGCTGTTCTCCCTGCCGAGCCGGGAACGTGAACGCAACTTCCACGCCAAGCTCGTCGACGCCGCCCGTCACGATCACCGTGTCGCCGACTCCCTGGCCGCGCTCACCGTCGCCACCTGCGCCCGGGACCGGATCAACGGAAACAGCCCGGACGTGCCGGTATGGCGGCTCGTGGGCAACGCCGACGACGAACCTGGCCCGCTCAATCCTGCCCACCACGTCTGACCGAAGATCCGCTCCACGAACTGCGTGAAAATGCGGCGTGAACCTTCGTGGGCGTCGAACCTGGCAGCTCGGGACCTGCCGAATCGCTGTCTGGCCGCCCCAGTAGGGTCACCCGGTGACCGCGTACGACATCGCCGCCAGACTGCCTTCCATCGACCGGCTGCGGCAGCGGGGTAAGGCATTGGCCCTGCTGGAATGCATCATTGACGGCGGGGCCGCGTACTACGCCTACACCCGTGACTGGGGCACCGACGAGGCGGCGCTGATGAGCAACGGCAGCGGCGATGAGTGGGCCGTCGTGTTCACCCCCGACGGCGTGTTCATCCGGGTCTTCGATCACGAGTCGGCGATGTCGCCCTTCGGCGATCCAGAGTACGAGCTGTGGCCGGGCCTGCTCGACGGCCTGCCCGTGGAGCTGCGTCCGCAGATCGAGGAACCTGCGTTCTGCGACGAAGCCGGGCAGTTCATCGCTACTGCGGTGCTGTGGCGGCTGGCCGGTGACGACCGCTGGCATGCTGGTGATGGGATCGTCTTCCCGCCACTTCCTGGGCCCTACGACAACACTGGGCTGGACGGGTCCGCCATGCTCGAGATCCTGCTTGACGACATCGTTGACCGTTTCGTCGAGTTCGCCAGCGACTACTACGAGATCGAGGTGGATCGGGCGGCGGTCGAGCACGTCGTCGCCAACCGGCCCCTCACCGATAGCGTGCTACAGGCGCTGAACCCTCAACTCACCGTTGCCGAACTGCGGCAAGACATCGCCACGATTGGCTACCCGATTGCCGCGGTGTAGCAGCAGGTAGAGGCAGTTGCCCGCCGAGTGACAGCGTACGTCTGTCATGGACAGGGACGCCTGGCGGCGGCAGATCGGCTATCGGGCCGGCGGCTATTCGGCGGGGCGTCGAGACTCTTGAGCGTTCACATCAACGCCGGCCCATCAACTGGATGCTGGCGGGGGCAGGTCTGTCCGCAGACGTTCGAGGACAATGCTTACGCTCATGCTCATGAAAACGTGCCGGTCTGTGGCGGCCGTTGCCTGCCTGGCCTTGCTGGTCATATCGGGTTGCGGCTCCGGACGGTCCACCACCGCAGGCACCCCTGCGACCTACACGTGTTGCGATGGCGAGGATGTGGACAAGGTGTACCAGCCTGGCCAGGAAATGACGGTTCACTGGATCGTCAAGCCGGGGACCGACCCCGCCGTGAAGCCGACACAGGTCGAGCTGACCGCGCGTCTGACTGGCCCATACGGGGACGTCAGCGAACTGAAGAGCGCTGCCGGGGGTACAGTTCGGCCCGCTCTCGGAGAGGTGACGTTCGAGGCCCAGCCGGTGTGGCCATCCGGTGCGGCGGGCGAACGACCGGTCAGCGTCATTCCCATCGCGAGGGACGCCCCGCCCGGGTCTTACAACCTGATCTTCGCCGTACGAGAGGATGGCGGAGTCGTAGGCGGAGCGAGCGTCGTCCGCGTGGCCCCTAAAGCCTGAGCCCATCGCCTACTCAGGCCGGAGACGGCGCCGTTCTACCTGGTCGACGGGGTGCGCTACGGGACGTCACGTCCGTTCCTCCTGCCGCTGTGGGCGGCCGCCGTTGCCGACGATCCAGCCGCACCTGTGACGGGCCGGCGAGAACCGCTGCAAGAGGATGTGGGTGGGGTCACGGCCCGCCGCCTTCTCGATTAGGTTCTGGCGATGTCATCGAACGCAACCTTGGTCTTCGAGAAGCTGGAGCAGGATGTCGACGCCCTGCTGACGCTACACAGCGGTTCCGGATCCCCCGGCCGGCCGAAGGGAGACAACGGCCCGCTGCTGCGATCCGCGCTTGTTCTGCTCGTGACTGCCTGGGAGAACTACGTTGAGCAAGTCCTCAGCGAGGCGATGAACCACGTCATTCCAGAGATCACCGCTGATCCAACCCTGCTATCGCCCTTGTTGAGAGTGGCTGTAGCTAACAAGGCAGAGAAATCCGCCTGGGCTGTCATCGGCGACGGCTGGCTCGACGTCGTTCGGAAGCGTCTGAGCTACGAGATTGGCACCTTCAGCAACGCGGCCGCCCGCCAGGTGAACGATCTAATCAAGAACGTTCTGGGTATCGAGAACATCCTTGATGCGGTCAATTGGCAGCAGTACGACGCCACGAAAGTCCAAGTCGAGCTGACCTCGCTCGTCAACGACATCAGAGGCGAGATCGTGCATCGAGGCACAACGCCCGGCATTCTGCATCTGGACGGAGTCAGGTCGTGGCGAAGCTTCATGAACAACCTCGTGCGTTGCTTCGACGAAGCGTTGGCGGACGCGGTTGCCATGCGATACGGATCCCGCCCCTGGTGAAGCCACCAGTCGGCCATCCGACACCGAAGGACCGGTCCTGGTAGAAGATCGCGTTCACGATCTCCCGCAGCTGGTAACGGCCCTGATGCCCCGACACCGACGGATGCCGGTCCTTCCACACCTGCAGGAACGGTCCGACCACCGCCCACTGCTCGTCGGTCAGGTCGCTCGGGTACGCCGCTCGCTCGCCCATGATTGGCCGAGGCGCTGCTCCAGCCAGTGAAGGTGGTCCTCCGCCCCGGCACCGGGGGCGTGTAGGGCTCCGTCGGAGTCTGGTCGTTGTCGTTCCGGTGGAATCGGTAGCTCTGCTCGTGCAGGCGGGCGACAAGTGTCTCGATGTTGTTTCGGGCTCGACGGGCCATCTCGTCGCACACCGCTTGCGCCTCCGGGGCGAAGGCTGGCTCACGGACGCGGCTGCCAAGCTGCCGCAACTCATGCCATACCCAATCGTGTTCGCCGGCGGTGTAGCGGTTCATCCAGTCGAGGTGCTTACTCATCGCGATCATGGTGTCGCAGGTCATCTCTCGAAGCAACGGTCCTTGCGACACCGGCGCTCAGTCTGTGCTTGGGGGCCGGCTGGTACTCGTACGGGCCGAGTTGGATACGCAGGGGGCGGATCTTTCACAACCCGCGATGTCTATAGCGGCAGCTCGAGTTCCCACTCGGCGAATGGAGGATCCACCTCGTAGCTGTCGTCGCAGCAGCGACGGATCCACTGGGCGGCTCGATACTCCGCATCGCCGTAGTTGGTCACCTCGCCAGCCTCGTTGACGTCCAGGACGTTGGCAAAGATGGCGAACACCTGCTCCAGCCCTGATCCGTGCGCCATGACGACTGGTCGGTAATCGAAGTCCTCGAGCAGGTCCAGGACGAGAGTGCCGTTCGCCAGGTAGAAGGCGAAGAAGCGCAGCGATGCCCGAACGTCCTCGGGTAGGTGTGCCATGACGCAATCCTCGCTGAGGCGGCAGACCGACGCGGGCCGGTGCACTCTTCTAGGGCGTGTCCTGCCGATCTTGTAGTGGTTGATCGTTGACGATGTGCCGGTGGTACGTCGTGGTGAGTTGACCGATGAGGCGTGGGCGTTGATCGCGCCGCTACTTCCCGAGCCGGGCGGTTCGAGGGGGCGGTGGCGGGATCACCGGCAGGTCATCATTGGGATCCTGTGGAAGCTGCGCACAGGTGCGCCGTGGCGTGACCTGCCGGAACGCTTCGGGCCGTACGCCTGCGCCTGCGCCTCTCGAGACAACCGCAACCCTGCATAGTGGTCGAATCGCGGCAGAAGAGGGCACTCAACATTGGGCATTTGGCGGTGATAACGCCGCCGGCCAGCGCCACATTGGTCTCCATGCACGAGGTTATCGTTCTCGTCGGCGACGCTCATAGCGAGCATTGGCCCCCTGCGTGAGCGTGCGTTGCACAGTTGCCAGGTCGGCGTGTCCGATGGCGCGCCGGGCCGGTTACGTGGCAGGTACTGCCGAGGCACCGACGACGGTCACGTTCGGCTCGTGGCGTACGGGGAAGTTGACCGAGTTGGCGATGAAGCAGTTGTGGTGTGCGACGTCGTGCAGTCGGCTGGCTGCCTCGGCCATGTCCGGCGATGCGACGGTGACCTCGGGTCGTAGTACGGCCTCGGTGAATTGCCCCGTTCCAGCGTTTTCGATCATCACGCCAGCGGCCCGGTCAACGTATCCGGTGACGACGACGCCGGCGTCGGCGCACGTGTGCAGGTAGGACAGCATGTGGCACTGGGAGAGTGCGGCGAGGAGAAGTTGTTCCGGGTTCCATCGGGACTTGTCACCACGGAACGCCAGGTCGGAGCTGCCGGCGATCGAGGCGGGACCGGCCGTGCTCACCTCGTGGTCGCGGCCGTAGTCGCGGTAGCCGCTGGTGCCCGTGCCGCGGTTGCCGGTCCAGGTGACGACAGTGGAGTAGTGGTGCGCTCGTGCCATGCGCTCAGCCTTCCTGGCCGGTGTTGTCGTACGCATCGAGGATGTGTTCGTGGGCGATGCGCTCGGCGTCGTCGTCGTGGCCCTGCTCGATCGCGCTGAGCAACTGCTCATGCTGGGCGCAGACGAGCGGGTTGGGTGAGCGAACGATGCGTGGAGACGTGGATCTGGTCCCAGCCAGTTAAGCATGCGGAGAGCGATGAGATTGCCGGACAGTTCGGCGACATCGCGGTGGGACCGGCGGTTGAGAACAACGGCCTCGCGGAGACGGCGTGGTCGGTGCCAACGACGAGCTGCGGTGCAGCAGGACGGCTTGCCGCGGCGATGGTGCCATGGCCGCAGTTCGTGAGTTCCCCGGCGCTAATGAAGAAGCGCACCGTGGGCGTGTCCGCTGTGCTGGTGTCGATGAACGCGGTGTGGGAGGTGCCGGTCCTACAGGTGATGGCGTGCCGGTCGTCGTCGGTGAGGGTAGCGTCGTCGATCATGACCGCGGTGGGGCTGCCGCCTTGGCCGTCGCGGGTGCAGGCGTTCACCACTGCCATAGGTGGGCCAGCCATCAGGCGGCCGTGATGTCGGCGAAGCGGGGAGCGCCGCGCTCGAGGTCGACGCGTGCGGTGCGGGCGGCGAAGCAGATCGCGTGGTACCACCCGCACAGGAGGAGCACGTCGAGCAGTTGCCGCTCGTCGAGCAGTTCCTGCGCGCATCGCCACAGTTCGTCGTCGACGTCGGACGAGTCGTGCAGGGCATCCACCATCCGGATGAGTGTGGCTTCGCGGCCGGCCGTCCAGCTCGGATCGTCAGGGGAACCGCAGGTGAGCGAGGTGACCTCGGCCGGCGTGAGTCCGGCCCGGTCGGCGAAGACCATCACATGGACGCCCCACTCGTATTCGCAGCCGCAGCGCGCGCAGGTGCGCAGGATGACAATCTCCCGCTCGCGGAGTGTCAGGGTCGGGTCAGGTCACGGCCGAGTTCGTACCTGCCCCAGTTGCTCATCGCGGTGGTCATCGGCAAATTCTTGGCGAACGTCCGGAACAGGCCGATGGGAGGCATCCCGACCGGCATCATCGTGGCGAGTTGTGCCGCCACGTCCGGCGCGAACGGCGGTTCGAGCGTCGAGATGCGAGCCATGGCCACCCTCCAGGGCTTCGGATTCAGAAGCACAGTAGCGATTCGATTTCCGAAGCGCCAGAGGTGATGCTTCGCGGTTCAGTTCTCGCCGTCCTCGCTCAGGGCTGAGGCCCACGCTTCGGACCAGCGAACAAGCGGACGCAATGCCTGGTAGGCGCCACGGCCCAGATCGGTGAGCGTGTAGGCCGCGTCCGGCTGCTGGGCGACGAGGTGGGCGTCAAGGAGTTCGCGAGTCGGACCCGAACACGGCGCAGCGGCCGGGACCGGTCGCCGGCCCAGCTCGGCGGCCCGCAACGGGGTCGCCGTCCGACGGATGAGTTCGGCGTGGCGGGTACCGGGGAACTTCTGGGCCTGGAAATAGTGCTCGGAGGTCGTCCACCAGTGGGCGTCGAGGTCGAAGCCGTGGCCGGAGAAGTTGGAGAAGCAGCCGTACGGAACCTCGTCGGCACCGTAGAAGTAGATCGTCATCTGGGCGCTCGGAGTGGGGGCGGGGATCTGCACCGTGTCACAGGCATCGACAGAGCGGCAGCCGGGTTCGCTGGCCACCGTCCGGATCTGCCGCGAAGTGCTCGTGTCATGGACCTGCGTTAGAGGCGAATGGCCAGCACACGATTTTCGGCTGGCCGCCGCACCTGGTCAACGGTGCCGCCGCGGACACCGAGGCTGCCCCGCGCGGCGCGGTAGAAGCCGTCACGAGTCTCATCGGCCCGCCGAACCAGTTCCGTAAGGTCGTCGGGCGGGTCCGGTAGGGAACGCGCGGCCTGCTCCAGAGCCCGCACCGTGTGACGCCATGCGGAGGCCGCCCCTACGGTGACCTCCGACTCGACCTGACCGCCCGTTCGCTGTCGTGGGGCTCCGGCTTACGCACCTTGAACCGGGCGATCGGTTTGACGGTGGTGCGTGGCACTTCGGTGAGGAGCCTGCGCGGGCGGTCGGCCACAAGCGAGGCGGATCGGTCCGGCGCAGACGTCGGCGCGGTGCCGGTGACGGGACTTCGCACGCGGGCACGGACTCTTCCCTCTGGATTCGCTGACTCAAGTAGCGATGCGCTCACGTGCCGACCCGCCCGCGCCAGGTGAACGGTCCAGATCACCCTGGCTTGCCCTGTCTGAACGTTCCGGACCGGGGGCTACCGCCTACACGGGTGGGGGCGCGGTCGACTCCCGGATCCGCAGTGACGGGCTGATGACGATCCGGTGAGTGGGGCGGTCGGGATCGACGAGCCGGTCGGCGACGAGACGCACGGCGGCCCGTCCGATCGAGCGTCGCGGCGGTCGGACCGCGGTCAGCGGCGGGCTGAAGAGACCGGCGACCTCGTCGTCGTACGCCACGATGGAGAGGTCGCCGGGAACGGAAAGGTGCCGCTCCTCGCAGTGCTGCACCAGCGCGATGGCCTCGGCGTCGGCGTGCACCAGCAGTGCCGTCGTCCCGGTCGCCTGGCACCGGTCGAGGACGTCGTTGAGGACGGTGTCGCGCTCCGGTGACCGTGCGTCGGGCACCACAGCCACCACCGTGGCGTCCGAATCGAGGCCGCACTCGGTCGTGGCGTCGAGCCAGCCGCGCCGTACGTGCTGGCTGGTGGGGCTGTCGGCGTCGAGCACCAGGCCGACCTTGCGGTGTCCGAGCGAGGTGAGGTGGCGTACCGCCATGGCTGCACCGAGTGCGTGGTCGGTGACCACCGACTCCATGACCGCGTGGTGGCTGCCTACCGAAGCGGTGCGTTCCAGCAGGACGACCGGGAGGCCGACCTGGTCGAGCCATTCGATGGTGCGCTCGGCGCTCGGGGCGTCCATGCTCGGCGCGATGATGAGCGCGTCGACGCCCATCCGCTCCACGAGGCGGGCCAGTTGCGGCTGGTCGTCCTCGGTGTCGTAGGAGGAGCCGCGCAGCACCACGCGCATGTCGAGCTCGCGGGCTGCCCCCTCGACGCCGCGAGCCACGTCCGGCCAGTAGTAGTCCAACGAGGGCACGAGCATGCCGAGGGCGCGCCCGACCAGCGGGTCCAGGCCGGCGGCAGGTGCCTCGTCTGCTGCCGGGGCGTCGTCCGGCAGGATCAGGGAGACCCCACCGTGGACGCGGCGAACCAACCCCTCGGCGGCCAGCTCCGCGATGTCGCGCCGGATGGTGACGGGCGCGGCGCCCAGTACGTGGGACAGGTCAGAGATGCGCATCGAGCCGTCCCGTTGCAGGGCTGCCAACAGTTGCTGGCGGCGGGCGACCTGAAGCGGCCCCCGGGAGCCCTCCGTCGTGGCGACGACAGGACTGTCCTTGGTCATGGGGGACCTCCGGGGAACGCTTCGTGCGGCGGGAGCTCTTGCAGGGTGCGGACGAACTCGCCGGCCGGGTCGAACGCGGTGACGTTGATCGCGAGCCGGATCGGCTGATCGCCCCATCTGTCGAAGAGCATAGGAGTCGTGCTCCGCCGGGTCGTCGCGGCGCACGGCGCTGGGTCGAGGCCTCCGGCGTCGTCCGGCGACGTGAGCACCCGTGCCGGCGGTTCCGTCCGGTGACCGTGCCACACCGCAGCCAGCGGGTCCGCGAGGCGGTCTGCGACGGTCATGACTCCTCGGACGGTAGAGCGGCTATGAGCGATTGTGATCGTATCAGAGCGCTTGGCACGTTGAAGTGGGGTTGTGCGCTCTCATGATCGGTTATGGCCGCATTGGTTTGCGGACGGCATTGACTTGCTCTGTTGTGAGCGTTTTACTTCGGAAACCCGGCGGATGTCTGTACGTCACATTCATGGGCAACGCCCCGCTCGCCACATTCCACGGAGACGGCTCGATGCGACAGGACCTCGGATGACGTTCGGGACGGCCGGCCGGCTGGCACCGGGGACGAACCCCTGTGCCCCCGCCGCCGCGACCTGGCACCGGGATGACTGGTTGACCCTCGCCGATCGGATGCTCGCCGCCGCCCGGCCGTTCGCGTCGCCCGGGCACGCCCTCGTCACGCTTCCCGGGCCGCAGGGCGGTTACGGACGGGCCGTCGACGGCCTGGAGGGGTTCGCCCGCACCTTCCTGCTGGCCGGCTTCCGCATCGCGGGTGCCCAGGGCGTGGGCGTGGACGAACTTGTTGACAGGTACGCGGCCGGCATCGCCGCTGGCACCGACCCGAGTTCTCCGGACCGCTGGGTGCGCCTGGACGAGCACCCCCAGGCCAAGGTGGAGGCTGCCTCCATCGCGCTGGTCCTGGACCTGACCCGCCCGTGGATCTGGGACCGGTTGCCGTCCGCTGTGCGGGAGCGGGTGGTGGACTATCTGCGCCCGGCGGTCGGCGACGACACGTACCCGCGGATCAACTGGGTCTGGTTCCGACTGGTCGTTCAGACGTTCCTGCGTTCGGTGGGCGGGCCGCACTCGCTCGACGAGATGAACGAGGACCTGCGTACGCACGACGGCTTCGTCCGCGGGGACGGCTGGATGTCCGACGGGCCGGACCGCGCCTACGACCACTATGTGGGCTGGGCCCTGCACCTCTACCCGACGCTGTGGGCCCGGATGGCCGGCGCCGCCGACCTCGCCGAGCAGCGCCGCGAGCGGGACCTTGCCGGCCTCGACCGCTTCCTCGCCGACGCGGTCGCGCTCGTGGGCGCTGACGGATCGCCGTTGATCCAGGGGCGAAGCCTGACCTACCGCTTCGCCGCGGCGGCGCCGTTCTGGGTCGGCGCCATCGCCGGCGTGCCCTCGGTCAGCCTCGGCCGGTTGCGCGGCGCGGCCACCCGCATCGTGCGCCACTTCGTCGCCAACGGCGCCCTGGACGAACGGGGCCTGCTCACCGTCGGCTGGCACGGGCCGTGGCCGCGACTCGCGCAGTCGTACTCCGGGCCGGGCTCGCCGTACTGGGCCAGCAAGGGCCTACTCGGCATCGCGCTACCCGCCGACCATCCGGTCTGGACGATCCCCGAGGAGCCCCTGCCGGTGCAGGAGCAGGACACGCTGCGGGCGATACCCGCGCCCGGCTGGCTGGTCTCCGGCACCCGTGCCGACGGCATCGTCCGCGTCGTCAACCACGGCACCGACCACGCCGTCGAGGGTGCCGCCGTCTCAGATTCCCCGCTCTACGCCCGACTGGGCTACTCCACAGCCACCACCCCGGTCCTCGACGACGGCGGCTGGGCCAGTCCGCTCGACCAGTCAGTCACTCTCGTCGACGACGCGGGTCGGGCCACCCACCGCGCCGGCATGCGCCTGCTGACCGTCCACGTCGACACCAACGGCGTGGGTGTGGCCGGGTCACGTGCCCTCGCCCACTGGGTCGACCCGGATCCGGGTCAGCGCGATCACGGCGGCGGCCTCCTGGGCCAGTCCCGACCGGCCGGGCACCTCACGGTGTACTCGCTGGTCCGCGGCCCCTGGGAGCTGCGTCTGACCCGCGTTGACGGCCTCGCCGACGGCGTCGAGGCGGTTGCGCTGCGGCTACGGATCGGCGGCTGGGCCATTGCCGGGGATGCGACGGCCACCGCCGCCGGTGGTGTGGCGGTCGTGACCGGGGCCGGCCTGACCAGCCGGCTCGACAGCGTTCACGGCGGCGGAACGGCCGGCGTCACCGCCGTTCCGCACGGCGGGCCCCTGGCCGGCGGGCTGGTGGTGCCCTGGCTGGACCACCCCGTCCGGCCGGGCGCATGGGTCGCCACCTGCACCGAGTTGTCCAAGGTGCCGGTGGCCACGGCCGGGCAGGCATGCCAGGCCGTGGTCGACGAGGAAGGCCGCGGCCTCCACCTGGCGGTCGACTGGCCCGACGGGATCAGCACGTCGACCCGTCTGGACACGGAGCATGCCAGGCCCACCCAGGCGTCCTGGTAGCAGTGCGGGCCCGTCCGGGCCCCTTGACCTAAGGAGAAAGGGATGAAGCGTGCGATACCGGCCGTCATCAGCGCTGCGACGGCCCTGACGCTTGTTCTCGCCGGTTGCGGGGGCGGAGACGAGCCAGTCGACCCCAACGCCCCGGTGACCATCACCCTGGCCGGCTGGAGCCTGTCGTCCACGCCGGAGTTCAAGACGCTCGCGGACGGGTTCAAGGCGACCCACCCGAACGTGACGGTGGAGCTCAAGGAGTACGCCCCAGGCAACGACTACGACACCCAGATGATCACGGACCTGGCCGCCGGCACCGCCCCGGACGTCTACGTCATGAAGAACCTCAAGAACTTCTACACGTACCAGAGCGGTGGTCAGCTGCTCGACGTCTCCGACGTCACCTCCGATCTCGGCTCGGTCCCGGCGCTCGCGTCGTACCAGGTGGACGGCAAGGCGTACGCGGTGCCGTACCGGCAGGATTCGTGGGTGTTGTTCTACAACAAGGATCTGTTCGCGAAGGCGAAGGTGGCGCCGCCGGACGGCAGTTGGACCTGGGACGACTACACCGACGCGACGAAGCGACTGCATACCGGACTGAAGGCGGCCGGCTCGAACGCGACAGGCGCGTACCAGCACACCTTCCAGTCGACAGTGCAGGGATTCGCGCTCGCCCAGACCCCCAACGCGGACCTGCTCTCCGGGGACTTCGGCTACCTGAAGCCGTACTACGAGCGGTCACTGGACCTGCAGGCGGCCGGCGCGCAGCCGACCTTCGGCACCGCGAAGACCAACAAACTCACCTACCAGGCGCAGTTCGGCAAGCAGCAGTCGGCGATGCTGCTGATGGGCACCTGGTACGTGGCCACGCTGCTCAACCAGCGAAAGAGCGGTGACGCCGACACGTTCCAGTGGGGAATCGCACCGGCACCGCAGTTCGACAAGTCCACTACCGGCACCTCCGCCACACCTGTCACCTTCGGTGACCCAACCGGGTTGGGGATCAACCCGAAGATCAGCAAGTCCAAGACCGCCGCGGCCAAGGCGTTCCTCCAGTACGCGGCCGGCACGGATGCCGGCAAGGCCCTGGCCGGGATCGGCATCACCCCGGCCCAGATCACCGACGCGGTCACCGCGACGCTGTTCGGGCTGGACGGTGTACCGCAGGACGACCTGTCGAAGTTCGCCTACGCCAAGCACACCGTCAAGCCGGAGAACCCGGTGTCGAAGCACACCGCCGGCCTGCAGAACCTGCTCAACGAGACGCACTCGGCGATCCTCTCCGACAGCAAGGGTGTCGACGGGGAGCTGAGCAAGGCGCAGACCCGCGCCAAGAACGAAGTCCTCAACCAGTGAGCTGATGGCGGGACCGGCGCGCCTGAGCCGCACGCCGGTCCCGCCGCCATGCTGAACGCTTCCGGAGACTCCCTATGGCAACATTGCCGCGTACGACACCCAGGAACCGGCGGCTGGTGTCGCGCAACACGGTCGCCGGGTGGTCGTTCATCCTTCCCAACTTCATCGGCTTCGCCGCGCTCACCCTGCTACCCGTCGTCGTGCTGTTCTACGTGGCCTTCACCAACTGGAACGTCTTCGGGGTGGCCGAGTGGACCGGCACCGCCAACTTCCGGCGAATGTGGGATGACGCGAGCTTCTGGACGGCACTGCGCAACACCGTCTACTACGCCGTCTTCCACATCCCGCTGACCCTCGCGGCAGCACTCGGGCTGGCGCTGCTCCTCAACCGCAAACTGCGCGGCGTACGGTTCTTCCGTACCATCGCCTTCTTCCCCTACATCACCTCGATCGTGGCGATCGCGGTCGTGTGGAACCAGCTCTTCAGTCCGGAGTACGGCCCGATCAACGCTCTCCTCGGTGCCGTCGGGGTGGACGATCCGCCGGGCTGGACCGCGTCGGCGACCTGGTCGATGCCGGCGGTCATCATCGTCGGCACCTGGCGCTACATGGGCTATTACATGCTGCTGTTCCTGGCCGGCCTGCAGACCATCCCGTCCCAGCTCTACGAGGCGGCGGAGACCGACGGCGCCACACCGTGGCAGCGGTTCGTGCACGTGACCCTCCCCGGCTTACGAACCACGACCTTCTTCGTCACGGTGCTGCTCACCATCGAAAGCTTCAAGGTCTTCGACCTGATCCTCGTGATGACCGGCGGCGGACCGGGCCAATCGACACTTGTGCTCTCGCAGTACATCTACCAGAAGGGCTTCGAGGAGAACCAGTTCGGCTACGCCTCGGCGGTCTCCATCGTCCTGTTCGCCATCTGCTTCGGCATCACGGTCATCCAGTTCATGGTCAACAAGCGGAGGAACAGCTGATGACCGCTACCGACCTCGCCACGCCCGTCCCGGCCATCGCCGCGCCCGGCAATCGCATCGCCCCCCGCCGACCGGTCCGGTCCCGGGGCGGGCGGCTCGTCGGGTACGCCGCTCTCGTGCTCGCGGCGGCCGGGCTGCTGCTGCCGTTCTTCTGGATGGTGGTGGCGTCATTGAAGACCAACAACGACGTCTTCACCATCCCGATCACCTGGCTGCCCGATCCCGTGGTGTGGCGGAACTACGTCGACATCTGGCAGCGCTCGGACCTGACGACGTGGTTGGGGAACACCCTGCTGCTGTCGGTGATCGTCACCTTCCTACAGGTGTTCACCGGCAGCTTCGCGGCTTACGGCTTCGCCCGCGTCCGCTTCCCCGGCCGCAACCTGCTCTTCCTGGCGTACGTCGGGACGATCGCGGTGCCCTGGCAGTCGTACATGATCCCGCAGTTCATCCTCATGTCGAAGCTGCACCTGTCGAACACGCTGTGGTCGATCGTTGCGATCCAGGCATTTGGCGCGATCGGCGTGTTCCTGATGAAGCAGTTCTACGAGACGATCCCCGAGGAGCTCAGCGAAGCGGCGCGGGTCGACGGGCTCAGCGAGTACGGCATCTACCGACGGATCATTCTGCCGTTGTCCCGGCCGGCGCTGGCCAGCCTGGCCCTGCTGACGTTCACGACCACCTGGAACGACTACCTCGGCCCACTGATCTACCTGCGCAGCCCGGAGCTGCGCACCGTCCAGTTGGGGCTGAACACCTTCATCTCCCAGTACAACGCCGAGTACGCGCTGATCATGACGGGCTCGGTGCTGTCCGTGCTGCCCGTCGCGGTCATCTTCCTGCTCGGCCAGCGCTACTTCATCGAGGGCGTCGCCTCGACCGGACTGAAGGGTTGATGCCCATGCGTTCGCGCCACCACACCATCACCGCCGTCTTCGACGGGATCCACGTCGCGCTCGTCAGCAACCTCCTGCTGGTGCTCGGTTGCCTGCCCCTGGTGACGCTCGCGTTCACCACCGACGCGGCGCGGTCCTGGCCCCTGTACGCGCTGACCGCCCCGCTCTGTGCGCCGGGGCTCTGTGCGGCCTTCGCGGTCATGTCCGCCTACTCGGCCGGCGACACCGGCGGCGTGCTGCGCACCTACGGCCGCGCCTGGCGAGCCACCGCCCGGCCGGCGATGCTCTGGACGGCGGCGGCCATGACTGCCCTGGTGGTGCTCGCCGTCGACGCCCGCGCCGCGTGGGGCCACCGGGTCGGAGCACTCGCCCTGCCGGTGCTGGCGACCCTGATCGTCCTCACCGTCGCGACCGCGCTGCTCGGGTTGGTGACCGTCGCCGAGCGACCCGACGCGCCGCTGCGCGAGGTGGCCCGCACCTGCGTGTATCTGGCGGTACGCCGGTGGTACCTCACCGCCGCGTCGCTGCTCGTGCTCACGCTGCTCGCCCAGCTTCTGGCGGCCCGCCCCGCGATCGCGCTCGGCCTCGCCGCCGCGCCGCTGCTCTATGTCGTGTGGGCCAACAGCCGATTCACCCTGCGCGCCGTTCTCGACCCACCGACGGCCGCACCCCGGCCGATCTGACCACCACGTTCCGGCCACCGAGCCGGGGGCGCCGATGACACGCCTGCCCGGCACCGGACCGGACCCACGAGGGAGAACAGCATCCATGACGGCGACCGACGTCCGTTCCAGTCCCGACGCAGAGGCCACGGCGGCCGCGGTGGCCGCCGCGATACGTACCGTCGACGCGAACATCGTCGCCTTCGGCGACGGGTACCCCGGGGACACCACCGACGCCAACCGCTACCTGCTCCGGCCACCGAGTGCTGGCCAACCCGAGGGCGCCAACGTCGGCTGGACCACCAGCTTCTGGCCCGGCCAGCTCTGGCTGGCCCACGACCTGACCGGGGACGACCGCCACCTGCGGGCCGCACTGTCGCACGTGGACAGCTTCGCGGATCGGGTGGCCCACGGCATCGACCTGGACACCCACGACCTCGGGTTCCTCTACACGCTCTCCTGCGTCACCCCGGCCCGCCGGACCGGCGACCCGCGGGCCCGGGGCGCGGCTCTCGCCGCCGCCGACCACCTGATGACGCGCGTCCTTGAACCCGCCGGAATCATCCAGGCCTGGGGCGACCTGAACGACCCCCGCCAACGGGGCCGCACCATCATCGACAGCCTGATGAACACGCCGCTGCTCTTCTGGGCCAGCCAGACCACCGGCGACGACCGCTACGCCGCCGCGGCCCGCCGGCACACCGCGCAACTGCGCCAGCACATCCTGCGTCCGGACGGCACCACCTTCCACACCTTCTACTGGGACCCGGACAGCGGGGTGCCACTGCGGGGCGAGACCGAGCAGGGCCACGCGGACCACTCCTGCTGGGCCCGAGGGCAGGCCTGGGGCATCTACGGGTTCAGCCTCAACCACCGGCACATCGGCGATCCCGCGCTGCTCGCCGCCGCGATGACCTGCGCCGACCGTTTCCTCGCCCACCTGCCCGACGACCACGTCGCCTACTGGGACCTGGAGTTCGGCGACGGCAGCGGCCAGGAGCGGGACAGCTCGGCCGCGGCCATCGCCGTCTGCGGCCTGCTCGAACTCGCCGACAACCTCACCGACCCGGCCCGCGCCGGCCGGTACCGGACAGCCGCCACCGAGATCCTGCGTTCGCTCATCGAGCACTACTCCACCGGCGGCCATCCGGTCTCGAACGCGCTGATCCTGCACGGCGTCTACGACAAACCCAAGGACGTCGGCGTCGACGAGGGAACCCTGTGGGGCGACTACTTCTACCTGGAAGCCCTCACCCGCGCCACCATTCCGGGCTGGGTCAGCCCCTGGTGACCCCGCGACCCACCCGCTCCGCCCCACATCCCGAAAGGTGACCATGGACTACCGCTACCACTGCACCATTCCCGCCGCTGACGGCCGGAACACGCTGCCCGTCAATCCCTGCCGGCTGCTCGACTTCAGCCTGCTGCGGCTGTCGGCCGGCGAGTCCTGGACCGGCGAGTCCGGGGACCGGGAGATCCTTGCCGTCATCCTCGGTGGAACGGCCAACTTCACCGTCGCCGGCCGCGACTTCCCGCAGGTCGGCCAACGTCCGGACGTCTTCTCCGGCAAGCCGCACTCCGTCTACCTCCCGGCCGGCTCATCGGTGACCGTCGAAGCCGTCACCGCCGTGGAGATCGCCCTACCGAGCGCGCCCAGTGAGCTGGCCACCGACCCCTATGTCATCGCGCCGGAGCAGGTCGCGGGCGGCCGTTGGGGGGCGGCCAACTTCGGCCGTACCTACCACCAGATCCTCACCGAGATCTCCCAGCCGGAGCTGCCCGCCCGCCGGCTCATCGTCGGCGAGACCTACACGCCCTCGGGTAACTGGAGCACCTACCCGCCACACCGGCACAAGGTCGACGACCTGCCCGCCGAGGCCGCACACGAGGAGATGTACTACTACCGGGTCAGCCCGGCGAACGGTTTCGGCATCAGCCGGGTCTACACCGACGACGGGTACGAAGAGAACGTCACCATCCGTGACCACGTGATGCAGATGATGCCCGAGGGGTACCACACCGTCGTCAGCGCACCCGGCTACACCACCTACTTCCTGTGGTTCCTGGCCGGCACACAACGCACCCAGGGCGCACGCGAGGACACCGACCTGGCCTGGGTGGGCCAGACCGTACCAACCCTGCGGGGCCTGGGCCTGTAGTGACGTCGATGCGAGACGCCACCTTCCGCGTTACCAGCTGAACCCCGACTGTGACCCACACCGATTGGACATGTCATGACACAGAGGAAGTCGTTCCATGGACACGTATTGCCGAGCGCCCGGTTGCGCCGTCTGCTGATCGCGCTGGTGAGCGCGGTGACGGCGATGGTTGGCATCGTCGTCGTCGTGTCGTCGCCGGCCACTGCCGCGACCAGTCAGTTCCGCGGCATGAACTGGGCCGTGTTGGGTGACAACTTCAAGACCGGCCCCCTCGTCGTGCAGGGCCTGAGCGCGTCCGACAGCAACGCGACGGTGCGGGCCAAGGCCAACGCCCTGTACGACGACATGGCGTCGACCATGGGGGTCAACACGGTCCGACTGCCCATCAACACCCATACGGTGGGGACGGCCTGGTGGGAGGCGTACCGAGGCGCCATCGACGCGGCCACCGCCCGCGGGTTCAAGGTCATCCTGGCCTACTGGGAGGACGGTGCCGCCTCGGGTGGCAGGATCACGAACCTGGCCGCGTGGAACGCGATGTGGTCCACCGTGACGAACACCTACGGCACGAACACCAACGTGTACTTCGAGCCGATGAACGAGCCGCACGGCTACAGCTCGGCGCAGTGGCGCGACGTCGCCGCGAACTGGCTGACCTACCACTACTCGGCGGTGCCCAGCCGGGTGCTGATCGGCGGCACCGGCTTCAGTCAGGACCTGCGCGACATCTGCAACGACAGCCGTTTCAACTCGACACTGCTGTCGTTCCACTACTACGCCTTCTTCTACGGGGCGATGACCTACGACGCGTTCCGCAGCCACATCCAGGCCCGCCTCGGCACCTGCGCCTCCCGCGCGGTGGCGACCGAGTTCGGCGCTCCCATGAACGACGGCCGTAACTACGCCGACGCGGGCAGCACCGACAACTTCGTGCGCTACATCCGCGCCATGGCCCAGGTCATGCGTGACAACCAGATGGGTGGCGCCTACTGGCCCGCCCTGGGTGGTAAGACCGGCACCATCGGCTACGACTGGTACTCGATGTTCGCGCTGAGCGGCAGCGGCACCGACCTCAACCTGACGGTCGGCAACACCTCCGGGGCGGACCGCATCCGGTACGCGTGGGGCGACACCGTCGGCGATGGCCCGACGACGCCTCCGCCATCGACGGGGACGTTCTACCGGATCGATGCGCGGCACAGTGGCAAGGCCATGGACGTCCAGCAGCCGAACACCGCCAACGGCGCTCGCGTCGGCCAGTACACCTACGGCGGTGGCGCGTGGCAGCAGTGGCAGTTCCAGGACGCCGGCAGCGGCTACTGGCGCATCGTCAGCCGGCACAGCGGAAAGTGCCTCGACGTGGTGAGCGCGTCGACCGCCGACGGCGCCGAGCTCGTCCAGTACACCTGCGGCACCGGGGCCAACCAGCAGTTCCAGATGCTCACCAACGGCGCCTACTTCCAGCTCCGGGCACGACACAGCAACAAATGCGTCGACGTGCCGGCCGCGGCGACCGCCGACGGAGTGGTTCTCAAGCAGTATTCGTGCAACACCGGCACCAACCAGCAGTGGTCCCGCACCACCGTCTGACGGTCGTCCCGACGTAACGACCGACCAACGGCGACCTTCCCGAGCCGGACAACGACAGGTTGCATGTCGGCAACCCGTCGTTGTCCGGGCCGCGCGGGGCGGCTCCGTAGCATCGCGACTACGGATCGATGTCCGGTGAGTCGCTGGAGATTGATGCCCCTGCCGCCCGGCCCAGCATGATCAGGCAGCGCTCGAAGCAGATACCCATCAGCGACCAGCCAGCCATCGGCCCACGCCCAGTTTGGAGTGCGGAAACAGCGAAGGAGCTGATTCGCCTGTACAACGTGCCTGGCTGCTTCCGGACCTTTCTGTCCGGCTACCGGCCCTGACCATGGTCACCGCCGCTGCCGCAGTGGGCGCAGCGTTCCCGTGTGCGGTAGTGGTAGGCGGCGGCTGAGACCAGGACGAGGGCGCCCCACAGCAGCAGCGAGACCGCAGGCAGATGGGAGAGCCAGTTCGTTCGTACCGTGGTCCCGGTGTAGTAGACCGGCTCGCCGGCGGCGAACCGGACCAGATCGGGGACGAGCAGGGTGCAGAAGCCGAAGAGAGCGGCGCCGCACACGGTCGCCAACGCCACCGGAAACCAGTGGGGCACCGGCTGACCGGCCAGGCTCACCACCCAGCGCGGCCACACCTGGCTCCACGGCCGGGTGAGCCCGAAACAGAGGACGCCGCCCCCGAGCGCCATGCCGGCCAGGATCAGCTCAAGCAGCATGGTGCCGTTGCCCGGGTTGGCTTCGTTGATCGTGTCGAGGAACTCCTCGGTGGTGCCCACCGGGATGCCGGCTGCCCAACACAGCCGGACGGTCGCGTAGCCGAGCGGCGCGAGGAACGCCGCGATTGAGGCGACCTGGCCGACCACGGCCCATCGTTGGCGCGACCACTCGGCGCCGCCGTCCCGGCCACAGTTCTCGCAGCCGCCACGGGTGGCCCGGCCGTAGGCCAGGGCGGCCGCGGCGAGGGCGTATCCGGTGTACGCGAGCAGCACCAGATGGACGGTCGGCCAGTCCAGCCGTTCCAGGTTGAGCAGATTGAGGCCGGGGATGGCGTCCAGCGCCTGCGTTCCCGGCAGCACCAGCACCAGGAAGGCCGCCGCCAGCCAGCCGACGCCCAGCAGCACCGGACGCACCCACCCGGCGACCCGCCGGCGCATGAGCAGCAGCGCGGCGACCAGCACGACGCAAAACCCCAGCGTCACGCCCTCGACCAGGGCCGGTGGCAGGTCGGCCAGCCAGTGGTCGGGAAAGGTGTTGTCCGGGTTGGCCGGGCGGGCGAAGACGTACGGTCCGCCGGCGAACCAACCGGCCGAGGCGAGGCCGTACGCCGTCAACACGACGGCGGCGACGGTCCCGGACCACCGCGGCCAGCCGGCCCACCAGTGCCGTACCCGTCGAGCGATAGCCGGCATATCAGTCACCGCTTCTCATTCGTCGTCAGATCGAAGGGCCGAACCGAATGTCCGCTTTCCGGAACGCATGCACCTCCCACGGCGATGGGAACCGCCTCCCTCCAGCAGGGGACTGCCGAGCTACCGGCCCTGGGAGATCCCCGCGTGAGGGAGGCAGGGCAAAGCTGCGGAGCGGCTTGTCGTGCGGGTTTGGGCGATCTGCTCCGGGCTCTCGGCAACAGCCGGCACCATAGTGTTGATCGCGCGGACAGTCCGTCTCCGTCACGGCGAGCATGGGCGCCACCGTGCCCGAGCTTCGCCATGCTGCGATCCTGGTTGCTGCGCTCTCGTCGGTTCTTTCGTTGACGTGCGCGACGCCTACCGTCGCCCCCCACTGCTATGACAACGGCAGCCGCCAGCGCCACCCCTGTGATGACTGGCGGATCTCTGCCGGCAAACGGATCTGGAGCCGCTGGCGGCCCTTGCGCCGACCGTGCAAAGCCGAGGAAGCCCAGATTTGCTGGCGACAGACGAACGTTTCGTCGCTCGTCGAGGGGCTTGCGCCGGGAAACCGGCCGGCGTGGTGGTCGGGATGGCAGCAGCGGTGTGACCTTGGCCCAGAGTGCGTCCGGGACGATCCAGGGTGGCTGCTCACCCTCCTCACGTTCAGACAGAACGATCCTCGTATCCCGAGGACACGCCCAACATCACTTCGTGTTGGTGTCGATGGTGTAAACCACGTCCGACCCGACGTCGTGGCGGGTGATGCCGGGTACGTCGGGGATGTTGAGCAGTGGTTCGTATGGGGTGCCTTGGACCCGGTTGCGCAGCAGGACGACGCTGCGGATGCCGAGCTGGTGCAACCGATCCAAGGCCTGCTGGCTGGGGAAGGTCGTCATAACGTCGCGGATCGACTGACGGTTGGGTGTGGTGTAGCTGGCCGCACCGTTGACCACGGCGGGAAAACCGTCGGTCGACCAGAGTAGGACGTGGAGGTCGATGCCGTCGTCGGACGGCAATACCATGATCGGAGCGTGCGCGGAGGCTAGCGCCATCGCGGCCGGTTTGGCTGGGGTTTGGGGGTGCTGCAGGTCAGGCAGGCCCTCAGCTAGCACGAGGACCAGCAGCGGAACGGTCAGTAGCCGTGCCTCTTCCACCGACCATTTCGGCTTGGCACCCCTGCGAGCCACCTCGGCTAGTTGGGTAACCAGGCCGGCCGCGAGAATGGCCAGGCAGATAGTGGGCCACAAGATCAACCGTCCTGGTGTACGGGATCCATCGAACCCGGGCACGTAAAGATAGAGCAGACGGTAGATCGGCCCGTTCGTGCCTAGCGCGAACAACACTCCGACGACCGCCCCAAACAGCAGCAGAAGTCGTTGCACCGGTGACCAGCGGGATAGGAACAGGCCGGCGAAGGCCAGTAGATACAGTGCATACCCGCATAGCAGCACTTTCTCAGTGGGTGCGCCACCAAGAGCGATGCGGGCGTCGTTGTGTAGGGTGCCCCAGGGCAGCGAGGACTGCGGAGCCACGAGAAGTCCGCGCAGTGTCGGGGAGAAGAATGCGACGTAGTCCCAGTCCCGGGTGACATGTGGGTTGAGCTCGCGCACGTGTTGGTACGCGTACGCGAAGTATCCGGTCACCGCGGTGAAGACCAACCCGCCGATCAGATCACTGACGATCAGCCGGCGGCTAAGGCGTGGGCGGTGGATCAGCCAGGCTGTCAGTGTGATCAGGCAGAGGACGGCGAGGACGTATACGAATCCAAGCCCCACGCCGAAGCCAAGGCTGACCTGCCAGGCCGCGACCAGCCAGCCAGCGAACGCCCAGCCCGGTCGGACTCGTTCGGCAAGGTAGCCGCGGGTGAACGAAAGTCCGTGGCCGCGCGCCAGCATCGCCAGGGCCAGCGTGATGCCACCGGTGGAGAGAATATTCAAATGGCCGTCGTGGCCGTAGCGCCAGGGCGCGTAGGCGAGGGCGGCCCCGGCTACCGCGGCGGCGACCTTATTCGCGCCAAGCTGGCGCAGGAGCGCGTAGCCGCCGAGGAAGGCGAGCGCGAAAGCCAGCACGAACAGGATGTTGTAGCGCAGCACGGCGCCGACTACACCGCTGCCTATCAGCCCTGCCGGGGCATAGCCGAGCAGGCTGTCGTTCAGGGCCAGGCCGTACTTGTCGGGATAGAAGGCGTTGGTATCCCACAGGCCACGCAGACCGTGGGTGAGAGCGTGGCCACCCCATCCCACCAGCCATGCTTGGGCCGTCGGGTCACCCGCGTCACCGACGATGGTGTGGGCCGGGTTGGCGATCGGCACAGTCTTGGCGCCGGAAGTCATCACGCGAACCGCGTACGGCGGAATCAGCCAGATCATCGCGACAGCGAGGAGCACCGAACCGAGGCCCGCGATGCTCAGTTCCCGCCGATGGGCCCCACGTTTCAGCCAATCCCTGGTGCCTGAACTGGCACGCGCGAGTCGGCCATTTTGTCCAAGCTCGCTGAGAGTGACGGCTGATGGTTGGCCTCCTACCGGTGGCTCTACCTGCGTCATCACATTGACCCTCACTGTTGGACCGCCGAAGTAAATCATGAGCAGGGCGGCGCATAGAGTCAAGACCTCGATCAATGCCGACCCAGGTAGCCGGACCTTAGGCTGTTTATCAAAGGCGTCATGTCACGCAGGAGTCGCGAGCGGTGCAGCAGCGCATCTTGCCGCTGTCGAAACAGGACACACGCCAGGGTTGCTGCAGGCCCTCGCCCGGGTTCCGGACCCACGGGACGCCGGCGGCCGGATCCATCCGCTGCCGGGACTGCTCGCGATCGCGATCGCGGCGGTGGTTCGGGGATCGTGCACTTCTACGGCACCCACTCCGTCGACATCGACGGCCAGCTCGCCCAGCTCGACACCGACGGCTACCGGCCGCTGCGACTGGCCCCCGGCCAGCGACCAGCCGAGAACGGCCTGGAAGTAGGGGAACAGCACGACAAAGATTCCGGCTTGGACGCCGAACAGTGCCAGCAGTGCCAGCGAGCCGCTGGCGAGGCGCCGGTCACGGAACAGGCGCACGTCGAGCAGGGGCGCCGCCCGGCGTAGTTCCCAGGCCACGAACCCGATGGCGGCGACGACGCCGACGAGCAGGCTGGCCACGGTGACGGGCGAGGTCCAGCCGTGGACCGGGCCTTCGTGCAGGACGTAGATGAGCGCGACCACGGCGATCACCGACGTCAAGGACCCGACCATGTCGAAGCTGTGCTGCGACGTCTCGCGGGAATTCGGGACGGCTTGCAGGGCCGTGACGGTGGCCGCGGCCACGAGCACGACCGGTAGCAGGAACAGCCACCGCCAGTTCGCCCAGTCGACGAGGACCGCGGACAGGTACATGCCGAGAATGCCGCCGCCGCCGGCGACGCCGGTCCACACACCGATGACTTTGGAGCGTTCCTCGTCGGGGAACGTCGAGGTGATGACGGCCAGGGTGACCGGCATGATCATGGCGGCGCCGACGCCGGCGAACAGCCGGGCGGCGATCATCATCTCGGATGAGGTGGCCAGGCCCGCCGCCGCGCTGGCGACGCCGAACAGGGCGAGGCCGGCGAGCAGGATCGGTTTGCGGCCCACCCGGTCGCCGAGGGCGCCGAGCGGGAGCAGCAGCGCGGCCAGGCTGAGGGTGTAGATGTTGATCATCCACAGGACGGTGCTCTGCGAGGCGTCGAACGCGACGGCGACCTGCGGCTGGGCGACATTGAGCCCGGAGACCGAGGCGATGACCGCCATCAGGGCGATACACACCGCGATCAGGATCGCGCGACGCTGGCGCGGGTCGCGAATCGTCGCGTCGGGGACGCTCTCGCCTGGCGAACTGTCGAGGGCAGGCATGCGCGGGGTTCCATCCACAAGGGCGCGATGGGGTACGGCGCCGGGGTGGACCTCGGTCCCGGCGTCGCAGAGAAAGTGGTTCAGGGGCGGCGGGTGGCGCGCACGACGACGTCGTGCAGCGAGACCGCATGGCCGCCGAGCCCGGTCGCCGGGCGCCGGTGCTCCTCGGCGGTGACGATCTCCCAGTCGGCCGCATTCAGGACGGCGGTGATGTCGGCGAGGGTGACCGTCGCCTCGGCGGGATGCTGATGCCCGTGCCCGTGGCCGGTGTGCAGGTGCCCGACGATCAGCAGGGTGCCGCCGGGCGCCACCCAGTCGGAGATGCGCTGGTAGAAGGCCAGTTGGGGCATCGCGGGGTGCGCGTAGTGGGTGGTGACCAGGTCGAAGCGCATGCCCGGTTCCCAGGCGGTCAGGTCCGCCTCCACCCACCGGATGGACTCCGTCTGCCCGCTGGCGGTGGCGCGGTCGGCGGCGCGGGCGAGGGCGTCGGCGGAGATGTCGGCGGCGGTGAGCTGCCAGCCGTGAGAGGCGAGCCAGATCGCCTCGGCGCCGGCGCCGCACCCGGCGTCCAGGGCGGTGCCCGGTGCCAGGCCGGCGGTCTCCTGGGCGAGGTAGGGGTTGGGTGGGTTGCCGGCCATGGAGCCGGGCTTGTCGCCGTGGGTCTGCTGCCAGTGCTGTTGCCAGTAGTCCTTGTCGAAGCTGTGCGTCATCGGAGGTTCTCCTCGTTCGTCAGCCGGGCGACCGCCCGGTCGGTGTCCTCGGCGACGAGGTCGGCGTTGAGATGGGCTGCGGCGCGGGCGCCGCCCGCGGCGGCCGCACCGACCTGGGCGGACAGATCGGTGGAGTTACCGGCCGCCCATACCCCGGGCACCGAGGTCCGGCCGGTCTCATCAGCGGCGATGAAGGAACCCACCGGGTGCTGCGTCGCGGTGATACCGATGCCGGCGAACGCCTCTGCTCGGGCGACCATCCGCGGCGCCACCGCCACGGTCTCGACCGGTATGACCTTGTCGTCGTCAAGACGGACCCCGGTCAGCCGGTCGTCGACGATCTCCAGCCCGGCGACGCCGCCAGCGATCACCGGGATGCCGAGCGCGTCGAGTTTCGCCCGGTCCTGATCGCTGAGTTCCTGGTCGCCGGTGAAGTACCGCACGTCATCGCTCCGCGCCTGAGGAGCTCCAGCGGGCTCAGTCCGTCGAGGGCCAGCAGGCTGTGCACGGCCTGCGTAGGCGCGTTGCGCGGTGCGCCGGCGTCCAGGACCGTCACTCGCCGCCGCGAACGCGCCAGGATCAGCGCCGCGCTCAACCCGGCCGCGCCGCCGCCGACCACGACCACGTCCCTCACGATCTCTGCCTGCTCCACCATCTGCCCTGCTCCCTTCACCACCTTCGCCGGTGACTTGATCCTGAGCCTCCCGGCGAATATGTGCAAAGATCTTTGCCGAATGGCAAAATGGGGTTGTGGACGACAATCTGGACCGCACCCTCGACGCGGTCGGCCCGCGGCTGAGGCAGCTGCGGCAGCGCCGCAACATCACCCTCACCGACCTGGCCGAGGAGACCGGCATCTCCGTCAGCACGCTGTCGCGGCTCGAAGCGGGCCTGCGGCGTCCGACGCTCGAACAGCTGCTCCCGCTCGCCCGCGCCCACAGCGTCACCATCGACGAACTCGTCGACGCGCCGCTGACCGGTGATCCCCGGATCAACTTGCGCCCCATCGCCGCTGGCGACGGATCCACCATCCTGCCCCTGACCCGCAGGCCGGGAGGCATCCAGGCCTACAAGTTCGTCCTGCCCGCCGGCGACGACAACCGCGTACCCGACCTGCGCACCCATGAGGGCTACGACTGGGTCTACGTCCTCAACGGCACCTTGCGCCTGGTCCTCGGCGACGACAACCTCATCCTGCAACCCGGAGAAGCCGCCGAGTTCGACACCCGCACCCCCCACTGGTTCGGCGCCACCAGCGCCGGGCCTGTCGAGTTCCTCAGCCTCATCGGCAGACAAGGCGAACGCGCACACCTACGCGCCACACCACAATCAGGCACGTCCCAATGAGCAGCAGAACTGCCTCCCCACTCACGCCAGGCTCCGGCAGGCGGCACACCCTGCTCTCACGTAAACCCCCTGGCGCGCTGGGCGCTGCTGGTTGACGGCGTCCGTGATTGCGTCGAACTCTGTGGATGTCGCCAGACGGCGGAGGAGGGTTAGTCATGCGTATCTGCGTCGCCTGCCGAGTGGACCAGCGCACCGTTGTTCGTATCGGCAGTTGGGGCGTGCCGCACGGTACTCCGGGGCACCAGGTCAACTACCGCTGGACCAGCCTGTCTGCCTGTCCCTTGTGCGAGGCCGGGCTTCTCGTGTACTTCGATCATGACTGCTTCCACCAACCTTGGGAGGAGCCGTGGGACATGGACTGGTCGTGGCCGATCGCCGTTGACGGAGTTCAGTTGCTGAACGCTGCCCTTGCCCGATGTCCGGATCCGCTGCATCCGTCGTGCGAGTGCCCCGTGCACCGGTCGTTGCGCCACGGCATCGAGAGCGCATCGTCTCGTGAGGTTTCACTGACGGTTGCGCTGACCGAGGAAGGGCTGCCACAGATTCGGTCGACAGCCATGCCGTGAGGCGGGCGCAACACGGTGGTAGGGCTAGGCGATGTTTCGGATACAACCACTGGCTGATGAACTCCGACTTGACGACGGACTCGTCGACCGCAGATCTCCGCTTGAGTGCCTTGGCGTGGTGGGCACTCGCGGCGTCGCCGGTCCACTTGGGCAGGTTCTCGTTCGCTGAGTCGGTGGTGGCGGACGATGAGGAACGGATGCCGCCAGCCTCGGCACATTCATCCCACTGGAGTGACGTCAGGCGACCCGATGGCCTGCCGGTGTTCGGCCGGGCTGAGACCGCGTACCCGTTTGAAGGCCGCGCTGAGTGCGAATGAGCTGCCGTAGCCGACCTGGCGGGCCACCGCGCCGACGGTGGCGTCCGGTTCGCGCAGCAGATCGGCGGCCAGCGCGAGCCGCCAGTTGGTGAGGTACGCCATCGGAGGCTCGCCGACCAGTTCGGTGAACCGGCGGGCCAGCACCGCCCGCGAGATACCGGTGCCGGCCGCGAGGGTGGCCACCGTCCAGGGCTTTGCCGGGTGGTCATGCAGCAGTCGCAACGCCCTGCCGACCACCGGATCGCCGTGCGCCCGGTACCAGGAGGGCGCCGCCGCCTCGGGCCGGGAGAACCAGGCCCGAAGTACGGCGATGAGCAGTAGGTCGAGCAGCCGGTCCAGGACCACATCCTGCCCGGGCTCGTCCTTGGTCATCTCGTCGCCGAGCAAGGGGATGAGCGGGCTGTCCAGTGCTCCGGCCGGCAGCACCAGGAGATGGGGCAGGACCCTCAGCAGCCGTTGGCTGACCTCGCCCTGCAACTGGTACGTGCCACTGAGCAGCACCGCCATCCCGTCAGCGCGTTCGCCCCAGGTCCGGACACCCAGGTCCATCACTTCGCACAACTCGTCCCCGGTGGGCGTGGTGCTGTGCTCGCCGGGATGGATCACTGCCTGCGGCGCCGTGGCTGGGTCGTCGGCGATCGTGTATAGCTCAGGGCCACGGATGATCGCCACATCGCCCGGGCGTAGCGGCACGGGGGCACCCTGATCCGGCACCACCCACGCCGTGCCGCGCAGCATGGTGACCAGGGTGAGGGGCGCACGATCCTGGATCCGTACCGACCAGGGCGGGTCGAACACCGACCGCATCAGGAACGCACCGCGCGCCCTCGGCCCGTCCAGCAGCCCCGCGAGCGCATCCATGCGCTCAGGTTAGCCCTGTGAGGTGGGCGGTCGAGACGTCGGGACATGCGATCGAGAGTCTCGCCCATTCCCGGTGCGCTCACCCTCGACTTGACTGGTTGCCATGACGAAGACCGTTGATGAGCAGCCAATCCTCGTACTGGGCGGCACCGGCAAGACGGGCCGCCGGGTGGTGGACCGGCTCACCCGACTCGACCGGCCGGTACGGGTCGGCTCCCGCTCCGGCGAGCCGCCGTTCGACTGGACCGACCAGCGCACCTGGGCGCCCGTACTGGACGGGGTTTCGTCGGTCTACCTGGTGTACTACCCGGACCTGGTCGCGCCGGACGCCCTCGCGACGATCCGTTCGTTCACGGAACAGGCGGTGTCCGGCGGGATCGAACGGTTGGTTCTGCTTTCCGGCCGGGGCGAGGAGGAGGCCACACTCAGCGAGCGGGTGGTCCAGGACTCCGGAGTGGCCTGGACGATCGTGCGGGCGAGCTGGTTCAGTCAGAACTTCAGCGAGGACTTCCTGACCGACTCGATACGCGGCGGCGAGGTCGTCCTCCCGGCCGGGAACGTGCCGGAGCCGTTCGTCGACGCCCTCGACATCGCCGACATCGTGGTCGCTGCGCTGACCGACGACGGGCACGCGGGGCAGCTCTACGAGGTGACCGGGCCGCGACTTCTCACCTTCGCCGAGGCGACCTCGGAGATCGGCAACGCGCTCGGGCGGGAGATCCGCTACCGATCGGTTTCGCCAGAGGAGTACGCCGCCGTGATGGCCGGGTACGACGTGCCGGCGGAGCTCACGGCGGTGCTGATCGAGCTGTTCGGCAAGGTGTTGGACGGCCGCAACGCACAGCTCGCTGATGGTGTGCAACGGGCGCTGGGCCGCAGGCCGCGCGACTTCGCCGACTATGCCCGGGACGCCGCCGCCGCTGGTGCATGGGACACGTCACCCGGTGGAGACTGGGCATGAACGCCACCCTGGCTGCCTGGTCGGCGGCGGTGACCCTGGTGGTGACGGGTGCGATCACCGGTGTCTACTACGCCTTCTCGGTGGCGGTGATGCCCGGTCTGAACGCCGCCGACGCTGGCACCGCGATCCGGGCCATGACGAGCATCAACCAGAGGATCCAGAATCCACTGTTCTTCGTCACGTTCTTCGGCCCGCTCGTCGCCGCCACGGTGACCGGCGTGTTCCTGTTGATCCTCGGGAAACGGTCAGCGGGTGTGCTGTTCCTGGTGGCCGCCGGGGTGTACCTGGTGGGCGCCTTCATCCCGACGGTGGTCGTCAACGTGCCGATGAACGAGAAGCTCGACGCCGCAGGCGTGCCAACCGATCCTGCGGAGGCGGTACGGGTGTGGGCTTCCTACTCGTCCGCCTGGACGCGGTGGAACTCGGTACGCGCCGGTGCCAGCCTGATCAGCCTGCTGCTGGCTGGTCTCGGGGTCTACTTCTCGAACACGTCCCGATGACGTCGCCGCCCGGTGCGGGCAGGGGTGGCCAGTTCCGGGCGGCCGGGGGGAACGCGGCACGGGGTGTGCCCAGCAGATCGTCATAGCAATAACGAGGTTCCCGCACCCAGGTGCAGCGGGTCGACCGCGCCGTCGCACGTCACCTGCGCGGCGTCTACCGCAGGGGGCTGACCGCCCACGCGGCGCGTCGCGTGCCCTCCGACCTGCGAATACAGAAAAATCAGCGAAGCCGTGCAGACGGCGGGGGAATGCTTCGGGTTATACCGACTGCAAGGAGCGCACCCGGATGCCCGCCACGCTGAGCACCACTCCTACGGCGTTCGTCACCGATCTGGTGAGTCGCTTCGCTCTGTCCGAGGAAGACTTCGACCGTTCGTACGCCGAGCAGGACACCTACGCCGAACTGCTCGAGAACGTCACCCGGCTGGGTACCGCGGCGTCCGCCGGGGACGCCGACGCCCAGTTCGCGCAGCAGTACCTGCTGGCGAAGATCTACGGTCTGCACACCCAGTTGGGGGCGGAATCGACAGCCGAGGCGTCCACCGTCCTGCACGCGGTGACGCGGCAACTGGAGCGGGACACCGCGCGGGACGAGGACAGCTGGATCGACGAGAGCATCTACGCCTCGATCCCGGACGACCCGGAACGGTTCGTGCCGTGGCTCAAGAACATGACGCGGGAGCACCGGGTGTTCAAGCACCCCTATTACCACTCCTTCCTGCGCGAGCGGGCCACCCCGGAGGACTTCCGCAGCTTCGTGTTGCAGGAGTCGTCGGTGGACGCCCGGTTCGACGACCTGCTGGCGATGATGCAGGTCGGGTCGGACGGTGAGACCAAGATGGAGATCGCCAAGAACTTCTGGGACGAGATGGGCAACGGCGACCCCGCGATGGTCCACACCACGCTGTTCGGCCGGATCATCGCCCACTTCGGCATCACCGACGACGAGCTGAAGGAGAGCCTGTCGACGGAGGCGCTGCTCGGCGGGAACCTACCGGTGCTGATCTGCCGGTACCGGAACCTGTTCGGCGAGGCAGTCGGCCACCTCGCCGTTGCGGAGTGGCTGGCGCCGGACCGGTTCTCCCAGGTGCTGCACGGCTGGGAGCGCCTCGGGCTCCCCGCCGACGGCATCACGTACCACCGGCTGCACATCGGCATCGACGCCCACCACGCGAGCGCGTGGTTCGCCCACGTCGTCAAGCCGATGGCGGCCGAGCCGCAGACCCGCCGGGCCATGGCACGCGGTGCGCTGTGGAGGCTGAACTCCTCCTGCCGGTACCTCGACCGCATCCTCGCCCAGAACCCGGCCTAGCGCGTGCGTCGACGCCCCTGGCCGGACCGCCGCCCGGACTCCGCCTCGACGCGACCGAGGACGTCGACACCCACCCTGACGATGGACCGGCCGACTGCCGACCGGTGGCGCATCGCCGCGGCGCTGCTCGCGGTGTGGCTGCTCTGGGGTTCGACCTTCCTCGGTATCCGAGTGGTCGTCCAGGAGGTGCCGCCCCTGTTCGCTGCCGGGGTCCGCTTCTCCGTGGCGGGGGCGCTGCTGCTCGGCGGGCTGTGCTGGCACTGGCGCCGGCGCGGCCAGCCGGGACTGGCGGTGCGGTTGCGGGGGCACACCGGGCGGCTGACCCTGCTCGGGCTCATGCACTTCCTCGGCGCGAACGGGCTGGTCAGTGTCGCCTCGGAGGATCTGCCGTCGGCGGCGGCGGGCACCTACTTCGCCACCGTACCCATCTGGGTGCTGGTGATGGGGGGCCGGCCGCGAGGGCGGGACCTGGGCGCGGCCACGGTCGGACTTGCCGGTGTGGCGATCCTTCTCGGTTTCCAGCCGGGCCCGCTGCTGCCCTCGCTGCTCGTGCTGGCCGCGGCGTTGACGTGGGCCGTGGCGGGGCGGATCGCCGCCGCCTCGGCGGGGCGCGGCACCCCCGGCGACATCGTGCCGGGCGCCGCCCTGTCCAGCGCGGTGCAGATGCTCGGCGGCGGCCTGGCGCTGCTGGTCGTCTCCGGGCTGACCGGAGAGTGGGGCCGGCTGGACGTCGGCCACCTGCACCCCACCGTCTGGTTGGCGCAGCTGCACCTCGTGCTGCTCGGGTCGCTGGTGGGCTTCCTCGCGTACACGTGGCTCGTCACCCGGGTGGACCAGCGGCTGGCCAGTACCTACTCGTACGTCAACCCGCTCGTGGCGGTGGCGCTGGGAGCGCTGGTCCTCGGTGAGGACCTGACCTCGGCCACCGTGGTGGGCACCGCCTGCCTGGTGGCGGCGGTGGCCTGGACGGTGCGGTCCGCCGCCCGGCCGGCCGCCCCGCGCACCTTCGATGTCCCGACCGCACCGGCCGTCCCGGCCAGCCGGTAACCGCACCCGCCGCACCGGTACGGCCGCGCCCGGTCGTACCCGTGTCACCCGAGACCGTTCAGGAGTCAGCCGATGACCCGTCCCACCGCCGAGAGCGTCCGTGACCGCCTCGCCGACACCCTCGCCACCATCAAGAAGCGCGACGTCTCGGCCGAGCTGGCCGCCGACGACAACTTCATGCGCGCGCTCAACCTGGACTCACTCGACGCTGTGGAGCTCACCGTCCGGCTCGGCAGCGAGTACGGCATCGAGTTCGGGGAGGAGATCGAGGACCTCGACGCGTTGGAGAGCCTGTCGACGTTGGTCGCCCTCGTCGAGCGGCGTGCGACCCGATGACCATGCTCGTCGAGCCCTCGACGCCGCAGGCCGGCGCACCGACGCCGGTCGGCTGGTCCCTCATGGCGGCGCTCGCCGCGCACGCCGCCACCGGGCCGGACCTGCCCGCGCTCACCGGACCGGACGCGACACTCACCCGCGCCGAGCTGTGGCAGCGGGTGCTGCGGGTCGCCGCGGGTCTGCGCAGCCGTGGGGTGCGCCGCGGTGACCTGGTCGCCGTCCACGGCGAGAAGACCGCCGCCACGGTGACGGCGCTGCTGGGTGCGGTCGCCGCCGGCGCCGCCTACCTGCCGATCGACCCCTCGGCGCCCGCGGACCGGCGACGCGCGCTGCTGCTGGACTGCGGCAGCCCACGCCTGCTGGCCCGCCGCGCGGCGGTGGCCCGGCTGGTCGACCAGGCGCTGCCCGTGCCGGTGGTGGCGGTGGAGGAACTCGGCACCGAGGCGGACGCGCGCCTCGACGACCTGCCGGTGGCCACCGCGCCGGATGACGGGGTGTATGTGCTGTACACCTCCGGCAGCACCGGACAACCGAAGGGCGTCCGGATCCCGCACAGCGCGCTCGAGGCGTTCTTCGCCGCGGTCGACCCGGTGCTCGGCATCACCGATCGGGCACGCTGCCTGAACACGACAGCCCTGCACTTCGACGGTTCGGTGGCGGACCTGCTCTTGCCGCTGCTCAAGGGGGCGCACGTGCGGCTCGGCCCGGCGTTCGTCGTGCCGGCTCGGGTGCTGGACCTCATCGAACGCGACCGGATCACCCACTTCACCGCGGTGGTCTCCACGTTGACGCTGCTGGCCCGGACGGAGCCCGGGTTGTCCGGGCGTGACCTGAGCGCGCTGCGCCGGATCCTCACCGGCGCGGAGGTGCTGAACCCGGCCACCGTCCAGGACTGGCTGCACGCGGCCCCGAATCTCGTGGTGGTCAACGGCTACGGGCCGACCGAGGCGACGTGCGGGGTGACCTTCCACCCGATCGCCGAGCGGGAACCGGGCCGCACCGAGGCGTACCCCATCGGGCCGCCGCTGCCGGGGGTGACGATCCGTTTCCGGGACGCCGACGGCCGGCTCACCACGGACGGCCCGGGTGAGATCGCCATCGCCGGGGCGCAGCTGATGAGCGGGTACCTGGACCGCCCGACGGAGGAGGCGGCGGTCTTCCTCGACCACGAGGGGACGCGCTTCTACCTCACCGGCGACATCGGGGAACGCGGCGCGGACGGGGCGCTGCGCTTCGCGGGCAGGCGCGACGACGAGGTGAAGATCAAGGGCTACCGGATCAACCTCAACGAGGTGCGCCGCGCCGTGGAGACGCACCCGGCCGTCGGCAGCGCGTTCGTGGCGGCCGTCCCGGATCCGCGCGACGGGCTGTCGCTGGCGTGCGCCGTGGTGCTGCGCGCCCCCGCAACCGTCGACCAGCCGGATCCCGACCCGGCCGCCGCCCTGCTGCCACTGCCCGGGGACACGGTGGAGGCCCTGCTCAGGCACGTGGGCAACCTCCTGCCCCGATACATGGTGCCGCGGGAGCTGTACCGGCTGCCGTCCGTGCCGGTGCTGTCCACCGGCAAACCGGACCGCGCCCGCATCGCCGCGCTGCTGCTCGACGAGGCACCGTGAAAACCGCGGCCCTCACTGTCGCGGCCCGCACCGGCTGGTTCACGCCCGCCGAGGACGAGCTGCGGGCCCGCCTCACCGAGCACCTCGCGGCCACCGTCGCACCCATGGTCGACGCGTGGGAGCGGCACGGCGCGGTCCCCCTGCGCGAGGTTCTGACCGGCTTGGCCGCGCGAGGCTGGCTCGGCATGCGGTTCGCCGTCGACCAGGGCGGCGCCGGCGGCACCGCCTGGGAGCACGTGGTCCTCGCCGAATGCCTCGGCGCGCTGTTGTTCGACAGCGTGGGCATGGGGGTGACGGTCCACAACGACATGGTCGCGCCCATGCTGGCCGATGCCGGCGGGCCGGAGGCCGTCGAGCGTTTCCTGCGCCCGGCCCTGGTGGGGCGCTGCCTGCTCGGGCACGCGGTCTCCGAGCCGGGCGCCGGCGCCGACGTGGCCGCCGTCGCCACCACGGCCACCCCCGAGCCGGGCGGGTACCGGCTGACCGGCGCCAAGCGGTGGGTCGTGGCCGGGCTCACCGCGGACGCCTTCGCGGTGCTGGCCCGGCTGCCCGAGGCTCGTGGAACCTTCGGTCACGTCCTGTTGATGGTGCCGGCCGACGCCCCGGGCGTGAGCAGGGAACCGGCGGACGCCACGCTCGGGCTGCGGACCGCCGGCGTCGCCGGGCAGCTCCGCTTCGACGGCGTGTTCGTGCCCGACGGGCACCGCCTCGGCGGGCACGGTCTCGGACTGGTCACCCAGCTGCGCCAGTTCGAACCGGAGCGCATCCTGTCCGCCTGCCGCGCGATCGCCATGGCGGACACCCTGCTGCTGCGGACCGCCGAGCGGCTGCGGGAGCGGCGGACCTTCGGCGTACCGATCGCCGACCGTCAGCAGCCCGCCGCGCAGCTGGCACGCCTGCGCGCCGAGGTGGAGGCGGTGCGCCAGCTCGCGTACACCGGCATCGACCGGTGGGTGACCGGCGGTGCGGTGAACACCCTGTCCGCAGCGGTCAAGCTGCGCTCCAGCCGTCTCACCCGTGAGGTAGCCCGCGCCTGCCTGCACCTGCACGGCGCCGAGGGGCAGCTCAGCACCCACCCGGTCAACCGCGCGTTCCGCGACACCCGGCTGTTGTCCATCTCCACCGGATCGGACGAGATGATGCTCACCGCCCTCGCCCGCCTGCGCGGGTGGCCCCAGTGACCGCCGCGTCGGTGCTCGCCTCGACGGTCGGGTCGCGTTGTCCGCAGGGTGCCGCCGACGTCGAATTCGCGACGCGGCTCGACGCCTTCACCGACCGGCACCGCGACGGCCTGCTCGCTGCGGGCGTCTGGGAGTCGGCCGGCCCGCCCGTACGGGAGCTGCTGCGCGCCGTCGGCGAGGCCGGTCTGCTGCGCGACGCGTGGGCCGACCGTGGCGGCGACCGCGCCGCAGCCCTGTGGCGTGCCGCCGCGTTGCACCGCGCGTTCGCCCGGGTCGCTAACGGCGCGCCGGGCGCGGCGCTGCTCACCCACCTGGAGGTGGCGACACGCCTGCTCGGCGTCCTGCCGACGACACCGGTGGGGCTGGTGACGGACGCCCTGGCCGGCTCGGCGACCAGTGCGCTGGCCGCCACCGAACCGGACGGCGGCAGCGACCTGACTGCCCTGAAGACCACTGTGGGCGCCGGGGCGGCCGGTGGGTTGACCGTGACCGGAATGAAGTGGTTCATCAGCAACGCCCCGTACGCCGACCACCTGCTCGTACTGGCCGACGACAGCGACGGGCGCACCGGTCGGCGCGGGCCGGCGCTCCTGCTGGTGCCCGCCGGGCCGCGCGTCGGGGTGACCACCCTGGACGGCCTGGGACACACCGGCCTGACCGGTGCGGTGGTGCTCGACGCGGCCCCGGTAGCCGCCGTGCTCGCCGTCGGCGGGCACGGACTGCTGGTGCTGATGCGCCACTGGATCCACGAACGCGTGATGCTCGCCGTCCGGATGGCCGAGCTGGCCGAGTCGGTCCTGGACCACGCGGTCGCCGACGCCGGCCGGCGGATCACCTTCGGGGTTCCGCTGATCACCAACCAGCACGTCCGATTCACGCTCGCCCGGCTCGACGCCGCAGTTCAGGAGGTGCAGGCGATGGCCGGGCAGAGCCTTCGGCTGCTCGCCGCGGGCGCCTGCCCGGGCGGCTGGGCGGCCGCCGGCAAACACCGGGCCGCCGCGGTGCTGGCCGAGGTTGCCGACGAGGCGCTGCAACTCTCCGGTGCTGACGGCTACCGGCGCGGCCATCCGGCGGAACGGGCCCTGCGTGACGCGACCGGCCTGGCGCTCGCCGGCGGCACCACAGAACTCATGCTCCAACAGATTGATCGAGGGTGACACGATGACACAGCACTCCGTCCACCAGTCCCGGCCCGACCCCGGGTGGGACGCCGACCGCTACGACCGCCAGTTCGGCTACGTGTCCGCGCTGGCCGGCGGTGTCGTCGAGCTGCTCGCCCCGGTGCCCGGCGAGACAGTCCTCGACCTGGGGTGCGGCACCGGTGAGCTGGCCGCCACGATCGCGGCGAGCGGGGCGCGGGTGATCGCGGTCGACGGCGACCCCGCCATGGTCGCCTCGGCCACCGCCCGCCTGGGATCGGACGTGCTGCTCGCGGACGGCCACGACTTCCAGATCGACGAGCAGGTCGACGCGGTGTTCTCCAACGCCGCGCTGCACTGGATGACCCGTCCGGCGGAGGTCGTCGTCGCCGTCCGTCGCGCGCTGCGCCCGGGTGGGCGTTTCGTCGCCGAACTCGGCGGTGCCCACAACGTGGCCGGGATCCTCGCCGCCGTCCGCGCCGCGCTGGCCGAGCAGGGTCTGACCGAGGGCGCGCGGATGCCCTGGTACTTCCCGAGCCCCGGGGAGTACGCCACCCTGCTGGAGGCGCACGGCTTCCAGGTGCTGCGGATGGACTACTTCGCCCGGCCCACCGAGTTGACCGACTGCCCGGGTGGCGTCGCCGACTGGGTCGCCATGTTCGGCGCGGCCCTGATCGGCCATGTGCCGCCGGAGCGGCGCGACGCCGTCCTGGCGCGGATCAACGAGCTGGCCGCGCCGACGTTGCTGCGCGACGGCCGCTGGTACGCCGACTACCACCGGCTGCGCTTCGCCGCCGTGTGGGAGCCGGCCGGAGCGCCGGACGCGGCGGTGATGCGGTGACCGCGCCCGCGCGCAACGGCGCCGACCGCGACTTCGGGACGCCCGCGTTCCAGCTCGACCCCTATCCCGTGTACGCGGCGCTGCGGGCGCAGGGCCAGCTCGTCCACTCGACGTCGCGCCGCACCTGGTTCGCCACGGACCACGCCGCCGCCGGGGCGGTGCTGCGGGACCGGCGCTCCAGTGTGGAGAGCCCGTTCCGGGCGACCCGGGTGCTGTTCGGTCGCACCGTGACCGACGTCGAGGGGGAGGAGCACGTCCGGCTGCGGGCGTTGACCAACCGGAGCTTCTCCGCGTCGGCCATCCCCGGGTACCTCGACGAACTCGTCCCGGCGGCGGTGGGCGGCGTGCTCGACGACCTCGACGCGGCGGCCGGTGATGGCCCGGCCAACTACGTGACGGGCTTCGCGAACGCCGTACCGATCCGGGTGATGTCGCGCATCATCGGCCTGCGACCGGCGGACGTGCCGCAGTTCCAGACCTGCAGCGACGCGGTGATCGCCTTCATCGACTCGGCCGATCCGGTGCGCCGACGGGCCGCCGTCGCGGCGTGGGCACGCATGAGCGCCCTGTTGCACAGCCGGGTCGCCGAGCTGCGACCCGCACCGGACGACAGCGTCATCGGGCAGCTGCTGTCCTCCGCCGCGGAGGGCGCCGACGTCGACGACGACGAGATCGTCCGCCAGGTCGGGCTGCTCATCCCCGCCGCCATCGACACGAGCAACCGGCTGATCGCGAACGTCCTGCACACCCTGTGCTCGCGCCCGGAGCTGATGGCGCAGGTCGCCGCGGACGGCAACCTCGTCGAGGCGGTGGTGGACGAGACCCTGCGGTACGAGGCGCCGATCCACAGCACCATCCGGATCTGGGGTGGCGGGGAGCTTCTCGGCCAGGACATCCCGAAGGGTTCGTTGCTGACCGTCCTGCTCGGCTCGGCCAACCGTGACCCGGCGGTGTTCCCGGACCCGGACACGTTCGACCCGGGCCGGCCGGGACACCAGCGCCTGCTCTCCTTCGGCGCCGGGCGTCACCAGTGCATGGGCCGCCGGATGGCCCTGGCAGAGGTGACCACCGCGCTGCGCCTGCTGCTCGAACGCCGGCCCGGCCTGCGCTTCGCCGACGTCACGCCGAGCCCCGTGCAGGGGCTCAGCTTCCGCTCACCCGCCACCCTCCGCCTCGCCTTCGGGAGACGCCCGTGACCACCACCGTCGACGGTCCCAGGACCGGCAGCCCGACGAGCGACGCCGTCACAGTGGCCTTCGTGCCCGAGCCCGAGCCCGTCGCCGTCGCACACCCGACCCGCGACGTCCCCGGGGTGACCGCCCACCATTCGGAGGTCACCGGCCGGCACTGGAACGCCGTGGAGAGCGTCTACTACGACTGCCACATCGTCAGCCTGACCCAGCTTCTGCCGCCTCGCCTGCTCGCGGCGTTCCTCCTGGTCGCCGGCGCCCCGACGCTGCGCGCCGAGTGGGGTGGCCTGTCCTGCCGGAACCTGCTCGACGGCGAGGCAGCCCGCGACGCCCTGCTGCTGGGGGAGTGGGGCGTGGAAAAGCACCACCTGCCCGTCGACGGTGACATCGAGGCGACGTTGCGCGGCGCCGTGCGCGACCACGGGCACTGCGTCGCCCGCGTCGACAGCTACTACCACGAGCACTTCGACGAGTACTACCTGCGCGAGCACCGCACCAACGGGCACAAGGTGACGGTCGTCGACTTCGACGAGCACTCGTACCTCGGCATCGACAACGTCGGCGTCCGTACCCTGGTGCTGCGCTTCGATCGGGCCCTGTTCGTCGAGGCGATCCGCTCCAACCTGTTCCACGTCTACGACAAGCACGACTCGCTCTACCGGCTGCACCTCGGCGAGCGGACCCAGACCGCCCTGGCCGACGGGACGGTTCACCGCCGTGAACGCGCCGCCGTCGACGCCCTCCTCGCCGACCGGCGGACGCTGCCTGCGCAGCTGTCCCGGTACCGCGACGCGTTCGTGCCAGCGCTCACCGCACCCGGCCAGCGCCGGCACGCGCAACTGACCAACACGTACCACTCGGCGCTGATGATCGAGCGGGCGTACCTGGCGGTGGCGGAGGCGTACCGGCGAACCGGCGAACCGTGGACGGGGCTGGCCGGTGACGGCGAGCCGTTCATCGAAGGGCTCGCCGCCGCCACGAAGAGTTGGCGCGCGCTGAAGATGCTGTGCCGCACGGCGCTCAGCGGGGGGACCGTGGCCGACCGTACCCTGGTCGCCGCCTTCGACCGGATGTACGCCGCCGAGCTCGCCGTCCCGGCGACCGCGACACCGTGACCGTCGCGGCGAGCCGGCTGTTCCTGCTGCCCCCCGCGGGTGGCTCGGCCGGCGTCTTCCGCGGTTGGGACGACCGACTCGGTGAGCTGCTGGGCGACGCCCTGTCGGTCGTCGCACCGGAGCTGCCGGGCCGCGGCGCGCGGATCGCCGAGCGGCCGCCGCCCGAGGTCGACGGCTACGTGCGGGACCTGGACCAGCGGTACGCGCCCGCCCCCGGCGAACGCTGGGCCGTCGTCGGCCACAGCTTCGGCGCCCTGCTCGCCGCGTCCTGGGCGGCGGTCGCCCACCAGGCGGGCAGGGGCCCCGCCCTGGTGGTGGTCAGCGGCGCCGCAGCGCCGTGGCGGCACAGCACGGCAGCCCTCCTCGACGGCACCGACGACGAGATCTGGGACCGGGTGGGTGCCCTCGGCGGTCTGCCGGCGCAGATCCGGGCGACGCCGCTGGGCCGGCGGCTGGTCGAGCGGGCCCTCGTCGGCGACGTGCGGGCATCGGCCCGCTACCGGCCGGCCGGGCCGGCGCCGGTCGGCTGCCCCGTCCTGGCGGTTCGCGGCGCCGACGACCCGCTCCTCAACGACGAGCTGACGACCGCCTGGTCGGCCCTCACGACCGCCGCATTCACCTTCCGGGTCCTGCCCGGAGGCCACTTCTACCGCTCCGGCATGGAGGACCTGGTGCCGTTGCTCGCGGACGTCCTGTCCGCACCGACCCTGCCGGCTACTGCCGAATGAAGGTGACCGCTGTGACCATCGAGACCACCGACACCCGACCCGACCAACTCGCCGACCTCGCCGACTTCTACCGCTCGCGGTCCGGCGACGACGTCAGCCTCTTCGACATCTGGGAGACCGGGGGCGCGCGCGGCGACTCTGTCACCCCCTCCACCCACTCACCGGCCTATCGGACCTGGATGCTGGAGCTGCTCAACGGCGAGCTGACGCGGGCCGGCAGCCGCCGGCTGGTCAGCCTGGGCAGCGGCAACGCGGTGGTGGAGGGTCACCTGGCTGCCGCCGGGGTCGAGGTGCTGGCAGTGGACGCGATGGCCGAGGCCGTCACCATGTCAACGGCCAAGGGCGTCCGGTCGATCGAAGCCGACGTGACGACCTGGACGCCGACCGACCCGTGGCCGGTGGCCTATCTCGACGGGTTGCTCGGCCACCTCTACGACGCCCGTACCGCAACCTTGCCGATCATGGCGCACGTCCGGAGCTGGCTCGGCGTGGACGGCCGCGGCATCCTCGTGGCCTCCAACGACGCCACCCGCGACGGCAGCCGGGTGCAGGCGGCGCCGGGGGTGACCGGCTTCCACTGGCTCGCCGTCGACTACCTGCGGGAGCAGGCTCAGCTGGCCGGCTTCGACGACGTCAGCGTGGACAGCTACGTCTACCGACGCCCCCTCTCTGGCGACCGTGTCCGCTCGGTGATCATCGCGCGGTTCGGCTACTGACCCCGAACCACTCGCCCCTGGCAGAAAGCGAGCCCGACAGATGCCCGTGAGCCCCGCGTTCCAGGCACGTCTGGACGACGCCCTACCGCGCGCCGTCGAGCGTTTCGGCACACCGTTTCACCTCTACGACGAGCAGGGCATCGACGACACCTGCGCGGCCTTCGACCGGGCGTTCCGGTCGCTGGGCTACACCGAGTACTTCGCGGTCAAGGCGCTGCCCAATCCGGCGATCCTGCGCATCCTGGCCCGGCACGGCTTCGGCTTCGACGTCAGTTCGGGTCCCGAGCTGACACTGGCGCTGCGGGCCGGCGCGCGGGGCCGGCAGATCTGCTACAACTCGAACAACACCAGCCGGGCGGAGCTGACCGCGGCACTGCGCGCGGACGCGCTGATCACCGTCGACGACGCAACGGTCCTCGAGAAGATCGCCGAACTGGGCGCCGTGCCGGACACCCTGGCGTTCCGGGTCAACCCGGGCGACGACGCGCACCGGGGTTCCCGCCGGCACGCGGACACCTTCCTCGGCGACCCGGCCGACGCCAAGTTCGGCGTCCCCGCCGACCGGCTCACCGACGTGGTGGCGCGCGCCGTGACGCTCGGCGTTCGGACCGTCGGCCTGCACATGATGCTGGCCTCCAACTCGCTCACCGCAGCGCCGGTGCTGCTCACCCTCGAACTGCTGCTGGAGCAGGTCGTCGCCCTGCACCGCGACACGGGCGTCGCGGTGCGGACGCTGAACCTGGGCGGCGGCATCGGTATCCCTTACCGGCCGGGCGAACCGACCGCCGACATCGACGCGCTCGGCCGGGCGCTCCGCGAGCGTCTCGACCGGTGGCAGCAGGAGTACGGCCTGCCCGCGCCGCGTCTGTGTTTCGAAAGCGGCCGTTTCATCACGGGACCGCACGGGGTGCTCGCCACCCGGGTGGTGAACCGGATGTCCAAGTGGCGCGAGTACGCCGGGGTGGACGCCAGCATGACGGCGCTGATGCGTCCGGCGCTCTACCGCGACGCGTACCACCACATCACGGTGCCCTTCGCGCGGGCGGCCGGGCCCACGGAGTCGGTGGACGTGACCGGGCCGCTGTGCGAGAACAACGACCGGTTCGGCAGGGACCGCCCGTTGCCGGCGCTGCGGGAGGGTGATCTGCTGCTGATCCACGACACCGGTGCGCACGGCCATTCGATGGGCTTCACCTACAACGGTCGCCTGCGTCCGCAGGAGCTGCTTCTGCGCCGCGACGGCAGCATCGAGATGATCCGCCGGGCCGAGGGTGAACACGACCACTTCGCCACCCTCGAATTCCCACCCGCCGTGGTGCCCGCCCCCGCGCTGGTGGCCATGTCCGGCGTTGCGGTGCCGTGCTGAGCGCCCCGCCGTCGCGCGAGGAGCTGCTCGACCTGGCGCGCGGGTCGGGGTCGGCACTGCTCGACCTGTCGCTGGGGGTTCCCGCCGATCCGCCGCCGGTGACACCCGGCGAGGCGCCCGGGCAGGAACCGGCCGGCTATCCACCCAGTGCCGGGACCGAAGAGCTGCGGCTGGCGGCCGCCGGCTACCTGCGCCGCCGGTTCGGGGTCGCGCTCGCGCCGGACGCCGTCGCGGCCTGCGCCGGCGCCAAGGAGTTCATCTCCACCCTGCCGCTGTTCCTGCGCGACGCCGGACTCGTCCCGCCGGGGCGTGACACGGTGCTCGTCCCGCAGCTCTGCTACCCCGCGTACGAGAAAGGGGCGCGTCTCGCCGGCTTCGCCACCCACCGGGTACCGGCCGACGACGACCACCGCATGCGGCCCGACCTGCTGCCTGCCGCGGTACGCGACCGCGCGCTGTGCCTGTGGGTGAACAGCCCGAGCAACCCCACCGGTGCGCTCGAACCGCTGGACACCCTCATCGCCTGGGGCCGACGGTACGGCGTGCTCGTGGTCTCCGACGAGGCGTACATCGAGTCGACCTGGTCCGGGTCGCCACGGACCGCGTTGGCGCACGGCACCGCCGGGGTCCTCGCCGTGCACAGCCTGTCGAAGCGGTCGAACAGCCCGGGGCTGCGCGTCGGCTTCTACGCCGGCGATCCCGCCGTGGTCGAGCGGTTGGTGCCGTGCCGCCGAGCGGCCGGGCTGATGGCGGGCGCCGCCGCCCAGCGATCGGCCGCGTACCTGCTCGGCGACGACGAGCACGCCCGGATCCAGTACGAGCGGGGCGCCACCCGGGTGGCCGACCTGGTGCGACTGCTCACCGTCAACGGGGCGGCAGCACGGAGTCCCGACGGTGGCTTCTTCGTGTGGACCGCCGCGCCGGGTGGGGACGGCGACACCTGGGCGAGGAGCCTTGCCAGTCGCGCCGGCATCGTGGTGATGCCCGGCGGCGCATACGGACCGGCGGGTCGGGGACATGTCCGCTTCGCCGCCGTCCGCGACATCGCCGAGATCACCCCCCGGGCGGGTGCCCTGGGGCCGCTTGAATCCGACAAGAGAAGGGCGGCGCATGTCTGACGCCACCGTCGTGCCGAACGCCCCGACCGGGGCGCCCCTGCCGGCCGAGATCGACGAGCTGTGGGACCGCCGCGACACGGTGACCACCGACGATCCGACGGGCCACGCCGTCGTCACCGCGGCCGTGGACCAACTGGACAGCGGGGTGAGCCGGGTCGCCGCCGTCGATCCGGTCACCGACGAGGTGGTCGTGGACCAGCGGGCGAAACGCGCCATCCTGCTGGCGTTCCGGGTCCTCGGGCTGGAGCCGTCCGAGGCCGGGCCGTTCCGTTACCACGACCGGCTGCCACTCAAGCGCACCTTCGACGGGGTGCGGGTGGTGCCCGGCGCTATCGCCCGGTGGGGCAGCCACCATGCGCCCGGGGTGGTGCTGATGCCCTCGTACACCAACATCGGCGCCTGGGTGGGAGCCGGCACCATGGTGGACACCTGGGCCACGGTGGGCTCGTGCGCGCAGATCGGCCGCAACGTCCACCTCTCCGGTGGGGTGGGCATCGGCGGGGTGTTGGAGCCGGCCTCCGCGGTACCGGTCGTGGTGGAGGACGAGGCATTCGTCGGGTCCCGGTCGATCGTGGTGGAGGGGGGCCGGGTGCGTCGCGGCGCCAAGCTCGGTGCCGGCGTCATCCTGACGGCCAGCACCCGGGTCTTCGACGCGGAGACCGGGGTGGAACTGCCGCGCGGGCAGGCACCCGCGTGGTCGGTCTGCGTCGGCGCGACCCGGTCCAGGTCGTTTCCCGGTGGTGACTTCGGCATGCCGTGCCTGCTGGTGCTGCGCCGACTCGCCGAGGGTCAGACCTTCGACAAGGTCGCCATCGACGAGCTCTTCCGAAGCCACGGCGTGGCCACCTGACCGGCGTCCCTATCGGACGCCGGCCAGCACCCCGCCGTCGTTGGCCACCGTCCCGCCAGCGAGCACCGCGCACTGGGCTGCCTGCAGCAGGGGGCCCGGGTCGACGCCGAGTTCCTCGGTGAGGATCCGCCGCCCCGCCTGGTAGACGTCGAGCGAGTCGGCCTGGCGACCCGAGCGACACAGCGCGATCATCAGCTGGGCCCGAAGCCGCTCCCGCAGCGGATACCGGGCGACCAGGCCGGTCAGCTCGCAGACCAGCCGGCCGTGCTCCCCGAGCAGGAGGTCGGCCTCCGCGCGGCCCTCCAGGGCCTCGAGCTGCAGCTCCTCCAGTCGTGGCCGTTCGGCTGCCGCCAAGTGGGAGGTGACGTCGGTGAGGGCGTCTCCGCGCCAGAGGAGCAGGGCGCGGCGCAGTTGCGGCGCGGCCCGTTCGGGATGCCCCTGGGCCAGCGCCTGCCGGCCTGCGGTCGTGAGGCGCAGGAATTCGGCGTAGTCGACCCGCAGGTGCTCACTGATCAGCCGGTAGCCCCGCCCGACCCGCAGCAGCGGCACCTCGCGGCCCAGCTCGCGGCGCAGCCGGGAGGCGTAGGTGTGCAGTTGTCCGATGGCGGTGGTGGGCGGCCGGCTGCCCCACAGCAGCTCACTGAGCCGGTCGTCGCCAACCGCGCCGTCTCTGGCGAGCAAGAGGACGGCGAGCACAGTGCGGGGCTTGGTGCCCCCCAGGTCGCTCTCCCGCATGGTCGTGATCTGGCCGCCGGACCGGTCGTCGACGCGCGCCCGCACTGGCCCTAATATATTGATGTCCATCTGCTTTTCCCCCCGATTTCGCACCACGGACCATCACGCGTTGGCGTCCGTGACCGTTCTGCCGGCCACCGGGCGACATCGTTGTGAGCGGTGGCGTGCTCACGGTAGGTCGGCGATGGCAAGGGTTGTGGCCTCGCCCGTGAGACACACGCGTCCACTGTGGCGCGATTCGCGGTACATGTCGGGGCGGCTGGTCGGATCGGCGGGAAGGACGGTTGTGAGCAGGGGGCCGATCGGGTATGCCCCGTCGGTGGGCGACACCGTCCCTGGTCGGCGGACGGCGGGTGCCCTCTCCGGGATCCGTGTCACAGCCCCCTGGTCGGCCCGCAACGGGCTCTGCCGACGACCCGGCCGCAGGGGAGATTAGTCCGGTGCCAGGATGCGGATCCCACGCCGGGTGCGCACCCGTGGCCCGACATGCGGGAAGTGTTCGACATCTGACAGGAGTCCACCAGGCGGGCGGCGACGCTGGTTCCGCCGTCCGAGCGCGGCACGCCGGGCGGGTCGAGGGCGACGGGACGGCGACCGGATTTCCCTTGGCGGCCGTGGAATTCGGCGCACCCCAACTCGCTTGACTGGTGCGGTCCGCCCACGATTGGGTGGCGCCGTGAGTAAATTGTGGACCGCCCCTGAGGACGACCCCAGAACCTTCGGTCAGCCCGTCGGTGAAAAGGCGACCTACCGGGAGTACCTCGGCAACTACCGTCTCACGATAGAAATGAAGTGCGACGGCCTGGACGCCGAGCAGCTCGGCCGACGCTCGGTACCGCCCAGCACCCTGAGCCTGCTCGGCCTGGTCCGCCATCTGGCCCAGATGGAGCACCAATGGTTCCAGCGTGTACTCCAAGGACGGGCCGACGCGCCGTGCCTTTACCAGCACGAGGACGACCCGGATGGGGACTTCGGGGGCGCAGTCGCCGATCCGGCGGTAGTGAAGGACGCCTTCGCGACCTGGAGGGTCGAGATCGCCAAGGCCGACGAATGGCTCGATGCCCTCGATGAGGCCGACCTGGGCCGCGAGGTGCCGGTCGACGGTGGCAGCCACGCCACGCGCGACGTGCTCCTCCACGTGATCGAGGAGTATGCGCGGCACGCTGGTCACGCCGACCTCCTGCGCGAGTGCATCGACGGGCGAACCGGCGTGTGACCCACCGGGGCGATGGGTCACCACACCTGACTGACACAAAACGCGAAATGCGCTCTCCTGTGCTCACGGTGCTGTGCGTGCGTCGGACAACTCGCGCCTGGACGCATGGACCTGTCAACTGGGAAGGCCGAGACCGTGAACAGGCACTAACCCTCCTCGCTCGGCCGTAGGATTGCCGAGAGACTGCCGTCGGGACATCTTCCATGCTGAAGGGGAGGCGGTCGCGATGCGGGAAATCAATGACGACTTCTTTTTGACTATGGCAGAAGTCTCCGCCGCTCTTGTCGGCACACTTCTCGTCGGAGTCTTCTTCTACCTCGACTCCGACCTGCACAAGAACCGCCAGGGCGCAGCCGCGGCCGACCGCTACATGCGCTCGGGAGTGCGCTGGATCTTCTTGGTGTCGGCCGTGCCGCTCCTCGTGTCCCTCACACTCGCCGGCCTGGAGCCGATCTGGGGTGCCCTCACCTTCATCGCGCTCTCGGTCGTGCTGGTTGCCTTGACCGCCAACACGACCTATCGCACAATCGCTCGCGGCGCCTCGGCTATATCGACCGCGTTCGTCATCAACGAAGTCGCCACCACGGCCGCGGTCGTCGTCCTTGTCACGCTGCCCTGGGTGCTTGGTGGCTGGGTGCCACCGCCATCTGCCTTCGTACCCTCGCTTCTGTTGGCCTTGGGATCCGGCTTCTTCAGCATCGTGGCGCTCGTCATGACTCTCTTCGGGCCGGCCCGGCAGGACGACACCCCTGCATAGCACCCGCCGTGCGCCCGGGCGCTCCAGGCTCTCGGGCGCCGACCGGTTGGGTGGCGCGGCTCGGGCAGCCCATCGACCGCCCGGACGTCACTCTCCCTCGAGTCACCACCCTTGCGCCGGTCAGCGAGGGTGCACCAGGCCGTTGTCGTACGCGAAGATCACCGCCTGGATCCGGTCGCGGGCGCCGATCTTGAACAGGACCCGTCCGACGTGCTTCTTCACTGTCGACTCGGTCAGCGTGAAGCGTTCGGCGATCTCGGTGTTGGTGGCGCCTTGGCCGATCGCTTCGAGCACCTCGCGCTCCCGCTCGCTCAGCGTGCCCAGGCGGGGATCCTCGGACGTGGCCGGCGCTTGTTCCTGCAGGTAGGCGTCCATCAACTTGCGGGTCAGGCTGGGAGCGACGACCGAGTCGCCGGCAGCCACGGCGCGGATGGCCGCGATGAGCTCTTCGGGCCGGGCGTCCTTGAGCAGAAATCCGCTTGCCCCGGCCCGCAGCCCGGCATAGACGTACTCATCCAGTTCGAAGGTGGTCAGGATCAGGACGCGGGTGCGCGAGCCGGCCGCCGTTATGCGGCGGGTCGCCTCGATGCCGTCCATGCCGGGCATGCGTACGTCCATCAGCACCACGTCGGGGCGGCTCTGGTCGATCATCCGGACCGCCTCGGCGCCGCCCGAGGCCTCGCCGACCACGGTCATTCCGGGGGTTCCATCGAGCAGCATCTTGAAACCCATGCGCTGCAGCGGCTGGTCGTCGGCAATCAGCACGGTTGTCACGCGGGCTCCTTGAGGACGACGTCGACCACCCAGCCGTGCTCGGCCGGGCCGGCGGTCACCACCCCGCCGTACATGGCCCCGCGCTCACGCATGCCGAGCAGACCGTGGCTCGGGGCGGCGGGGGCGCCACGGCCGTTGTCGCGCACACGGACCCGTACCTCTCCGTCGGCGACACTGAGACTCACGTCGGCGGTCGCGCCCCGTCCGGCGTGTTTGAGGATGTTGGTGAGCGCTTCCTGGACGATGCGGTAGACCGCGAGCTGCAGCCCCTTGCTGAGGGTGTGCAGCTCACCCGAGGTGGAGTAGGTGACTGGCAGCCCGGCTGCCCGCACGCTCGGCAGCAGCCGGTCGAGGTCGTCGATGTCGGGCTGCGGCCTCAGTTGCGGGTCGGTGTCCTCCCCGCGCAGCACGCCCAGCACCCGGCGCAGCTCCGCGAGCGCCTGGCGGCCGGTCTCGCCGATCAGCCGGAGCGGTTCGGCGGTCTGCTCCCGCCGCGATCTGGCGAGGGCAGCGCTGCCGTCGGCGAGGCCGACGATCACCGACACGTGGTGGCCGACGATGTCGTGCATCTCCCGGGCCACCCGTGCCCGCTCCTCAGCGACGGCCAGGCGGGCCTGCTGATCCCGTTCGATTTCGAGGCGGGCGGCCCGGTCCTCCAGGGCGACGAGGTACGCCCGGCGGGTGCGCACCGCGACGCCGGACGCGATCGCCGCCACTGTCGCCCCGAGAGCCAGCAACGACGTGAGGGTGCGGTTCTGCGTGACCGACCCGAACAGGTAGATCTCAGCGAAAAGCTGGGCCACCGTGATCCCGGACGCCCAGGTCAGCGCACGCCAGGTACCCCGGGAGGCCACCCCGAAGAGCACCACCAGCAGGATCACCCCGGCGCCGACGCTGATGCCCAGCCCGCTGAGGAGCAGGTCGGTGGCTACGGTGGCCAGGAACGCCGGGAACGGGTACCGCCGCCGCCAGTAGAGCGGTGGCAGCAGCACCAGGGTCGCGATGGTCGCCGACAGGGGTTTCTCGATGATGTTCGGGATGCTGAAGAGCACGATCGGTACGGCTACCAGGGTGTCCGTGACCCACGGGTGGCGCCGGTCGAACGCCCGCAGCCGTGCCTGCCGGTCCACGAGCCATCCCTGCGTGCTCATCGCCCGAGTCTCCCTTACGCGTCGGTCTTCTTGAGCCGATAAGCGGCGGCAGCGAGCGTCACGACCACGTACCCGGCGAAGACCGCGAGACCGGCCCACGGACCCAGCGTGCCGTCCGTGGGAGCCAGTGCCATCACGGCGCCGCCCGCGTTGCTGGGAAGGTACGGGGTAACCGCATCGGCGATCGAGTCTGGCAGCAGCGGGGCCAGACCGGGCACGATCAGCAGCAGACCGGCAAGGATGGTGATGGCGCCGGCGCTGGAGCGGACGAGCATGCCGAGCGCGACACCGAGCACCGCGACCAGGCCGAGGTAGACGCCGGCGCCGATCAGGGCCCGCAGCACACCGTCGTCACCGAGGCCCATGGCGTCGATGTTGTCGTTGAGTACGGCCGACCCTGCCGCGAAGGCGGCGAAAGCGCCGACGGTCATCGTGACGAAGGCGGCCGAGCCAGCCACGAGGCTCTTCGACCACAGCACCGGCAACCGGCGCGGCACCGCGGCGAGGGTCGCCCGGATCATGCCGGTGGTGTATTCGCTCGCTCCCAGGAGCACGCCGAGCACACCGACGGATAGGGCGGCCAGGACGCTGCCGGACAGGACCAGGCCCACCGAGCTCATGTTGTCGCCCGAAAAGGACGCCGAGGCGATCATGCCGAAGGCGATCAGGAGGAAGACGGAGATGCCGGTCGTGATCCAGGTGGAGCGCAGAGAGGAGAACTTGGTCCATTCGGCGGCGACGACGCCACCAGGGGTGATCTTCATCGGGCGGCCTCGTATTCAACAGCGTCGCGGGTCAGGTCCATGAACGCCTCTTCCAGCGAGGCGTTCTGCGGGGTGAGCTCGAACAGCGGGATGCCGCGGGCGGCCGCGGCCAGCCCGATCACGCGGGCGGAGGCGCCGGCGACGAGTAGTTCCTCGGCACCTGTCGAGGTGACCGTGACGCCCGGGCCGGCAATCGTCGTGCGCAGCGCGTCCGGGGCGGGAGTGACGACCCGGACCCCCTCGGCGGTCACGAAGTCGGCCACGGTGGTGTCGGCCAGCAGCCTGCCCCGGCCGATGATGACCAGGTGGTCCGCGATCCGCGAGACCTCGCTCATCAGGTGCGAGGACAGCATCACGGTGCGGCCTTCAGCGGCGAGGCCGGTGAGCAGGTTGCGCACCCAGAGGACACCCTCGGGGTCGAGGCCGTTGACCGGCTCGTCGAGCATCACCACGGCCGGGTCGCCGAGCAGCGCGGCGGCGATGCCGAGCCGCTGGCCCATGCCGAGGGAGAATGCGCCGACCCGCTTGTGGGCGACGGCCGAGAGGCCGACCAGGTCGAGCACCTCATCGACGCGCGAGCGCGGAATGCCGTTCGTCCGAGCCATGGAGAGCAGGTGGCTGACCGCCGTGCGCCCCGGGTGCACGGCCTTGGCCTCGAGCAGAACGCCGATCTCGTGCAGCGGTGCCTTTGACGATGTGTAGGGCTTGCCGTTGACCAGTACGTCGCCAGAGGTCGGCGCATCGAGACCGACGATCATCCGCATGGTCGTCGACTTGCCGGCGCCGTTGGGTCCGAGGAAGCCGGTAACCTGTCCGGGCTTCGCGGTGAATGACAGCTGGTCGACGACCGTTTTCGCGCCGTACCGCTTGGTTACCTCGCGTATCTGAATCATGCTCACCACGCTAGGTCTGGGCGCAGTCCTCATCGTGGTACCGGGGTCGGCTCTTCCGACCCGCCGGTGGTACCCAGGTTCTATCGGCCGTCGCCGCGTCAGGCGCGGCGGATCGGCACCCGCTGCCACCAGGTGAGGCATCGCCAGAGCCATTCGAGCGGGCCGTACCGGAACCAGCGCAGCCACAGCACGCTGAAGATCGCCTGCACGACCCCGATCGCCAGGCCCAGTCCGACGACGGCCGAGTAGGAGGACCGGGAGCCGATGTCGAGCAGCGCGTCGCCGGCCACGATCAGGAACGACGCGGCGACGTAGTTGGTGAGCGCCACCCGGCCGAGTGGCGACAGCAGCGCGCCGAGCGGCCGTCGCAGGGCGGTTCGCATCAGCAGCAGGAACCCGACGGTGACAAGGAAGGCAAAGGCGAGGCCGGCCGGCAGGATGCGGTAGTTGGCGGTCGGGCCGACTCCAGCCCGGAACTGCAACCAGCCCATGACCGCGGCTACCGGCACCGCGACGGCGAGGGCGAGGGCGAGGGCGAGTTGCCGGCCCCGTGACGGCAGCGTGTCCGGGATGCCGTACTCCGCGATCGCCAGGCCGAGCAGGAAGAGCCCCGGGATGATGAAGAGACCGTTGAAGGTCAGCGCGGCGGCGAGGGTCAACACGATGCCCAGCCCGAGCGCCCAGCGCCGGGACAGGTACGACGCCGGCAGGAGCACGACCAGCCCGAACACGGCGTAGAACTTCAGCACCTCACCGGGCTGGATCAGGGTGTGCAGCGCGCCGAAGAGACCCAGCCAGAGCAGCCGGCGCAGCAGCACCAGCCGGGGCCGGTCGGTGCGCCGAGCCGCCGTCCGCAGGAAGAGCGAGAAGCTGATCCCGAAGAGCAGCGAGAAGATCGGGAATGGCCGCTGCACGAAGAGCAGCTCCCAGAGGTACGCGCCGACGTGCTCACCAGCCGGCCCGGAAACCCGGGTCATGTGGGTCATCTGGACGATGTTGAACATGACGATGCCGAGGAGCGCGAGCCCACGCAGCGCGTCAAGTTCGTCGATGCGGCGGGGCCCTGCCGGTTGCGCCACAGAATCGGTCGAGTGTGCCATCCGTCAATGCCACAGCAGTCGTGTCCGGTCGGGACAGCCCTGGAAGTCGCCTCCGCGACCTACCTTCGTCGCGTCCCCCGGTTCCTTCGTCGCTACTGCTGTTGCTCGCCGCGCCAATCCTGGCCGGCCCGGCTACCGTGCAACGCATGAGCGCGGTGGACCGCCGAAGGGTGCCGCCGCTCGCCGTCGACGTGCTGCTGGTCGTCGTAGCGGCGGCGGCCGGCGTGGCCCGTGAGGTCGCTTTCCCGAGCGCCGGGTCGAGGCATCTCCCGGCCCCCGTCTGGGTCTACGCGGTGGTGCAGGTCGCCGCGGCGGCCACCCTGCTGCTGCGCCGACGCCGGCCGTACCCGGTGGCCCTGGTGATCGCCGGCGTCAGCCTGCTGGTGCCGGCGTCGGCGGTCTTCCTCGTGCCGTACGCGGTGATCGTTCACGGTCGCGACCGCCGGCGGTCCTGGGCGGTGATCGCGGTGCTCGGGGTGTGCTGGCTGATCGGCGCGCGGCTCTGGACGGTCGACGACCCGTTCAGCGGGCCCGGACTGCTGGCCATCTCGGCCCTGCTCGGCCTCTACGTGAGTGCCCGCCGCCGGCTCGTCGCGGAGCTGCTCGAGCGTGCCGAACGCGCCGAGCAGGAGCGGCTGCTCCTTGCCGAGCAGGCCCGTAGCGACGAGCGGCTCCGGATCGCCGGCGAGATGCACGACGTGGTGACCCACCGGATCAACCTCATGGTGCTGCACGCCGGGGCGCTGGGCACCAGCACCACGGATCCTGCCGTTCGCAGCGCCGCCGAGGAGCTGCGGACGACGGGCTGCCAGGCGCTGGCTGAGCTGCGCGACCTGGTCGGCGTGCTGCGGCACGGCGACCCACCGACGACTTGCGTCCCAACGGAGGACCCGGCCGCGGAGGGCGACCTGAGCGATCTCGTGACCGACTCGCGCGCGGTCGGTCTGCCGGTCCGTCTCGACGAGGAGGGTGACCCGTCGGCGCTGGCACCGGCCATGCGGCGCACCCTCTTCCGGGTGGTGCAGGAATCGCTGACGAACGTGCACAAGCACGCGCCAGGCTCGCAGGTGACAGTGTCGATCCGCTACCAGCCGGATCTGGTTCGCGCGACAGTGACCAACGACCGGCCCGAGCGTGCACCCGACCCGGACGTCGCCGCCGCCGGCGGGGGCTGCGGCCTGGCCGGCCTGCGGAGTCGGGTCGACGTGCTGGGCGGCACCCTGGCCGCGGCGGCGACCCCGGAGGGCGGGTTCGTGGTGCGGGCCACCCTTCCCGGATACGTGCCGCGATGATCCGGATCCTGCTGGTCGACGACGAACGGATGGTCTGCGCCTACCTGCGGACGATTCTCGAAGCGGCCCCCGACGTCGAGGTCGTCGGCGAGGCGTACGACGGCGCGGAGGCCGTGGAGGCGGTGACCCGGTACGGGCCGGATCTGGTCCTGATGGACCTGCGGATGCCGGGCGTCGACGGGCTCACCGCCATCGAGCACCTCAACCGGTCCTCGGCGCCACCGAGGATCGTCGCGCTGACCACGTTCGACCTCGACGAGTACGTGCTGCGGGCGATGCGGGCGGGTGCCGTCGGTTTCCTGCTCAAGTCGACGGCGCCGGAGGATCTCGTCAACCTGGTACGGGTCGCCGCCGCCGGACACACGGTGCTGTCTCCGACGGCGACCCAGCGGCTGGTGTTGAGCCGGCACGGCGGAGAACGGGTCCGCGAACTGCTCGCCACGCTCACTGCCCGGGAGGTCGAGGTCCTCGGCTGTCTCGGCGCCGGCCGCTCCAACCAGCAGATCGCCCGACGACTGCGCCTCTCCGAGGCGACGGTCAAGGGATACGTGTCCCGACTGTTGGAAAAGCTCGGCTGCGACAACCGCACCCAGGCGGGCCTGCTGGCGCACCGGGCCGGCATCCCGGCGAACTGAGAGCACTTCGTCGGGCAGCATGGACCGCGTCCAGCCGATCCACCCGAGGCGACCGGGACCTGATCCGCGGTGCCCCAGGCGACGTCACCTGAAGAGGTTGCCGGTGATGTCGGCGTAGAAGAGGGCGGGGTCGCCTGAGAGGGAGGCCTTGACGTTGGCGGTGGGCTTGTCGGCGATGACTTCGATCTTGCCCGCTTCCAGCCCGTCGAGCGCCTGGCTGACCACCTCGTGGGGCGGGAGCTTGGGAATGTCGATGCCGGCCATCATGTCCGTGTCGGCGATCGCCAGCGCCAGGGCGGTGACCAGAGTCTTCTGGCCGGCCAACTCGAGTCGGATGCCGTTCGTCAGGGACCACTCCGCAGCCTTGGAGGCGGCGTAGCCGTTGCTGCTGGGGGCGAAGGTGTACCAGCTCAGCGCCGAGATGACGTTGAGAATGGCGCCACCGGCCAGCCTCGGCGCGAAGGTGCGGGTGACGTTGAGGGTGCCCCAGAAGTTGGTGTCGAAGTCCTGGCGGATGTTCTCCAGGGAGGAGCCGAGCAGCGGGGCTTCGGTGGAGGTGCCGGCGTTGTTGATGAGGATGTTGAGGTCGCCCACCTTGCCTGCCGCCGCCTCGATGGACGCTGGATCCGTGATGTCCATCTGAAGGGCGACGGCACCGGGGATGTCGATGCTTTCCACGCGACGGGCAGTCGCGTAGACGGTGGCGCCGCGGGCCAGGAGTGCCTCGGCGAAGGCCTTGCCGAGCCCGCGGTTGGCACCGGTCACGAGAGCTGTTGAGCCGTTGATCTGCATGCCACCACGCTAAAACCTCACGCTAACGTGAGAGGCAAGTACTGCGAGGTGGATCACGGCCGGCACGGGCGGTGGCTGGCCCCGGCAGCGCGATCGGGAGGCTCCCGCTGATCGGGTTGGCACTGGTCTCAGTGCGACTCCGGCAGCGGGAGCCTTGAAATCAGTCACTCCACCACCTGACCCAGGCCGCCCGGTTCGGAGATCGACCGGGACCGGCCGGTCAGGCGGTCAGGCGGTCGACGGGATGATGAGTTCGTCGGCGACCCAACGCGCGACGCCAGCCGGGTTGGGCGCCGGCAGGCGGACGCGTAGGCGTACGTCCGCCTGCCGTCTGGTCGCCGGCGTGCCGAGTGATCAGCGGCGGCGCAGCGCCGGCTCGAGCAGAGCGGGCGGGGTGTCGTTCTTCTCGTGGGCGGCGAGGTCGACGCCGGGAGCCACGATCGCGTCGATCGCGTCGAGCACGTCGGCCGGGAGCACCGTGTCCGCGGCGGCGAGCTGCGAGCTGAGGTGGTCCATCGTGCGGGGACCGATGATCGCGCTGGTGACGCCCGGGTGCGCGGTGACGAAGCCGAGCGCGAGCTGGATCATGCTGAGGCCGGCCTCGTCGGCAACCTTCGCGAGCTGCTCGACGGCGTCGAGCTTGGCGCGGTTGGCGGGGATGCTGACGTCGAAGCGATGCTGCATGAAGCCCGAGCGGTTCGTGCTGATCTCCTGGTCGGCGCGGATCGCCCCGGACAGCCAGCCCGACGCCAGCGGACTCCAGGCCAGCACGCCCATGCCGTACTCCTGGGTCGCGGGCAGCACGTGGGTCTCGATGCCACGCTGCAGGATCGAGTAGTTCGGCTGCTCGGTCACGTAACGGCTCAGACGCCCCTCGCGGGCGGCCCACTGCGCCTGCACGATGCGGTAGGCAGGGAAGGTCGAGGAGCCGAAGTAGCGGATCTTGCCCGCGCGTTGCAGGTCCGTCAGCGCCGACAGCGTCTCGTCGTCGCTGGTCGTCGGATCCCACCGGTGCATCTGGTAGAGGTCGACGTGGTCGACGCCGAGGCGGCGCAGGCTGTGTTCCAGCGCGGTGACCAACCAGCGGCGCGAGCCGCCCCGCTGGTTGCGCTCGTCGCCCATCGGCAGCGTCGCCTTGGTGGCCAGGACGACGTCGTCGCGGCGGCCGGCGATGGCCTTGCCGACCATCTCCTCGGACTGACCACCGCTGTAGGCGTCGGCGGTGTCGATGAGGTTGATCCCCGCATCGAGCGCGCCGTTGACGATGGCGGCGACGTCCTCCTGGGTGGTGTTGCCGATCTTGCCGAAGTTCATTGCGCCGAGTACGAGGGTGCTGACCTGCACACCAGTGCGACCCAAGGTGCGGTACTGCATGACTGTTACTCCTTCAGACACGTTCAACGTCCACGGTTTGGTGGCAGCCCGCCCGGTTCAGCGTGCCCGGCAACCGGAGCGGTGTTCCGGTAATCAACATACGGAACGGCGTTCCGGATGCCAAGGGGAGTGACGGAGGTAACGCGACGTAGCCGTCACACGGCGCGTCGTCACTCCCGCGTCCGGACGTCTACTCCTTCACACCGATGTTGTCGATCGGAGGGGCGCTGAGCAGCCGTCGAACCGGCCACACGGTGGTCGCCAGCGCCAGCAGCGTCGTGCCGCCGAGCACCGCCACCCAACCGAGCGGCGGAACGTACGGGATCGGGCTACCGGTCAGTCCGTTGACGATCGCGCTCAGAGTCAGCGCCGCGATCGTCGCGCCGATCAGTACCGCGGTGCCGAGCAGTCCGGCCTGTTCGGCCTGGACCATCCTCCGAATCTGATGACGGGTGACCCCGACCAGTTGGAGCAACGCCAACTCGCGGCGGCGGGCCAGTGCGGCCATCACCATCGTGGTGGCCGCGGCCAGGGCTGCGTACCCCACCATCACGCCGATCAGCAGCCGGTTCAGCCAGGCGCCGAGCGCCAGATCGGTGCTGATCAGGCGGGTACGGGTGGCGGCGTCGAGAATCTCGGTGCCCGGTTGCCCAGCCGACCATGTGGCCAACGCGGTGTCGGCGTCCGGGCCGGCGCTGACGAGGACCTCGTCGTTGGTGTCCCCGGCCGTGTGCCCGGCGACCGTCTCGGCGGCCAGCGTGACGTCGCCGAAGCCGAGGCCACGGCCGTAGATCGCGATGACGTCCAACGTGACCGGGGTCCCGTCGCCCAGCCAGAGTTCCGCCTGATCGCCGACGTCCCAGCCGGACGAGGAGGCCTGCGTCGCAGACAGGGCGACAGTGCCCTCGCGCAGGTCGGCCAGGTTGCCCTCGCGCACGGCGAGGTCCATCGTCGACGTGATGCCCGCGGGGTCGACCGACTGCGCGTTGACCGGCTCGATTCCGCCGAGCACCCGCATCACCACCTGCGTACGGTGCACACCAGTGGCCGCCTGAACCCCGGCCAACTCGCGGATCTCGCGCGCCGCGTCCGCCGGCAGCCCACCGGGTGCGACAACTACCCGCTCGGCTAGGGTTCCCGCGCTGCTCTGCGTGGTGGTCTGCCGTTCCAGGTTGGTCTGTAGGAACCAGACCGAGCCGCCGAACCCCACGGACAGCACGAGGGCGGTCAGGACGGTCGCCATGCCCTGCGCGTTGGCTCGCAGATTGGCCGCAGCCAGGTAGCCGCTGACCCTCCACACCCTCGGCAACAACGGTGTGAGCAGGCGTGCCGCGTACGCGTTGATCCTCGGTGCGAGCAGCGCCACCGCGATGACGAACAGGTACAGCATGCCGACCGCGGCGGCCAGCGCTCCGGTCGACCCGGCGGCGCCGAGCATGAACGCCCCCGAGGTGCCGGCCGCCGCCAGCGTCAGCACGCCGGCGATCAGCCGCACCCGGCCGCTACGCCGAGGCTCGACAGCGATCTCGCCGAGCGCCTCGATCGGCTTGATCGCGGTGACCCGGCGTCCGGCGACCAACGCGGCGAGCACGGCCACGAGGACCGCCGTACCGACCGCGGCCGGCACCGCGAACAGGCCGCCGGCCATCGGGAAGCTGGCCGGCACGAACCCCCGCCCGACCAGTTCGCCGTGCACCCAGCGGGCCGCCAGCAGGCCGGCCGGGCCGCCGATCGCAGAGCCGACCAGGGCGAGCAGCGCGGCTTCGGCGACCAGCATGCGGCGCACCTGGCCCGGCGTGGCCGCCACCGCGCGTAGCAACGCCAGGTCACGTCGACGGTGCCGGACGGACAGCCCGATGGTGCCGGCCACCACGAAGACGATCAGCAGGACGACGTACCCCCCGAAAGCCGATCCGGCCGTGACCAGCAACGTCTGGGCGGCCTGGTTCTCCGACTGCTCGACGTTGCCACGGTCTTTCCCGGCGTATGTCGTCGCGCCGGCCTCCGACGCGATCTCGCGTAGGGCGCCGAGGTCGGCGCCGGGCGCCATCCGCACGCCGATCGCATCCACCCGGCCTGGGTGGGCGGACAACCGGGCGGCCTGCGCGTCGGTGAAGAACACCGCCGCCGAACCGGTCTCGGCGGTTCCGCTCACCCGGTACGACCGGCTGACCCCGCCGACGACAAGGTCGATGCGGTTGCCGGGTGCCACGCCGAACCGGGTGTCGACAAGCACCTCGTCGTCGGCCCGTGGCGCGGCACCCGCGGTGACGGGACGACCGGTGAAGGCGTACGTGTCCCAGCCGTGTCCCACGGCAGCGGGTGAGCCGATGACCACCTTCTTGTCGCCGGTGACGGCCGTGACGCCCGGCACCTGGCGGACCCGGTCCACCACAGCCGCGTCCACAGTGCCGCCCTCGGGCAGCGTGACGGTGCTCGAGGTGGTGTCGCCGCCGAACTCCTTGAACGTGTGGCTGACCGTGCGGTTGGCGACGACCACGTCGGCCGCGGCCCAGAGCCGTGGCTCCGCGCGGAAACGCAACCCGGACTCGACGAGCGTGCCCATCGCCACCAGGATCAGCACGCCGGCCATCAGGGCCAGCAGGGTCGCGGCGGCGGGTCCGGCGCGGTGGCGCAGCAGGCGGGCGGCGAGACCGATCATCGCAGTACCCGCCGATCCAGCGACGCCAGATGCTCGGCGATACGGGCGGCTCCCAGCTGCGGAAGGTCGGCGACGATCGCACCGTCGGCCAACACGAGCACCCGGTCCGCGTACGACGCGGCGACCGGATCGTGGGTCACCATCACCACGGTCAGCCCGTGTTCGTCCACGACCGCGCGCAGCAGCGTCAGCACCTCCGCCGCGGTCCGCGAGTCGAGGGCGCCGGTGGGCTCGTCCGAGAAGATCACCTCGGGGCGGGTGGCCAGCGCCCGGGCGATCGCCACCCGCTGCTGCTGGCCGCCGGAGAGCGCGGCCGGCCGATGGTGCAGCCGGTCGGTGAGGCCGACCCGCTCGACCACCCGGGTCAGCCAGGCCCGGTCCGGACGGACGCCGGCCAGGCGCAGGGGCAGCACGATGTTCTCCTCGACGGTGAGCGCGCCGATCAGATTGAACGCCTGGAAGACGAACCCGATCCGGGTACGACGCAGCTCGGTCAGGCGGGTCTCGGACAGCCCGGACAGGTCGGTGCCTCCGATGACCACCCGACCGGAGGTGGGCCGGTCGAGCCCGGCCGCGGTCTGCAGCAGCGTGCTCTTGCCGGAGCCCGAGGGGCCCATCACCGCCGTGAAGGTGCCCCGTTCGAAGCTGACATCGACGCCGGCAAGCGCAGTCACCTGGTCAACGCCGGCGTCGTACACGCGGGTGAGGTGTTCGACGCGTACCGCCGGTGCGATTGTCTGTTCCGGATAATCCGGCATTCTGGTGGCCTCTCTCCGTGTCATCGGCAAGAACTGCGCGCACCAGAAACGCTATTGACGTGGGAGAACGGCAACCATCCCGCGGGCTGCCAGGTCCGGGTACAGCAGGCGCTACCGCCGATCGCCGTCCAGGTAGCGCAGCACGGCGGTGACCCGGCGGTCGGCACTGTCGTCCGGTGGAAGCTGAAGCTTCGAAAAGATGCTGCGGATGTGCTTGTGCACCGCGCCGTCGGTGACGAACAGCCGCTCGGCGATAGCGCTGTTGCCGAGCCCCTCGGCCATCAGCCCCAGCACCTCACGCTCACGCGGTGACAGCTCGCTCAGTGCCGTGTCCGTCCGGCGGTTGCGGGCGAGCAACTGCGCCACCACCTCCGGGTCGATCACGCTGCCGCCGTCCGCGACGCGGTGCAGCGCGGTGAGGAATTCCTCGACCCGGCCCACCCGCTCCTTCAACAGGTAACCGAGCCCGACGGCGCCGACCGAGAACAGGTCGGTGGCGAACGCCTGCTCGACGTACGCCGACAGGACCAGTACCGCGAGGCCGGGACGGCGCCGCCGGGCCTCCACGGCGGCCACGATGCCCTCGTCGGTGTGGGTCGGCGGCATCCGTACGTCCACGATCGCGACGTCCGGCGCGTGCTCGTCGACGGCGACCAGGAACTCGCCCGGAGTGCCGGCGGTGGCGACGACGTCCAGATCCTCCGCCCGCAGCAGCAGCGCCAACCCCTCACGCAGCAGCGGGTCGTCCTCGGCGATCACGATCCGCATGGCAGCTCCACGTCCATTGTCGTCGGCCCTCCCGGCGGGCTCGTCAGCGTCATCCGGCCGTCGTACGCCTCGACCCGCCGGCGGATACCGGTGAGCCCGGAGCCACGTGTCTCGTTCGCGCCGCCGTGCCCGTCGTCCTCGATGCTCACCAGCAGCCGGCCGCGCTCGCGGCGCACGGCCACGTCCACCTGGCTCGCACCGCTGTGCCGGACGACGTTCGTCAGCGCCTCGGCCACCACGAAGTACGCGGTGGCCTCGACCGAGGCCGCGCACCGCACAGCCACGTCCACCTCCAGTCGGCAGGGCACCGCGCAGCTGCTGGCCAGGCCCGTCAGCGCACCGGCGAGACCCCTGTCGTCCAGCACCGGCGGCAGGATCCCGCGCACCACCGTACGCAGCTCGCCGAGTGCCTGTTCCGCGGCGTCCTGCGCCTGCCCGAGGATCTCGTCGGCGCGGTCCGGATTGCGGCGCACGGCCCGCCGCGCAGCGCCGAGCAACACGTTGACCGCTACCAACCGGTTCTGGGTGCCGTCGTGCAGCGACCGCTCGATCCGGCGCAGTTCGACCGCGTGGGCGTCCAGCGCCGCGGCGCGGGTGGCGGTCAGCTCTGCCACCCGCAGTGACAGGTCGACACCCGGCGGTGGAGGCAGCAGCCACCGGCCCGGCCATGCCTGGAGGCGGGCCAGGACCGGGCTGAACCAGATCGCGGCGGCCAGGCAGCCCACCCCGAGCACCCCGACCCAGAGCGCGTCGGACAGGCCATCGATGTGCCACCAGACGATCCCCGGCGCGGCGTCGGGGGGGACCAGCCGGTACCACAGCGGGAAGGTGCCGTCCTGCACCGCATAGAGCGGCAGCGCGATGCCGACCAGCCCGGTCACCAGGCCGACGAGCGAGTACAGCGCGACCCAGCCCAGCTCCCGGCGTACGAAGGGATCGCGCGTCGCCGTCCGCAACCCGGCCGGCACCGGACCCGGCGTGGGGATCGGCTCGCCCCAGCGGGACAGCCGGCTCCGCTCGCGGTCGCTCACCCAGCGCACCGCCCGCAACGCGCCCGGCGCCGCCAGCAGCCCCACCCCGCCCAGGCAGGTCACCGCCACGATCGCCGCCCAGAGCAGCGCGCCCAGCGCCAGCGTGGCGGTGCCCAGCCCTCCGACGATGTGCTCCAAGGCGTCGACCGAGGCGCGAACCCGGCCTCGCACGTACGCCATCGACCCACCTCCACCGCCAACATAGGCCACCGTAGGCCCCGCCCGGCGACGTCGGGGCGGAAGGTACAGCCTGCTGTACCACTGTCGTCGAGCTGGTGGGATCGTCTCCGCCGCGCCGCGTCCCTAGCGTTGACGGCGTCAGGAAACATTCGCCGAAGGAGGCAGTCATGACCGATCCGTACCGCATCACCGAGGCCCCGGTCGCCGCACCGAAAAGGCCGGGTGGCCTGCTGCGCCCGCTGCTGTGGCTGGTGCTCTTCGTCAGCGCGGCGGCCAACGTGGTGCTCTCGACCGCGGCGGACAACCAGTGGGTCAGCTCGGCGTTCGGCCTGGTGGCGGTGCTCAGCGCGGTCGCGCTGATCGTCCACCACCGCCGTAACCGGACGCCGTAGGCCGCCCTCTACCAGGGCGGCTCGCCCGCGTTGAAGAAGATCATCTCGTGCTCCAGCGGCCCGGGGTGACGCAGGGTCACGCGGAGTTGCGCCACTTGCGGCCGTGCCGACCGATGAGCCGGTCGGCGTCGGTCGGCCCCCAGGAGGCGGCCTCGTAGGTGGGGATCGGCGAGTTGTCCTTCTCCCAGTGGTCGATGATCGGGTCGACGATCCGCCAGCACTGCTGCACCTCGTCGCTGCGGATGAAGAGTGACGCGTCGCCGATCAGCGCGTCCAGGAGCAGACGCTCGTACGCCTCCGGGGACTCCTCGACGAACGTCTGGTCGTAGGAGAACTCCATCGTGGCGGTGCGGACCCGGAAGGAGTGGCCCGGCACCTTGGCGCCGAAGCGCAGCGAGATGCCCTCGTTCGGCTGGATCCGCAGGATCAGCGCGTCAGCATCGAGGCCGGTGAGCTGATCGGTCGGGATCGGTAGGTGCGGCGGCCGCTGGAACTGCAGTGCCACCTCGGTGAGCCGGGCCGGCAGGCGCTTGCCGGTGCGTACGTAGAACGGCACCCCGGCCCAGCGCCAGTTGTCCACGTTGAGTCGCATCGCCGCGTAGGTCTCGGTCCGCGACAGAGGGTCGACGCCGGTCTCCTCGCGGTAGCCGGCCATCAGCTCCTCGCGGGTGCCGCCCCGGGTGTATTGTCCCCGGACCGCGGCCTCGGCGATGTCCCGGTCGGTGGGGAGCCGGATCGCCTGCAGCAGCTTCACCTTCTCGTTGCGCAGGCCCTCAGCCTCGAAGGAGGCCGGTGGCTCCATCAGCGCCAGCGCGAGGACCTGGAGCACGTGGTTCTGCACGATGTCCCGCATCGCGCCGGCGTCCTCGTAGAAGCCGCCGCGGCTGCCGACGCCGAGGGTCTCGGCGACGGTGATCTGCACGTGGTCGACCCAGGAGCGATCCCAGATGGGTTGGAAGATCGAGTTCGCGAAGCGCAGCGCCAGCACGTTCTGGACGGTGTCCTTGCCCAGATAGTGATCGATACGAAAGACCTGGTTCTCGTCGAACGCGCTGTGCACGACGCCGTCGAGCTCGCGGGCGGTGGCCAGGTCGCGTCCGTACGGCTTCTCGATGACCAGGCGGGAGAAGGAGCCTTCGCGTGGCTGGTTGAGCCCGACACCGGCCAGTCCGTTGATCACCGGCTCGAAGGCCCCGGCGGGGGTGGACAGGTAGAAGAGCCGGTTGCCGGACGTGCCCCGCTGTGCGTCGAGCTCGTCGAGGGTCTCCACGAGCCGCTTGTACGTCTCCGGATCGTCGTAGCCGCCGGCCACGTACCGCACGCCGCTCTGGAGCTGGCGCTTGCTGGCGAGGGTGCGTGCACCGAGGGCGCTCTCGGCGAACTGCTCGTCGGTCATCGACGTACGCGCGACGCCGACCAGCGCGAACTGGTCCGGGAGCCGCTCGTGCCGAGCCAGGCTCTCGATTGCGGGCAGCAGCTTACGCCGGGTCAGGTCACCGGAGGCACCGAAGATCACCAGCGTGGCCGGCGGGGCACTCCGCTCCTGAATGAGCTGAGAAGCGTGGTCCATGGTCTGCGTTCCTCCGGGCACAAGGGGTGTGGGATTTGGGGCGGACTGTCCTGCCAGGACTTGTGCGGCGATGGCGGTGGTGTCCGGGGGCCACAACGGCGTGGCTCGTTGGTCGTGAAGCTTGAGCGTCGCATGCCGGGCTGACGGGTAGCCCTCTCGGTGTCGGATTCGGTGCGGTCTGCCGGCGTACGAGATGGTGGTACGGATGATCGTCGCCAGGTAGGGCGCGGAGGTCAACCGGCCGCCGTCGGCGGCGGCGCCGGGGGACCGCCAGGGTGCGGCTACGGCGTCGCGCTGGTCCGGTGGTGGTGATTCATCCCGATGTCAGCGGGTGGGACCTCGACGGCAGTGACCCGCACCTTGATGCCCTGGCGAACGTCCCGGGCAGCTCGTCCTTCTGGGGTAGCGGCGCCGCTTCGCGCAACGGCCTCGGCATTGCCGGCGTCATCGAACGGACCAGGTGACCGAGAACCCATAAGCAGCGGTACGGAGTGTGTCAAGGGTGCTGCATGTCGGCACGCCGATGGCCTACGGCCCGTCCCTGATCCTCGGGGACGGTTGCCGTCCACCCAATGCCAAGAGGTGGGGACCACACGGCCCGCGCGATGGTGCGCGGCACGACGTCGGTCACGGTCGTGCCGGCATGCCCGCAGAGGTCGGCGACCTGCCGAACGTCGTTGATGGCCGGCCAGAGAAACAGCCGTGACCTGGTGGTGGTCAGGCGGACACCCCGGCTCCTGCCGGATACGCCCTACCGGAGGACGGCTACGCCGTCGGGCGCGATGGCGTAGCCGAGCATTCCGACGCCCGGGGTAGAGCAGGGTGGTCGTCGTCTCGGGAAGGGCCGGTCACTCTCTGCTCGGAGTCAGGGCGTGTCGGGTCCGGTCCCCGTTCCAGGCCGCTTCGAGGATCGCGGTCAGGCTGGCGGTGTCGCTCGGGCCCGGGTGGTTCTGGATCAGGCGGGTGACACCACTGGCCATCTCCGCGAAGCGCGGGAGGTCGGCGCGTGCCACGCCGATGTCCGCCAAGGTGGCAGGGATACCGATGTCGGCAAGGAGCCCGTCGAGCCAGGTGAGGAACGTGTCTGCGGCTTCGGCGTCGGAGGCGTCGGTGACGTCGAGCCCGCACACCCGGGCGAGGATGGCCAACCGGTCTGTGATGGCATCCCTGGCCGCGTCCAGCGCGTAGGGCAGTAGCAGTCCGACGCCCAGGCCGTGCGGCGTGTGCGTGGCTGCGCCGATGGGGTACTGGAGAGCGTGCGGGGCCGCGTTGCCCGCGTGGGAAAATGCGATCCCGGCGAGCATGGATCCATAGGACATGTCCGCGCGCGCGGCCGTGTCGCTTCCGTCCCTGACCACACGGCGCAAGCTACGGGCGATCCGTTCCGCAGCGCGGAGCGCGTAGTGGTCGGTGATCGGGTTGCGGCCGAGGAACACCTGCTCCACCGGGTCGCGCGGTCCGTGGGCCCGAGGCCGGGCGGTGTAACTCTCCACGGCGTGACAGAACGCGTCGATACCGGAGTGGGCGGTGACGGTCGCCGGGCAGGTGTAGGTGAGTTCGGGGTCGACGATGGCGAAGTCGGGGACGATGTGGACGCTGGAAACCCCCACCTTCAGCTCGCGGTCCGGGTCGGTCAACACCGAGACGGGTGTGAGCTCGGAACCGGTGCCGGACGTCGTGGGGACCGCGACGAGAGGGATCGTCGGCCCCGGCACCCTCGACTCGCCGTAGAAGTCACGCGGCGTCCCACCGTGGCGCCGGATGACGCCGACGATTTTGGCGAGGTCGATCACCGTGCCACCCCCGATGGCGAGGATCACGTCGGCGTTCACCTCGGCGGCGGCCGAGACGGCCAGGGCGACATCGGAGAGAGGCACGTCCGAGGTCGCGTCGGAGAACACCTCGACGGCCTCGACCTTCTCCCGTACGGCGGCCACGATCTCGGCCACGCCTGGCTGCCCCAGGAGAACCTGGTCGGTCACGATGAGGACTCGCGAGCCACTCTCGGCCACCACTCGGGGGATGTTCTGCGCGACCCCTTCGCCCACTATCAGCTGGCGTGGTCCGCGGACGGTCTCAAGCATGGCAGTGCCTCTCCGGAACGTCGGCGGCGATGTGCTGGGTGGACGTCCAGGTCACCTGCGAGACCGGGACGGCGTCGGCGAGGTTGGCCGCCCGGGTGGCGCAGACGCGCGCGGCGGGCCCCCGGGGCAGCAGGCCGGTCACGGTAGGTCGATCGCCACGTAGGTGAGGTCGAGGTACTCGAGGACGCCCTCGTGCGACCCCTCCTTGCCGATCCCGGACTGCTTCACGCCGCCGAACGGAGCTGACGGATCCGATATCAGACCACGGTTGATGCCGAGCATCCCCGTGTCCAGCCCCTCGGCGAACCGGAGCGCCCGCTGGAGGTCACGGGTGAAGACGTATCCGGCCAGGCCGTGCTCGGTGTCGTTGGCCTTCGCCATCACCTCGTCGTCGGACGTGAACGAGATGATCGGCGCCACCGGGCCGAAGATCTCCTCCCGCAGCATCCGCGCATCCTCGGGCACGTCGACGAGGACCGTGGGCGGGTAGAAGTGACCCGGCCCATCGGGACGCTCGCCGCCCACCAGGACCCGTGCGCCGCGATCGACCGCATCGGCGACGAGCCCGTCGATCGTGGTGACCGAGGCCTCGTCGATCAACGCCCCGACGTTCACGCCGTCGTCGAGACCATGGCCCACCGAGAGAGCGCCCATCCGCTCGGCGAAGCGCGCCGTGAATTCCTCGCGCACCGGCTCCTCGACGTAGATCCGGTTGGCCGCGATGCAGGACTCCCCGATGTTGCGCATCTTGGCCACCATGGCACCGTCGAGCGCGACGTCCAGGTCAGCGTCGGCGCACACGATCAGGGCGGCGTTGCCGCCCAGTTCCATGGAGGTGCGCAGCACATTGTCCGAGGCCTGTCGTAGCAGGACGCGCCCGACCTCGGTCGACCCGGTGAAGGACAGCTTGCGGGTCCGACTGTCGGCCAGCAGTGCGGAGACCACCGCGCCGGAACGCTTGGTGGTCACCACGTTGACGACGCCCGGGGGAACGCCGACCTCCTCCATGATGCGGGCCAGGAGCAGCATGGTGAGCGGCGTCTGACCTGCTGGCTTGGTGATCGTCGTGCAGCCGGCAGCCAGCGCAGGAGCGATCTTGCGGGCACCCATGGCCAACGGGAAGTTCCAGGGCGTCACGAAGACGCACGGTCCGACCGGCTTCGGCACGGTGAGGATGCGGTATCCACCTGCGGGAGCGATGCTGTAGCGCCCTTCGACGCGCACCGCCTCCTCGGCGAACCAACGGAAGAACTCGGCACCGTAGGCCACCTCTCCCCGAGCCTCGGCGAGCGGCTTGCCCATCTCCAGCGTGATCAGCCGGGCGACCTCCTCGGATCGCTCGGTCAGTGCCCGGTACGTCGCGGTCAACAACTCTGACCGTTTCCGTGGCGGGGTGGCCGCCCACTCCGCCATTGCCCTGCTCGCCGCGTCCAGGGCGGCGAGCCCGTCGACGACGTCAGCGTCCGCCACCTCGGCGATGGTCTTGCCGGTGGCGGGGTCCTCGACGGCGAAGGTGGCTCCGCTTGCGGCGTCGCGCCACGCGTCGCCGATCCGGAGCCGCCGATACTCGGGGGCCAGCACGTTCATCGGGTCACTCATCGCGTCGCCTCCTGTGATCTTCCTCGTGATGTCCGGCGTGCCTCAGCGATCGCGCTGTGCGCGTAGACGGACGGGTCACACGCCCTCGTCGCGGGCGAGGCGGGCTCGACTGCCACGTACGGGCGCATGTCGCCGTCGCCGCCCGGCGCCGTTACCGCCCAGCCTCGGACAGCGACACCCCGGTGCCCGCGTCGAACAGGTGCGCACGGTCCAGGTCGACGGTGACAAGCACCCGCTCGCCCGGCGTACCCGCGACTGTGGGTCGGGCCTTGACCTTGAGGATCTCCGTCCCGACCCGGACGTCGACCACCGTCCGGTCACCGAGCGGCTCAAGCCCGTAGAGCTCGCCCGACAACGACGCGCTCCCACGCTGCTCGACGGACAGGTCCTCCGACCGCAGGCCCAGCATCAGCTCACGACCGTCCTCAGCCGTGGTCCAGCGGGGCCGCGGCAGCGTCCAGCCCTCGGCACCGACCAGACGGTCCCCCTCGGCACGGCAGGCGAGCAGGCTGATCGGCGGGCTCCCGACGAATCCCGCGACCCACTGGTTGGCTGGGCGCTCGTACACCTCGGTCGGTGTTCCGACCTGTTGCACAGTCCCCTCCTTCAGGACCGCGACCTGGTCGGCCATGGACAGAGCCTCGACCTGGTCGTTGGTCACGTAGACGAAGGTCGCTCCGAGGCTGCGGTGGATGCGGGTGAGCTCGGTGCGCATCTCGACGCGGAGCTTGAGGTCGAGATTCGTCAGCGGCTCGTCCATGAGGAACGCGCGCGGACTACGGACCAGCGCCCGGGCCAGGGCGACGCGCTGCATCTCACCACCCGACAACTGCGCCGGACGACGCTGCAGCAACCGTTCGATGTGCAGCAGGTTCGACATCTGCTCGACGGCAGCGGCGATCTCGCTCGACGAACAGCGACGTGCCCGCAGCGGCGAAGCGATGTTCTCGTACACCGTGTGTCGCGGGTAGAGGGCGTAACTCTGGAAGACCATGGCCAGGTCGCGTGCGGCCGGGGTGTCACCGGTCGCGTCCCTGCCGTCCAGATGCACCGACCCGGCGTCAAGCTTGTCAAGGCCGGCGATCGCTCGCAGGGTCGTCGTCTTGCCTGCCCCGGAGGGCCCCAGCACGACGAAGAACGAGCCGTCCGGCACGTCCAGCGTCACCCCGTCGAGGGCCTGGACTTTTCCGAAGGACTTGCGCAGCCCGTGCGCTGCCACGGTTCCCATCAGGCCACCAGCTCTTCCGTGCTCACGTCGTAGACCGCCGGGGTGCCGCCGGTGTGCCGCAACCCGACGGTTGCGTCAGCGGCGAAACGGACGGTCGGTGGCATCCGAACCCGTACGTCGCGCTGGCCGCCGTGGTCGACCACGTAGATGATTTCGTCGCCCAGCCACTCCGCCGAGACCACGCGGGCCGGGACCGAGTGTTCCGCCCCGGGTTCGGTGACTTCCAGCGCCTCCGGCCGGACGCCCGCGATCAGACGACGGTCGCGCGGCAGGCCCGGCGGTGGCGTGAGGACCAGTCCGCCCTCACCGCGCAGCTTCCCGTCGGCCACCTCCACCTCGATGAGGTTCATCGGCGGGGAGCCGATGAATGAGGCGCAGAAGAGACTCGCCGGACGGTCGTAGACCTCCAGCGGCGTGCCGATCTGCTCGACGCGGCCCTTGTTGAGGATGGCGATTCGGTGACCGAGCGACATCGCCTCGACCTGGTCGTGGGTGACGTAGACCATCGTGGCGCCCAGTTCCCCCTGCAGGTGCTTGATCTCCGTGCGCATGTCCGCCCTCAGCTCCGCGTCCAGGTTGGTGAGAGGTTCGTCCATGAGGAACGCGCGCGGTCGCCGTACCAGGGCGCGAGCGAGCGCGACGCGCTGCTGCTCGCCGCCGGACAGCTGGCGGGGTCGCCGGTCCAGGAGCGGACCGAGCTGCATCAGCCGGGCGGCCTCGTTGACCCGCTCGTGCACCTCCTGCTTGGGCAGTCCCTCGGCCCGCAGCGGGAACGCCAGGTTGTCGCGGGTCTTCAGGTGCGGGTAGAGGGCGTAGAACTGGAACACCATGGCGATGTCGCGTTCGGCGGGCGGTAGGTCGTTGACCAGCGTGTCGCCGATGCGGATGTCGCCCGTCGTCTGCCTCTCCAGGCCGGCTATGGCCCGCAGCGTGGTCGTCTTGCCGCAGCCCGAAGGGCCGAGCATCACGAACAGCTCGCCGTGGCCGATGGACAGGTCCACGTGTTCGACCGCGACCGTCCCGTCTGGGTAGCGCTTGTGCAGCGCTGTCACCTCGATGCCCGCCATCAGCGTCGCACCGCCCCGAGCGTCACGCCGGCGATGAGGTGCTTGCGCACCAGGTACGCGAAGACGAGCACCGGTAGGGCGAACACCACGGAGGCGGCGGCCACGAGGCCCCAGTCCGTGGTGGTGCCGCCGATCAGGCCGGCGATGGCGGGTGGGGCCGTCCGGACGTCGTCGCTGGAGGTGAGGAAGGTGGCGAACACGAACTCGTTCCACGAGAAGATGAGCGCGAAGACCGCCGTCGCGGCGATGCCGGGCACGAGCAGGGGAAGGGTGAAGCGCCGGAACGCCTGCAGACGGGTGTAGCCGTCGAGCATGGCGGCATCCTCGTACTCCGCGGGCACCTCGTCGACGAACCCCTTCATCATCCAGATCGTGAACGGGACGTTGAACGCCGTGTAGATGAGGATCAGGCCGAGCTTGTTGTCGATGAGTCCGACCTGGCGGTACATGAGGAAGATCGGGATCACGACCACCACGGGCGGCATGAAGCGCGTGGACAGGATGAAGAACAGTTGGTCCTTCTTGGCCTTCACGGCGAAGCGTGAGTAGGCCCAGGCCGCCGGGACCCCCAGCACGGTGGCCAGCACCGTGGAGGCTCCGGCCACCACGACAGAGTTGAGGAACGAGACGGACAGGGCCGAGCGACCGCCGCCGGGGGAGACGAACACGTCTTTGTAATGACTCAGAGTGATCTTGAAGTCGAAGAACTTGGCCGGGATGGCGTAGACGTCCCTGTTCTCCTTGATGGACGTCTCGATCATCCACAGCACCGGAAAGAGCATCACGACGGCCAGCGCGGTCAGCAGCGCGACCTCCAGCACGGAGCGGCCTCGGCTGCCGAGGCGGCGCGCGGGGGGCGTGTGATCCCGGGCAGGACCCGTGGCCACTGCCTCGTCGACGGAGACGGCCATCAGCCCTCCTTGAGCTTGTTCAAATAGCGCAGGTAGAACTGCGTGAGGACGATGACGACGAGGACCATGAGGATTCCGTACGCCGAAGCGGTTCCGGTGTTGAAGCCCAGGAACGCGACCTTGTAGATGTGGAACGACAACGTCTCGGTAGAAACACCCGGGCCTCCGTTGGTGAGGATGTAGACGAGGTCGAACAGCCGGAATGCCTCGATGGCCCTGAACATCACGGCGATGAGGAGCAGCGGCCACACCAGCGGAAGCGTGATGGTGCGGAACCGGAACCATTCCGACGCCCGGTCGATCGAGGCGGCCTCATAGAGGTACTTGGGAACCGCGGTGAGGCCCGCGAGCGCGATGAGCATGATGAACGGCGTCCATTGCCAGGTGTCGACCACGATCAGGGACAGCAGTGCCGTCCGCTGGCGGGTGAGCCACTCCACCTGCCCCAGACCGAGTGAGCCGAGCATGCTGTTGACCACGCCGAACTGCGCGTCGAGCATGAATCGCCAGAAGAGCCCGACCACGACCGGCGACAGCATCATCGGCACCAGGAACAGGGTGGTCAGCACTCCTCGCCCATGTGTGCGCCGTGAGATCAGGTAGGCGATGCCGAATCCGAGCACGGTCTGAAGGCCGACCGCGCCGACCACGTAGATCAACGTTGTCAGGGCCCTCGTGTGGACCTGCGCCGACGTCAGGATGGCGGTGTAGTTCCCGAATCCGATGAAATCGGCCGGCCCCCCGCGGGTGGCGGAGTAGTCGGTGAAAGACAGGTACAACGCCCACAGCAACGGGAACACCGACATGGCGAGCAGCAGCAGCATCGCGGGGGAGATGAAGGCAACGGCGAGCCCGCGGTCGCTCAGCCGAGGGGCCCGACCCCGGGCAGGCGGCCTTGCGGACGCCACCTGCCCGGGATCGTCGGTAGTCAGAGGGGCGGGGTCACTCACAGTCCGCCGCCACCCTTGCGGTTGCCGGAGTCGAGCACGCCCTGCTGCTCCTTGGCGATGTCGTCGAGCGCATCCTTGGGCTTCTTGGCGCCGTTGAGAGCCGCGTTCACGTTGGTGTTCTCGATGTCGACGAGGCGCGCGTACTCGGGCACGTTCCACATGTCCCGCATCCGCGGCACCGAGTCGGCGTACACCTTGTTGAACGGCCCGGCGTTGAGGAACTCGGGTGACTGGATTGCGTCCGTACGCGATGGCACGCCACCAGCCGCGGCCCACTTCTTCTGGATGTCAGCCCGTTCGAACCACTCCATGAAGTTCAGGGCCTCGGCCTGGTTGTCCTTGGCGGAGTAGGCCGACACGTGCATCCCCATGCCGCCGAGGGGGACCAGGTTCGTCTTCTGGCTCGGCAGGGTGGCAAAACCCAGCTTGTCGAGAATCTTCTCCCGGCTGGTACCGAGCGTCGACTGCTTCGGATCGAGCAGGCCGCCGCTCGCGGCGATCCAGTTGAACGCGATGCACGCCTTGCCCTGGGCGACCGCCGCGTTCACCTCGTCGATGAACCAGTTGCCGGAACCCTTGGCGGTCAGCGGCTTCATCTTGTTGACCAGGACGTCCATCGCCTCCTGGCCCGCGGTGTCGTTGAGGACACCCTCGATCTTGCGCGCCTTGGAGTCCCAGAGGTTGCCGCCGTAGACGCCGTTCACCGTGTTGTAGGTGACGGCCGCGGCGTCGGAGCCGTTGGCCTGGTGGAAGGCCAGCCCGCTGACGCCAGGGTTGTCCGCCTGGCATTTCGTGGCGGCCGCGATCATCTCGTCCCAGGTCTGCGGTGGCTTGGCACCGATCAGGTCCTTGCGGTAGATCATCGTCCAGGTGTCGCCGAGCAGCGGTAGTCCGTACAGGCTGGCGTTCTCGTCGCGCTTGCCGGTCTCCGCCTGGGGGTACTGGCCGTAGGCCGCCAGGAGGTACGGGTCGTAGGCGGTGACGTCGATGTTCTTCTTGACGAAGTCGGTGATGTCGAGGATGTTGCCGTTCGTCACGGCCTCGCCGATGTGTTGCGAGTCCAGGATCGCGATGTCGAAGTCGGTCTTTCGCGCCGCGAACTGGGTGAACATGGCGTCGTGCCAGTTCGCGTTCGGCACGGTGTTGACCTTGATGGTCGCGTTCGGCCGTTCCTTCTTGTACTCCGCGTTCGCGAAGGCTTCCAGTGCCTTGGCGGGCGGCCAGTCGAACCAGATGAAGCTGAGCGTCAGCGGATCCTTGGTGAGCTCCGGGATGGTCGCCGGCGCCTTGGGGGCGCTCGCCTTCTCGCCGTCGTCCTTGCCATCGCCGCACGCCGTCGCGGTCGTGGCCACCAGCAGCATGGCCAGGGTCGCCAGCTGCACCTTTCGGCCGGGATCGGACAATCGTCCTGTTCGCTTCAGATACCGCATCTTATTGCCTGCTTTCTGGGTGGGAACTTCTAAGGCCTCGCTATGTGCTTCGCCGAGCAGTTGCTGGGTTGTTCAGGCGCCTTGCCGGGCTGCCGCGGGGACCGACCCGCGGACCGGCGTCACGAGTACGCCGCGAGTGCCGGGTCTGCCTGCCGTCGGGAGAGTCCTTCGGTTCAGCTGCGACCCGGTGACGACCCGAGCGGGACGTCGAGCATGCTCGTGGGAGTTTCAGGTGATCGAAGTGAAGCGGTGGCGGGTGGTGCCGCGATGTACAGGATGGCGGGCGTGCGTCACTTTTCCTATACGATCGCGTGGGGGCGTCAGCATGCCGCAGCGTTGTGACTGATGTCAATAGTTTCGCGAAGGCGCAGGAAGGGACCTCACGTCACGATGGACGACGAAGCGATGATCGCGCGGGGCCGCAGGGCCGTGACGGGCGGAACGCCGGCGGGAAGATCTGGCGGCCGGCTCGCCGACGAGGTGTACGACACGCTGCTCGGACAGCTGATGTCGCTACGGATCGAGCCTGGCTCCCGCGTCACGATCGACGTCCTGGCCCGGGAACTGGGAGTCTCGCAGACGCCGATCCGAGACGCTCTGAACCGGATGGAGGCCGAGGGTCTGGTCGTGCGGGTGCCCCATGCCGGCTACCGCATTCCTCCCCAGATAACCCGTCACCGGTTCGAGGACATGCTCGAGGTCCGCCTGCTCCTCGAGCCGGCAGCGGCGCGCAGATCCGCCGAACGCGCCTCCTCGGAGCAGGTTGCGGGTCTGCGACGGATGCTGGAGGAGATGGCGGAGCTGGAGGGGGGCAGCGGACCGCTGGCCTACGGCGCCTTCGGGCTACGCGACGCGGCCTTCCACGATCTCGTCGCCCTGAGCGCGGAGAACCAGGTCATCCGTGAAACGCTCGCTCGCCTGCACAGCCACGTGCACCTCTTCCGGCTTCACCACGACACCCAGGTCACGCACCAGGCCATGGCCGAGCACGAGGACGTCGTGACCGCGATCGCCGCGCGTGACCCCGACGCCGCCGCCTACGCGATGCGTCGGCACATCCTGCGATCCGGTGAGCGTTTCCGACGATTGTTCAACGAGATCGAGCACGCGGACGGAATGACGGTAGAGGCTTGACGGGCGCGCTGGGCCCAGGAATGCTGACTCAATCCTGATCGGATCGGATTGGATCCACCTCACCCGCCCCTAGATGCGAGGAGAAGTAGGTGCCCAGAGCGCTGCTCCTGACCGGCGATGCCGCCGAGGAGCTCGACACCATGTATCCCTACTACCGCGTGCAGGAGGGCGGCTGGGACGTCGACGTCTCGTCACGGACGATGCGCGACGTGCAACTGGTCATCCACGAGTTCGACCCCAACTCCGACGCCTACGTGGAGAAGAACGGCCGCAAGCTGCCGGTCGACGTGCCCTGGGCCGACGTCGACGTCGAGCGCTATGACGCCCTCATCATCCCCGGGGGACGAGCCCCCGAGTGGATCCGGGTCGACGCCGACGTCAGGCGCATCACCGAGCACTTCTTCGCGCGCAACCTTCCCATCGCGCTGGTGTGCCACGGCGCGCAGGTGCCAGCGGTGTACGGGCTGCTGAAGGGTCGAAAGACCGCGTGTTTCCCCCCCATCACCGGTGACATGGAGAACGCGGGCGCGACGGTCATCGACGCTCCCGACGTCGTGGACGGCAACCTCGTCTCCTGCCGGGGTTGGCCCGACATGCCGCAGTTCGGCAGGGCGATGATGGAGCTCTTCTCGAAGTCCGTCGACCCCGCGTCGGCATGAGCACATCCGACCTGCCCTGGTGACCGCACTTCGGACCGTCGCAGTCGACGGTTCCCCCGTCCACGTCCTGGACAGCGGCACGGGGCCCGCGGTGCTGATGCTGCACGGCTCCGGACCCGGCACGTCCGGGTCCGGCGCCTGGGCAACGACGGCGCAGGCGCTGGGCGCGTCCTGGCGCGTGGTAGCTCCTGACCAGGCGGGGTTCGGCCGCACACCCCTCCCGGCAGGCTCCAGGGGTGGGCTCCGGCTGTGGACGGAGCAGGCCGCAAGCCTGATGGATGCCCTCGGTATCGAGCATTACGCCGTGGTGGGTCACTCCATGGGCGGTGCCGTGGCGCTGGCGTTGGCGGCCGCACGCCCCCAGCAGGTCACCCGTGTCGTGGCGGTCTCGACGATGGGCGCCCCCGGGGCGCCGCTCTCCGCCGACCTCGACGCGGTCTGGGCCGCCCCCGCCGGCCCGTCCGGGGCACGGGACATGCTCAGTCGCCTCGTCCTCGATCAGGCGCTCGTGACCGATTCGGCCGTCGACGCCCGTGCGTCCGCGATGCGGGCGGGGGCGGCGGCATTCGCGTCGGTGTTCCCTCCACCAAGGGCACGATGGGCCACCGATCTCACTCTTTCGGCGCAGACGCTGGCGACGGTGCGCGCGCCCGTGTTGCTCGTGCACGGCGTCGAGGACCGGGTCACGCCGCTCGCGACGGCAGCCCAGCCCCTGCTCGAACACCTGGCTGACGTCCGTCTGCACGTGTTCGGTCGATGCGGGCACGTGCCGGCGATCGAGCACCCGCGGGAGTTCAGACAGCTGCTGTCGTGCTTCCTCGACCCGGACCGAGATCACTGATCGCTGCGGCACTCCGCACGACGTCAGGGCGACGACCTTGTGAGTCACAGCAGTTCATGCGGGTGAGCCCGTGCCCCGCCGACCTGAGGTCGACGGGGCACGGTTGGCGCAGGAAACAGATCAGGCGACGAAGCGGGTCCTGCGACGGCGGGCCACCACGAAGCCCGCAGCGCCGGCGGCGAGCAGTACGCCACCGATGCCGGCAATCAGTCCAGCCTTGGCACCGGTGATCGGCAGCGAGCCATCGGTGCCCCCGCCTCCCTGGCCGTCATCCCCACCGGGGCTCTCGCTCCCGCCGTCATCCCCACCGGGGCTCTCGCTCCCGCCGTCAGCGCTCGCGATGATGGTGATCTTCGCGCTGTCGTTGGCCGGGTTGGGATCGACGCCTGCGTCGAAGGTCAGCCGCACCTCCGCGGTCCGAGTGCCGGCCTCGTCGAGGCGCAACTCGAACTCGTACTCCATCTTCTCGCCCTTGGCCAGGCGTTTGTTCTCGCCACAGCGGTACTCCTTGCCGCCGGGCTTTCCAGGCACCCAGTGGCCGGGGCTGGAGCACGTCATCGGAACGCGTACGGCCGTGACGCCATCCGGCAGCGACAGCACGGTACGGGCCCGGAGATCCTTGGCTCCGTCAACGTTGACAGCCGCCGGGCCGTTGTTGACGTAGCCGACCTTCAACGGCACCGTGTCGCCGACCTTTCCGGTAGCGGTCGTCGGCGTCCCGAGCGCCGCCACCTCAGCCCCCTGGTCACCGCTGACGTGGAGTCTCATCACCGTGACGTCGTTCTGGTCGTTGACGTCTGTCTGCCGCGACGTGCTCCGCGGGCCGACCGGCTCAAGCCTGAGCTCCCCTTCGGTGCCCTGCTGCCCGAGTCGCGTCGGGTTGAAGGACTGCCGCTCCTCCCAGTCTGCCGGCGTGTGCCAGGACACGACGCCGGTGTGACCGTTCGGGGCCGAACCGTCGGTCGGCACTGTGAAACCGAAGCTGGAGTCCAGCCGTGCGGCGCCGCCCGGCTCGATGGTGTTGGGAAACCGGCAGGCGAAGGCGTGGCGGAAGGCGTCGGCCGGGCTGTACTCGCAGTTCCTGTACCGCTTCGACGGGCCGAAACCGTAGCCGCCTTCGAAGTACAGCACCACGCTCTTGACGGCCTTCTCGCCGCGGTTCGCCACTGTCAGCGGGAGGTCGAGCGTGTCGCCGAGGGCGGCGTTCAGCTCGAGCCCCTGCTCGACGCCGGCGAGATCCACGCCCTCACCGATGCTGACGCTCGAGTGGTAGGTCGCCGAACCGCCGTCGCTGTCGGTGATGGTGAACGTGATGTCGCCCTGCTGGTCGGGCGTGGCGCTCCTCTTCGCCCGCACGACCAGGTCGACCATGGTGATGTACGTGTAGTAGTCGTTTTCCTCTGCCACCACCTTGCAGGTGAGGATCGGACCAGACTCGGTGCAGGAGTTAGCATCGCCGTCGTTCCGCACGTCGGCGAAGCCGGCGACCTTGCTCCGGTCCACCTTGACGGTGTATTCGCCCCACTCCATTGTGCTAATGCGGGTGCGGGCAAAGAGGTTCGATCCTTTTGCAGGGCCGCCGGGGGCGACAACCACATCCTTGGCGAAGAAATCGAGGTCCTTGGCGGCAGGGGAGGCGAAGGCGGGGATGGCGGAGGCAGCGAGGAGCACGCCTACGACGCCGAACCCGGCAAGCCAGCGCCGGGCGGATTGCTTGGGCATTACCGCTTCCTCCGTGGGATTGATCAGTGGAACCCGCGGAGCCTATGAGACCGTCAGGGCTGGTGCTGCCCCACTCGGGTGCCAGCGGCGGATAGAGGCCGAACGGACGGTCAGCATCGCCGTAAAATCGGGTGCCGTCGTTCAGCTGCCTGGTGAGGACGGTTGAGTGAGCACACGAACGGTGCGGTCATCTACCGGTGGATGCGCGAGCGGCCCCGTCCTGCCAGCGGTAGAGGTCGCGCAGCAGGGAAATCTCGGCGCCGTGATGGATGAGCTCCCTGTTGACGTGCAGGACGATGCCCTCCATGGGAAACCGCTCGGGACCGACCGTGGGCGGGTTCTCCAGGTCGGCGTCCGAGAGCTCGCGGACGCCGGTGTTCCATGTCCCGTACATCTCGTCGAGCTGTTTCAGCGCCTCGTCAGCGGTTGCCGCGTAGGCGAATGTCTGGGAGTCGACGTCCTGGCCGCCGAAGTGCCATCCGACCCGGTAGCCCAGGCAGGAGACGATGATGTGCGCCAGCCGCCAGGCAATCGTGGTCACCGGCGCCGGCACCGGGTCAGGGGACGCGAAGTCCATCGTCCATGCCCCCGAACCCGCCGGCATCGATGCGACCGACGTGCCACGTGGGCGGATGCTCCAGCAGCCAGGCACCGGCTCCCAGAAGTACTCCTCATCGGCGAGACCGTGCAGCCGAGGACGCAGGTTCCTGTGCCAGTGCCGGTCCAGCTGGTCCGCGATCCGCTCGCTCCTTCTCATTTCCGCACGCTACCTACAGCAGAGGCCCGGCTGTGTCCCTCGGACAGCGCCGCCGCGAGTGCCGTTCGACAATGACAACTCGCGCTGGCTGGGTGGGGTTCCGATGACTCAGGCGTGACAGCCTCGACCGATGACGCGCATGGCAGACCTGCAAGCCGTGGCTTGGCCGCCTGCTCCGATCAGGACCGAGCGGCTCGTGCCATCGCCCGGCTGCCATCGGGAAGGTCGACCTCGGTTACCTGTTTCTGCCACGGGCGTGGGGATTCGGGTACGCCGCCGAGGCGTGCGCGGCGGCACTCGACTGGCTCGGCGGCGTCCTTCCCGGCGAGCCGGTGGTGCTCACCACCCAAACCGCCAACGTCGGCTCGATGCGCCTTGCGGCAAGGCTGGGGTTCACCGAGGTGGAGCGGTTCCATGCCTGGGACGCCGAGCAGTGGCTCGGCCTGCGGTCTCCGGTCACGCCGTCTGCTTGAGCTGGTGCCGGACAACACCACCAGGGCGGAGCCTGAGCCTGCGTCGGAGTGAGCCTGGGGACGGCCGCCGAGCGCGGCCGTCCCCAGAGGTAGCGCGGGTGTCACGGGCATGGCCCGAGGTTCAGCGGATCGTCGCCCCGCCGGTGGGGGTCGGCTGGACCCGCTCGAACCGCACCTTGCTCAGCCATCCCGGGAGGTCGCTGAGCACGTACAGCTCGCCGTTCACGTCGGCGCCGAACGCCGTCGGCTGGGTGGGGAAGGTGCCGATCTCAGCGGATTCGTAGCCACCGCCGGACTTGGGACGCACTGCGAAAGCGCGGGTCGAGCAGTAGTCGCTGGCGATGTAGGTGCCCCGCGCCTCCGGGGTGACGGACCCCCGGTACACCAGCCCGCCGATGATGGAGCAGTTCTCGGTCATGTAGTGGTCGTACTCGACGATCGGGTCGGTGAGCCGCACGCCTGGTCGGCACTGCGTCTCGTCGAAGACCGGCGTGCCCTCTCGACAGGACCAGCCGAGGTTCGCGCCACGCTGGGACGGGCGGATGTGGTTGATCTCCTCGATCAGACCCTGGCCGACGTCACCGATCCACAGCGAGTTGTCGGCCGGGTCGATGGAGAACTTCCACGGGTTGCGCAGCCCGTAGACCCAGATTTCCGGCCGCGCGCCCGCCGTGCGGACGAACGGGTTGTCGTAGGGCACGCAGTAGGGCTTCGCCCCGCAGCTGCGGTTGACGTCGATCCGCAGTATCTTGCCGAGCAGGGTGCCGAGGTTCTGGCCGCTCTTGTAGGGGTCGTTCGCGTAGCCACCGTCGCCGAGGGACCAGTAGAGGTAGCCGTCGCGACCGAAGGCCACCTGTCCGCCGTTGTGGTTGCCGTACTCGGCGTGCTCCTGGGTGAGCAGCACCTGCACCCGATCGGGGGCGTTGATGGGCACTCGCGCCAGGGTCAGCGCGCCGGCAGGCAGACTCGTGTAGGCCACGTAGAGCATCCCGGTCCGCGCGAAGTTCGGCGCCGGTGTGATGCCGAGAAGGCCGCGCTCGTTGTCCGACGTGTCGATCCGGGCGGTCAGGTCGATCACCGGGTCGGGTGCCAGGCCGGTGTCGGGGTGGTAGGCGCGGACAGTGCCGTTCTTCTCGGCGATCAGCATCCGGCCGTCCGGCAACCCGGTGATCGCGATGGGACGCTGCAGACCGAAAGCCACCCGTTCGGAAACCACTGTCAGCTCAGTGAGTGGCACAGCACGGGTTTTGGATGGGCCGGCCGCGGCGGTGCCGGCCATCGGCGTCGGTGGCGACAGGGCCGCAGCCAGGGCCAGAGCGAGCAACCCGGCCAGCATGGCGGCCGGGCGACGACGTCGTCGTGACATGTTCAGCTCCTCGAGCAGGTGGGTGGTGGACACGGTCTGGGAGCGTTCCCACCGTACAGTGACTGCAATCGATATCCAACTGATGTCTGCGCGTGCCGATCGGCCTGGGCCGTCCCGCGAGGTCCGGAGCGGGGGAAGTACCAAGACCGCGCTTCGGCTGGTGGCCGGCACAGTCGAGGTGGTGAGCCGCTCGTCGGAGCTGGTGCGCCAGGCCCGGCTCCTGGCGGCTGCACGGGCCAGCAGTGGCGCCGAGGCGTTGCCCGCCGAACGATTCGACGCCCTGTGGGAGGCCGAGCGCCTATTCATCGAGGTTGCCCGGGCCGAACTCGGCCTGCCCTCCGCGTTCGCGCCCCGACCGGTCAACGCCCGCCCGTAACCGTCACGCCGGACCCGCCGCCGTCATTCCAGGCCAGACGCCGGCTGAGCGTTTACGCAACTCCACTGGCGGTCGGCTCGTTGGTAGCGAGAGGCGGACGGAGGCGGACGATGGCGGCGGGGCGGGGTGCCGAGCTGCTGCGCCCTCCGATGAGTTCGGGTCGGGCGACGTTCCTGGAGCTCTTCTTCGATCTGGCCTTCGTGGTGGCTCTCACCCGGGTCTCGCAACGTTTCGCCGGATTGGCCGATGACACTGGCTGGGCGCTCGTCACGGGCTTCGGGCGTACCCTGCTGCTGTTTCTGGCGCTCTGGTTGATCTGGTCGCACACCGCCTGGATCACCAGCCGGTACGAACCGGAGCAGCCGGTCATTCAGGCCGTCGTGATCGGCACCATGTTCGCCGGACTGATCATGGCGGTGACGCTGCCCCGCGCCCTTGAGGAACGAGCGGTGCCGTTCGCGGTCGCGTACCTGATGGTGATGGTGCTGCGGCCACTGGTGGTCGCGGGCGCGCTGCGCGGGCATCCGCGACGGCTGGTGCCCTTCCGGCTTGTCGTGTGGGCCGTGGCGAGCGCCCCGCTGTGGCTGGTCGGCGCGTTGGGCCCGGACCACCTCCGCCTGCCGCTGTGGGTTGTCGCCCTCGCTGTCGACTACCTCGCCTGGGTCCTGGGCTGGCCGCTGCCGTGGCTCGGGGTCTCGAAGATAGGTCGGTGGCGGATCGCGGGGACTCATCTCGCGGACCGTTATCAGCAGATGTTCCTCATCGCGCTCGGTGAGTCGATTCTGGTTATCGGCGTGGTCTTCAGCGGCGCGGACTACTCCGGGAATCGGGCGGCCGCCTTCGCGGTCACGTTCGCGACCAGCGCGTTGCTCTGGCGAATCTACTTCTACCGTGCCGGTCTGCTGTTGTCGGAGGCGTTCGGCCGGGCCGGTATGCCCGGCCGGCTGGGCGCCACGTCGGAACGGACGCACCTGTTCATCGTGCTCGGCGTGCTCGTCACCTCGGTCGGCTACGAGTTGGTGATCGATCATCCGTTCGGACAGCCGCGGCCCACTTGGCTGCTGTTCGTGGTGGGCGGACCGATGCTCTTCCTCGTGGCCCGCCTGCGGCTGGAGTACGAGGTCTTCGGTCAGGTCTCCCGACCCCAGGTGATCGGTTTGGGCGCCCTGTTGGTGTCCGCGCCGGTGCTGGCGCATCGGGCGCCGATGGTCGGGTTGAGCGTGGTGGCCTGTGTGCTCGCCCTGGTCGCACTACTCGGAGCGCTGCGCTGGCGAGGCCAGTCGCTGGAGGTTCCCGCCTCGCCGATTGGACGGGAGACGTCCGGAGACCGCGACTCCGAGGCGTGACGCGGCACCCGTTCGCCACGATGGCCCGTTTCATCACGTGACCGCCCGGCTGGGCGTACCGCGCGTTCCCGTCGAACCGGACCCAGCTGGTGGCGGACGCCATAGCAAGCACAAGATAGAACGGTCGGTCTTGACGGTGGTGGGCCGAGTAGGTACGGTTCCAACAGACAGAACGTTCGTTCCACCTGGCGCCCGCCAGGTGAGCGGCTGTGCCTGAAGGAGAGCGCCGTGCCCACCAAAATCACCCTTGTCATCGGTAACCCCGCCGACCCCGACGAGTTCGAGAAGGTCTACGCCGACGTACTCCGGGCCGCGGAGACGTTCCCGAAGCTTCAGCGGGTCGAGTCGGCCAAGGTGTGGCCGAAGGAGGACGGCACGCCCACACCCGCGTATCGGACGCTCGACCTGTATTTCGCCAGCTACGAGGACGCCTCTGCCGCAGTCACGACGCCCGCTGCCGGTGCCGTCTTCGGTGGGCTCCAGGGCGCTGAGGTGGAGATCACGGGGCTGTTCTCCCACGTCGAGTAGCACCGCCCTTCCCCTCCCCGGCGGCGGCCCTCACCCCGCTGGATGTCCCTTCGCTCCGGAAATTTCCGAGAGGATGACCATGACCACCGTTGCCGTTCCCGGCATCTCGACGACGGCCGCCGCCCTGCGGCGGTTGTACTTCGGTCGCTTCGCCTTCGCGATCGTCTGGGCCGCCGTGACGTTCCCCCTCGCCAAACACCTCAACCCCCTCACCGCCGCGCTGCTCGTTCTCTACCCGCTCTTCGACGTGGCCGCCGCCATCGTCGACGTCCGCGCGTCGCGGGCCACCGGATCGCCCACCCTGCTGTACGTGAACGTCGCGATCAGCCTGCTCGCCGCGGTGGGCCTGGGCATCGCCGGCGCGTCCGGCATCCCAGCGGTCCTGCGCGTCTGGGGCGCCTGGGCGGTCGTGGCCGGACTGGTTCAGCTGATCGTGGCCGTCACCCGCCGCAAGATGGGGGGCCAATGGCCGATGATCATCAGCGGTGGCATCTCCGTCATCGCCGGCGCATCGTTCTTCGCGGCAGCCTCCGCGGACAACCCGGCGCTGACCAACGCGATCGGCTACGCCATCCCCGGCGCCATCTTCTTCCTCATCGCGGCCATCCGCCTCGGCCGCACCGCGAAGGGAAACTGACGTGGAAAAGGCCGCGTACGACGTCATTGTCATCGGCGCGGGGCCGGTGGGGGAGAACGTCGCCGACCGCGTCGTGCAGGGCGGCCTGACCGCCGCGATCGTCGAGCGGGAACTGGTGGGCGGCGAGTGCTCGTACTGGGCCTGCATGCCGACCAAGGCGCTGCTGCGCAGCCAGACCGCGCTCCGGGCGGCTCGTCAGCTGCCCGGCGCGCGCGAGGCGGTGACCGGCGAGTTGGACGCGGAGGCCGTGCTGCGTCGCCGGGACGCCTTTGCCTCGCACTGGAGGGACGACGGGCAGGTGTCCTGGCTGAATTCGGCGGGGATCGCGCTGTATCGGGGCCAGGGACGAATCGGCGCCGACCGGGTCGTCGAGGTGACCGGCGCGGACGGCGCCACCACCTCGCTCACCGCCCGACACGCCGTCGTCGTCGCGACCGGAAGTGGCGCGCTGGTGCCGGACATCGACGGTCTGCGCGAGTCTGCACCGTGGACCAGCCGTGAGGCAGCCGCCGCGAGCGAGGTTCCCGGCCGCCTCGCCATCATCGGTGGTGGTGTGATGGCCACGGAGATGGCGACCGCGTACGCCGGCCTCGGATCGGCGGTGACGGTGCTTGCGCGCGACGGGGTGCTCACTGCGGCGGAGCCGTTCGTCGGCGAGCGGGTCACGCAGTCTCTGCGGGAAGCTGGCGTGGCGGTCCAACTCGGTGCCGAGGCCAGATCGGTGAGCCGCGACGGCGACGGGACGGTGCACATCACGCTCACCGACGGCGGACAGGTCGAGGCCGACGAGATCCTCGTCGCGATCGGCCGTACGCCGAACACGCACGACCTGGGCCTCGACCGGATCGGCCTGAAGCCGGGCGCCTGGCTCACGGTCGACGACACCCTGCGGGTGGTCGACGGTGCCGGCGCGTTGATCGGCGACGGATGGCTGTACGCGGCGGGGGACGTCAACCGGCGTGTTCTCCTGACCCACCAGGGCAAGTACCAGGCCCGCGCGGTGGGCGACGTGATCGTGGCGCGAGCCACCGGCGAAGCGACAGACGACCGTCCGTGGGGTCGGCACGTCGCCACCGCCGACGAGCGGGCCGTGCCGCAGGTCGTCTTCACCGACCCGGAGGTCGCGTCGGTGGGGCTGACCGCAGCCGCCGCCGAGGCCGCTGGACTGCGGATCCGGGTCGTCGACTACGACCTGGCCGCCGTCGCCGGGGCCGCGCTGCACGCCGACGGCTACCAGGGGCACGCCCGGATGGTCGTGGACGAGGACCGGCGGGTGATCGTCGGCCTCACCCTCGTCGGCCCGGACGTCGCGGAACTGATCCACGCCGCGACGATCGCCATCGTCGGTGAGGTTCCTCTGGAGCGGCTGTGGCACGCCGTGCCCGCGTACCCGACCGTGAGCGAGGTCTGGCTACGCCTGCTGGAGGCGTACGGCCGCTGACCTGCGCCGTACGGCCGTCCGCGTCATCGGCGGCGGTCGGCCGTTGCGACGAAAAGAAGACGAGGTCGGCCGGGCGAGGGCGCGCGCTCAACCGGTGGTGGCACCACAACAGGAGCTGGGTCATCCTCCTACCGGAGGGTGGCCCAGCTCGAGGTCGTGCGGGGGCTATCGGGCCGACTCCGCCGACCGAAGCTCCGAGTTGATCCTGAGGAGTCCTTCGACACCGCGCAGGAAGGTCTCGGACACCTTCGTGGGGTCGGCGAGGCATCCCGCCGCCATGGCACCGTCCCGGAGCATGACGAAGTGGCGCGCCGCGGGATCCGCCGTTCCTTCGTGGACCTGTGCCATGAGCGTGGTGATGGTGTCCAGGAACCATTGCCGGTGGGCCATGAGTTCTTGGTGCACGGGATGGTTCGTGTCGGGATATTCCGCCGCGGCGTTCAAAAACGCGCACCCACGGAACCCGGGGGACTGGATGTTCTGAGCGATGGAATTGGCGATGGCCAGGAGCGGGTCGACCGGCGATCGGTTGGCGGCGAGCGCCTCGTCGACCATGCCGCGCTCCAGCTGATGCACCTCCCGCAGGTAGGCCAGGATGAGATCATCCTTGCTGGGGAAGTGTCGGTAGAAAGTAGCCCTGGTCACCTTCGCCTCGGCGATGATCCGGTCGACGCCGACGGCGTGAATGCCCTCCGCGTAGAAAATCCTGGTCGCCGTGCGGAGAAGCTTGAGGCGCGCCTCGGAGGGTCGGTTGGTGGGTTCGTCGCTCGCCATCCAACCATCTTAGCGACAGAACGTTCGGTCTTATCCTTGTTGGCGGTGGAGACGTGGTACCCAATGCTCGCCCAACGTGCGAACGGTGACCGTCAACTCATCTCGCTGTCCGGTTCGCATACCGGCCAGGCGTTCGGCGTTCTCCGTTCTCGCTGACAGCGGCCCGATCGGTGCGGGATTCTGGATGCTGCAACCCCTTCGGCGCAGGGATCGCGCGGGCTGATTCGCGGTGCCGGGGGAAATGCTCCGTCGACCGTACTCGTCGGTCCGGCCGGCAATCGCTGGCAACGGGTGACGAGGCCTCTCGAAAGGACCTCCAGATGAGCGCTGCTTCTGACATGTCTGCCCAGGAAATGCCGACGATCGTGCTGATCCACGGGGCATTCGCCGGCTCGTCGAGTTGGAACGGCGTGATTGCCAACCTCAAACATCGGGGCTATCCGGTCATTGCCGTCGCCAACCCGCTGCGTGGTGTGCAAAAGGACGCCGCATATGTTCGCGCCCTCCTCGACAGCCTGCCCGGACCGGTCGTGATTGCCGCCCATTCCTACGGCGGGGCGGTCATGACCGAGGCGGCGGCTGACGCCCCCAACGTCAAGGCCCTGGTGTACGTCGCCAGCTTGAGCCCGGACGTGGGCGAAAGTGCGCTCGGGTTGCTCACCAAGCACCCCGGCAGTCAGCTCACCTCGAGCATCAGGATGATCCCGGTACCCGACGACGACGGCGGCATGACCATGGATCAGTACATTGTGCAGGACAAGTTTCACGAGGCGTTCGCCGCCGACGTCGACTCCGGCACCGCCGAACTCATGGAGGCAACGCAGCGGCCCGCCTCCGCGCACGCCCAGGAGGAGAGCGTGACCAAGGTCGCCTGGAAGACGATCCCCTCCTGGACCCTGATCAGCGCCCAGGACCAGGCCATCCCGCCAGACCTGCAGCGCTTCATGGCCGACAGGGCGGGCTCCACAACGATTGAGGTCGCCGCCTCCCACGCTGTGGCGGTCTCGCAACCCGGCCCGGTCGCCGACTTCATCGACACCGCCGCCCGCGCCACCGCACGCTCAATGCAGATGTCCAAGAGTCGTCGAGGCTAACGGCGGTCGCTTCGTAGCGAACGGCGAGTTCGTCGAACCTGGTCGCGACTGCACGGTGGCGTTTGAGCCGTTTGATGCCGTGCTCCACTGTCGCGTTCACCGGCCGGAGCAGCCCTCGGGCAGCCCGGCCGGTGACGCATCAGACGGGCTCGATCGCGAGGTCGATGACCTGGTCGTCCTTGATGTCGAACACAAATGCGAATGACAGCGGCCCGCCGGGGAAATCACCGTCCCCGGAGGCCACCAGCCGGTCGTCCGCGAACGAGGTCGGCGTGAGCACGACCTTGGGGTTGATCAGGTGCCCCTGGATCCACTCGCGGATCTCGGCCTCGCCGGCCCAGGTCTTCCCGTCATCGTGCACGGCGGCCCCGTCGCCGAAGACCGCGGCCAGCGCATTCGCGTCGTGTGCGTTAGTGGCCGTGATGAAGGTGTCGACGGCCTTGGGTAGAGTGATGTCGCTCATTTCTGCTCTCCAATTTCTCGGGTTCCAGGACGCGGGCGCGTGCTGGTATGTCCCTGCGACACCGGTGTTCAGCTTGAGGTGCCGACCAGGGCCAAGGTTCAGAAGTCCGCTCCGCGGGAGAGCTTCTCGTTCGCGCGCAGCTCCGCGAGTGCGGTCTCGTGCATCGCAACAACAACGTCGTAGCCGGAGTTGCCGAGCACGATTCGTTTCGGCGGAACGGGTGCGTTCATCGCGCTGATCACGGCCTGCACTCCACGGACAGGGTCTCCTGCCTGCTTGCCGTTGTGGTCCACGAACGCCGCCTTGACGCCCTCGACCATCGGCACGTAGGCGTCGACGATCTCGTTGACGTCCTCGTTCTGGAAGTAGGTGAAGGCCTTGGTGCGGAACGCTCCCGGCTCCACGACGAGCACCCGCACACCGAATGGCTCAACTTCCTGGCGCAGTGTCTCCGACAGTCCCTCGATCGCGAACTTCGCCGCCGCGTAGTAGCCGAACCCCTGTGCGCCGACGAGGCCTGCCACCGACGACATGTTCACGATCCATCCGTCGCCTCGTGCCCGCATACCGGGCAGGACCGCGCGCACCACCTCGACCACGGCGAACAGGTTGAGGTCGAACGTGCGGCGGATCGTCTCGTCGGGGGCACCCTCGATCGAGCCGTACCAGCCACGGCCCGCGCTGTTGACGAGCACGTCGATCCCGCCGAACCGCGCCTCGGCCGTCCTGACCGCCGCACGCACCTGGTCGGCATCGGTGACGTCGAGCTGGAGGACCAGCACACGGTCTCCGTGTTGTTCAGCCCACTCGTGCAGTTCAGAGGGCCGACGCACGGTCACCACCACCTGATCGCCCTGCTTCAGGGCGGCCTCGGCATAGACCAGGCCGAACCCTCCGGGAGTCCCACCAGTGATGAACCAGGTCTTCATGGACTTCTCCTCTCGCTATAGAAAGCAATGTAGCGCTACATGAGGTAATGTAGCAAGCATGCAGAACGCACGGGATCGACTCCTGCTCGCCGCGGCGGAATTGCTGGAGAGCGGCGGCACGGTGTCCACGAGGGCGGTGTGCGATCGCGCCGGGGTGCAGGCCCCGACGCTGTACCACCACTTCGGCAGCAAGCAGGGCCTGATCGACGCCGTGGCAAGCCACGGCTTCACCCAGTACACGGCGGTCGAGAGCTCCGGCGACCCGCTGGACGACCTGCGCGAGGGCTGGAACAGGCACGTGCAGTTCGGGCTGGAGCACCCGTCGTTCTACGGGCTGCTTTACGGCCGCGCCCAGCCAGGAAAGCCGTGCGCCGTCACCGCCCCCGCGCACGCCGCGCTGCGCGAGCGGTTAACCGCCGCCCGGGGCCTGCTCAAGGTGCCGGCGGCCGATGCCGCCGAACAGGTGTTGGCCGCCAACGTCGGCATCACGCTCACCTTGATCAGCCAACCGGACCCGGATCTCGGGCTGTCCGGACGCGTCCGCGAGGCCGCGCTGGCCGGAGTCCTGCGCATGCCCCCCGCCGAAGCCCCCGAGACTCGTGCGAGCGCCGCACTGACGCTGCGTGCGCTGGTCGGCAACGACCCGGGCGACCTCACCCCTGGCGAACACGCGCTGCTCGGCGAGCTGTTGGACCGCCTGGCCCGCTAGGGTCTGTGCCGAAGGCGGTCAGAGCCACTCTTGACTGCCGGCGTCGTCAACGCGGTGCCTGAGCGACAGGTTTCTGGGCGCCGGTACGCCGTCCGCAGCGGCTGGACACCGAGCGGCGGAAATGCGTACACCGTCGACGGCAGTTGCTGAGCCGCAAGCCATCGGGCAAGCGTTCGTTCCGGGAAGTACCAGTCGGCGCTGGAGGTGTCCGGCCTGACCGCTGCGACGTGCTCAACCAGCCACGCGTCTCGGTCGATCAACTCGAGTTCCGAGAAAGAGAGGCTGGCCAGGTGTACCTGCGCGCCGGTGCGCCACAGGGCTAACGCCAGGGGCAGGCCCGCGTACACGTCGAAACCCCCGCCCGCTCCGGCGATGAGGATGCTCCGCGCCGGAGCCAACGCGGCGAACAGTGGCGGAACGGTCAATGAGAACGCGCCGAAGTCGGCCGGCGGCGCCGCAGGGGTCGTCACCGCTCAATGATCACTGATGGGCGGCGGACACCGGCAGCGCTAGATGACGGGAACGGGGGGAGGGTCGAGCAGTGCGCGGTCACCGTCGAAGCCGTGATTCAGTGCGGCGGTGACGTCCTCGTGTGGGGTTCCCAGCGGGATCGTGCTGACCTCGTCCAGGTGTCGGTAGTGCTGGTCGCCAAGGTCGAGTTGGAGAGACTTCAGGTATTCCTCCAAGTGGGTCACGGTGCGCGGGCCGACGATCGGGATCAGGGCCGTGGGGGCCAGTGCGGCCCGGCGACGCAGCCAGGCCAGGGACACCTGGACCGCGCTGACGTTGAGTTCCTCGGCAATCGCCAGGACGGCGTCGACGATGGCGGTGCGCTGGGCGCTGCCCTCGATCGCGTCGCCCCGGGCGGTCAGCCTGCCTTGTTCGCCCTGCCGATACTTGCCAGTGAGCAGTCCGCCGGCCAGCGGGGAGTACAGGACCACGCCCAGACCGTGGGCCTGCGCCATCGGCAGTAGCTCCCGCTCGGCGGATCGTTCGGCCAGGCTGTATTCCGTTTGAATGCCGACCAGGGGAGCCAGGCCGCGCAGGTCGGCGCGGACCGCGGCGCTGGCGACCCGCCAGGCCGGGAAGTTGGACAGGGCGCCGTGCAGGATCTTGCCGGAGCGGATCAGGTCGTCGAACCCGGCCAGGATCTCCTCGATCGGCGTGACGCCGTCGGGAAAGTGCGGCATGAAGACGTCGACGTAGTCGGTGCCGAGGCGGCGCAGACTCGCTTCGAGGGACCGGACCATGATCTTGCGGCTGTTACCGGTCGTGCCAGGGCGGGGCTGAGCTTGCCTGGTCCCGCTGTACTTGGTGATGATCACAAAGTTGTCCCGCTGCGGTCCGAGCAGCCCGCCGAGCACGGTTTCGGCCTGTCCATCCTGGTACAGGTTGGAGCTGTCGAACGTGGTGCCGCCGGCGGTGACGAAGGCCTCGAAGATCTGTCGTGAAGCCTCGGGCCCGGCGCCGGTGTTCGACGTGCTGAAGTTCGCCGTCCCGAGCGCGTACTCCGAAACACGCAGTCCGGTCAGACGGCCAAAGGTCTGGTAGCGCATGGAAGCTCCTGAGGTTCGGTGCGACGAGGTAGGCTTCCGACAGTAGCAAATAAAGCGAGGGGTCACTCTTTTATGCCAAGGGTCAGTCAAGCTCATCTCGACGCTCGCCGCCAGCAGATCGTGGACGCCGCCCGGGCTCGGTTCGCCAGTCACGGCTTCGCCCACACGTCGATGGCCGACATCGTCACCGAGTCCGGGCTCTCCAACGGAGCCATCTACCGGTACTTCACGAGCAAGGACGAGATCGTCATCGCGGTCTGCGAGCAAGGAACCGAAGCGCTGCCGAGGGCGCTCACCGCCGAGGCTGTGGGAGGTTTCCTTGAGCATGTCCGGGCCCGGGCCCGGGACACCCACCATGCCCGGCTGGTCGCCCAGATCTATGCCGAAGCCGCGATATCGCCCCTGCTGGCAGCCGTTGTGCAACGACAGCTCGCTGCCATGCGGGCCGCGATCGCCGAGTTGGTGCCCGACTCCCGACGCCCGCAGGCCGGGCAGATCGCCGAAGCGTTCGTGGCCCTCAGCGTCAGCTACAGCCTGCAACTGGCGATCCGCGGCGACCTGGACCCCGCGCCGTTCACCACCGCGTTGATGGCGATCATCAAGGGCTAAGACGAGGGTGACGCGACCGGCTCTCGCCGGTCCGTGGATGCTCGGCTCGACCAGCGTCCGAATGTGCCGACCGGATCCTCGCGGACGTGGCGTAAAAAAGAGCGAACCGTCATTTTGGGTGCGAGGGTAGGTCTCCGTCGGCCCGAACGACCCCGTCCACTGGAGGATCCATGCCGGTAGCTCACATCGCTGCAATCAACCTGGAATGCCCTGACCCAGCCGACCTGGCCCGCTTCTGGGCGGCGATGCTGGATGGTGAGGTCGCGGTCCAGACCCCGGACTTCTGTGCGGTCAAGGCGGGTCCGCTGCACCTCGATGCCGTTCGCGTCGACGGCTACCGGCCACCGACCTGGCCCTCGGGCGAACGATCACAGCAGATCCACTTCGACCTGGCCGTCGACGAGCCCGATGACCTCGATGACGCCGAGGCGCGCGCGATCGAACTCGGAGCCGTCAAAGAAGAGCAACAACCCGCGCCGGAACGCTTTCGCGTCCTACGCGACCCGGCCGGCCATCCTTTCTGCCTACGCGGCTGACCCGCACGACCGGGCAGCGCCTCAGCAGTGGATCGGGAAGACGCCCTCCGTAGCGGAACGACGCGGCGACTGCTGAGTGAGGGTCAGCTGTCCGAGTTCCTGGGTGCATCGGGTGAGCGCGACGTAGAGGCCGTTCCAACCGCGCGGTTCGGCGGCGATGCCCTGAGGGTCGATGAGGAGTGTCGCGTCCCATTCCAGTCCCTTGGACTGGGTCGCGGTGAGCACTGGCACATCACTCAGCACGGCTTGGAGTGTGGCGATGCGCTCCGCGGGGGCGATGACGCCGACCGTGCCGCCGTGCCACCGTTGCTGCAACTGTCGCACTGCGTCCACGGCGGAGCCGGCAAGCTCAGCCGGTGTGATCGTCCGCTCCCAGGGGGCGATGCCGGAGGAGCGCACCGCTCGTGGCGGAATGTTGTGGCTGCCAGCCTTCTTCAAGACCGGTTCGGTGAGGTCCATGACCTCGCGCGGGGTCCGGTAGCAGATGCTCAGTTCCGCGGCGGTCCAGCGGTCTCCGAAGGCAGCCCGTACCGCTTGTGCCCAACTGGTGTGCCGGTGGGCTGCCTCGGCCTGGTCGATGTCGCCGACGGCGGTGATGGAGCGACTGGGACAACGGCGGAGAACCATCTGCCACTGCATCTCGGACAGTTCCTGCGCCTCGTCGATGACGACATGGCCGTACACCCAGCCGCGCTGGCGGCGAGCACGTTCGGCGAGGAACTCGCCCTGTGGTTGCGGGGTGTCGACGTCGCCGAGCAGGTCGGCGAGGGCGTCGAGAAGAGGGATGTCGCTTGATGCCCAGGGGGTGGGCTCGGCCGCGACGGCCGTGATCTCCTCGGGGGACAGCTGCGGGGCGAACCGGGCCAGCAGGGTGCGGTCGGTTAGGAGGCCACCCAGCAGGGTTTCGGGATCGAGGGTGGGCCACCATGCCTCGATGAACCGGGCGATGGTGGTGTTCTCGGCGATACGACAGCGAAGCTCTTCGACCTCCTCCTCGGAGAGCAACCCGTTGATGTCGCTGCCGGTGGACGCCTCGGTGGAGGAGCGGTCATGCGCCATGCCCTTGTCGACGCGGGCGAGGATGTCCTCGAAGCCTTCCTCCATCTCCGCCATCAGCGTCTCGCGCTGTTCGGCGACGACATCGGCCAGACGGTGGTGCAACTGCTCGGCGAACGCCGCGCGGGCCCGGTGGTACGGACGCCCCTGCACCGCCGAGGCGAGCGCCTGCGCCACGGTCGCGGCCGGAATGACGTAGAACTCGCCCTCCCAGCGCAGCTTCAGCTCGCGTGGACGGGGGAGCAGCGACGCGACGTAGCTTTCGAGCGTTGGCTGCCAGAGGGCGCGGCCCTTGATCTCGGCGAGATGCCGGCTCTCGTCGCGGCCCACGTGGATGTCGGCCAGCAGGGTGTCGCAGGTCGCCGAGACGATGGCGGTCTCACCGAGCGCGGGCAGCACCTGGGCGATGTACTGGAGGAACCGCGGTGAGGGACCCAGGACCAGGACCGCCTGGTCGGCCATCTTCCGGTGGGTGAACAGCAGGTACGCGACGCGGTGCAGGGCAACCACGGTCTTGCCCGTGCCGGGACCGCCCTGGACGATCAGTGGGCCGGTCGCCTCAGCCCGGATGATGTCGTCCTGTTCGCGTTGCAGGGTGGAGATCGCCGTCGACATGCGGCCGGTGCGCCGCTGGTCGAGAGCGGCCAGTAGGGCGCCTTCGCCGACGAGTTCCGCAGTCGTACTTCCGTCGAGGGGTTCGTCGTCCACGCCGACGACGGCCGATCCTGTCGTACGGATGTGCCGGCGCCGTGCCTGACCCTGTGGGTCGACAGCCGTCGCGGTGTAGAACGGCCGAGCTGCGGGAGCGCGCCAGTCCACCAGCAGTGGCTCAGTGCCGTCGTCGTCGTCGCGAAGACCTACGCGGCCCACGTGGCGCACAGTGCCGTCAAGGCCGTCGAGGCGGCCGAAGACCAGCCCTTCCTCTGCTCGCCGTAGCTCGTCGTACTGCTTGCGCAGCATGCGCTGCCGGGCCAGCTCCAACGCGTCCAGGGCCTCTGCCGAAAGCTCGACCTGTAGGTGATCGACCAGCCTGTCGCGCCGGGCCGTGGCCAAATCCAGAAATGCCTGTTCCTCGGCGACCGCGGATCGTCGCGCGGCACCCTCCGCGGTGGAGGCCGGCAGTTGGCCGCCAGGTGCTGATTCGGCGACGCCAGCGGTGCCGATGCTCAGGGCAGACTTCCGGTGCATTCACAAATCCTTGGATCGGGGTAACCCTCGGCCCGGATGAGCCGCAGCGCATTCGGCGGCAAGCATAGAGTCCGTTTCCCTCACCGACCAGGCAATCAGCCAGCAGAGATCGGAATCTCAATGCCTTGCAGTTCCGGGGCCGTTCGTGGCCTCACCAATTCCATTTATCGTATTGACAGTCGAGGCTCCATCTGTTCTGCGGATGCATTCCGAGTGGTGACATGGCCCGCTCAACCCCACTGAGCCGACCTGCGGCAGACGTCGGCGGAGGTCGCCGCGGCCCGAGGACGGTCACCGCGGCGCCGAGGGTCGTCCCGCGCAGGTCAGCTCAAGCTGAAGGACACGTCGTCGACGTCGAAGGCGGTGGCCCCGTTGCCGGCCGTCTCGCTGGCGAGGAAGCTGGCCGTCGCGGTGCGTTCGGTCGTGGCGGTTCCGCTCGACATCACGTACTGCCGCCACTGCGCTCCGCCGTCGAAGGCCAGCGAGAACCTCGTCTTCGGGGGTATCCCGGTGACCGCCAGTCCGACGTTCAGGTAGTCGCCGCGGCTGGTCTCCGTGGTGGTGGTCCGCACCCAGAAGCTGACCGTCAAGTTGCAGTTGGCCGGCACTGTGACGGTGGTGCGCAGCAGGTCGGTACGCGTCACGTCCAGCCCGGCGAAGGCGGCGTAGGCGCTGCCGGTGTGTGCCGGTCGGGTCGCGTCGCCGAACACGACGATGCGGGGGCCGGCCGTCCAGCCGGTGGTGCCGCGCTCGAACCCCGGGTTCGGGTGGATCTGCCCGGTGCAGGGCGGGTCGGCAGCTGGCTGGCCGTGGGATGCGCCGCCGGTGGCCAGGAGCAGCAGTGCCGCAACCGAGACGGTGGTGACGAAGGCCTTCATCGGTTCTCCCCGCGTCTATACATTCGAGATGGTCGATGTATATCGACGATGCGCGATGGACTCGGGTGCGTCAAGTCCTTCCCGCGGCTGGCTCCGCTGGGGTGGCGGAACATGCTGCGCTACCGCCTGCGGCGGGCGTCGGCCTCGTTGTCGAGCAGGTCGTTGAGTGTCAGCGCTGAGTTGATCAGTGAGAGGTGGCTGAACGCCTGGGGATAGTTGCCGATCTGCTCCCCGGTCGCGGCGATCTCCTCGGCGTAGAGGCCGAGGTGGTTGCTGAAGGTGAACATCTTCTCGAACGTGAGTCGGGCGTCGTCGAGGCGGCCGGAACGGGCCAGCGCCTCGACGTACCAGAAGGTGCACATGTTGAAGGTGCCCTCGTGGCCCGGGAGGCCGTCGGGGGAGTGGACCGGGTCGTACCGGTGGACCAGGCTGTCGGAGACCAGTTCACGCTCGATCGCCAGCAGGGTGGACTGCCACAGCGGGTCGCTCGGCGTGACGAAACCCACCGCCGGCATGGCGAGCAGTGCCGCGTCCAGGACGTTCTCGTCGTACGCCTGCACGAAGGTGCCGCGGGCCCGGTCGTATCCGCGCTCCATGACCTGGTTGTAGATGCGGTTGCGCTGGTCGGTCCAGCAGGCCATGTCCCCGGGGCGACCGGTGCGGGTGGCCAGCCGGATGGCCCGGTCCAGCGCGACCCAGGACATCACCCGACCGAAGGTGTAGTTGCGGGGGTGGTGGCGGCTCTCCCAGATGCCGGCGTCGGGTTGGTCCCAGTTGTGGCAGAGCCAGTCGACCAGTCGGACGGTGCTCTTCCACACCTGGTGCGAGACGCGGATGCCCTGCTCGTCGGCGAGGTGCATGGCGTAGAGGGCCTCGCCGTGGATGTCGAGCTGGAGCTGGTCGGCAGCGCCGTTGCCGATCCGTACCGGCCGGGAGCCTCGGTAGCCCTCCAGATGGTCCAGCACCTCCTCGTGCAGGTCGGAGGAGCCGTCCACCCGGTACATGATCTTCAACGGGTCCTGGTGGTCGCCGGCCTCGCGGATCCGCTCGTCCAGCCAGTTCATGTACCGGCTGACCTCCTCGGTGAAGCCGAGGCCGAGCAGCGCGTGCACGGAGAACGACGTGTCGCGTACCCAGGTGTAGCGGTAATCCCAGTTGCGGGTGCCGCCGACCAGCTCGGGCAGCGCGGTGGTGGGCGCGGCGATCATCGCGCCGGTCGGCGCGTACGTCATGAGTTTGAGCGTGATGGCCGAGCGCTCGACCATCTCCCGCCAGCGGCCGGTGTAGCGGGAACGTTCGAGCCAGCGCCGCCAGTAGTCCCGGGTCCACTCGAACATGCCCTGGATCTCTTCCGGCGCGAAGATGCGCGGTTCGGCCCCACCCGTCTCCAGGACCACCCCGCCGGTGTCGCCCTCGTTCAGCGTGCCGTACGCGACCAGGTCGCCACCCTCAAGGTGGACGTCACCCTGTTCGGAGATCAACCGCCGAACCGGGTCGACCGGGTGGAACGTCAACGCCGCCGACCGGCTTCGGAAGACGTAACCGTTGTGGTGGCGCTCAAGCTGATGCTCTTCCCGGGCGTAGTCGAACCGTGGGCGGCACTCCACCCGGAAGCGCATGCTGCCGCGGACCATGGTGACGGTCCGGACCAGCCGATGCGCGTCGGTGGCCCGCTCGCCGGTGACCGGCATGAAGTCCATGACCTCGGCCACCCCGTCGGCGCTGATGAACCGGGTGATCAGGATGGGTGTGCCGGGAAGGTAGAGCTGTTTGGTCACGTACCGCACGTCGTGCGGCGCGATCTGGAAGTAGCCGCCCTTTTCCTTGTCGAGCAGGGCGGCGAAGATACTCGGTGAGTCGAACCGCGGCGCGCAGAACCAGTCGACGGTCCCGTCGCACGTCACCAGCGCGGCGGTCTGCAGGTCGCCGATGAGCCCGTGATCCTCGATCGCCGGATAGCTGTCCACATCTCTCCCCGGTTCGGCGGCGTCCTGCGCCCCGAACTTAGGGGAGAAATTGTCGGCTTAGGTGAGATTCACGTTCCGCCACCCTGTCGCGTTCCCCCACGTGGCGCGGCGAGGGCCGGGAGCCTGCGCCGACCCCGCCAGCCGCACGGTCAGCGCAGCGGGCGGCAGGAGGAGCGGATGACCAGCTCGGTGGGGAGCCGGATGTGGGTGTCGCGGTCGACGCCGGCGATCAGGTCGACGAGGAGGCGCAACGCCTCGGCGCCCATTCGTTGCAGGGGCTGCATGATGGTCGTCAGCGGCGGGTTGACCAGCGCCGACTCCGGGACGTTGTCGAAGCCGATCACCGACAGGTCGTCGGGCACCGACAGACCCATGTCGCGGGCCACGGTCATCGTGGAGATCGCGGAGAGGTCGTTACCCGCGAAGATCGCGCTCGGTCGGTCGCTGAGGGCGAGCAGCTCCGCGGCTGTGCCGGCGGCGCTCTCGATCCGGAACCCGCCGACGCGGACGAGCCGCTCGTCCACCGGCACGCCAGCTTCGGCCATCGCACTGCGGAAGCCGGCCTCACGCAGCTGGGCGGACTTCAGGTCGGTGCGTCCACTGATGTGCCCGATGCGCGTGTGGCCGAGGGACAGCAGGTAGTTGGTCGCCAGTACGGCGCCGGCGAAGTTGTCCGAGTCGACGGTGGGCAGGTCGGACGGGCCGGTGTGGGGGTCGACGGCCACGACGTGGAAGCTGTTTTCGGTCTCGACCACTGTCGGCGTGACGATCACGGCACCGTCGATGAGTGTGCCGGAGAGTCGGGCGAGCGAGCGACGCTCCCAGCCCACGGCGGCGCCCTCGCCGTCACCGCTGGAGTAGGCCAGTAGCTGGTATCCGCTCCCGGCGACCTCCTGCGACGCCCCCTTGAGCAGCTCGGTCGAGAACGGCTCGAACTCGGCGACCAGGATGCCGAGCACGTTGGTGCGGTGGCTGCGCAGGCTCTGCGCCCCCAGGCTCGCCTCGTAGCCGAGCTCGTGGATGACCTGCTGGACTCGCTCCACGGTTGCCTGGGCCACGCCGTAGCGGCCGTTGACGACCTTCGACACGGTCGCGACCGAGACGCCGGCAGTACGTGCCACATCCGACATCTTGACGCGCTGCTGAAACACCACGTCGATGATGATAGGGCCCTGCCGCCGGTGCGGTGTCACCGACTCGAAAACGTTATCGATACCGATTGACATCAAGTTACATGACTGTAAAACTTCGCCGCAGGCCGAGTACCGCGACTGAGTAGTCGAGGAGACATCTATGGCAACGAAGCGGCGTGCAAGTGCCGTCCTGGCACTGTTGATGACAAGTGTTCTCGTTACCGCCGGCTGTGGCGGCGGCGGCGAAGAGGCGGCCCCTCAGAACGAGCTGTACAAGGACCCGGTGACCCTGACCTGGTGGCACAACGCCTCCCAGGACGGGCCCGGCAAGACCTACTGGGAGAAGGTCGCCAAGGACTTCTCCGCCCTCCACCCCACTGTCAAGATCGAGATCGAGGCGATCGAGACGAACCAGCTCCAGCGCACCCGGCTCCCCGCCGCGCTGCTGAGCAGCGACCCGCCGGACATCTTCCAGGCCTGGGGCGGCGGCGAGATGGCCGAGCAGGTGGAGGCCGACTACCTCAAGGAGATCACCGACCAGACCAAGACCGAGGTCGGCGACATCGGCAGTGCCGCGGAGATCTGGCAGGTGAAGGGCAAGCAGTACGGCCTGCCGTTCCGGATGGGTATCGAGGGCATCTGGTACAACAAGGAGATGTTCGCGCGAGCGGGCATCGCGGCTCCGCCGACCACCTTCGAGGAGCTCAACGCCGCGGTCACCAAGCTCAAGGCGATCAACGTCATTCCGATCGCCGTGGGTGCCGGTGACAAGTGGCCGGCCGCGCACTGGTGGTACAACATGGCGCTGCGCGCCTGCTCGGTCGACACCCTCAAGAAGGCGTCCGCGGAGAAGACCTTCGACGATCCGTGCTTCGTGAAGGCCGGTCAGGACCTGAAGGCGTTCATCGACACCAAGCCGTTCCAGCCCAACTTCATCGCCACGCCGGGCCAGAACGATCCGACCAGCGCCAACGGCATGCTCGCCAACGGCAAGGCCGCGATGGAGCTCATGGGTGACTGGAACCGCGGCACGCTGGACACCGTCGCCACGGACAAGACGAAGCTCGCGTCGTTCCTCGGCTGGTTCCCGGTGCCGGCGATCAGCGGTTCCCCGGGTGACCCGAAGGCGGCCCTCGGCGGTGGTGACGGGTTCTCCTGCTCCAAGAACGCCCCGTCCGAGTGCGTCGAGTTCCTCAAGTACATCGTGAGCCCCGAGGTGCAGAAGGGCTACGCCGAGACCGGCACCGGCCTGCCTGTGGCCAAGGGTGCGGCGGACGCCGTCAAGGACCCCGCGCTGAAGTCCATCCTGGAGGCCACCTCCGGGGCGAGCTACGTCCAGCTCTGGCTGGACACGGCTTACGGCAGCACCATCGGTAACGCGATGAACGACGGGATCGTCACCATCTTCGCCGGCAGCGGGACGCCTGAGAAGGTCGTCTCGGCAATGAAGGCGGCCGCAAGCAAGTGACCTCCGCCAACCAGATCCAAATGCCCGCCGGCGGCGCTTCCGCGTCGCCGGCGGGCCCCCGCCGGGCCGAGCGCGATTCCGCCCGCCGAGCCGACAACCGCCGCAAGTGGTACGAGATCATCGGGCTGACCGCGCCGGCCGTCGCCATCTACGTGATGTTCGTGCTGGTGCCGATGGGCTTCGCCGTCTACTACAGCCTGTTCCGGTGGCGCGGGGTCGGGCCGCCCACCGAGTTCGTCGGTCTGCGGAACTACACCCTCGCCTTCCAGGATCCGATCTTCCTCGACGCGTTGCGCAACAACGCCATCATCGTGTTCGGGTCGCTGCTGATCCAGGGGCCGATCGCCCTGGGCGTCGCCCTGCTGCTCAACCGTCGCTTCCGTGGGCGGGCCGTGTTCCGCCTCCTGGTGTTCGTGCCGTACGTGCTGGCCGAGGTCACGGTCGGCATCATGTGGAAGTTGCTCCTCACCGGCGACGGCACTGTCGACGCGCTGCTGCGGTCCCTGGGAATGGGCGGCCTGGTGCAGGCCTGGCTGGCGGACCTGGACGTGGTCATCTGGACCCTGTTGGCCGTTCTCACCTGGAAATACGTCGGCTTCGCCATCATCCTGCTCCTCGCCGGGCTGTCCAATGTGCCCGACGAGCTGACCGAGGCCGCCGCCATCGACGGCGCGAGCTGGTGGCAGATCCAACGGCACGTCACGATTCCGCTGCTCGGCCCGACGATCCGGATCTGGATGTTCCTGTCCATGATCGGCTCACTGCAGATCTTCGACATGATCTGGGTGACCTCGGTGCCCGCGGTGCGGTCCCTCGGCGCGTCGGCCACGATGGCGACATACATGGTGGACAACGGGTTCTTCGCCCGGCTCTGGGGCTACGGCAACGCCGTGGCGGTAATCCTCTTCGTCATCTCCTTCGTGGCGGCGCTGCTGTTCCAGCGGTTCCTGCTCCGCCGCGACATCGAGGGCGCCATCACCGGAAGGGCGAAGTGACGATGGCCGTGAACTCGGTTCTCCCCCCGTCCACCGGACGCCGCCAGGTCTCCTGGGGCACGCCGCTCACCTACGCGCTCGCCCTCGCGATCGCGGCGGTGTCGATCGCCCCGGTCATCTACGTGGTCATCGGCGGTTTCCGCACCACCCCGCAGATCGTCGCCGACCCGGCCGGCCTGCCCGACCCGTTCGTCTGGGACAACTACTCCCGGGTGCTGACCCAGAGCAACTTCTGGCAACAGGCGTTCAACAGCGCGGTCATCGCCCTCGGCACCACGCTCGCCGTCGTCGTGCTCGGCCTGGCCGCCGCGTTCGTGCTGGCCCGCTACCGGTTCCGCGGGCGAGAAGGGCTCTACACCTTCTTCACCCTCGGCCTGCTGTTTCCGGCCGGGGCGGCGATCCTGCCGCTCTACCTCATGCTGCGCGACCTGAACCTGATCAACTCGTACTACGCGGTGATCCTGCCGCAGGTCGCCTTCTCACTGCCGCTGACGATCGTGATCCTGCGTCCCTTCCTCTCCGCCATTCCGCGAGAGTTGGAGGACGCCGCCGCCATCGATGGTGCGAGTCGGCTCGGCTTCCTCTGGCGCGTCGCGATGCCGCTGTCGCGGCCCGCGCTCGTCACCGTTGGCGTCCTGGCGTTCGTGGCGAGCTGGAACTCGTTCCTGCTGCCGCTGCTCGTACTCAGCGACGTCAACCTGCACACCCTGCCGCTGGGCGTGCAGAACTTCTCCAGCCAGTACACGACCGACACGGCAGGCGTACTCGCCTTCACCTCGCTGGCAATGCTGCCGGCGCTGCTCTTCTTCACGCTCGCGGAGAAGCAGATCGTCGGTGGCCTGCAGGGTGCGGTCAAGGGCTGAGCGGCAGCGGTACGAGCACAACCACAGGAAGGCACAGCATGACTGAGGTCCACGCGGTGGTGGACGGGCCGGTGCCGGCCCAGGCCGGTCCGGAGCACGGACGACCGGACGGGCACGACGGCGAGGCCCGCGTACGCGAACTCCTCGGCCGGATGACGATCGAGGAGAAGATCGCCCAGCTCGTCGGCTTCTGGGAGAAGGAGGACGGCGAGGCGGTCGCACCGTTGCAGGGCGAGTTCGGCGACTCCTCCAAGCTCGAGGACTTCTCCCGGCACGGGCTCGGCCACCTCACCCGCGCCTACGGGACCCGCCCGCTGGACGCTGCGCAACGCGCGTCCTGGTTGTGGAAGTTCCAACGGGACCTGGTCACCGGCACCCGGCTCGGCATCCCGGCGATCGTGCACGAGGAGTGCCTCACCGGACTGTCCGCGTGGAAGGCGGCCACGTTCCCCACCCCGCTGGCCTGGGGTGCCGCGTTCAACCCCGAACTGGTCACCGAGATGGCCGCGGCGATCGGCGCCTCGATGCGGGCCCTGGGCGTGCACCAGGGGCTCTCTCCGGTGCTCGACGTGATCCGTGACCCCCGCTGGGGTCGGGTCGACGAGTGCGTCGCCGAAGACCCGTACCTGGTCGGCACCATCGGCACCTCGTACGTGCGCGGCCTGCAGTCGCAGGGGGTGCACGCCACCCTCAAGCACTTCGCCGGCTACTCCGCCTCGCGCGCCGGGCGCAACTTCGCCCCGGTGCACATCGGCCGCCGGGAACTGGCCGACGTGCTGCTGCCCCCGTTCGAGATGGCGATCCTCGACGGCGACGCGCGCAGCGTCATGCACTCGTACACCGAGATCGACGGGGTGCCGGTCGCCGCCGACCCGACGATGCTGACCGGCATCCTGCGCGACCAGTGGGGCTTCGACGGCACTGTGGTGGCCGACTACTACGGGGTCGCGTTCCTGAACCTGCTGCACCACGTGGCGAGCGATCACGCCGACGCGGCCGGGCAGGCGTTGACCGCCGGTCTCGACGTCGAACTGCCCACCGGCGACGCCTACCTGACGCTGGGGGAGTCGGTGCGGGCGGGCAAGCTCGACGAGGCGCTGATCGACCGCGCGGTGCTGCGGGTGCTGCGCCAGAAGCGGGACCTGGGTCTGCTCGACGCGACCTTCGACGACGAGCCGCCCCAGACGATCGATCTCGACTCGCCCGAGCACCGGTCGATCGCCCGTCGGCTCGCCGAGGAATCGATCGTGCTGGTAGCCAACCGGGACGCGCTGCCGCTGCCCGCGGGGCGACGGGTGGCCCTCATCGGCCCGAACGCCGACCGGCAGAGCGCGCTCTTCGGGTGCTACTCATTCCTCAACCACGTCCTCGTCCAGCACCCCGGCGTGGAGACCGGCATCGACGTGCCGACCGTGCTCGACGCCGTGCGGGCCGAGTTCGGCGGCGATCTCGTCACCTGGGCACGTGGCTGCGACGTGGACGACGACGACCGGTCCGGCTTCGACGAGGCCGTCGCCACAGCCTCCGGCGCTGACGTGGCCGTCCTGGTCGTCGGCGACCACGCCGGCCTCTTCGGACGCGGCACGGTCGGCGAGGGCTGCGACCGGGAGGACCTGGAGCTGCCCGGCGTCCAGCGCCAACTGGTCGAGGCGGTGTTGGCAACCGGCACACCGGTCGTCCTCGTGCTGGTCACCGGCCGGCCGTACGCGGTCGGCTGGGCGCTCGCGCGCTGCGCGGCGGTGGTGCAGGCGTTCTTCCCGGGCGAGGAGGGCGCCGGGGCGATCGCGGGGGTGCTCTCCGGGCGGGTCAACCCGTCGGGCCGGCTGCCGGTCAGCCTGCCCCGGTCGGCCGGCGCGCAGCCGTACTCCTACCTGCACCCCACCCTCGGTACGGGCAACGAGGTGACCAACCTGCCGGCGACGCCCGTGGCGCCGTTCGGCCACGGCCTGTCCTACACGACATTCGCGTACAGCGAGCTCACCGTGCCCAGCACGACGCCCACCAGCGGGGCGGTGGAGGTGACCGTGCGGGTGACGAACACCGGCGCGGTCGCTGGCGACGACGTGGTCCAGCTCTACGGTCGCGATGTGGTCGCCTCGGTGACCCGGCCGGTGGCGCAGCTGCTCGGCTACCGGCGGGTCCATCTGGAACCGGGCCAGTCCGTCACTGTCGAGCTGACGGTGCCCACCACCCGTCTGGCCTTCTCCGACCGCACGTTCACCCGGGTGGTGGAGCCTGGCGACGTCGAGCTGTGGGTCGGCACCAGTGCGCGGCGGGACGCCCAGGCGCTGACCACGCTGGTCGGCGACACCGTCCCGGTCACCAACGCCTCCCCACGCTGGACCACCACAGACGTCCGCTGAGAGCCGGTCCGCCGACTGTCCTCAACGGGCGGTCGGCGGACCGGGAGCACTCCTGCCGACCGGCCGTCGTCGCCCTGTCGGCCGTCATGTGACCCGTCGTCGCACGCTGCACCGCGTGGGTGGTGCCCCGACACCGGGGCACCACCCACGCCTCAGCAGTAGTTTCGGATGGTGGAGTTGTACTTGGTGTCGCAGGTCCCGTCCCAGTGACCCCAGATATCAAGGTTGAGGTACGTGTCGGTGGTCCACGGCACCAGGTTCGACCAGTGACCCTGTGTCGAATGGTGGATGCCGGCCGGGTAGTAGCCGTCCATCGTGTAGGGGTTGAAGGTGTCGCGGCTACAGCCCTCCCACCGCCACCCGTTCGTCGTGCCCCATCCGGTGGTGTAGCCGCTGCAGATGCCGTTCCAGTCGGACACCTTGTGGGTGGCCTGGCTCCAGCAGAAGTTCAGGTTCTGGCTGTGCCCGCCGAGTTCGCCGCCCAGGCTCCAGGTGATGGTCCACTTGGAGCTCTGCTTGCAGCCCGACAGCCACATTGGCGCCACGACCTGATCGACCTTGACCTCGTAGGTGTAGTACTGCGGGGCGGTGCGCGGGTCGCACGTCACTGCGGCGGCCACGTCGCGGCTCAGCCTGCCCTCCTTCTCGAAGGCCTTGACCTGTGCCCTGAACTGCGCGAACTGCTGGTCGCCAGTCAGGTAGCAGTTGGCCCTCGGGGCAGCCGCCGCAGCAGGTGCCGCCGGTTGCGCGGCGAAGCCGAACATCGCCGCGACAGCCACGGCGAGCAGGCCACGAAGCATTCTCTTTCGGGTCCCCATAGGGACTCCTTCCGTTGCAGGGTTTAGCCCGGGTATGCGTCCTTGAATTCGCCGCGGAGAAAGATCTTGACGCCACCGGACTTGTACGAGGTGCCCAGCTGGCACTTGGCGGTCGAGCCCCGACGGTCGCCGGCCCAGCGGCGCACGCCGACCTCGTCCTTGCTGCCGCTGGACTGGGCGGCGCACCGGACGTACCCCTCGTACGTCCAGTCCGGGCCGTTGCCGTCACACCAGCCGCCGTAGGCGTGCGGGTAGCACTTGCCGATCCAGCCCTGGTCCGCGTACGCGGCCGTGGCGCCGGCGGTGACTGACAGCGTCGTCGCTGCCACCACCGCCAGACATGCTCGTGCGAACCGTCGCTTCATGAGAACTCCCTCGGTTTTTCGTAGGGCGAGGGCACTGGGTTCGTGCCACGACCACCGTGGGGTGCCGGCTGGTTGGCCGGAAGGTCATTGGGGGTCGGACAAACAACGTCGGACAACTCTCGGCCTGCGGAGTCGCCTACGGCTGACCCGAATACGGTCGCGGGATGAGGCTGGAGTGCTGCTCGGCCACCGACGCCGGCACTACGACGTGCTACTCGCGCACGCGGTCCTGGTGGGGGCCGAGCCGGCTGATCTCGTACCCGTCGGGGTAGCTCTTGGTTCTGATCCCGTCGGCGAACAATGCGGTCGCCGGTGGTGCCCCGAACCACCGCTGCGACAGCGAGCGCGTCCGCAGGGCGAGGTGCACACCCGCCCGGACCGGCCAGGTCGGCGTGTCGACCCGTGTCGCGCGCCGCAGCGGCGCGTCATAAAGGGCGCTGACCAGCGCGTTTCCCAGTGGGGCGAGCGTCCGGGGGATCCGGTTGAGCATCAGCATGCGGGTGGCGCGTTCGATGGCCGCCGCGTCGTCGTTCGGTTGCAGGTGAGCTGCGTCGTACGCGTCGAACCAGGTCTCGAACTCGCCGTACGACCCCGGGATGTCGGTGATGCCCATCCGTCGACCGAGTTGCCGGTAGAACAGGTACGTGGCGTGACGTTCGTGGCAGCAGGGTGGGCGCCAGCCGTACTCCTGCAACCACCGGGTGGGGATCACGACCAGGCAGCCGAGGACGTAGCGGAAGTCGTCGTTGCTGATGTCGTACGGGCGGTGGATCTGGTTGACGCGCCGCAACGCCTCGCGGCCCCGCGGCTGGTCGAAGCCGTTGAGCACCATCTCGTACATCAGCAGACCGGTGTCGTCGATGCGCTTCTGGGTGCGTTCGGTCAGCTCCCCGGTGGCGGTGTGCACGGCCGCGATGGCCGGGATGGAGAACGACCGGTTGAAGGCGAGGTTGAGCCCGAGCTTCATGTCCCACGGAAACTCGTAGCGCAGCATCGTCTGGTAGATGGCCAGGTGGTCGCGCTCCGGGTCGAGAGCACGGGTGCGGGTCAGGTTGTCGTAGCGGCCTCTCATCGGCGGTCGTCTCCAGCGGTGTGAGGTGGGTGCCCCGGGCCCTGGCCACCCAACCAGGTGACAGTCGTCAGCCGGGCGCCGAGGAGCCGCCGCGCCCGGGCGACCTGACGCGTTGTCGCGTTGACCAGCACTGGCTGCTCGGCGGCGTCGAGGATGGGCAGATCCGACAGTGAGTCGCTGTAGGCCACCCGCCACGGTGGCGTCACCCCCTGGCCGGCGAGCTGCGCCATCTTGGTCGCCCCGTGGTTGTGCACTATCAGTTTCGGCCCGCGAATGCGCGAGGCCACGAGCTCGACCTCGGTGAGGCCGATCGCGTCGAGCACGGCGCGCGCCAGGGTGTGCTCGCACGCGGTCACCACGATGACCCGGTCGCCGTCGGCGAGGTGGCTACGGATCATCCGCAGGCCGGGCTCGATCATCCGCCCGGGTTCCGCACCGAGGCTCGTACCGAAGCGTTCCAGCTCTGCCCGCAACTCGTCCGCGTTCCGGCCCACCAGGCCGATCCGGCTGACCCACCGCGCCGCCCACGGACGGAGGGCGGGAAGAGCGGCGACGGGCGCGAGGACGACGAGCGCGGCGACGGCGAGCGGCAGCCGGGCACCCGCGAAAGCAGTGCGGCGCAGGAACAGCCCGAATGCGTCCCCGCGCAGCAGCACACCGTCGAAATCGAAGATCACGGTGTCTGCGGTCGACGCCCCCATCGGTCTATCGACCTCGGTGCCGCGGGCGGTTCGCCATCAGCCGAGTGTACGGGTGACCGGGTGGATCAGGTTGGCTCGTCCGCGGTCGGTAGCACCGCGATCAGGTCGAGCACCTCGGCGGCACCGGCCGCGCCGAAGGCGTCGGTGAGGATGGCCGCGAACACCTCGTCGCCGAGCCTGGCCCGCAGTTCGCGCAGCGCGTTGAGGTCGAGCGCCGCGTTCGCCGACCCGATCTGCCGGTCGATGCTCAGCGCCTCGACGATCAGCGGGACGCCCTCCGCCGGGTGGCCCTGCTCGACGCGCAGCTGCCCGAGCGCCACCTGGTCCAGTGCCACCGCCTCCCAGTTGCCCTGCTCGCGGTCGATCCGTAGGCAGGTCCGGTAGCACCGCTCGGCCAGGGCCTGGTCGCCGCGCAGGCCGGCCACCCTGCCGAGGTGGAAGGTGCTGTTGGAGACGCCCGACAGGTTCCCGAGCCGTTTCTTGATCGCGATGGAGCGACGGTAGAACCGGTCAGCGCCGGCGAGATCCTCCTGCTCCTCGCAGACCCGGCCGAGCTGGTGCAGGACGATGGCCTGGTTGGGCTCGTGGCGCAGCACGCGGTAGACCTGCAACGCCTGCTCGTAGCGGGACCGCGCCTCGGTCAGCCGGCGGGTCTCCAGGGCTGCCCGACCGAGGTCCTCGTGGCACTTGGCGACCCCCGCCTGGTAGCCGGCGGCGGCGCAGATCGGCAACGCCCGCAGCAGGCACATCCGGGCGGTACCGAACTCACCGGCCTGGGCGGCGGCGATGGCGCGCAGGACGTAGCCACTGCCGAGCGGCGTCGGGTGCGAAGCGTCGAACCGGAACCGCAGGTACGCCGCGACCCACTCGGCCCGCTGCCCCGCCTGCCTCCGGTCGAGGTGCCGGGACAGCAGGGCGGAGAAGGCGTGCGCGCCCAGTTCCAGGCGCTGCACGGCCAGCCATTCCAGGGCCGCCTGGAGCGGCGGCTGGTCGTCCCCGCCGATCGCGTTCACTGTGTGCGGCACCGCCTCGGCAGCCCGGCCGAGGACGGTTCGGACGCCGCCGAGCAGTTCGTCGCAGCGGCGCAGCAGCGGGTCCTCGCCGAGGGCCGCGACGATCGTCCGGGCGCGGGCGTAGCAGCTCTCGGCGAACTCGAGGTCGTCGAGGTCGCGGGCGAGGTGACCGAGCAACAGCGAGCACTCCGCGATGTGACCGTTGCTGCCGACCTCCTCGAAGATCTTCAGCGCGGCGCGGACCCGCTCCTCGGCGGTCTCGTACGCGAACTGGGCGAGGGCGATGCGTCCGAGCATCACCAGCCCGCTGCCCTGCTGGACCCGGACGCCCAACCGTCCGTAGCTGGTGATCGCCACCTGGACGCACCGCTCCGCCTTCACGAAGTCCCGGGCCTCGAAGGCGAGTACGCCGATCTGGTGGTGGCTCGCCGCGATCCCCTCCAGGTCGTCGAGGTCTCGGGCGATCGCCAGCTCCTCCAGGTAACGCGACATGGCCAGTTCGGCGTCGCCGTTGCCGCGGGCGATCCCGGCGAGCTGGTGCAGGGTCCGGGAGACCGCCGAGCGGTCGCCGAGCCCGCTCAGGATCGTCAACGCCTCCTGGAACAGCCGGTCCGCGCTCGCCCGGTCGCCCCGGTTGTCGGCGACCAGGCCCAACTGGTGCAGGAGCTTGCCGACCCCGCTGTCGTCGCCGAGATCCCGGTAGACGGCAAGCGCCGCCTCGTAACGCTGCGTCGCCTGCGGGTACTCACCCCGGCTGAGGTGCACGTCGCCGAGTCCCTTGAGGAAGCTCGCGAAACGCGCCGAGCCCGGGGATGCCAGCGGCAGCAGTTCCCGCCAGATCTTCTCCTCCCAGGCCCAGTGCCCGGCCGCGTGCAACTCCTGGCAGGCCAGCTCGGAGTAGGTGACGACCTCGTCGGTGTCACCCGCCGCCAGGTGGTGGTACCGCGCCTCGACGGCCCGGCGGATGAAGTCGTGCTGGTCGGTGCTGGACCGGGCCCGCCAGCCCCAGTAACGGCCCGCGCGGCGGTGCGCGTCGACCACCGCGTCGCGGCCGGCGATCCGCTGCAGGCTCGCCGCCGTCCACCGGTGCACCAGGTGGCCCCCGGTGACCGGGGCGAGCAGCCCCAGCTGCGACAGCGTCTCGACCGCCTCGTCCAGCCCCGCCGGTTCCGGTGGTGGGTCGTCGCCGTCGGCAGGGTCGGCGAGCTGCCAGGCGAGCCCGGTCCGGTCCGCCGGAGTGCGGTACACCGCCGCGCCGAGCAGCAACCGACGGGCCGCCGGGACGGCCTCCAGGCGGGCGAGCAGCCGGGGCAGCAGCACATCCTCGGCGGCCAGCGCGCCGGCCTCCGCCAGCGGCGTGCCGACCTCGGCCGGCGCGGCAACTGGGTCACCGCCGGCCGCGGCCAGTCGGCCGGCGACCTCGTCGGATCGGGCGTTGCCGCCGCGCAGCAGGCCGTCGAGGTATTCCAGCGCGCGCGGGTGGCCACCCAGCCGGTGCCACATCCGTTGCTGTTCCGCCGACGCCAGCTGGCCCACGCCCGGCAGCCGCCAGAGCAGCTTGCGGGTCTCCTGCCAGGAGAGCGGACCGAGGTGACAGGCTTCCAGACCGGCGACCGCGAACGGGTGCCGGCTGGTCACGACCAGCTCGTGGTGGGACGCCCAGGCGGCGAGGAACGCGGCCAGGTCCGCGTCGGCCAACCGGTGCTCGGCGTCCAGGGCGTCCTCGGCGTTGTCGAGGACGAGCAGCAGCGGCGGGCCGCCGGCGCCGATCGCGTCCAACCGTCGCCGCCAGTCCTGGCCCGGCTGGGCGAGGGCGACGAGCCATCGCCGCAGCGGGTCGTCAGGGGCCGCTTCGGCGCAGCGGCTCCCCACCTGGCGGCGCAGCTCGTCGAGGATCGCGTCGACGGTGGCGTCGCCGTGGGTCGCCACGACGATGCCACCCGCGTCGCGGAACCGCCGCGCGAGTTCCGCGGCGAGACTCGTCTTGCCGATCCCACCGATGCCGTGGACGAGCACCCGAAGCTTTCCCCGGGACAGCCGACGCAGGATCTCCCGGCGGCCCACGAAGTCAGTGGGCGCACGCACCACGCCGTCCCCGACGATCGACTGAACGGGCGGCGCGGCAATGGCAGCGCCGTCCCGTCCGCCGGCCAGCCGCAGCCCGGGGTCGGCCAGGAACAACGTCGGCATCCACCACTCGGCGGCGGTCGGGGCCAGCTCACGGCGTACGGCGGAGACCTCTGCCAGCAGCTCCGGCTCGCTGCGGGCGGCCAACCGCTCGTAGAGCCGAGCGCAGAAGTCGATGGTGTACCCGTCGCTGACCGTCCCGTTCATCGCCAACACCGCCGGCGCGCCGTGGGTCAGCAGCGCGCCGGCCAGCCCGGGCAGTTCCCGTTGATCCTGACGGGCTGTCGAGCAGCCGGCCAGCACGATCAACGGCACGGTCCGGCCGGGCGGCAGCAACTCGGCCAGGAACCGCGCGGCGTCCACACGGTCCTCCGCGCCGGTGGGGGTCTCCAGCAGCAGCGCGCCGGGACGCGCGTGGCTGGAGACGTGCAGGACGTGGAACGGTTCCTCGGCGAGGGCGGCCCGGATCGCGGCGGCGCTGCCCCACTCCAGGACGCGGACCCGCACCCCGTGCCGATGCCCGGGTTCCACAGCGCCGAGGATCCGCCCGAGTTCCCGCTCGTGGTCCAGCAGTGGCTGGGTCGAGTCGTCCGGGCTCGCGATCGCCGCGAGCATCCGCAGAGGGCCGTCCACCCGGACCGTCGGTGCCGGTGCGTCCTCGCCGGTCCGGCAGACATCGACGTCGGGTCGCAGCGCCAACGGCAGTTCCTCGCCGGGCAGCACCAGCGTCTCCCAGGGCAGGTCGGCCAGGGCCGGGTCGACGACCTCGATGCCGAGCCGGTGCCGGCCGGGGCGGGCCAGTTCAGCGCGCAGGGCCGGGCCGGGGGCGTCGAGGAAACGGCGGCCGAGCGCGGCGCCGACCTCGTACGACAGCTCCACCGAAGGGCCGCCGCGCAGCCGCCAGAGCAGGTCGGCCGTACGTTGATCGCCTGGGCCCACCGGGTGCCGGCGTCGGTCGCCCTCAACGACCAGGACCACGTCGGTCCCGCTGACTGTCAACCGGATCACGAAGGGCCCCTCTGCGGTCGCCCGGCGGACGACCCGATGCCGGGATGGATTGCCGGGCTGACCGATACTGTATCCATGGCTGACGATCCTGAGGAGCTCGCGCAAGTCAACGCCGTGCGGATCAACGACAGCGGCGAGCTGGAGGTCTTCGACGGGCAGCGCTGGGTGCCGTACACCGATCTGCCCGACGACGAGAACGGCCCGTTGGGCGTGGTCTTCCGCGACGACATTCGATGACCGGGGAGTCGCCGACGAGCGGCGCGGGGTTGGACGTGCTGCCGTCCCCGTTGGACTCGGTCGCGGACAGTCGGGCGGCGGCTCGGTGGATCATCTCCTCGGCCGGCGCGGTGGGCGCGCTGCTGCTCGGTGGCGGCCCGCTGATCGCCGCCGGCAAGGTCACCGACTGGGCTCACGCGGCGTGGGCGGGCGGCGGCCTGCTGGTGACGCTGCTCGGCGTGGCCTGGGCGATCTGGCGGACCAGCGAGGTGCTCGTCCCGCCGATGACCACGCCGGCGACGCTCACCGGGCCCGAGCTGCGCGGCCTGCGCGAGCGGCTGGAGGCCGAGCCCTGGTACCACTTCGGCGGGTACGCGGACGACGTCGACGGTCTGCTGCGTCATCGCCGGATCGCCGCGGAGATAACCCGCCGCCTGCCGACGGCTGCCCCGCAGGAGCGGGCCGCCCTCCGGGCGGGGCTCGCCACCGCGCGCCGCAACATCGCCCGGACCGACCCGTACCTGCGCTGGCTGCTCGCCACGGCGCACGCCTGGCAGGTCAGGGAGGCGTTGCGCCGGGCCCGTCGGCAGACCTTCCTGGCCGCCGTGCTGGTGGTGGTCGGGGCGGTGGTGTTCATCGCCGCGACCGCCGGATAGCGCGCCGCCTCGTCGGGCTACGACGAGAGCGGCGCGCCGCCCAACCGTTGGTCAGTACGGATATCCGGGGACGTTGAGCCGCACGCTGTACAGCCCGGAGTCACCCCAGCGGCCCGACGTGACGAAGAGGGTCTGCCGGTCGGGGCCGCCGAACGCCACATTGGTCGTGCCGGAGTTGCCGGACCGGATCGTGCCGAGCTCGGTGCCCGCGGGGGAGTAGACGTGGACCAGGGAGTCTCCGCCCGAGGTCCAGTACACGTTGCCGGCGCAGTCGATCGTGCCGCCGTCCGGGCCGCCGATGTAGTTCACGAAGACGCTGCGGGCCCCGATGCTGCCGTCGGGCTGGACCGCGTACTTGTAGATCTTGTTCTCCGAGTAGGCGCCCACGTACAACGCCGTCCCGTCCGGTGAGAGCGAAATGCCGTTGGGTTGGCGCAACCGGTCGTCGACCAGCGACACCTGCCCGTTGGAGACGCGGAAGACGCTGGTACGCCCGCTCATCTGGTCGGGGCGGTTGCCGCGCTGGAAGTTGGGGTCGGTGAAGTAGACGACGCCGTCGGAACGGACCGCGACGTCGTTAGGCGAGTTGAACGCCCGGCCCTGGTAGTTGGGCGCGACGGTGCTGCGGGCCCGGTCGCTCAGCCGGTACGCCGACACGCTCCGCTGGTCGTGGGTGGCCGCGACGAGCTGCTGGGCGTCGGCGCTGAGCGCCAGGCCGTTGCTGCCGGCGTTGGTGATGAACGTGTCGAAGGTGGCGGGTGCGGTGAACCGGCGGATCGTCGACGGCTGGACGTTGTACGGCCCGGTGCCGGCGGTCATGTCGGAGAACAGCAGGTAGCCGCCGTCGGCGACCCAGACCGGCCCTTCGAGGAACGTGAACCCGCCCTGGATTCGCGGGGCCGTCACGGTGCTGGCGGGCAGCGGCGGGCCGTAACTGGCCCCCGTCGGGCAGGCCCCGGGCGGTGCGCCGGGCGGACCGGCGAGCGCGGCGTGAGCGCTGACGTGGGCAGCGGCGACGGCAGCACCGGCGGGCAGGGGGGTGGCGCTGACCGCCAGGCACAGGCCGGCCAGTGCGGCAATGGTTGGACGCCAGGTCATCGAACACTCCAATCGGCGTCGAGGGTTGCGATGGCCGGCGTGCAAGGTCGGTGGCTGGCACGGCGTGAGGGCGGGCCGTCGGTGTGGGCATTCGGGAGCCTAGGTGATGAACTGGCAACTCGCAGCAATCTTTCGGCGTTGATTCCGAGCGGCACGAGGATCGCAAACACAAAGACGCTGGTCAATGCCAAATCGGTCTCCGGAAATCCTTCCGAAACAACCACAGTGGACACCTCATCGGCGACCCGGAGCGTCGGTCGGAGGCAAGGAATAGGGTGGGGACATGAGTGGTCTGCTCAGTGGTGCCCGAACCTCGGTCAATCCCCTCCGCCAGCTCACGATCGAGCAGCTTCGGCAGCGGACGAGCCTCAAGTGGCGGGAGTACCCCGACGACGTGCTGCCGCTCTGGGTGGCCGAGATGGACGTGCCCCTGGCCGAGCCGGTCGCACGGGCAATCACCGACGCCGTCGCGCGCGGCGACACCGGCTACCCCGCCGGAACGGCGTACCCGCAGGCGGTGGCCGAGTTCGCCGCGCGGCGGTGGGGTTGGGACGGGCTGGCCGTGGAGCGCACCGCGCTGGTGCCCGACGTCATGCACGGCGTCGTCGAGGCGCTGCGACTGGTCACCGAGCCGGGGGACGCGGTGATCGTCAACTGCCCGGTCTACCCGCCGTTCTACGAGTCCGTGGCGCACGCCGGCCGCCGGATCGTGGAGGCTCCGCTCGACGAGGACCTGCGGATCGACCTCGCAGCCCTGGAGGAGGCGTTCCGGCGGACTCGCGCCGGTGGACGGCCGGCCGCGTACCTGCTCTGCAGCCCGCACAACCCGACCGGTGTCGTGCACAGCGCGGCCGAGTTGACCGCCATCGCCGGACTGGCCCAACGGCACGGGGTGCGGGTGGTCGCCGACGAGATCCACGCTCCGGTGGTGGCCGGGGGAGCGCGATTCGTGCCGTACCTCTCGGTGCAGGGCGCGGAGAACGGCCTGTCGCTGGTGTCCGCCTCCAAGGGGTGGAACCTCGCCGGCCTGCGCGGCGGGCTCCTGGTCGCCGGCCCGGCCGCGGCCGGTGACCTCGCTCGCGTCCCGTTCGGGGTCAGCGTCAGCACCAGCCACCTCGGCGTGATCGCCCACACCGCTGCCTTCCGCGACGGTGGCGAGTGGCTCGACGCCCTGTTGACCGGTCTGGACGACAACCGCCGGCTCCTGGCCGCGCAGCTCGCCGAGCACCTGCCGGCCGTCCGTTACCAGCCCGGTCAGGCCACCTGTCTGGCCTGGCTGGACTGCCGCGCCCTGGGCCTCGGCGACGACCCGGCCGCCGTGTTCCTCGATCGTGGCCGGGTGGCGCTGAACTCCGGACTGGCGTTCGGCACCGGCGGTGCCGGGCATGTCCGACTGAACCTGGCCACCGCACCGGAACTCATCATCGAGGCGGTACACCGGATGACCAGCGCCGTCGGCTGAGACCGGCACTGGTGTCGGTCGGTGGTTCCACGGTGTGCCCGTGAACGCCGTCCAGACGAACCGGTTGGCGACCGAGGCGCGCAGGCTCGAAGCCGCGCTGGCTCGCTGACCCGTCCGGGTGTGGCCGGGCCGGGTCCCCGGCCCGGCCGAGCGGTAGGGCCTCCGAGCGTTCTTCGACGGGGACGCAACCTGATGACCGTCCGGTCCCGTCGAGCATGCGGAGGAGGGAGCCTCGATGGTGGAAGCCGAGGGTGAGTTCGTGGAGTACGTCTCCGCGCGACTGCCGAGCCTGCATCGGACCGCGTTCCTGATGTGCGGCGACGCCCATCTGGCCGACGACGTGGTGCAGCAGACGGTCACGGCGCTCTACGTGAACTGGCGCCGGGTCAGCCGGGCCGACAACGTCGACGCGTACGTACACCGGATGCTGGTGCACAAGCTCGTCGATGAGAAGCGGTTGAGCTGGGCGAAGGTTCGCCTGCTGGGGTCGGTTCCGGAGCCGGAGCGCTCGCCGGTGACCCCGCACGACGACCTGGCCGAGCGGGACAGCCTGCTCGCCGCGCTCGCCCGCCTCCCGCGCGGCCAGCGCACCGTGCTGGTCCTGCGGTTCCTGTGCGACCTGTCATTGACCGACACGGCCGCCGCGATGGGCTGCTCGGAAGGCAACGTGAAGTCGCAGACGGCTCGGGCGTTGGCGGCCGTCCGCCAGGTGCTCGACGTGACCGAGATGTCAGTGAGGAGTCCGAGATGACCACCGTGGACGAGCAGCGGATCGCCGAGCTGCTGCGGGCGGCGCCGGTGCCGGAGCCTCGGGTCGACCTGAGCCGGGCGGTCCGCGACGGTCGGCGGCGCCGACGGCGTCGCCGAGTCGGCGGGATCGCCGCGCTGACGGTGCTGGCCGGGGTCGGTGTCGTGGGTGCCGTCCAGGCCGGTGCGACCACCGGCCCGCCGGCTCCGACCCCGCCCGCGCTCGCGGTGACGCCGGAGAACACCGGGTCGAACGCCCCGCGCCCGCCGGTCACCTGCCAGGCGTCGTGGTTGCCGCAGCCGGTCAAGGGTTCGGTCGCGGTGGCCAACAGCGTCGATCCCACCGGACGGCACATCGTCGGCGACATCGGCACCGGGCAGGAGGACGGCCGGGTCGTGCTGTGGACCGACGGCCGTCCGGTCGTCCTGCCGGCGACCGCGCGGCACGCGGCCGCGGTCAACACCCGTGGCTATGTGGTGGGCACCAACGGAGACGGCACGGGCTGGCTGTACCGGGACGGCAAGCTGCGTTTCCTGGCCACGCCGCCCGGCTACGACGCGGTGCTCGTGCACGCCGTCAACGGTCGGGGCGACATCGTCGGCACCGCCCGCAGGTCCGACGACTCGCACCAGGCTGTGCTGTGGTCGACGGACCACCCCCAGAAGCACCGGCTGGTCGGCCAGCCGGGGTCCTCCGCGACCGGGATCACCGAGGACGGCACGATCGTCGGCACCGTCGACGATCGGCCCTACCGGTGGACGCCGCAGGGCGTCGGGGCGACGTTGGCGGTGCCCGACGGTTATCCGCGTGCGTCGGTCGAGTCGGCGCAGGGCGAATGGGCGATCGGCATGGTTCCCGGCGACCAACGCAGCGGCGCCGTGCAGATGCTGCCGGCGCGGTGGAACCTCGCCACCGGGGCGGTGAGCCTGTTGCCCTTCCCGGGGGCGAGTGGCATCGCCGGCAGCGGTGAGGTGCTGGTCGCCGACGGTGCGCCGCTGCTCGTGGCGCCGGACGGCACCTCCCGCCGGTTGCCGGGTCGACCGGAGGTCCGGGCGACCGAGGCGGGCACGTACACGGCCGAGGGGATCAGCGGCGACGGTCTGACGGTGGTCGGGGCCGTCTACGAGAACGAGGCGTATCGGCCGCTGGTGTGGCGGTGCACACGCTGAGGGTTGAGCGGCTCAGCCTTGGGGGCGTGCCGTCCGGACCGTTTCAACCGACCGGTTCCGTGGGTACGCTCCCACCGGCTGATCACCCGATCGACGGAGACTTCCCGTGATTATGGCTCTGCTGCTCGACCTCGCCAACATCGTCGGTGGCTTCCTGCTCGCCGTGGCGGTGCTGCGGCTGCTGCCGCGGGTCGGCGACGACCTGGGCCGCCTCGCCGGTCGGGCCGCCCCGATCGCGTGGGTGGTCGGCCTCGTGGCGTTGGTGACCGGCGGTTACTACCTGATCGTCCACCTGGTGTCCGGGCCCCGGGTGTTCCACTTCGAGGTGGTGGGGATCGGTGTGGGGCTCGCCCTGCTGTGGGGCCGGTTGACCGGGCGGTCGACGCCGCGCGACGAGCGGTCGGACGGTGCCACCGGCGTCCGGCTGTTGCTCGCGATCTTCGGCCTCATCGCGATCGTCGTCGGCGTACAGGGGCTCTTCACCCCGGACGGCTGACAGCGGGTCACCGGGTCACGTGGTGGACGGTCGCGGCGCCCAGATGCCCGCGGCGCTGGCGATCAGGAGTATCACCGCTGGTAGGAACGCGACACCGATGCCCAGCCCGAGCAGCAGACCCCATCCGGTGAGCACCAGTGCGGCCACCAGGTCGGCGACGATGGTCAGCCGCCCGGTCTGCTGCGCGAGGACGGGCAGCAACGCCGCGACAACGGGAACGCCGAGCAGATAGCCGGCCGCCGCGCCCGAGTCGTCCACGGTGAAGGGCACCAGCACGGCGGCCACCAGCACAGTGATCGCCAGGGCCGACCATCTGAGCACCGAGCGGGTGTTGGCCGGCTTACGGATGAGGATCACGAGACCGACGAGCAGGACACCCACGAGTGCGCCGACGGTCGCCAGACCAGTCATAAATGCCCTCCTCGACTGCAGCGGGTGGCGTTTAATCGAAGACGGCGGATCGTCGCCCCCGCGTCTCACGATACGGCTGGTCGGCCAGCCGCACGAGATTCAGCGTCGAGCAAGGAGGTCCCGGCGTGCCTCTCCTGCGAATCCACCTCGGCACCGACCGGGGGACCGCCCGCCGGGTGCTGCAACTGCACCAGCAGGGCAAAGCCCATCACGAGTCGCGGGAGGCGGCCCGGGAACAGGTGTGGCGTCAGGGCCGCACCCCGTGCGGTGATCCGGTCTTCGTCGGGGTCACCAACGGCCGCCGCGATGTGCAGCTGCTCTACGACGTCGAGGTCTACTCCGAGGCGACCGGTTGAGCAGAGGTCAGCCGCCGTCCAGCACCTCTCGCAGACGCTCGGCGAACTCCTCCGGCTTGCCCGCGTAGCCGAACTCGCCGCCGAGGAACCCGCCGTGGTGGCTCGGGAACACCACGGCCTCCTGGCCGAGCAGCGCCGCGAGGCCCAGGGCGGTGCGAGCGGTGTACGTTCCGGCCGACTCCTCACCGACAGCGACCACGATCCGGGTGGGCGCGGCGGTGAGCACAGTCGCGTCGGGACGGTAGTCGGTGATCGCCCACGAGTTCTGCGACAGCAGCGGATCGTCGCGGCGGCCGTCGTCGTCGTCGGTCATGCCGAACATCGCCGGGTCGGGAGCGGGCTGGGCGAAGTAGGCGTCGGTGAACTCGCCCTGCCAGGACGTCATGGCGATGAACGCGGCCATTCCCGCGCCCGGGCCCTTCGCCTGGTACGCCTCGTAGAAGTCGGCTCGGGCGCGCTCGGCGGCCGTGACGTCGGGGAGCACGGCGTTGATCGGCGGTTCGTGCGCAACCAGGGTGGCGATGTCGTCGGGGTGGGTGGCGACCAGTTCGAGTGCGGTCACCGCGCCGCCGCTGCTGGCGAACACGTCGACCGGACCGACCCCGAGTGCCTGAAGGAGCGCGTGCAGGTCGGCGGCCTGCTGCTGCGGCGTGTGGTCGGAGCGACCGTCAGTGCGGACGCTGCGGCCCAGACCACGCGGGTCGTAGGTGAGGACCGTGCGGTCCGTGAAGTGCGGGGCGAGCGCGGTGAAGCCCTCGGCCGCCATCGGCTGGCCGATCAGGAGCAGCGCGCGATGGGCGCCGGTGGGAGGTAGGGGGCCGCGGACGTCGTAGACCAGGTCGACGCCGGGAATGGCCAGGGTGTGCGTCTGGATGTCCTGCATTCGATGAGACTACGGACGGCTGACCTGTGTCAGGGTGCCTCGCGGGCGGCGCGCCGTCGGGTTCTTCGGGACGGCGCTCGCGCGCCGGCGGCGCGATGGTCGGGTGCTACCGATCGCTGGCGCGGCGGATGGTCGCGGCCATCCGCGAGGAGTCGTGGCCCGGCTCGACTCCGTCGACGAGAATCACCTCGCCGGTGAGGTGCCTCGTCCGCAGGGGCTTGATCTCCTGATAGGCGCTGGACCGGTACCAGGAGCGGGCGTGGCTCAGGTCGGGAAACTCGATGACGACCACGTCGCCGGGCCAGTCGCCCTCCAGGACGTCGACGGTGCCGCCGTGGACGATGAACCGGCCCGCGAAAGGCGCGAGGGTGGCGTCGATCCGCTCAAGGTACGTCAGCACCTCGGCGTGGACGGGTGCCTTACGGAGGTGTGCGAGCGCGTACGCGGTCATGGTTGTCCGCCCTTCGCGTTGTGTTTCCTGAGGTGGGAAGTGATTTTTCCCGGTGTCGTGGTGGGCTGTCGATTACCTCGCAGGTAATGGCACGGCCGTCGGTGCGGAATTACTGTCGGTGAGTGACGATCTCGACCCGGCACGGGCGACCAGTGGGGGAGCTGCTGCGCGACTGGCGCCGGACTCGCGGAATGAGCCAGCTCGACCTGTCGATCGAGGCGGGAGTGTCGGCCCGGCACCTGAGCTTCGTCGAGACCGGGCGGTCCCGGCCGAGCCCCGACCTCATCCTACGGCTGGCCGAACACCTGGAGATGCCGCTGGCCGAGCGCAACACGATGCTGCTGGCCGGCGGCTACGCGCCTGCCTTCCCGCGCCACGAACTGGGCGACCCCGAGCTGACACCGGTCCGGGCTGCCATACGGCGGATCCTCGATGGTCACAGCCCGTACCCTGCGCTGCTCGTCGACCAGCACTGGCACCTCGTCGACGCCAACCCCGCCGTCGCCCTGTTCACCATGGACGCGCAGCCCCACCTGCTCACTCCACCGATCAACGTGCTGCGCCTCAGCCTGCACCCCGACGGTCTGGCACCGCGCATCGTCAACCTGCCCGAGTGGCGTGCCCACCTGCTGAAACGGCTGCACCAGCAGGCGGCGACAACCAACGACCCGATCCTGTACGACCTGCACGAGGAGCTTCGCGGCTATCCCGGTGGCGACGTCGAGACGACACCGCCAGGCGATGCCCTCTCACGTGTTCTCGTCCCGCTGCGCTACCGGCACGGTGACCAGGAGTTGTCCTTCGTCAGCACCACGACCCTCTTCGGCACGCCGCGGGAGGTCACAGTCGCCGGGTTGGCCGTCGAGGCGTTCTTTCCCGCAGACTCGGCGACCACGCAGACCCTCCGGGCCCGTGCTGATCATGACTCGGCTGCCCGTCCCCCTGCGGGAGCCGGCGGCGGCTGACGGAGCGCGTCGTCGATGATGCCGGGCATCCGCCGGGCCACTCCGGCGAGGAGATCCGCTACCTGCACGCGTGGATCGTCGCGGGAGTCGACCATCACCAGCCCCGCCAGGGGCGACACCCCGTTCGGCAACGCCCCGGCCCGGTCGGCGCCGGGGGCCGACGCGTAGCCGTTGGCCAACACCCGCTGGAGGCGGGTCAGGCGGTCGGCCGTCAGGGCGCTCTGCTCGTCGTGGGTCACCAGCACCTGCCGCTGGCCGCCGCTCCAGGACAGGACCGTCTCCGCCAGCGCCGGAAGCAGCGGTTCCAGTGGGGGAGGGACCGTGCGGTCGTCGACGTCGAGCCTGGCCACCACGGCCCGCACGTGGTTCGGGCTGAGTCCGTCGAGGACGGCGTCGGCCACCGTGCCGAGGCCGTGTCGCCGCAGCGCGTCCCGGGCCTGGAAGAACCGCTGCATGGTCTGGTCGACCGGGAGTCGCCGCTTCATCCGGACCAGATCGACGAACGCCGACAGGAAGGTGCCCCAGTCACCTCCGGTCGCGCGTCCGGCCTCGTGCAGGGCGAGAGCCGCCGGATGGTGCTCGCGAGCCAGGTGGGTGCCCGCCGCGTACGACGGCTCGGTCAGCAGGAAGTCCACAATTCGGGTGACGAGGAAGAACTCCTTGTCGATGAGGTGGACGTGCGCGCGGCCGGCGAGCGCCGCCAGAAACCACTCCAGTGCCTCCTGCGCACCCGAACCGCGCAGGAACCGACCGGACTTGAGCTCGTGCGGCGAGAACCGGAACCCGGACCGCAGGGCGGTGATGAGCGCGACCGCCTCGTCGACGGCCAGGTCGACGCTCGCGTGCGTGATCACCGGGGCGGTCGAGTGCAGCAGGTTCGTACCCGAGAATCCCGACTCGTCGCAGGCGATCTCCACGACGGCCCCGACCACCACCGCGCTGCCGGGCGGTAGTCCACCTTGAAGAGGCGATCTCACCCCCGAGCTCCCGCCATGCCGCCCATGGTCACCCGTGCGCCGGCGGAGAACAACCCGATTGCGTACGGGAGCCTCAGTCCGCGATCCGTGCTCTCGGACCCACCGGGGTTGCGCTGCCACTTGAAGGCGCACGTCGGATCTTGTGTAACGGCTGGCTCGACTGCCCGCCTGCGTACATCCGATGTATGTCCATCGGGGTGAGTGCTCGTCGGCGTGATTCTGGCGGATCGCTGCGCGGTGCCGAGTCTGCGTGACGCTGCCCATCCGCCCGTGCATCTTGCTGACCGGCCAGATGGTCACCGTATCGATCAATCGATCGACCGTTGCCTATTCTGTGCCCCCGGAGTAACCTTCCCGAAACACATCAGATGTCTGGCGCGCCAAGGCCCGGCGTCGGCCTGCTCAGGCAGGGTCCCGGTTGGCCCCACCAAGCGGATCCCCATGTCGAGTCCCATAGTTGTCACGCTTCGGGGTGGCCGGACTGGCCACCGTTTGGAGGATCGATGTCAGACCTGACCCGACGGCAGGCCCTCAAGGTCGGCGCAGCCGGCGCGGGCGGTGCTCTCCTGCCCGTGCCCTGGACCGCGGTGGCCAAGGCCGACGCGGCGGCCCCGCCGCAGGTGTTGGCCGCCGGGGACCTCGCCCTCTGGTATGACGAAGGGGCCGGCACCGACTGGCTGCGGGCGCTGCCGATCGGCAACGGCCGGCTCGGCGCGATGGTCTTCGGCAACGTCGACACCGAGCGGCTTCAGCTCAACGAGGACACCGTCTGGGCCGGTGGGCCGCACGATCCCAGCAACACCCGAGGCGCGGCGGCGCTGCCGGAGATCCGGCGGCTGGTCAACGCGAACCAGTGGACCCAGGCCCAGGATCTGATCAACCAGACCATGATGGGCAACCCCGGTGGTCAGCTCGCCTACCAGACCGTCGGCAACCTCCGGCTCGCGTTCGGTTCCGCCAGCGGAGCGTCACAGTACGACCGGACGCTCGACCTCACCACCGCCACCGTGACGACGTCGTACGTGCTCAACGGCGTTCGCCACCAACGGGAGGTGTTCGCGAGCGCGCCGGATCAGGTCATCGCCATGCGACTGACCGCCGACCGGACCGGCTCGATCAGCTTCACCGCCACCTTCGACAGCCCGCAGCGGACGTCGGTGTCCAGCCCCGACGGCACCACCATCGGCCTCGACGGCGTCTCCGGAAACATGGAGGGCGTCACCGGCCAGGTCCGCTTCCTCGCCCTCGCCAACGCGACGATCAGCGGCGGCAGTGTGTCCAGTTCCGGTGGCACCCTGCGGGTGACGAACGCCAACAGCGTGGTCCTGCTGATCTCCATCGGCTCCAGCTACGTCAACTACCGCAACGTCGGCGGCGACTACCAGGGCATCGCCCGGCAGCGGCTCACCAGCGCGCGGGCCAGCAGCTACGACCAGTTGCGCAGCCGGCACGTGGCCGACTACCAGGCTCTGTTCAACCGGGTCAGCCTGGATCTGGGCCGCACGTCCGCGGCCGACCAGACGACGGACGTCCGGATCGCCCAGCACAACAGCGTCAACGACCCGCAGTTCTCGGCGCTGCTGTTCCAGTTCGGCAGGTACCTGCTGATCTCGTCCTCGCGGCCCGGCACCCAACCGGCAAACCTCCAGGGCATCTGGAACGACTCGCTCACCCCATCCTGGGACTCGAAGTACACGATCAACGCCAACCTGCCGATGAACTACTGGCCGGCCAACACCACGAACCTGGCCGAGTGCCACAACCCGGTCTTCGACATGGTCAGAGATCTCGCCGTCGCCGGAGCACGGACCGCCCAGGTGCAGTACGGGGCCGGCGGCTGGGTCACCCACCACAACACGGACGCGTGGCGGGCCACCGCGGTGGTCGACGGCGCGTTCTGGGGCATGTGGCAGACCGGCGGCGCCTGGCTGTCCACGTTGATCTGGGACCACTACCTGTTCAACGGCGACATCGAGTTCCTGCGGACGAACTACCCGGCCATGAAGGGCGCCGCGCAGTTCTTCCTCAACACCCTGGTGACCGAGCCGACCCTCGGTTACCTGGTGACGAACCCGTCGAACTCACCAGAGCTGAGTCACCACTCGAACGCAAGCGTCTGCGCCGGACCCACCATGGACAACCAGATCCTGCGGGACCTGTTCGACGGCGTCGCCCGGGCGAGCGAGATCCTCGACGTGGACAGCACCTTCCGGGCCCAGGTGCGTGCCACCCGGGACCGGCTCCCCCCGATGAAGGTCGGCTCGCGCGGCAACATCATGGAGTGGCTCTACGACTGGGTGGAGACCGAGCCCAACCACCGGCACATCTCGCACCTGTACGGGCTGGCCCCCAGCAACCAGATCACCAAACGCGGCACGCCACAGCTGTTCGAGGCGGCCCGGCGGACCCTGGCGCTGCGCGGTGACGACGGCACTGGCTGGTCGCTGGCCTGGAAAATCAACTTCTGGGCGCGGATGGAGGAGGGCAAGCGGGCCCACGACCTGATCCGCTACCTCGCCACCACCGCGCGACTCGCGCCCAACATGTTCGACCTGCACCCGCCGTTCCAGATCGACGGCAACTTCGGCGCCACCGCCGGGATCGCCGAGATGCTGTTGCAGAGCCACACCGGCGAGCTGCACGTCCTGCCCGCGCTGCCGCCGGCCTGGCCGAGCGGGCGGGTGACCGGCCTGCGCGGTCGGGGTGGGCACACGGTCGGCATCACCTGGGCGAGCGGTCTGGCCACCGAAATCCTCGTCCGACCGGACCGGGCCGGCACCGTCCGCCTGCGCTCCCGGATCCTGACCGGCACCGTCACCGTTGTCGACACCGCCGACGGTACGGCGGCCCGGACCACCCGGATCGAGTCCGACCTGATCGAGGTGACCGTGCAGGCCGGGCGCACCTACCGGGTCACCAGTTCCGGGGCCGCCACGCCGACGTTGGAGCAGAGCTTCAGCAACGTCGGCATCACCAGCGACAGCAACACCAACGTCGGGAACTTCGACGGCGGTGGGGCCTCGCTCTCCGCGCAGGCCCTCGCGCAGGCTGGTGCGAGCCCGGGCGGCACGGTGAGTCGCAACGGGGTCAACTTCCGCTGGCCCAACGTCAGCTCCGGGGCCGCCGACAACGCCATCGCCTCGGGTCAGACCATCGGCGTGACCGGCACCGGCAGCACGCTCGGCTTCCTGCTGACCGGCACCTACGGAGCGGTGTCGGGGACCGGCACTGTGGTCTACGCCGACGGCACCCGCCAGACGTTCACGTTGAGCTCGCCGGACTGGTACGGCGGGCCGCACTCCGGGGGCACCGCGGCCATCGTGTCCGCGTACCAGAACCGGCCCAACAACGGCCGTCAGAACACCGCCGCGTGCGTCTACTACGTCGGTGTGGCGTTGCAGAGCAAGGCAGTGGCCTCGGTCGTGTTGCCGAACATCAGCGCCCGTCCCGCGACGAACGTGCCGACCATGCACATCTTCGCCATCGCGATCGGGGGCTGACGGCAACGAATCTGCTCGGGGGAGCACGACCGGGCCCGTCCCACCTGGGGACGGGCCCGGTCGCGATCGGCGGTCGGCGGTCGGCGCTGACCGTCGGTCACCCCTCGTCTAGCGGATGCGCTCCCCGCGGCTCTCGATCCGGAAGTAGTCGAAGGCGACGTCGAGGTCGGTGGAGGTGCCGGCCCGGTTGAAGGCCGACAGCCCGGCCCTCGTCACCTCGGCGTTCAGCGTCTGGGTGCCGATGTAGCGGTAGACGCTTCCGTCGGTGGAGTAGTAGGCGCGGTAGCTGGCCCCGACCTTGGTCAGTCGCAGCCAGACTGCGCCGTCGGCCCCGACGATGCGCTGGGCATCGGCTCCGGTGATCTCCAGGGTGGACGCCGTGCCGTTCTGTTCGCGCAGGAAGACGATCCGGGTCTTGTTGACGGCGGCCGTCGCGTTCCCCATCTCCCAGGCGAGCTTCACGTAGTTGTTGTCGTCGGCGTACCCCAGAACACCGCCCTGCTCGTTGTTGGCGGCGAGTGGGCGGGAGAAGACGACCCTGGACTCGGCGGTCCAGTCACCGTCGACGTTCTGGAGGGCCAGGTTCCTCGCGGTGTTCACAGTGCCCTGGAGGTCGCCCTGTTGCGCGGTGATGACCAGGGACCCGTCGGCGACACGCCGGCTGCTCTCGTCCGGCCGGACCCACTGCCACTGCGGGCCGAGCTGGGCCGAGTCGAACTCGTCGCTGCCGGCGATCGTGGTGTTCAGGTCCACCGTGTAGACCGACGAGGCTCCGCCGTTGGCGACGGTGACCCGGGCCTGCCCGGTGGGGCTGGTCGCCTGCTCGACCGCGACAGTGGCGGCGGGGTCGGCGGCGCTGGCGGTGACCGTCGGCACGGTAGTGGTGCCGGCCGGCGCGAGGGCGTTGTAGCGCAGCACCGTCGGCGCGAAGGACGCCAGGCGCCTGCCGTCGACGCGCAGGGCCGTCAGCGTCGTGTCCGGCACCAGGTTGAAGACGTAGTTCTTCACCAGGGGGCCGAAGAAGCTCTCCGTCGTGACCTTGACGACCGCCTGACCGGGTACGTCGGCCGCCTGGGAGATGACCTCGTAGCGGGCCTTCCGGTCGGCCGTCCGCACCTTCGTGATGGTCGGCGACGCACCGGCCGGCAGCGGGATGGTGTACGAGGTGTCCGACAGGTTGAAGCCGCCGAACCTCTTTCCGTTGACGACGATCGTCGCCGACAGTGGCGCGTCGTCGACCGGGATGTCCCGTCCGCTGAACTCCTTCCAGTAGTTCACCGAGGTGTCGCGCCAGTCGGCGGCGTCCGCCTCGTGCACCGCCAGCTTGGCGCGTACCTCGGCGAACCGGCGTGCGTCGATGTCGGGTTGCAGCGCGTCCCAGGTCTCCCGCATCCAGGTCACGTACTGCACGCCCATCTGGTAGCGGTAGACCAACTCGTCCCAGAACGTCCGGCCGCTGTCCATCCGATGGCCCCACGGCACGTGGTGGAACCACATCAGCAGGTTCTCCGGGACCGAGTTGATGTTCCCGTAGCGCTGCTGCAACCGGGGGAAGTACTGGGCGGCCAGGTTACTGCCGGTGGGGGAGCGGTCGAAGCCCAGACCGACGCTGTCGGCCTTGTTGTAGTAGATCGGGCTCCAGTCGTCGCGGCCCGCCCAGTCGGCGGGGTCGGGGCGGTAGTGGGCGCCCTCGGCGAACTGGTGGCCGATGCCCAGCGGGGTCTGGTAGCTGACCAGCGACTCCCACGAGCCCATCATCATGCGATGGATGGTGTCGAGGACGCGCCGGTCGTTGCTCCAGGTCATCCGCGTCCAGTCGGTCGCGATGTCCGCCGAGTCGAGCGTCCAGTCCCATGCCTGACGTCCGAAGGCGAAGAGGTTCGCCTGGGCGAAGTGGTGCCCGGTCAGGTTGTCCGCGTTGCCGAGGTTGGCGACACCCACGATGGCGGTGTCCGGGTGGTGCTGGGCGGTCCCGTCGACGATGTTGCCGACCAGGCGCTTCTTGAGCAGCTTCCCGTTCGCGTCGGTCGCGTACGTGTCGGTCTTGAGGATCTCCTCGTACATCGGGCCGAGGTAGGCCAGCATCCAGTTCTGGCCGGTGTACTCCTGCGTGATCTGGAGTTCGAGGGCCTGGTTGGTGTTCTCCATCCGGCCGAACATCGGGTGGACGGGCTCCCGGGCCTGGAAGTCCAGTGGCCCGTTCTTGGTCTGGAGGAACACGTTGTCGGCGAAGCGTCCCCGGCTGCCGTCCGGCTGGACCTCGTCGTCGATCGGCCCGAACTCCAGGTAGGCCCGTTTGAGCCGGTCGTTGTCGACCTCGGCGTTGTAGACGAACGTCCGCCAGTGCACTGTCATGCCGAGCGGCGCGACCGCGGCGGCGATGGCATTGGCGCCGTCACCGTGGTCGTACCCGAAGTCCTGTGGCCCCGGCTGGCCCTCGGAGTTGGCCTTGACGGTGAGGCCCATGAAGTCCGGGATCGCGGCCTGGATCTGCTGGGCCCGGCGGTGCCACCATCCCCGGAAGTCCGCGCCGTACGGATCGAGTTGACTGTTGGTCAGGGTGTCCGGCGCGAACCGGCTGTCGGTCGGTGCGGTGTAGCGGATCGACAGGCCCAACCTGATGCCGTACGGACGCAGCGCGTCGGCGAGGGCCGCCTCCTGCGCGATGCGGGTACTCGTCAGGTACGCGTTGTCGGCGTTGACGTTGTTGATGGTGATGCCGTTGATGCCCAAGGACGCCAACGCGCGGGCCATGACGAGGTAGCGGTCGAGAATGACGGGCAGGTTCCGGCCGGCGCTGGCACCGGTCGCGGCGAAGTTGAAGATCGCCCCGCTCTCCCCGTTCAGCCCGCCCAGCCCGGAGGCGTTGTTGCCCGCGTAGAGACGCTCGGTCTCCCAGTTGTTCAGCAACCGATGCTTGATCTTGGGTGACTCCGCGACGCGGAGGTGGTCGATGGGTTTCCGGGTCTGTAACAACCGGAGGAAGGCGAAGGTGCCGTACAGCGCACCGAGGTCGGTGTTGCCGGCGATGACGGTGAAGTGTGCGCCGCCCCTCGACACCGACCGGACGAGGTAGCCCTCGTCGCCCACCTTGGCCAGGTCGCGGGTCGCGATGGTGCGGCCCACCAGCGGCGAACTCATGGGCGTGCCCACCACGACCGCGCCGTCCGGGACCGTGCCGCCGTCGACCGTCGCGACGGGCGTCGGCTGACCGAGCAGCCCGCCCAGACCGCGGACGAGTTCGTCCCGGGCGGCGCCCAGCGTGGTCTCGGCGACCTTCTCGCTCGAATCGGGGGCCATGGCGAGGTCCGTCGTGTGCCGGTGGACCTTCGTGGCGTCGGCGTTCTCGACCACGATCGCCGTGGCCGCGCGGAGGTAGTCACTGCGCAGCTTCGCGTCGTCGACCGGTACGTACCGCAGCCACAGGTCGGAGCCGTTGTAGTCGTCCGGCGACGGGGCCGCGGCGACCGGCGTGGTGGTGGCGACCGTGAGGGTGGCCGCGACGGTGGCCAGTGCCGTGCCCAGCACGATGAGGGTCCGTCGTAGCCTGGGCGTCGAGCCTCGGATCATCGCCGTCTCCTCGTTCGTCCACTCGTCGTCGTGCGCCCGGCGTGGGAGCACGACGACGTCGACAGATGGGTGCGCGTCGATGGTGCTCGGTGCGGCCGTGCCTCGGCAACGAGTTGTCGTTTCTTGTCGCGGCCCGTGCGGCCCAATCTCCCCGACACGTTCCGCGAGAGCCGACCTCGACATGGTGGAACATGGCTGCGGGAATCTCGGTGCTGTCCGCGAATTGTCGTAGCCGGTACGTAGGCTGCCGCGGTGATCTGCTGGCTCGACTGAGCGGCGGTTCAGCCATCGGAGCTCCGGGCGAGGTGTCCCGACAGAAATTATTGTTCTTACCAGGAAGGGCGTGGGTCGGGGTGGAAGACGGCGAGAAGAACGCACTGTTGATGTTCCTGGAGGCGCAACGTGCCAGCGTCCTCGCGATTGTTGACGGCCTTGACCTCGAAGCCTTGACCACCGCCGTCCTGCCCTCGGGATGGACGCCGTTGGGCCTCGTGGAACACCTCGGCTACGCCGAGCGGCACTGGTTCCAGGAGATCGCCACCGGCTCCACCCAGCCGCTGGCCTGGCCGGACGACGACCACACCCCCCTGACCACCCCACGACCACCATCGGTGGTCTTCGCGTTCTACCGCGCGCAGTGCGAGCGATCCAACGCTGTCCTCGCCTCTACGCCACTGTCTGCGCCTGTGCGCGTGCGTCATCCAGGATGGCTCGGAGACGAGGTCACCGACCTGCGGCGCATCGTTCTCCACATGATCGAGGAGACCGCACGCCATGCGGGTCACCTCGACGTCGTGCGTGAGCTGATTGACGGAAAGACAGGGCACGGCCCTCGATAGCTGCCTTCGCCCTCGAACGGGTCGCTCTCGGGGACGTGTTCACTGCTCCGAGGCAGGTGGCAGGCTCGCGGCGAGCGCCGGCCGCTGGCGTACCCACGGTCGGGGGCGACCCGCTTTCCGGTCGCGGGCGGCCGTCGAGTGGCGGACAACGAGGCGTACCGGCAGGACCATCGGCCGTCCGGTGTGCCCGGGGGCGCCCTCGATCATCGTGAGCAGGTGCCGGGTCGCCGCGGAACCCTCCGCGTAGAACGGTGCCGCGACCGTGGTGAGCCCGGGTGTGACGATGTCGGCGGCGAGAGTGTTGTCGAAACCCACGATGCTGACGTCGCCCGGAACGTCGACGCCCATCCGGGTGAGGCCCCGGATGAGCCCGATCGCCATCTGGTCGTTGAAGGCGAGGACGGCGGTCGCGGGACGAGCGCGCAGCTCCTCGGCGGCCCGTTCGCCACCCTCGATGGTCGGGCTGAACGGGCCGATCTGGCGCACCTTGATTTCGAGTTCCATGCCGGCTTCGAGCAACGACCGCCAGCGGATGCCGTTCGGCCAGGACGCCTGCGGCCCCGCGACGTAGGTGATGTGGTCGTGCCCCAGTTCCCCGAGGTGCTCGGCGGCCCGCCGGACCCCACGGGGGTTGTCCGTCACGACGCAGGGCACGTCGGCGACGGAGCGGTTGAGGACCACCACCGGCCGCTGCTTGGCGAACATCCGGATTGCCGAGTCTGACATCCGGCTGCTGGCGAGCACGATGCCGTCGACTGTCGACATCGTGCGTTCGATCGCCGCCCGCTCCACCCGGTCGGACTCCTGGGCGTCGATGAGCACCATGGTGTACTCGTTGTGCATCGCCGTCTCCTGCGCCCCGCGCACGATCCCGGCGTACACCGGGTTCGTGATGTCGGCGATGACCAGCGCGATCATCTGCGTGCGCGACGTGGTGAGGGCGCGAGGAAGCGGGTTGGTCCGGTAGCCCAGCCGCTCGGCGACCTGCCGGATCCGTTCGGCGGTCTCGGAGTTGACGCGACTCGGTCGGGAGAAGGCGCGGGACACCGTGGACGGTGAGACGTCCGCCTCAAGGGCGACGTCGTAGATCGTGACTCGCTTTTCCGGCGGCCTGGTGTGGTCGGGCATCTGCATGCTCCTCCCGGCTACGCGCCGTGATCATGGTATGACGGCCGTGAATACTCGGCAATGCCCCCGCAACAATCCAGCGGCCCAAACACATTCGCGCGAGGCAATACATGGCAACCCGTTGCCGCCGCGGTGCGCCGGCTGCCTCAATCAGCACTGATGACACCTGGCGGAGGGAACGGCTCATGGGTATCTCACGGCGCGGCGCTCTCCTGGTCACGGCATCGTCGCTCCTGGTGGGCGCGGTCGGGTGCGGGGCACCCGAGGCCCCCGGCGACAACAAGGGCGACAGCACCGGTGAGGTGCCGCAGCGGCCCGGTAAGGCCGTCACGCTCAACGTCCTCGACGTGGCGGGCAACCTCCAGCTGACCCAGGCAATGATCGACGAGTTCGTCTCGAAGAACCCCGACGTGATCTCCCGGGTGACCTATTCGAAGGCGCCGGCGCCCGAGCTGGCCGGGAAGATCAAGGCCCAGCAGGGGGCGGACCGGGTGGACATCGGCCTCGTGCTGACCGGCGTCGACGGCCTGGCCGCCGGGATCGAGCAGGGGCTCTGGATCGACGTGTTGCCCACCTTCCAGGACCGCCTCGGCGCCATGAGCAACTATCTGGCACCGGCCGCCGCTATGCAGAAGCTCGCCGGCAACGCGGGCGTCACCGTCACCTACTACCCGTCAGGTCCGCTGCTCGAATATCTGCCGTCCCGCCTGGCGACGCCACCCACCAGCGCGGACGCGCTGCTCGCCTGGGCCAGAGCCAACCCCCGGAAATTCCAGTACGCCCGGCCGGCCAACTCCGGGCCGGGGCGGACGTTCCTGATGGGTCTGCCCTACATCCTGGGGGACACGAACCCCAAGGACCCCACCGCGGGCTGGGACAAGACGTGGGCCTTCCTCAAGGAGTTGGGCCAGTACGTCGACTACTACCCGTCCGGCACCACCGAGACGATGAAGAACCTCGCCAACGGCACCGCGCATCTGATCGTCAGCACAACCGGTTGGGACATCAACCCGCGGGTGCTCGGCACGGTGCCCAAGGAGGCCAGGATCACCCCGATCGACGGCTTCCACTGGGTCACCGACGCGCACTACGCCGTCCTGCCCAAGGGCGTGTCGACCGACACCCAGGCCGCGGTGCTGGCCCTGCTGGCGTTCATGCTCACCCCTGAGCAGCAGGCGAAGGCGTACGACGAGGGTTACTTCTACCCGGGCCCGGCGATCAAGGAGGTTCAGCTCTCGTCGGCGCCGCAGAAGAGCCAGGACGCGATCCGGGAGTTCGGTCGCCCCGAGTACGACGCGCTGATCGCCGGAAACCCGACCGAGGTCCCGCTCGACGCGAAGAGCCTGGTGGCGGCGTTCAGCCGCTGGGACCGCGAGATCGGCGGCGGCAAGGTCAAGCAGGGATGAGCGCCTTCACCCAGCTTCGGCTGGACGGTGTGTCCCGCCGGTTCGGTGGTCAGGCCGCGCTCACCGAGCTGGACCTGACGATCGAGGCGGGGGAGTTCATCGCCCTGCTCGGCCCGTCCGGCTGCGGCAAGTCGACGGCGTTGAACTGCCTGGCCGGGCTGCTGCCGTTGACGGCGGGGAGCATCTGGCAGGACGAGCGCCGCATCGACACGCTCCCGCCGGAGCGGCGCGACTTCGGCATGGTGTTCCAGAGCTACGCCCTCTTTCCGCACCTGACGGTCCGGGCGAACATCGCCTTCGGGCTGCGGATGCGGCGGCTACCCAAGGAGGAGACGCGCCGGCGTACGGCGGAGGCGGTGCGGCTGGTGCGGTTGGAGGACCACGTCGACAAGCTGCCCGGTCAGCTCTCGGGTGGCCAGCAGCAACGCGTCGCGATCGCCCGCGCCGTCGTGTTCGAGCCGTCCCTGGTGTTGATGGACGAGCCGCTGAGCAACCTCGACGCCAAACTGCGCCTGGAGATGCGGACCGAGATCCGCCGGCTGCACCAGTCGTTGGGGCTCACCACCGTCTACGTGACCCACGACCAGGAGGAGGCGCTGTCCCTGGCCGACCGGCTGGTGGTGCTGCGGGAGGGGCGGGTGCAGCAGATCGGCTCGCCGCGTGAGCTGCACACCCGACCGGCGAACTGGCACGTCGCCGACTTCATGGGCTACCGCAACCTGTGGAGGGGGCGGGTGGAGCAGTCCGACGGCGGCCGGGCCACCGTCGAGTCGTCCGGCCATCGCCTGCTCGGCGAGGTGGTGGGGGGCATCCAGCCCGGCGCGGACGTCGTGGTCGCGGTACGCCCCGAGGACATCCGCGTCGACGGGCCCGGCGAGACCCGCAACGCCATGTCGGCGACTGTCGAGGTGGTGGAGTACCAGGGCCGCGAGTTGGCGGCCGAGGCCCGCACCGACACCGGGCTGCTGCTGCACCTGCGGACCGAGCAGCGGATCGCGCCGGGCGACCAGGTCAAGCTCGCCGTCGACCCGCAGCGGCTGCTCGTCTATCCCGCCGACGCGTCGGCGCAGCCCGACCGCCTCGCGGACGCCTCGGGGGCGACGCGGTGAGTGGCGCCGGGCCCGGGAGACCGCTGGCGCACTGGCAGCACCGCCTCGCCGAGCGGGGCGTCGATCGTCAGCTCTGGTTGCTGGTCCCGGCCCTGGTCTTCGTCATCGCCCTGTTCCTCTACCCGTTCTTCTACGGCCTCACGCTCTCGTTCCAGCCGACCAGAGGCGGGCCGTTCAGCGACTACGCCCGGTTCTTTTCCGACTCCTACGAACGCGGCACGATCTGGATCACGCTGCGGATCGCGTTGCCCGCCGCGCTCCTGAACGTCCTCGCCGCGGTGCCGATCGCCTACCGGATGCGTGGCCGGTTCCGGGGCAAGCGGCTGGTCACCACGCTGCTGGTAGTGCCGATCACGCTCGGCACGGTCCTCACCGCACAGGGGTTGCTGAACTTCCTCGGCCCGACCGGCTGGTTCAACCGGATCCTGCTGGCCAGCAACCTCGTCGACGAGCCGGTGCGGCTGACCCACAACTACTGGGGGGTGTTCTTCTCGCTGGTGATCACCGGCTTTCCGTTCGCGTTCCTGCTGGTGCTGTCGTACCTGTCCGGCATCGACCCGACCCTGGAACGGGCGGCCGCGACGCTGGGCGCGGACTGGCGTCGACGGTTCACCCGGATCACCCTGCCGCTGCTGATGCCCGGTCTCGCCACGACCTTCTGCCTGACGTTCGTCCTGGCGTTCAGCGTGTTCCCGTCGGCCGTTCTGGTCGGCAACCCGGCCGGGGAGACCCGGGTCATCTCCCTCGCCGCCTACCAGGCGGCCTACGAGCAGTACGACTACCCGTACGCGTCGGCGATCGCCATGATCATGGGCTTCGTCGAGCTGGTCATCATCGCTGTGGTGCTGGCCGCCCGTAGCCGCTTCTACACCGGCTCCACCGGAGGCAAGGGCTGATGCCAACGACCACCCAGGCCCCACCAGCGCGACCCCCCGCCACCAGCACCGACCGACGGCGGCGCATCGCCGCGCGCCCGGCCGCCTGGATCGTGTGGGGCGTCGTCATCTTCTTCTTCCTCAACCTGCTGGGCGTCGTGGCGTCCGTGCTGGTCAGCTCGTTCGGCCGGCGCTGGTTCGACACCTGGCTCCCGGACGGCTACACCACCGACTGGTACGCCCGAGCCTGGGACGAATTCGCGCTGCTCCAGGTTATCGTCGTGACGCTGGAGGTCTCCGTACTCGTCGTGGGTCTCTCGCTGGTGATCGGCGTGCCGGCCGCCTACGCCCTCGCGCGCCGCTCGTTCCCCGGTAAACGGCTGATCTTCCTGGTGTTCCTGCTGCCCATCCTGATGCCCCCGATCACGTACGGCATCCCGCTGGCGACAGTCCTCTACAAGTTCGGCCTGGCCGGGCACATGTCCGGGGTGGTGCTCGCCAACCTGGTGCCGTCGGTGCCCTTCGTCATCCTGACCATGACCCCGTTCATCGAGCAGATCGACCCGAGGATCGAGAGCGCCGCACGTATGTGCGGCGCGGGCCTGCGGACGGTGTTCCTCCGGATCCTCACGCCGCTGCTCGTGCCGGGCATCCTCGCCTCCGCGATCCTCGTGCTGGTCCGCACCGTGGGCATGTTCGAGCTCACCTTCCTGACCGCGGGGCCGGACTCGCAGACCCTGGTGGTGGCGCTCTACTACTCGATGTCCGCGTCCGGGATCAGGGCTCAGCAGTCGGTCGACGCCATGGCGGTCATCTACACCTCGATGATGCTGGTCCTGCTCGTCGTCGCGCTGCGCTACGTCAACCCGACCCAGCTGGTGGCGCGGGTCAAGGACGAGCCCGAGCACTGAGGCCGGTGGTGGCCGCCTCGTCGAGGATCTCGCCCAGGCGACCCGCGACCGTGAGGAGCGCGGGCAAGCTCGTCCGCAGACCGCGATAGGCCGCGACGAGAGCCGGGTCGACCGCGACGGGCTCGCCGCTGGCGACCCCGGGATCGAGCTGGGTGACCGCCTCCTTGAGGTCGGAGGTGTGGCCGATCGCGAAGAGCCCGAGCGCCGCCGCGCCGAGGGTGACGTGGTCCGCAGCCCCCGCGACGCGGACAGGGCAGTCCAGGACCGCCGCCATCACCGCGCGCCACAGCGGAGACCGGAAGGCGCCACCGGTCAGGCGGACGCTGCCGATCGGCGTCAGCTCGGCCAGCCGGTCCCGGACACCACCGAGTTGCAGGCAGACACCCTCCACGGCGGCCCGGACCAGGTGACCGCGCGAGTGCTCGCTGCGCAGTCCCAGGAACGCGCCCGGCGGGCCGCACCCCTGCGGCGGGACCTCGTCGGCCCGCAGATAGGGCAACATCACGAGACCGTCGCTGCCCGGTGCGATCCGCTCGGCGAGATCCAGGAGCGCGGGCGCGGCCCCGTCGTCACCGAGGACACGTCCCGCCCACCGTACGACGTTGCCGCCGTTGCTGACCGCCCCGCCGACGACCCACGCGTCGTCGGTCAACGCAGCGCAGGAGAAGGGTTCCGCCGGGTCGGTGAGGGGAGCCTCGACGACCGTTCGCAGGGCCCCGGTGGCCCCGAGCGTCAGGCCACCGACGGTGGGGTCGGTCGCCGCCGCGCCCAGACTCCGCAACGGACCGTCACCCGCGCCGACGACGACCGGTGTTCCGGAGGGCAGGCCGACCACGCGCCCGGCCATCGCCGACAACCGCAACACCGCCGTCGTGGGCAGCACCGGGGGCAGCTGACTCTCGGACACCCCGGCGAGATCGAGTACGGCGGAACTCCACAGCCGACGGTGCACGTCGAACATCCCCGTGCCCGATGCCGAGGACAACTCGGTCACCAACACCCCGGTGAGTCGATGGACCACGTAGTCCTTGAGGCCGATCCACCACCGCGTCGCCGTGCAGAGCCGCGGCTCGTGGCGGGCGAACCACAGCAGCTTGCAGAGCGGGTTCATCGGGTGCACGGGTGTGCCCGTCAACCGGTGCAGTTCCCGGCTCTGGCCGGACAACCGCAACTCGCGGGCCGCCTCCGACGACCGCCTGTCGCGCCGGGTCAGCAGCGGCGTCACCGGCGTCATGGCCGCGTCCAGCCCGATCAGGCCGTACCTGGCGGAGCTCAGCGCGACGGCGACCACCTCCGCCCCGGCGGTGCCGGCCACACACGCGGACATCGCCGCCAGTGTGGCCGCCATCAGCACGTCCGGCTCCTGCACCTGCCAGCCGGGCATCGGCTCAAGCAGTGGGTACTCCCGCGTCGCGACGTGTCTGGCGGTGCCGTCCAGTGCGAACGCGACAGCCCGCACGGCAGTGGTGCCCACGTCGACTCCGACGATCACCCGACGCTCCGGCCCCATCCGCCCATGGTCGAGCGGTGTTCGGCGGACCGGCAAGCGGTTGCGCGCAGTTGTCGTCACGCCGCACGCAGCCGACCCGTTCGCGCGGAAGATCGGGCGTCACCGACGCGAGTGGTGACAGGATTGGCGGCATGCCTGCTCGCGCACTGAGCTTCGGAATGGTGGCCAGACGATACGAACGGTACCGACCGGGGTACCCCGGCGAGCTTGTCGACCTGGTGCTGACGTACGCGGGCCGGCCCGTTCGAACGGCGCTGGAGATCGGCGCCGGCACGGGCAAGGCGACCCGGCTGTTCGCCGCAGCGGGCGTCACTGTCACCGCGACCGAGCCGGACCGGGCCATGCTCGCCGAGCTGCGCAAGCACGTGCCAGCAGGCGTCCACACCGTGCGGGCCGCGTTCGAGGACCTGCGGCCCGGCGAGACGTACCACCTGGTCTACGCGGCGGCAGCCCTGCACTGGACGACACCGCAGGGGCGGTGGCCGCGGATGGCCGCGTTGCTGGAACCCGGCGGCGTGTTCGCCTCGTTCGGTGGACCCACCCAGCTGGTCGACCCGGCGGTGGCGGACGCTGTCCGCGCCGCCCGGGCACCCTTCCTGGAGAGCGACGAGATCCCCTCGCCCGACGGCACGCCCCCGGAACAGGCCATGCAGTGGCCGGGCACCGAGCTCCAACGGTCCGTCTGGTTCACCGATGTGCAGCAGACCGTGATCGCGCGTCGGCTGACGATGAGTGCGCGTGACTACGTCGGGCATCTGTCGACGATCTCGGCGTACCTCGAGCTGCCGACCTCGAAGCAGGAGCAGGTCTTCAGCCAGATCGAGCGGATCCTGCCCGAGACGGTGGAGCTTTCCGCCGACGTCGTCGTGCATCTCGCCCGTCGGGGCTTCGAGCAGTAGCGCCTGAGGGCGCTCAGACCAGGAACTCCTCCCGCATCCGCGCGCCCAGGTTGATCCCGCCGACCGCCCGAGGACCGGCCGGATCGTGCACGGCGACGGTGTTGTTGCGACGCATCAGCTCCCGGACCGCGGGTGGCAGTCGCGGCGGGTCGTCCATGGCCGCGAGGACCTGCCCGGCGCTGACGATCAGCCGATCGGCCAGGGTGGCGGCGTCGGTGTCCACCCGCACCCGGCCGTACTCCCAGCCGGAGGTGGTCAGGTCGAGCACCTCGAACACGCGGGTCACCACCGGGTTCGGGTCGGTCACCCGGTCGAGCCGGGGCGCCCGCTTGCCGACCACGGTGACGGCGGCGGCCACCTGCGCGTACGGGTGGAAGCCACACGGCAACGCGAACAGCGGCCAGCGCAGGGCCGGGCCCGCCTCCTTCCACAGCGGCCGGTAGTTACGGCGGTGCACCAGCAGCCGTCGGCCCGTCCGCCGGTGGATCTCCTGCGCCTGGGCCTGAAGGTCCACGTGGGCCTCGTCGGCGACCTGACTCACGATCCGGGTCGCCACCACCAGGCCGTCGTCGCTGTCGAGCGAGCCGGTGAGCGCGTCGACCTGCTCGTTGAACCGGACCCGCGCGTGGGGGCCGTACCGGGACTGGACGTCGTGCAGCAGCGCCTGCTGGCGTCCCGGGTCGAGCTGGACTCGCCTACCGCCCAGCAATCGACGGAGCCAACGCATGTCGCCTCGATTCAGCAGAGCCGTCGCGGACGGCGGCAATGCTAGTGCGTCGACCCTCCCTCATGTTCCCAAGGGGGGTTGATCGACTCGGCTCTCGGAGACGGCGATCACCGCCGACGCGGCGTGATCAGCCCCGACTCGTACGCCCACACGACCAACTGGGCCCGGTCGCGGCAGTGCAGCTTCGTCATTGCCCGGTTGACGTGTGTCTTGGCGGTCAGCGGACTGATCACCATGCGCGCGGCGATCTCGTCGTTGGTCAGCCCACGGGCGACCAGTTCGACGATCTCCTGCTCCCGGGCGGTCAGCACGTCGCGTCCGGCGGTCGGCACGGCCGGCGGTGGTCCGGCCACGAACTCACTGATCAGTGTGCGGGTGACCGTCGGTGCGAGCAGCGCGTCACCGCGTGCCACGACGGTGACGGCGTGCAGCAGGTCGGCGGGGTCGGCGTCCTTGAGGAGGAAACCGCTGGCACCCGCGCGGAGCGCGGCGAACACATAGGAGTCGAGCCCGTAGTTGGTGAGGATGAGAACGCGGATCGCGGCCAGGTCGGGATCGGCGGCGATGCGCCGGGTGGCCTCGATGCCGTCGAGGCCCGGCATCTGCACGTCCATCAGGACGACGTCCGGGCGCAGACTCCGGGACAGGTGGACGGCCGAGGTGCCGTCGGTCGCCTCGCCGACGACCTCGAGGTGGTCCTCGGCGTCGAGCAGTGCCCGGAAGCCGGCCCGCATCAGCGCCTGGTCGTCGGCGAGCAGCACCCGGATCATCCCGGCTCCTGAGGAAGGCGGGCGGTCATCGTGGGCCGTCCAGCGGGAAGGTGGCCCGTACGGAGAACCCGTGGTCGTCGTGCGCGGCGGTCCGTAGTGTGCCGCCCAGGGCGCTGACCCGCTCCCGCATGCCGCGCAGGCCCACGCCCGGGGTCAGCGGCTCCGTCGGCGACGCCCGGCCGTCGTCGCTGACCGCGACGGTCAGCCCCGCCGGGGCGTACTCCACCTGGATGTGCGCGGTCGCGGGCCCGGCGTGGCGGGCCACGTTGGTGAGCGCCTCCTGGATGACCCGGTACCCGGCCTGGTCGACCTCGTCGGGCAGGTCTCCGCGCTGGCCGGTGACGGTCACCTGCACCGGTACGCCGACCGCCCGGGTCCGCTCGGCCAGCTCGTCCACCCGGGCCAGCCCGACCCGATCGCCGTCGGTCGGTGCGCGGAGGACGTCGAGGGTCGTGCGGAGTTCCCGCATCGCGGCACCGCTGGCCTCCTGGATCGCCAGCAGCGTGGCCGACGGCTCCTCGCCGTGTTTGCGGGCCAGGTGCACGGCGATCCCCGCCTGCACCTTGATCACGGAGATGCTGTGGGTCAGGGAGTCGTGCAGGTCGCGGGCGATGCGCAGGCGCTCCTCCCCGGCGCGGCGCAACGCCATCTCCTCGCGGGTGCGTTCGGCCTCGACGGCCCGCTGCTCGACCTGCTCCAGGTACGCCCGGCGCTGCCGCGCGACGAGGCCGGCGACGTTGGCCGCCACGAACCAGCCGAGCAGCAGGGCCGTCCGTTCGGCGACCAGTTGGCCTGGTCGGCCGGCCGGCGCCATCGAGATGTCGCTGGCCAGGAAGCTACCGAGGAAGACGAGGCTGGCCACGGCGGCGGCCGACCGGTGGCCCTGCCAGGCGCTGACGTAGACCGCGCAGAGGGCGGGGAACGCGGCGGACACCCCGGGATGCACCCGGACGTGAACGGCCAGCATGGCGACGGTGACCACGCCCAGCGCCACCACCGGGTATCGCCGGCACGCCGCCAGGGCCACCACGGTGGCGAGGACCAGGGCGACGTCGAGCACCTCGACCGGCGCGGCGTCCGGGGTGAGCACGGCGTTGCCGAGCAGGAGGACGCCGAGGGCGAGACCGCCGAGGGCGTACGGGAGGTCGCGGCGCATGGTCGCACTGTAGAACGGCAGTCGTCGGTGGAGCATCCCGCGCGCGTGGTAGCTGCGGCGTACCACGGACGCGGTATGAGCGGCGCGGCAAGTGTCTGCGACGGCACGACGCTTTCCCGGCCCGCCGGAACAAGCATCGAGCCCATGACATACCGCTTCTTCGCCCCCACACCGACGAGGGCGGCCACCGGCCGCACCGCAGCCGTCTACCAACAGATGCGCGACGACTTTCTCGGGCCGTTGCCGACCTTTCAGGCGCTCTCGGCCGTGCCGGAGGTGCTGGCCGCGACCTGGGCGCTGATGCGGGAGGCGCTGCTCGCCGGGGACGCGCCCCGGGTCGACCGCGAACTCGTCGCGGCTTCGGTCTCCCGGGCCAACCGCTGTCAGTTCTGCGTCGACGCCCACGTGCTGCTGCTGCACGCGCTGGGCGCACCGAAGCTGGCGGAGACCGTCGCCCGAGGCGAGACGCCCGCCGAGCCGAGGTACGCCGCGCTCGTCGGCTGGGCGCAGGCGAGCCGCAGCCCCAGATCCGCCGACTGGACCAGCACCCACGGCCCGGAGATCACCGGCACCCTGCTCGCCTTCCACTTCATCAACCGGGTCGTCTCCGCGTTGCTCGATCCCGATCTGCTCCCCGGCGGCCTGCAACGCTCCCCGCTGGTGCGCTCGGTCGGGGGCCGGCTCTACGCCAGGGCGGCCCGGGAGTCGAAGGAGCCCGGCCGAAGCCTTTCGCTGCTCGACGTCGACCCGACGGCATCACCTCCTGCCTGGGCGGGGGACAGCCCGGTGGGTGTCGCCTACGCGTCGCTGCGGAACGCCGCCACCCGGGGTGGGGACCTGCTGGGCGCTGTGGCGCGCCAGACCGTCACGGCCACGGTGCGCTGGGAGGACGGGCAGTTCCCGGCGCGGCCAGCGGACTGGGCCGTCGACCTGGTCCGGGACGTGCCGGGCGCGGACCGCATCGGGACGCGTATCGCGTTGCTGGCGGCGTTCGCGCCCGGCGCGATCAGCCCGGGTGACGTCGCTCTCTGGCGGCTCTCCCACCCCGCCGACGCCGACCTCGTGCGGTTGGTCGCCTACGGGGCGATCACTGCCACCGATCACGTCGCCCAGGCCCTCGCCTCGGCGCACCTCTAGGAGGCAACCAATGCGCAAGGCACTCGTCATCATCAGCGCACTGCTGCTCGTCGCGTTCGCCGTGCAGTTCGTCCTCGCCGCCGTGGGTGGGTTCACCAGACCCGCCAGCGACGACGCGTACGCGCTGCACAGCGTCAACGGCATGGCGGTGATCCCGATTCTCACGCTGCTCACCGCCCTGTTCGCCGCGCTGGCGAAGGCACCCGGAAAGATCATCGGACTGGCGGTCCTCCCGATCGGCCTCGTCGCCCTCCAGCCACTCATCGCCATGTTGGCGGAGGCGTCCACCGACGCGTCGGGTGTCAGCACCCCGCTCGGCCTGACCATCGGTGGGTTGCACGCGCTCAACGGGATCATCGCGGTGCACGTCGTGGTCGGCGTCCATCGGGCGGCGCGACAGCTCGCCGTCCCGGTCCCCGCCGGCGCGGCTCGGCTGGTCGCCCGGGAAGGAGAGCCGGCGTGACCACCGGGTCGCTGCTCGTGGCCGACCTCGTGATCGCGGTCCTCGCGGTCGCGGCCTGGCTGGGGGCTGGCGCCGCGTCCGCCGCCCGTCGTCGCCCGCTCGCACTGGGACTGGCGGCCGTCGCGCTGCTCGCCACGCTCGCCCGCGCGCTCACGGTCACCGCCCTCGCCCGGGCCGGCTGGTGGTTCGCGGCGGAGAAGGTCCTCATCGCGGGCCCGCTGTCGCTCGCGGCGGTGGGCGTCGCCGGTCCGCGGTTGCTGCGGGCCCCGGGCGACATCCGGGCCGTCGCGGTCCCGCTCCTCTTCGCCGGGTACGCCACGAGCAGCGCCCTGCTCGTGACGGTCCTGCACGGCTATCCGGCGTCGGCCGGGGCGGGGCTGCTGGCGGTCGCCGGGGTCGTGGCGGCCACGGTGATCTCGGCGCGTGCGCTCGGTGCGCGCCCGTCCCGGACGGTGTCCCGGGCGGCCCTCGTGGTGGCGGTCGCGGCCCTGCTGACCGGAACCGGGCTGACGGTCACCCCGGGCACCGCGCCCGCCGTACCGCATGAGCATGTTTCTCCGACGGCCCGCATCGCCGACGAACCCACCCGGCGGTTCACACTGACCGCCGCAACCGCCACCGTGGACGCGGCCGGGCGGAACGTCGCGGCGTGGGCCTTCAACGGGCAGGTCCCCGGACCGGAGTTGACAGCCACCGTCGGCGACGTCCTGGAGGTGACGCTGCGCAACCGGAACATCGAGCGCGGCGTCACAGTGCACTGGCACGGGTACGACGTGCCGAACGATCAGGACGGGGTACCCGGTGTGACCCAGGCGGCGGTGAGGCCCGGGCAGGAGTTCGTCTACCGGTTCCGCGCCGACCAGGCCGGAACGTACTGGTACCACACGCACTCGGCCTCCGATGTCGGCGTGCGGATGGGTCTCTACGGGGTGCTGGTGGTGCGACCGGGCCCGGTGACCGGCCTCGACGTCACAGTGCCGGTGCACACCCTGGCGGGCCGTCCGTTGCCCGCGCCGAGAGTGGAGAAGGTCGAGGCCGGCGTGCCGGTGCGGTTGCGGCTGATCAACACCGACAGCACGACGCACCGGTACGCCCTGGCCGGGACCGCGTTCCGGGTGGCCGCGGTCGACGGCGTCGACCTGCGCGGCCCGACGCCGCTGGTGGACACCGCCGTGCTGATCCCGGCCGGGGGCCGCTACGACCTGGTCTTCGACGCGCCGGCGACCCCGGTGGCACTGGTCGTCGACGGACGGACCGTCTACTCGACCGGACCGGTGTCGACGGCGACCGGCGCCTGGCCGGTGCTGGATCCGCTCGGCTACGGCGCGACCGCCCCGGCGCAGTGGTCCCGGTTCGACAAGACGTTCACCCTCGTCCTCGATCGCGGCCTCGACCTGCGCAGACTGCTACCGCGGTACGCCCACACCGTCAACGGCGCGGCCGATCCGGACATCCCACCGCAGGTCGTACGCCTGGGTGACGTCGTACGGTTCACGATCGTCAACCGGTCGCAGATCGTGCACCCGTGGCACCTGCACGGCCACCACGTCCTGGTGCTGGCCCGCGATGGTCGACCGGCGACCGGAAGCCCGCTGTGGCTGGACTCGTTCGACGTCCGTCCGGGCGAGGTGTGGGAAGTGGCGTTCCGGGCCGACAACCCGGGGATGTGGGCCAACCACTGCCACAACCTGGCGCACGCCGATGCCGGGATGACGTTGCATCTCACGTACTCGTGATCGCCGAGGCCTGTAGTTTTCTGTCATGACTGAGGACACCTTCCGTTCGGTGGCGATCGAGCGCACCAGCCTGGGCAACTACGTCGTGCGGAACTCCCGTGGTGGGTCGGTGTCGCTGGGCACGGGCGAGGACGGCAGTTTCACGCCGGTGGAGTTGCTGCTGGCCGCCATCGGCGGTTGCGCCGCGGTGGACGTGGACCACATCACCAGTCGTCGTGCCGAGCCGACCGAGTTCGCCGTCGCCGTGACCGGTGACAAGATCCGGGACGAGGCCGGCGGAAACCGGATGCGCAACCTTCGGGTCGATTTCACGGTGACGTTCCCGGAGGGCGCGGAGGGCGACGCGGCCCGTGCGGCGCTGCCCCGGTCGTTGCAGCAGTCGCACGATCGGTTGTGCACGGTCTCCCGTACCGTCGAGCTCGGCACTCCCGTCGCGATCGCCGAGGGCCCGGGGCCCATCGGAGACTGATCGGCGCTGAGCACGGCTACTCAGGCCCGTGCGGTTCGTTCGTGTGAGGGTGGCGGGATGCGTCGACTACTGGTGCCACTGCTGATCGTCCTCACCGTGGTGGTGGCGTGTGCCGACCCGAACACCCAGCCGGGTCGCTCGGACCCGACGGTCGCGCTGCCGGTGCCCACCGAGTTGCTCGCCGACGGCAGCGTGCCCTGGGCCGACCTGAAGATCACCGACGAGGACTTCAACGGTCGCCCAGCCGCGCCGAGAACGCCGGCCACCGGCAGCGAACCGTGCCGGGCGGAGCAGCTGACCGGTCGGCTCACCACCTGGACGCGGCCCAGCAACGGCGGTGAGACGCCTCGGGGCTTCGACGCCGCCATCGGCAAGCTCATCGGCGAAGTGGACGTGCGGAACTCGTCGACGGTCGAGTGCACCCTGCAGGGCGAGGTGCCCACGACCATGCGCGCCGGCGGTCGCGAGATCCCGATGCTCTACACCCACGGCATCGACGAGGAGGGCCGCACCCGGGTGGTCGTCGTGCCGGCCGGCGGTAACGCCAGCCTGCGTCTGGACTGGTCTGGACCGTTCTGCCAGCCGGTGAAGGGGGCGTTGGAGCTCGCGATCGAGCTGCCGCACGACGGTGGCAGGCTGCGCGCACCGGTCACCGCCGACGAGCGTCCGGGCTGTCCGCAGGGGGAGGGGGTCAACCCCCGCGCGCGAGGGACGCTGTCCGCGAGCGGGTTCACCGAGCCGGTGGCGGTGTCGAAGCCCCCGTCCTCGCCGCTCGAAAAGCTCACCGTAGCCGTGCAGGGGCCGACGACCGCCGTCGCCGGGTCGCGGCTCACCTTCCGGGTGACGCTGGGCAACCCGACCGACGGCCCCCTCGCGTTGGACCCTTGCCCGGCCTACCTGATGGAACGGTTCTCTCTCGGCGACGCGACGAACGACGCCGTGAACTCGGCCCAGCTCTACCGGCTGAACTGCCGCGCCCTACCGCAGATCCCCGCTGGCGGGACTGCCGTGTTCGAAATGGTCGCCGAGGTGCCGGCCTCGATGCGGGCCGGGCGCGAGCTGACCATGACGTGGAAGCTCTATCTGCCGCACTACGTACAGCGGAGCAACCAGTTCGGTGTCGTGACCCTCACCGTCGTCTGAAGAAGGTCACCGCCCGGCCGGCAGCATCGGCAATCCCGACATCGGCGAGAACGAAAGATAGATGCTGTTGAGCGTATGGGAGCGCTCCCGTAGCATACCTGACGCGGCCTGTTAACGTTCACAACCGGTCACCACGCAATGACCACCACCAATGCATGGGCCGCCGTCCCGCGAGGAGGGTGCTACATGGTCAGATCCAGAGCCACCAATGTCGGTCTGGTTGCGGCCGGCGTCGGCCTACTGCTGTCGTCGACAGTTGTCGCGGCGCCGGCCGGTGCCGCGGCTGAGGGTTGTTCGGTGAACTACGCCGTGTCGTCGCAGTGGCAGGGCGGCTTCGGCGCCAACGTGGCGATCACGAACCTGGGCGACCCGCTGAGCAGCTGGACGCTGACCTGGTCGTACGGTGCCGGGCAGACGGTGACGCAGGCCTGGAACACGTCGCTGACGCAGAGCGGGTCGGCGGTGACCGCGAAGAACGTGAGTTACAACGGTGCGATCCCGGCCAACGGCACTGTGTCGTTCGGGTTCAACGGGTCCTGGACGGGCAGCAACCCCGCCCCGACGAGCTTCGCCCTCAACGGTGTCACCTGCACCGGTGGCACGACGACGCCGCCGACCGATCCGCCGACCGATCCGCCGACCGACCCGCCGCCGACCACGCCGCCGCCGACGGACACCTGCAACCTGCCCTCGACGTACCGGTGGTCCTCCACCGGGGTGTTGGCGACCCCGAGGTCGGGCTGGGTGTCGCTCAAGGACTTCACCGTCGCCCCCTACAACGGCCAGCAACTGGTCTACGCCACCACGCACGACACCGGCACCCGGTGGGGCTCGATGAACTTCGGCCTCTTCTCGAACTACTCGCAGATGGCCTCGGCCAGCCAGAACGCGATGAACAACGCGACGGTGGCGCCATCGCTGTTCTACTTCGCGCCGAAGAACATCTGGGTGCTCGCCTACCAGTGGGGCGGGCCGGCGTTCTCCTACCGGACCTCGACCAACCCGACCAACCCGAACGGTTGGTCAGCGGCGCAGACGCTGTTCAGCGGAAGCATCACCGGCTCCGGCACCGGCCCGATCGACCAGGCGGTCATCGGTGACGACCAGAACATGTACCTGTTCTTCGCCGGTGACAACGGCAAGATCTACCGAGCCAGCATGCCGATCGGCAACTTCCCGGGCAGCTTCGGCTCGAACTACACCACCATCATGAGCGACACCACGAACAACCTCTTCGAGGCCGTCCAGGTCTACAAGCTCCAGGGCCAGAACCGTTACCTCATGATCGTCGAGGCGATCGGTTCGCAGGGTCGCTACTTCCGCTCGTTCACCGCGACCAGCCTGGGCGGGTCGTGGACCCCGCAGGCCACCAGCGAGAGCAACCCGTTCGCCGGCAAGGCCAACAGCGGCGCCACCTGGACCAACGACATCAGCCACGGTGAGCTGCTGCGCACCAACGCCGACCAGACCATGACCGTCAACCCCTGCAACCTGCAACTGCTCTACCAGGGTCGTTCCCCCAGCTCCGGCGGCGACTACGGCCTCCTGCCGTACCGGCCGGGTCTGCTGACCCTGCAGCGCTGACCCGCTTCGATCGCGCTCGACCGACCTGGAACGGGGCGGGCTCGGCGTCACACCGAGCCCGCCCCGCACCACGCCGAGCGCGATTGATCCTTCGGCGTCCCCGGTCTCCGGAAACCTGGCACTGGATCGCTCCCGTGACGTCGGGCTGACAAAGGCGGGACACGACACGCGCCAGCGGGGCGGGCTGTGGCTGACGAGTTTGGGACGATGCGCCGGTCGACCTACCGACATCACCCGACTCGAAGGGACCTCCGCGATGGCAAAGGTCATCTCCACGCTGTTCATCTCGGCCGACGGTGTGGCCGAGATCGACCCCGACTGGCACTTCCCGTACTTCGACGAGAACATGGGCCGCGCCGTCACCGAGGACTACGACGCCGCCGACGTGCTGCTCATCGGCCGCGAGACGTACGACAGCTTCGCCGGGGCCTGGCCGGACCGTGAGGCCGCCGGTGGCGAGGACGCACCGTTCGCCAAGCAACTCGGCGACATGCGCAAGCTCGTCGCCTCGCGTCAGCCGCTGGAGTTCTCCTGGCGCAACTCCGAGCTGATCGACGGGGACCTCCTCGATGCCGTCACCGCGCTCAAGGCCGACGCCGGGGTGCGGGGGGTTCTCATCCCCGGGTCGATCTCCGTCGTGCAGCAACTGCTCGCCGCCGGCCTGGTCGACGAGCTGCGTCTGCTGGTTCATCCGGTGGCCGCGCGCAAGGGTCGCAGGCTGTTCGACGAGGGTGACGCGGCGTACCACCTGCGACTGCTGGCAACGGAAGCGTTCCCGACGGGTGTCCTTCGCGTGATCTACGCGCCGGTCCCGGCGCCGACGCCGGTCGGCTACGACGAGGTGAAGGACCAGGCGCCGGCCGGAAACTAGGGCGCTCCCGGGGACCTGCCGCTACGTCGGCCGTTCTCCGACCGGGGCCGTCACAGGCCCATGTGAAGATCTCGGCGTGACTCAGTGGACGTACAACGATCGCCCTGCCGGCGCCAGGTTCCTCAGCGATCGGATCCCCGAGCCGGGCCGCACCGCCATCGAGGACGAGCTGTGGGCCTGGGTGGTGCGTGGTGAGAGCGACGCGGACGAGTTCGTCGATTTCTTCGACGACGACGACGACGAGCGCTGCGGCGCGACTGACGATGAGCTCAGGGCGGCACACGAGACGGCGTTGGGGGTTCGGCGGGAGCAGCAGCGCGAGTGGGGTGAGGTGCGCGGCAACCTCACCCGTGCCTTCGTCGAGCTCAACGCGCTGGGGGTGTTGGCCCGGGAGAACTTCAGCTGTTGTGGCACCTGCGCGAGCGCCGAGATCGACGACGAGCGGGACGACTCACGGCACTGGCGCGGGTTTCTCTGGTACCACCAGCAGGACACCGAGTCGCTGCTGGCGAGCGAGGACGGCGAGGTCTATCTCGGCTACGGCGTCTATCCGCCGGCCGACTTCGACGAGGCCTCCTACGCGGGCCTGTCGGAGGCCGAGCAGCAGGCCAGCTACCAGGCCGACCTGGAACGACTGCTGGACGAGGTCGCGTTCCCGGTGCTGCGCAAGCACGGCATGCAGGTGGAGTGGAACCGCAAGCAGTCCCGGCGGATCAAGGTCACCGGTGCCCAGTGGTATGCGCCATTGAATTGACCACCATCGTTCCATCCCACACTTCGGGCAGATGTTTAATGAGGTTCATCGATATTGACGCGCGGCCTCGGCGGCGACAGGATCTCGGGCACCACCACCCCTGATTCCCTCCTGGGAGGCGCCATGACCCGTCCCCGCCTGCCCCTCCTGCGGGCAGCCACCCGGTTGGCCGCACTCGCCCTCGCCACCACCGGCGTGCTGCTCACCGTCGCCACCCCCGCCAGCGCCGCCGTGCCCACCGGCCGCTACGTAGCGCTGGGCGACTCGTACACCGCAGGCCCGCTGATCCCCACCCAGGTCGACCTCAACTGCCTACGGTCCAACCGCAACTACCCGTCGCTGGTGGCGGCGTCCGCCGGTTCGTCGTCGTTCGCCGACGTGAGCTGCTCCGGCGCCACCACTGACGACATCCTCTACGGCGGTAGCGGCCAACTGGGCATCACGACGCCACCGCAGCTCAACGCGGTCACCTCGAACACCTCGCTGGTGACGGTGCAGATCGGCGGCAACGACATCGGTTTCGCCGGCATCATTGGCGACTGCGCGGAGGCGAGTGTCAGCAGCCCGCTCGGATCTCCGTGCAAGAACCGGTACACCGCCGGAGGCGTCGACCAGTTGCAGGCGAGGATCGTCGCCGCCACCCCGAAGATCACCGCCGTGCTCCGGGCGGTCCGGCAGGCCGCACCGGGCGCGCGGGTCGTGGTGCTGGGCTATCCGGCGATCCTGCCGGACAGCGGTTACGGCTGCTGGCCGGTTGTTCCGATCGCCTACCAGGACGTGCCGTACCTGCGTGGCGTGGAGAAGTCGCTCAACGCGATGCTGGCCAGCGTCGCGAGCGCCAACGGCGCCACCTACGCCGACGTCTACACCCCGTCGATCGGCCGTGACGCGTGCAAGAGCAGCGGCACCCGGTGGGTCGAGGGTCTGGTGCCGCAGAACTCGGCCGCGCCGTTCCACCCCAACGCCCGAGGTGAGCAGGGCATGGCCACCGCCCTGATCGCCCGGCTGAACAGCTGATCAGGCTCCCGAACGGTCGAAGCGGCCCCGTCGGAAGCGGCGGGGCCTCTTCACGGGGACACCGGGCTCGGCGGACGTCGCGGTGCTTGGGATTTGGCAGTCCGGGGTACCGACGATGTCATGCCGATTGTGGGGGAAGTCGTCGGGGACCGTTACCGCCTGCTCGAGAGCATCGCCAGCGGTGGAATGGGCGACGTCTGGCGGGCGGTCGACGAAACCCTGGACCGCCGCGTCGCGATCAAGATGCTGCGACCTCGGCTGGTCACCGATCCCGGCTTCGGCGAACGGTTTCGTCGCGAGGCCCGGGCGATGGCGGCCCTGCGTCACCCGGGTGTCGCGCAGGTCTACGACTACGGTGAGGTGTCCCAGCCCGACGCGCCGGTGCTCGCGTACATCGTCATGGAGTACGTGCAGGGGCAGCCCCTGTCGGAGCGGATCGCCGAGATGGGCCGGCTGGGTGTGGCCGAGACGATGTCGGTCGCCGCGCAGACCGCCCGCGCGCTCCAGGCCGCCCACGACGCCGGCGTCGTGCACCGGGATGTCAAGCCCAGCAACTTGATCATCGAGCCGGACGGGCACGTCGTACTCGTCGACTTCGGCGTCGCGGTGACCCAGGAGGCGGCGAGCCTCACCGCGACGAACCAGGTCGTCGGCACCGCCCTCTACATGGCACCCGAGCAGGTCACCAGGAGCGAGACGACGTCGGCGATCGACATCTACGCGCTGGGGGCGGTCGTCTACCACTGTCTTGCCGGCAGGCCCCCGCACGAGGGCGAGAACGCGATAGCGGTGGTGTTGCGCCATCTCGAAGAGGAGCCGTCGCCACTGCCCGAGGACGTTCCGGAGGCGGTTCAGCGGTTGGTCGCCACCGCGATGGCCAAGGACCCCAGCCGTCGCTTCCCGACGGCGGCGACAATGGCCGCGGCGGCCCAGATGCTCGCGGATCCGTCCGATCAGCTGCGGACGGCTGTCGGAGCGCCGGTCGAACGCACCGAGATTCAGCGGTCGGTCGTCGGCGGTGCGGCGAAGCGGTCGGGCGGCAGTGGGCCCAAGGTGCTCGCTGTGGTTCTCGGATCGATGGCCGCCGCAGCCGCCGTCCTGGTGTTCGCCGATCCCATCGGGATGATGACGGGCCCGACCGACGGGCCGTCGACGCCGCCAGCGGTGTCGCCGACGGGCCCTTCGCAGCGCGAGCCCGACCTGGGCGTGGGTGGCGGGGAGCCGGCTACCCGCGGTTCCGGGGGCCTGCCGGTCCGCGCGCCGGGCTCCCCGACCCCGACGGCAGGCGTTTCGGCGGGTGCCGGGCCGGTCGGCCAGCCAACGCCCTCCGGCGAGAGCACCGGGGGCGCGCCCGAGCCCACCTCGTCCGAGAACCCACCAGCGGAGCCGACGGCAGCCCCGACGGGTGGAACGACGGCGGCGCCGACCGCGACAGCGTCCGAGGAGAGCGAGGAGGAGCCGGCCACAGAGCCGACGAAGAAGCCGTCCCCGGGGGCGCCGGCAGCGGACGAGAACGCGGCGCCGGAGGTCTAGTGACACAGTGCTGGCGTGACGGCCGAGGCCGCCACGCCAGCACTGTGGGTCAGGAGTCGATCGGCTCAGCCGGTGCTGCAGGTGATCGTCGGCCAGTTCCAGTTGCCGTTGGCCATGACCGTGATGCCGAAGTTGTTGCCGTTGCCGTTCGGCCTCGCGGTGACGGTGCCGCTGCTGCCGCTGACGGAGGCGTTCCAACTGTTCTGGATGCTCTGGCCGCCACCGAGGCCGAGGCTGACCACCCAGTTGTTGGTGCCGCTGACGGCGACATTGAGGTTGAACCGGTCACCCCACTGCTGGCCGGCGGAGATCGTCGCGTTGCAGTTGCCGGTCCCCGGGTTGCCGGTGGTGGGCGGAGTGGTCGGGTTGCCGCCGCTGCCCTCCCGCACGGTGATGTCGGAGCTTCCCTGGCTCTGGTAGCCCTCGGTGGCCATGACCTGGTAGCTGTGGTTGGTGCCGAGGTTCAGGCCGGCCCGGGCCCAGGCGTCGAAGTGGTTGGCGGTGGTGATGGTGCCACTCGAGCGCTTCTGCTGGCGGACGCTCCAGAACTGGTAGAACGTCTGGTTGCCGTCGATCGACGGGGCGTTGACCCGCTGGCTGCGGAGGATGTCGTAGGTGCCGCCGTCAGTGGTGACAGTACCCATCCGCTGTGCGCCGCTGCTCGGGTTGTAGCTGCCGAAGTTCTCCACCACGTAGTACTCGATCAGCGGGTTGCGCGTCCATCCGTACAGGGCGAGGTAGGTGTTGTTGTTGCCCGGGTTGTAGCTGCCCGAGTAGGTGACCGTCCGCCGGCTGCCGGTGGCCCAACCCTTGCCGCCGACCCAGTTGTTGGTGCTCCTGTCCCAACTGCTGGTGTATCGGCCATCGGCGCGCAGCGTCATGCTGGCGTTGCCGCTGTCCTTCCAGAACGAGAAGTAGTACCCGTTGTGCGTGCCGGTGAGGTTCGACGTGAGGGTCCGGTCGGCCTCGGCGTACGCGTTGGTGGCCGTCATCGTGCCGGCGACGGCCACGACGGCGGCGCACGCGGCGCCCAGGAGCAGCCGCATACGGGCGCGGCCTCTCGGTTTGGTGTGGCTGGTGTCGGTCATGGAACTGTTGCCTCCTCTGACGGCTGGCGGGGGCCAGCGGCGCGGTACGCCTCGGCAGGCTGCCGGTGGCCGGGTGACGGCCACGGCGTCGTACCGCTCGGTGGTGGTGGGGCCGGTCGTCCTGCACGACGATCGGAGAAGTGGGGCGTGGTGGCTGGTGCTGACGACAATCGAACGCCGTCGATGGCGACCGTATTAACCCGGCCGTCGACTTGTCAACAACTTCCGGAAACAGAGCAGCAACACCGCCGCCAGCACCGGAGCAGCATCCATCCAGGTCAGTAGTGGATCAGAGGTCAGGGCGGTCGTCGCGGCGTCCCAACAGCCGAACATCGGCCGGGATGGGGCCGCCGAAAGTTCCGGAGACTTTCCGGACCAGGGCCCCGGCCTTGGCCAACGACACGGGCGGACGCTCCCGTTGCCCGAGGGGTCAGCGACGCCGTAGGTCGTTGAGCCGGGCGGCCTGGCGGGTCAGATGGTCGCGTTCGGCGAGGTTGGGGGCCTGCTGGGCAGCCTCGGCGTACAGCCGCGCCGCCGTTGCCAGGTCGCCGTCACGCTCGTTCAGGTACGCCGCCACCGCCGTGTACCGGGGCAGCGCGTCGTCCACCGCCGCGAGCGCCGCCAGGCCGGCCCTGGGACCGTCGGCCTCACCGACCGCCACCGCGCGGTTGAGTCTGACGACCGGGTTCCCGGTCAGGCGCACCAGTTCGTCGTACCACTGCACGATCTGCACCCAGTCGGTCTCCGCGGCGGTGCGCGCGTCCGCGTGCAGCGCCGCGACGGCGGCCTGGGCCTGGAACTCACCCAGGTGGTCGCGAGCCAGGGCCGCCTGGAGAATCGCGACGCCCTCGGCGATCGACCGGGTGTCCCAACGGCTGCGGTCCTGCTCGGCGAGCGGCACCAGGCTGCCGTCGGGGGCGGTCCGGGCGGCGCGCCGGGCGTGGTGCAACAGCATGAGGGCGAGCAGCCCCGCCACCTCGGGGTGGTCGATCGCGGTCGCGAGCTGCCGGGTGAGCCGGATGGCCTCGGCGGCGAGGTCCACGTCACCGGAGTAGCCCTCGTTGAAGACCAGGTAGAGGACGCGCAGGACGGTGGCGACGTCACCGGGGCGGTCGAACCGCAGCCCGGAGACGGTGCGCTTGGCCCTGCTGATGCGTTGCGCCATGGTCGCCTCGGGCACCAGGTAGGCGTGGGCGATCTGCCGGGTGGTCAGCCCGCCGACAGCGCGCAGCGTGAGCGCGACAGCGGACGACGGCGTCAGCGACGGATGGGCGCACAGGAAGTAGAGCTGGAGCGTGTCGTCCGCGGTGGGGGTGGGCCCCGGCGCCGGCTCCTCCTCGACGAGATCCTCGCGTCGACGGCGAGCGGTGTCGGCTCGGGCCGCGTCGAGGAACCGTCGCCACGCCACGGTGGTCAGCCAGCCCAACGGGTCACGCGGCGGGTCGACCGGCCAGACCCGGACCGCTTCGACCAGGGCGTCCTGCACGGCGTCCTCGGCCGCCGCGAAGTCGATTCCGCGGCGGACGAGGATCCCGAGGACGCTCGGCGTGAGGTTGCGCAGCAGCGTCTCGTCCATCGGAGTCGTCACTCCGTGATGGTGGGCGGCTCGCTCAGGAACGGGCGCAGCTCCAGCCACTCGTGGATCGGCTTTCCGCCCGCCCCGGGCGCGGCCGACAACTCCCCGGCCAGCTCGACAGCCCGGTCGTAGCTGTCGACGTCGATCACCATCCAGCCGGCGATGAGATCCTTGGTCTCGGCGAACGGGCCGTCGGTGACCGGCGGGCGGCCCTCGCCGTCGTACCGGACCCACGCTCCCTCCGGCGCGAGTGCCTGACCGTCGACGAACTCGCCGGTTCCCTCGAGTCGGGCCGCGAAGTCGCGCATGTACTGCATGTGGGCCGAGATCTCCGCCGGGGTCCACTGGTCCATGGGCACGTCGTTCACCCCGGCCGGGCCGCCCCGGTAGTGCTTGAGCAGCAGGTACTTGGCCATCGTGGTGCTCCTTGGTGTTGGCTGCGACCCGTAGTGGTCACTTCACTCCGGGGACGGAGCCGCTCGGCACTTCTCGACATGGCTGTCCGAATTTCTTCCTCCCGCAGGTTAACCTCGGGTGAATCGTCCGCCCTTGAGGCACCTCGGGCAGTGCAAAACTTGATTCGTTCCAAAAAAGTGAGCTAGTGTTCGTACCCGTGATGTCCGACTTCGAGGCGCAGCTACGGGCTGTCTCGTTGCGCGTGACCCGGCCCCGGTTGGCGGTGCTCGCGGCGCTGCGTGACCACCCACACGTCGGCACCGACGCGGTGATCGCGCTGGTCCGCGCGGACCACCCCACGGTCTCCCACCAGGCGGTGTACGACGTGCTGCGGGTGCTCACCGACGCCGGGTTGGTGCGGCGCATCCAGCCGGCCGGGGCGACCGCCCGATACGAGTCCCGGATCTCGGACAATCACCACCATGTCGTGTGCCGCTCCTGCGGCGCCATCGCCGACGTCGACTGTGCCGTCGGCCACGCTCCCTGTCTCACCGCCTCAGGGGACCACGGTTTCGTGGTCGACGAGGCGGAGGTCGTCTACTGGGGCACCTGTCCCGACTGCGCGACCGAACGCACGCCCCAGAGATCCGCAAGCTCGGAAGGAAGTACATGAGCGACACCCAGGACAACGGCCCCACCAGTGCGCAGGGCGTGGACCAGAAGGCAGCGGCCGGCTGCCCGGTCGCGCACGACTCGGTGACCGCGCACGGCAGCGAGAGTGAGAACCCGGCGATCGACTCGCCGACCCCGAAGACCGGTGGTCGTCCGCGCACCAACCGGGACTGGTGGCCCAACCAGCTCGACCTCTCGGTGCTGCACGCCCACTCGAACAAGGGCAACCCGCTGGGCGAGAACTTCAGCTACGCCAGGGAGTTCGCCAAGCTCGACGTCGAGGCCCTCAAGCGCGACATCGTCGAGGTGCTCACCACCTCGCAGGACTGGTGGCCGGCCGACTTCGGCCACTACGGCGGCCTGATGATCCGGATGAGCTGGCACTCCGCCGGCACGTACCGCATCGAGGACGGTCGCGGTGGCGCCGGCGATGGTGGTCAGCGTTTCGCTCCGCTCAACAGCTGGCCGGACAACGCCAACCTGGACAAGGCCCGCCGGCTGCTCTGGCCGGTCAAGCAGAAGTACGGCCAGAAGATCTCCTGGGCCGACCTGATCGTGCTCGCCGGCAATGTCGCCCTGGAGTCGATGGGCTTCAAGACCTTCGGCTTCGGTTTCGGTCGCGAGGACGTCTGGGAGCCCGAGGAGATCTTCTGGGGCCCCGAGGACACCTGGCTGGGAGACGAGCGCTACGCCTCCGAGAAGGAGATGGCGGCTGGCGTCGGCTCGACCGAGATGGGTCTCATCTACGTCAACCCGGAGGGCCCCCGCGGCAACGCGGACCCGCTTGCGGCGGCGCACTTCATCCGCGAGACCTTCGGCCGGATGGCGATGAACGACGAGGAGACCGTCGCCCTCATCGCCGGTGGTCACACCTTCGGTAAGACCCACGGTGCCGGCGTCGCCGACAACCACGTGGGTCCGGAGCCCGAGGGCGCGCCGCTGGAGGCGCAGGGCCTGGGTTGGCTGAGCACCCACGGCAGCGGCAAGGGCGCGGACACGATCACCAGTGGTCTCGAGGTGACGTGGACCGACGTGCCGACGCAGTGGAGCAACCGCTTCTTCGAGATCCTCTTCGGCTACGAGTGGGAGCTCACCACCAGCCCTGGCGGTGCGAAGCAGTGGGTCGCCAAGGACGCCGAGGCGATCATTCCGGACCCCTTCGACCCGGCGAAGAAGCACCGGCCGACGATGCTCACGACCGACCTGTCGCTGCGCGTCGACCCGGCGTACGAGAAGATCTCCCGGCGCTTCCTGGAGAACCCCGACCAGTTCGCGCTGGCCTTCGCCAAGGCGTGGTACAAGCTGCTGCACCGCGACATGGGCCCGATCGAGCGCTTCCTCGGGCCGTGGGTGGCCGAGCCGCAGCTCTGGCAGGACCCGGTGCCGGCCGTCGACCACGAGCTGGTGGGGGACGCCGACATCGCCGCACTCAAGGCGAAGGTCCTGGAGTCCGGTCTCACGATCGACCAGCTGGTCTCCACCGCCTGGGCGTCCGCCGCGAGCTTCCGGCACACCGACAAGCGCGGTGGCGCCAACGGCGCGCGGATCCGTCTCGAGCCGCAGCGCAACTGGGAGGTCAACCAGCCGGAGCAGCTCGCGACCGTCCTGACCACCCTCGAGGGCATCCAGCGGGAGTTCAACGAGGCCGGCGGCGCGAAGATCTCCATCGCCGACCTGATCGTGCTGGCCGGTTCGGCAGCCGTCGAGAAGGCTGCGCGGGACGCCGGCGTCGAGGTGACCGTTCCGTTCCGGGCGGGCCGCACCGACGCGACCCAGGAGCAGACCGACACTGAGTCGTTCCGGGTCATGGAGCCGCGCGCCGACGGGTTCCGCAACTACCTGCGTCCCGGCGAGAAGACCCAGCCGGAGGTGCTGCTCATCGACCGGGCCTACATGCTCAACCTGACCGCGCCCGAGATGACCGTCCTCGTCGGCGGTCTGCGCTCCCTCGGCGCCAACGTCGGCGGCAGCCAGCACGGTGTGCTCACCGACCGGCCGGGCGTGCTCACCAACGACTTCTTCGCCAACCTGCTCTCCCCGGGCACCCGGTGGAGCGCGTCGAAGTCCGACGAGCACGTGTACGAGATCCGCGACCTGGCCACCGATGAGGTGAAGTGGACCGCCAGCGCGGTCGACCTCATCTTCGGGTCCAACTCGCAGCTGCGCGCCCTGGCCGAGGTCTACGCCAGCCAGGACGCCCGCGACAAGTTCGTCGCCGACTTCGTGGCCGCCTGGACCAAGGTCATGGAGCTCGACCGGTTCGATCTCGCCTGACAGGTACCACCGACGAGCCCCGGCCGATCGCACGTGATCGACCGGGGCTCGTCGCCGTTCGCGTGCCGTTCGACGCGGCACCAGCGCCGGTCACCTCGATGTCATCCCCGATGCCATTCCCTTTGCGGCGAATCCCATGGATGATTTTCCTGTCTCATTGATCAGGTGGCGGACGGGCCCATCCATGGCAAGGTGTTGACCCTGCCCCGGGCGGCGGGCGCGGACCTAGTCACGCAGGGAGTCAACGTGGCCCATCCCGACCTGCAGGCCGAGGACGTGGACCAGCACGCCGGAAGCCCTGCGATACCCCGGCAACGGATGGTCTCCGCCGGGCGGTCCCGAGCGGGCGTCGCCGACACAGCAGTCGCCTGGCGTCCGCTGCGGATCGCGATGATCGGTCAGAAGGGGATACCGGCGACCTACGGCGGGATCGAACGGCACGTGGAGGAGATGGCCAGCCGGATCGCCAGCTACGGCCACGAGGTCACCGTCTACTGCCGCCGGAGCTACGGCGAGACGCCCGCCGACGGCTACCGGGGCGTACGGCTGCGCCAGACCCACACGATCGCGAGCAAGCACCTCGACGCCATCGTGCACGCGGCGACCTCGACCATGGCGGCGATGGCCGCGCGGCCCGACATCGTGCACTACCACGGGCTCGGGCCGGCCCTGGTCGCCCCACTTCCGCGTGCCCTGTCCCGGGCGCGCGTGGTGTTGACGGTGCACGGGCTGGACAACCAGCGGGGCAAGTGGGGGCTCGCCGCGCGGGCCGTGCTGGGCAGCGCCCACTGGTTCAGCGGGTACGTCCCGCACCAGCGGGTAGCGGTCTCCCAGGGGCTCGCCGCCCACTACGGCACCCGGTTCGGCCGCCCGACGACCTACATCCCGAACGGCGTGAACCCGGCCCGACCGGCGCGTACCCGTCAGATCCAGAACCGGTTCGGGCTGACCCCCGGCGGCTACCTGCTGCTGGTCGGCCGGCTGGTGCCGGAGAAGGCGGCCGACCTGCTGATCCGGGCCTTCCGCCGGACCGAGACCCCGATGCGCCTGGCGATCGTCGGCGGGTCGTCGTTCACCGACGACTTCGTGGACCGGCTGCGCCGGGAAGCCGGGGCGGACGACCGGATCGTCTTCACCGGGTTCGCCTACGACGACCTGCTCGCCGAGCTGTACGCCGGAGCCGCCGGCTTCGTTCAACCCTCCCGGTTGGAGGGACTGCCGTTGACGTTGCTGGAGGCGGCCGCGTATGGGCTGCCAGTGGTCGCCAGCGACATCGCGCCGCACGTCGAGGTGCTCCAGGCCGACACCGCCGGCGGGCGGTTGTTCCGCGACGGCGACGAGGACGACCTGGTCCGGGTGTTGACGTCGCTGCTCGCCAACCTGCCGGCTGAACGGGCCGGCGCGGTGGCGCTGGGCGAGCAGATCACCAGCAGGTACAGCTGGGACACCGCCGCCCGCGAGTTGGAGCAGCTCTATCTCCGGCTGGCCCCGGAGCCGGGCCGCCGGGCCAGGGCACGACAGGCGGCGACCGTCGACTGACCGGACGGTGTCAGCCGGGGCAGTGTCGGATCAGCCCCCCGGGGGACGGGGCAGTCGGTGCAATGGCCCCTTCTGCCGTCGAGGTGACAGGACTAGATTGAACCGATCTTGTGCCGGGAGGACATCGGTTGGCCGCGCCCGGCAGCGGCCCAGCAGCGTCGATTCAGTTCAGTGGGATCAGTGGAACAACACACTCAGCAGGTCACTCCGCTCATGACCAGGCGGCTCGACCCGACCCGCCTGCTCACCGGCGCGGCGGCGCTGGCCGCCGCGGTCGTGGCGGTGGTCGCGGGTGTCTCCATGGCGGCCGGTGACCGCAGGGGGATGGTGCTGCCGCTCGCGGCGGTCGTGGGGATCGCGCTGGCAGTCCTCGCGCTGACCCGGTTCGCCGGGTACGTGCTGCTGATGCTCGCGGTGCGCTCCTGCGTCGACCTGTTCAAGCTGACCGGCCCGAGCGCCGGCCAGGCCGAATCCGGCGGAACGGCCCGGGCGGTGGACCCCTCCACCCTGCTCGCCGTGCTGTTCCTCCTCGCCGCCGGGCTCTGGCTGGCCGCGCAGCTCAGCCGGCACGGGCGGCTACGCGGCTCCCCGCTCAGCTGGGCCATGCTGCTCGTCGGTGCCAGCAGCCTGGTCAGCGCCCTCGGTGCCAGCCAGCCGGCGAACAGCCTGCTGGAGGCGCTGCGGATCCTCACCGTGGTGGTGATGTTCGTGGTGCTGGAACAGCTCATGCCGGACACCGCGGCGATCCGTCGGGTCCTACTCGCCTGCTACGCCTCGCTGGTGCTGGCGCTGGGCTACACAGTCGTGCTGTCGCTGCTCGGCAACCCGCCGGCCGAGGTGAAGGGCGACTTCACCCGCATCAGCGGCACGTTCAGCCAGTCGACCACGTTCGGCCGCTACCTGATGTTCATGGTGATCTTCGGGTTCGCGGTGTACCGCTTCCTCGATCGTCGCCTGCGGGCGTCCCTCGGGGTGCTGCTCGCGCTCTCGCTGCTGTTCCTGCTGCTCACCAACACCCGCAGCGCCCTGCTCGGTGCGGCGATCGGCCTGGTGGTGGTCGCCGCGCTGCATCGCAGCAAGCGGATGCTGGTCACCCTCTGCGTGGTGGCGGTCGCCGGGGTGGCACTGGTGCCCGCCGTCGGCGAACGCTTCGCCCAACTCGGCACGTCCCGGGCCGTCGGCGGAGACCCGACCGGAAACACCCTGGCCTGGCGGATCGGCTACTGGACCGAGATCGTCACACTCGCCGACCGGAACCCGGTGACCGGCATCGGGCCGAACATGACCCAGCGGGAGACCGACGAGGCGAAGAAGCCGCACAACGACTTCCTGCGGGCGTACGTGGAGACCGGGCTGCTCGGTCTCGGGGCGTACCTGCTGATGCTGTTCGCCCTTGTGCGCACCGCCCGGACCGCGCTGCGGCGCGCGCCTCCGGGCAGCTTCGAGCGCGGCGTCGCGGTCGGGTTCACCGGCTGCGCCGCCGCGTTCGTGGCGGTCAGCGCCGCTTCCAACGTCATTTCCAACGTGGTCACCCTCTGGTACTTCGTCGCGTTCGCCGCGGCGGCCAGCGTGATCGCCCGCCAGCCGGCTCCGAACCTGACCGGCGAGCAGCCACGAGGCACGTCCGTCCCGGTTTGACTGAACGACAGCATTGGGGAAAAAGTGGAGATCGTCGACTACCTGCGGGTCGCCCGGCGGCGCCTCTGGGTACTCGTGGGGGTGCCGGTGCTCGCCACCGGCGCCGCGGCCGCCATCGTCCTGTCAGCGCCACAGCAGTTCAGCGGGACCGCGTACGTGGCGGCGCCGGCCCTGGTGGGCGGCGTGGCCGGGACGCAGTACACCGGTACGCAGGCGGCGAACCAGTTCGTCGCGGCGTTCGGCGCGGCGGTCACCTCGCCCCGCGTCCTCGCCGACGTGGCCGCCGACACCGGGGTGCCGCCGGAGCGGTTGCGCGACGGGCTCGCCATCACCCAGGTCGGCGCGAGCAGCCAGTTGGAGGTGACCTACACCGCCGGCGACCGGGCGACTGTCGCGCCGGTGCTGACCGCGACCACCACCCGGGCGCTGGCCTTCCTCTTCTCCTCCCAGGTCGGCATCGCCACCGGTGAGGTCGAGGCGGCCAACGCCGACGTCACCGCGGCGACCAAGGCGATCGGTGAGTGGGAGAAGACGAACAAGGTCTCCCAGCCGGACCGGATCTACCAGGCCACGTTGGGCGAGCTGACCAGCCTGCGCCAGCAGCAGCTCTCCATGCAGGCGGTCGGCAACGGTCGAGGTGTCGACGCGGCGACCGCCGCGATCACCGCCGCCCAGAAGAAGCTCGACGAGCTGGGGCCGAAGCTCCCCGACTACCAGGCCCTGATCGCCCAGCGGGACGCGGCGACCAACGCCCTGTCCCAGGCGCGGGAGGGGTTGCAGGCGGCGCGGGCGCAGGCCCAGGCCGCCGATCCCAAGCAGGTGACCAGCATCGGCGAGGCGCACGAGGTGAGCCGGATGACCGAGCTGGTGCGCACCGCCCTGCCGGTGGGCGGAGCGGGTCTGCTGCTCGGGGTGCTGCTGGTAGGCGTACTCGAACTGCTCTCCCGGGGTCGCGCCGCCGCCCGGCCGGTGGCCCCGGCGGCGACCACAGCGGCCCCCTCGGCGCCGGCGGAGACCGTGAGCGCGGCACGGCCGTGACCGCCGGAGAACCGGCCGCCGGGTGCGCGAGGTGACCGGCCGGTCACCGGCCGCGCCGGAGACCGGCGACCAGCAGGTACGCGGCATGGCCCGCGGCGGTGTGCTGAACCTGGGCAGCGCCGTGCTCAGCCAGGTGGCGCTCTTCCTGGTCATGTTGTTGCTGGCCCGGGTGCTGGGTGTACGCGAACTCGGCCGGTACGCCCAGGTCTACGCCGTGCTGTCGCTGCTGGGGCTGCTCTCGCTCTCCGGCTTCCGGGCCGGGCTGACCCGGTTCGTGGCGGTGCACCTCGCCGACGACGAGCCGGCCGCCCTGCGGGGAGCGATCCGGCTCGGGATCGGCATCTCGGCCGTGGCGTCCACAGTGATCGCCCTCGGTCTGGTGGTCGGCGCGCCGTGGCTCGCCGACGCCCTGCACGACCCGCAGCTCACCACCGGGCTGCGGTTGGCGGCGCTCTGCCTGCCCGCCGCCACCGTCTGCGAGGCCGCCCTCGCGGCCACCCGGGGGTGGCGCACACAACGGGCGTACGCGCTCATCGGCCAGGTCTACGAGCCGGCCGCCCGGCTGGTGCTCACCGCTCTGGCGCTCGCCCTCGGGGCCGGCCTGACCGGCGCGTTCTGGGCGCTGGTGGCGGCGAGCTGGAGCGCGGCCGGGCTCGCCCTCGTGGCGCTCGCCCGGATGGTGCGCCGGGTGCCCGCCGCCCGGCCCGCGTACCGGCCGGGTGAGCTGTTCCGATTCTCCACCGTCAGCTGGGTCTCCTCGCTGTCGTCCACCGGGCTGATCTGGGTGGACGCGCTGCTGCTCGGCTTCTTCGACTACGGTCCCGACGCGATCGGCGTCTACCACGTGGCGACCCGGCTGGTCACGATCGCGGTGTTCGTGCTGGCACCGGTGAACGCCTCGTTCGGTCCGCACCTGGCGCACCTCTACCACCAGGGTCGACTGGACGAGGTACGCCGGATCTACCGGGTCGCCACCGGTTGGGTGCTCCGGCTGTCGCTGCCGGCCTTCGTGGCGTTGCTGGTCTTTCCGGAGCAGTTGCTGCGCGTGGTCGGCGGGCCGGGTCTGGCCGGCGGTGCGGCGGTGACAGTCGTGCTGGCGCTCGGCCAACTGGTCAACGCCGCCACCGGGCCCTGCGGGACGTTGCTGAACATGTCCGGCCGGGTCTCGGTCAACATGGTGGACAACCTCGCGGCCCTGCTGCTCAACGTCCTGCTCAACCTCTGGCTCATCCCGGCGTACGGCATTCTCGGCGCGGCGGTGGCCTGGGCGGTGTCGTTGGCAGCGGTGAACGTCGCACGGGTCTGGCAGGTGCGCGCGCAGGTGCACACCGTGCCGGTGACGGCGGGCATGGTCAAGGGCCTGGTCGCCGCGCTGGTCGCGATGGGTGCCGGGTTCGGTGTGCGGTGGCTGCTCGGGGGCGGGACCGTGCAGCTCGTGGTCGGTCTGGCCGCGATCGTGGCGGTGTACCTCGCCGTGGTGCTCGCCCTCGGGCTCAGTCGGGAGGACGTCATGGTGTTGCGCTCGGTGACCCGCCGAAATGGTCGACGCGCCCCGGCCGACCCCGCCGGCCCCGCCGACGGTGCCGGTGTGGGTGCCGGCCGCCCCGTGGCCCGCTCGTGACCGGCGTCGTGCGGCGTCAGGTCACCGACCGGCTGCGTCGGGGGGTACGCGCGGCGCGGGCGTGGGGGCGCGCGGCGAAGCCGGGAGAGCCCGGTCCGCTGCCGGACTTCCTGGTGATCGGTGGGCAGCGCTGCGGCACCACGTCGCTGTACCACCACCTTGCCGCGCATCCGCTGGTCCGGGTGGCCAGCGGTAAGGAGTTGCAGTACTTCAGCGTCCACAGTGGTCGGGGGATGCGGTGGTACCGGGGGCACTTTCCGCACCTCGGTCCCGGTGAGCGGACGTTCGAGGCGAGCCCCTACTACCTGTTCCATCCGAGCGTGCCGGCCCGGGTCGCGGCGACCCTGCCGCAGGCCCGCTTCGTCGTCCTGCTGCGCGATCCGGTGCAGCGGGCCTACTCGCACTACCTGCACACCCGCTCATACGGCGTCGAGCCGCTGTCCTTCGCCGACGCCCTCGACGCGGAGGAGGAGCGGCTGGCCCGGGCGACGCGCGGTGGCCCGGACAGCGCCGCCGCGCACCGCGCGTTGCGTAACTATTCGTATGCCGCCCGGGGTCGCTACGCCGAGCAGTTGGACCGCTGGTTCGCGCAGGTCCCGCGGGAGCGGATCCACGTCGCCCGAACCGAGGACCTGCACACCGACCCGGCCGGCACGTACGCCGACATGCTGCGCTTCCTCGGCCTGCCGGCCTTCACCCCCGAGGCGTTCACCCGGCACACCCGTCGCGTCGACCCGGGAGTCTCCGAGCTCACGCCGGAGCTGCGAGAGCGCCTGGGTGAGCACTTCGCGCCGCACAACGCGCGCCTGGCCGCGCTGTTGGGCTGGCCCGACCCCTGGCCCGGCTAGGGCGTGTCCTGCCGATCTTGTAGCGGTTGATCGTTGACGATGTGCCGGTGGTGCGTCGTGGTGAACTGACTGACGAGGCGTGGGCGGTGATCGTGCCGCTGCTGCCGGAGCCGGGCGGTGCGCGGGGGCGGTGGCGGGATCACCGACAGGTCATCAACGGGATTCTGTGGAAGCTGCGCACGGGGGCGCCGTGGCGTCACCTGCCGGAACGCTTCGGGCCGTGGAAGACCTGCCACGAACGGCTGCGGCGGTGGACCGCGGATGGCACCTGGGATCGGATCCTCGCCGCAGCGCAGGTCCATGACGACGGCACACCGGTTCAGTGGACGATCAGCATCGACTCGTCGGTCGTGCGGGCGCATCAGCATTCCGCTGGCGCCCGCAAAAGAGGGCTCCCTATCAAGTCCGGCGACGCCTGCTGCGCAAGATGGCGAGGCTATCGGCCGGTCTCGAGGCGGACTGAGTACGAAGATCCGCCTCGCCGTCGACGGACACGGCCGGCCGCTGTCGATCCTGCTCACCCCTGGCCAGGCCGGCGACAACCCGCAGTTGCTGGCGCTACTGGACGCGATCCGGGTCAACGAACCTGGACCCGGGCGGCCCCGTAAACGTCCCGACGTGTTGATCGCCGACAAGGGTTACGCGCACGTGGTGGAACGCTGCTTCAACCGCCTCAAGCAGTGGCGTGACCTGGCCACCCGCTACGCATGAGCGTGATGTCTGTGAGTCATCACGATGACTCACAGACATCAGCGTCATCGGTACGGGCGGCCAGCGCGCGGGACCCGTCGGACCCAAACGCGCATCCCTTTACCGCGCCATCCTCGTCCTCATCGCCGCCATCGTTTGGCTCTCATGAGCACTCGGATGGCTCATCCGGGATCACAAGCTCGTTCAATCCATCGATCACCCGAGCGCCGAGATCCCAACGATCGGCGAGATCGGTGATCGTTGCGTACTCCTCACCTGTCAGCCGCACCCGGTAGTCGAAGACGTTGGCACAGAGCGTGTCCAGCCCGAGTTGCTCCTCACCCGCCATCACTTCAACCAGCGAGTCCGCGAGTCGGGGATCCAGGGGTGCGCCCATCTCGGCCTCAGCCTGGGGATCCGCCCGTCCCGATAGCGCCTCGACCAGACGCTGGAAGCACCGTTGATCCTCGGTCCGGTACACAGCCGAAGCATGTCATGACCAGGACTGACGATCCATGATCGGCGGAACACGCCCTAGGCAGTGTCACCATCGTTTGTGGACTGCCTGGGGCGGGCACAAGACACGCCATGGCGAATAGACGAGGCACGTTGGTCGGCAACTACCTCATGCGACTCATCGGTGGCGTGGCAGTCATCTTCGGCATCTTGATGCTGTTCAGTGCGCTGTCCCGGGGGGACCTCATTGGGCTGGCGCTCGGCGTCGTCCTCGTTGGCGGTGGCGCGTTCCTCCTCAAGCGTTCGGGCAAGACCGGCCGGGTGAAAGAGGTGGCCGCTACGCGCGGCACGACGGTCTAGCGGACGGCGGCGAGGATCCGGTCCACCGGCTGGTCGGCGCGGAGCAGGACGGGGACGTCGGTCACTGTGGTGCCGCCGCCGGCCGCGCCCAGCGGGGAACCCACCGTCCCGGTCCGTCCGCCCGGTGTCGCGGGCACGGTCACCGGCGCGTTCGACGCCGACCAGAGCACCAGCGTGCTCGACCCGCCCCGGACGAACGCGACCCCGTGCAGCCTGCCGGCCACCGGGGCGGGCAGCGGGGTGACTGTGGCGTCCCGCGCCGCGTCGGCCAGGGCGGCCAGCATCCGGCCGGCGTCCCGTTCGGCCCCGTCCGGGTCGAGCAGGCCGTAGCGGACCTCGCTGCCGGCGGCGTTGTTCGGGTTGTACGCCAACGGCAGCCAGCTGATCTCACCGATCCCGCCGGCGACCAGCAGGGTGACCGTCTTGACCATCTCCGCTGCCCGGCTGGCCGGGTCACCGTCGCCGTCGCGCCAGAACTGCCCGACCTCCCACGCCTGGATCGGCGTACCCGGTGGTGTGGTGGCGCGCAGGTAGTCCAGCAGCGGGGCCACCCCGTTGAAGTGCTCGTAGAAGTGCACCTGGCGGACGTCGACGGTGCGGTCGGTCAGCAGCGACTCGGTCACCGCCAGGAAGCGCAGGCTGCGGCTGTTGGTCTCGGTGCCGAGCGCCCGGCGCAGTTGCGCCTCTCCGTTCACCGCCGGGATCTGCTGCCCCCGGGTGCCGATTCGACGTTGGAAGTACGCCTGGTAGGCGGCGACGGCCTCGGGGATTTGACCGGCGCGCACCAGCCGGTCGGCGACACCCATGCCGTACGCGACGCTGCTGATGCCGGAGTCGACCACCAGCGCCTTCGGGTCGGTCGCGCGGATCGTCTCGGCGGCGGCCCGGACCAGCCGCGCGTACTCCTCGGGGCTGCCGGCCCAGTAGCTCGGCGCGTTGACCTCGTTCTCGATGGCGTACTCCCGTACCCCGTACGGGCCGTAGCGCTGCACCACCGAGCGGACGAACCGCTGGTACGCGCCGAGGTCGGTGGGCATCGCCGACTCGGTCTTGTTCGCCGCGCCCCGGGTGTAGCGGGCCTTGCCACCGGTCGCCCAGCACACGCCGGTGCGGATCTTCAGGTGCAGCGTGACGCCCAGGTCCCGGCTGCGCGAGGCGATCTCGTCCAGCCCACCCCAGTCGACCTGCCCCGAGGTCCGTTCGATCTCGCACCAGGAGATCTCCTCGTACGTCGCCGAACCGGCGAGCCGGCGCAGGTACGGCTCGAACTGCTGGTACCGCGACCAGTCCCAGTGCGCGCCGAACGGGTTGCTCACCGGGTCGCCGACGCGCGCCGGCGGGGCGGCTCCGGGTGTCACCTTCGCGGAGGGGGTGGCGGCCTGTGGCGGATCGTCGTCGCCGGCGGTGCAGCCGGCGGTGAGCAGGAGCGTGACGGCGACGGCGGTCGCGGCCGCGCGCAGCCGGCTGGGGCGGGTCACCGGTAGCCCAGCGCGCGCAGGGTCGGACCGGAGAAGACCCAGACCAGCAGGCGCAGGAACGGGTCGAGTTCGCGGCGGTAGCTGCCCACCCGGGAGCCGTAGATGGGCGCGGCGTCGCCCACCGCCGCCCGTCGCCGCTCCGCCTCGGTGGTGTACTTCTGCGCCACGTCGTGCTGCTTGCTGTCGTAGTCGAGGATGCCGTCCTCCCAGGGCTCGCCGAGGAATTCGAAGAGGCCGCGCATCGTCTTCTCCGGCTCGCTGACCGCCTCCTCGTACCGCAGTTCGTAGTAGCGGTCCGCCGGCAGGGTGGCGCCGACGGCCCGCGCGGCGCGGATGTAGCGCGGCCACTTCACCACGCACTTGACAGCGGACCAGTAGCCGAACCGTTTGCGGTGCGAGACCACCACGTCGCGGCCGTCCCGGATGAGGTGCACGATCTGGGCGTCCGGGAAGACCTCGGTGACGAAGTCGAGCGACATGGCGTACAGCGGGGTCTTGTCGGCCCACCGGGCCTTGCCCCGCGTGGCGGCGTAGTCGGCGTGCACGCCGCCGAAGAAGTCCCGGATCCGGCGCAACCAGTCCTCGCGCGGAAAACCGAAGCGGGCCAGCCGCTCCCAGTCCCGGCCGACGATCCGTCGCAGGTCCGGCAGGAACCGGGTCTCCGGACCGCAACTGATCCGCGAGTGCGAGTCCAGGACGAGACGCACCATCGTGGTGCCCGACCGCTGGCAGCCGACCAGGAAGATCGGTGCGGTACGGGTTCCGGTCTCAGCCACTGTCGACCGCCTTCGTCGTCTCGGATCGGGCGTCGGCCGCGGCGCGATCGAGCCGGTCGGTCAGCTCGTCGCAGCGGGCCCGGACGCCCCTGTCGATCGGTAGCCGTCGGTGGTTCGTCGGGCCGTGCGACGCGCGTGGGGCGATGTGCGCGTGCAGCCGGGGATGGTAGGGGAAGTCGAGGAAGGCGCAGAGCCGCCGGAGCTGCGCGGCGGGCTCCGCGACCAGGCTGTCGTAGCGGCAGAGCAGCACGTCGGCCCGCTGGTCCAGGCCGAGCTGGAAGAACAGCGAGTTGCGGACGTACCAGAACAGCGCGGCGCCGCTGTGCGGATCCAACCCCTGCGGGTCGTGGGCCCGGATCAGCTCGACGGTGTCGGCGTCGAGGCGTTGCCCCTGCCACCGGCTGCCGATGCTGCCGTCGGCGATCGCCCGCAGGGCCCGCAGGTTGGCGTCACCGAACTTGGCGACCTCGGAGCGGGCCCGGTCGTCGACGTCGCGGTAGACCCAGAGCGCCCGCCCGGGGGTCAGCCCCGGCAGGGCCAGCAACTCGTCCACGCGGTGGCTCTCACAGAGCGGCTTGACCAGGACGTACGCGTGCCGGCTGCGCTGGAGAGTGGCGGTCAGCACCGGGTCGGGGCGCAGTTGGAAGCGGTGGAAGAGGGTGCCGTCGTTCTCGTTGCGGACCTCGACCTCTCCGGCGGCGTCCAGGCCCCGGACCAGCATGTTCGTGCCGGAGCGTTGCAGGCCGACCAGGTAGACCGGCATCGCCGAGCCGGGCGTCCGGCCGGCCCGCCGCCGCCAGCGTCGCTTCGCCAGGGCGGTGCCGATCCGGTCGAACGGGTTGAGGCGGTCCTCCTCGATCAGCCGTCCGATCCCCTCGGTACGAGCCCAGCGCAGATGCCGCCGGACCCGGCGCGCGGTGTACGCGAGCGCGGAGACCTCGTCGTCGGCTGCCACGGTCCTCCTCGTCGGACATCGGCCCCGGCCCTGTACCAGAGCGGGTGTGACCGGCGGCAGCCAGGCTATCTGGAGATCATGGCGGGAGGCCAGGCCGCGGACCGCACGGGCAGACGAAGATCACCCGTTCAGCCACATGCCAAACGTGAGCTGGACTCGCCGACCCGCCCTGCATACCGTGGGCCCTGGTCGGGGCGGGCAGACCCCGGTCATCACCTCCGGGCCCGGATCGCCCGATCGATGTGAGCAGGGCGAGTCGATGCGCGTGCTGCACGTGAACAAGTTCCTCTACCGCCGTGGCGGCGCGGAGGGGTATCTGCTCGATCTCGCCGACCTGCAACGGGTCGCGGGCGACACTGTCGCCTACTTCGGCATGAGCCACCCGGAGAACGAGTCGCCGCTGCCGTACGCCGCGCGGTTCCCGTCCGAAGTGGAGTTGGAGCCGGCGCCGAGCGGGGTGCGGCCCCGCGCGGTGGCCGTCGGCCGGATGCTGTGGTCACCGACGAGCCGCCGCGGGCTGGCCCGGGTGATCGACGACTTTCGGCCGGACGTGCTGCACCTGCACAACATCTACCACCAGCTCTCCCCGTCGGTGCTCGCCGCCGCCCGCGCCGCCGGTGTGCCATGCGTCCTGACCATGCACGACTACAAGCTCGCCTGCCCGAGCTACCAGCTGCTGGACCGGGGCCGTCCCTGCCAGGCGTGCGTCACCGGTGGCCCGTTGCAGGCGGCCCGTCGCCGCTGCAAGGACGGGTCGCTGTCGCGCAGTGGCCTGCTCGCCGTCGAGTCCTGGTTGCACCGGCAGCTCGACGCGTACGACCCGGTGCAGCTCTTCGTGAGCCCGAGCGGGTTCCTGGCCGACGTGATGCGCCGAGCGGGCGTCTACCCGGACCGGCTGCGGGTGGTCAACCACTTCGTCGACCTGACCGGCGTCGCGGCCAAGCAGACCCCCGGCGGCGGTGTCGTCTTCGCCGGGCGGCTGGCGCCGGAGAAAGGGGTCGACGTGCTGATCGAGGCGGCCGCCGCGCTGCCGGACGGGGTCATCGTGGACATCGCCGGCGACGGCCCGGCCCGGCCGGAGTTGGAGGCGTTCGCCGCGCGGCGGGTGCCCGGCCGGGTCCGGTTCCACGGCCGTCTCGACAAGCCGCGCCTGCACGAGCTGATCCGGTCGGCGGCAGTGGTCGCCGTTCCGTCCCGATGGCACGAGAACCAACCGATGGCGGTGCTGGAGGCGTTCGCCTGCGGTGTTCCGGTGGTCGCCACCGACCTGGGCGGGCTTCCCGAGCTGGTCGAGCCCGAGGTGGACGGCCGCATTGTCGCGGCCGACGCGCCGACGGCCCTCGGCGACGCGCTCAACGACCTCCTGGCCGCCCCGGACCGGGCATACCGGATGGGCCGGGCGGGTCGGGCGAAGATCGCCGCCCAGTTCGCCCCGGACCGGCACCTGGACCGGATCCGTGGGCTGTACGCGGAGGCCGCCGAGGCGCTGCCGTCGCGCCGGGCCGCCGCCGGTGGGGGAGCGGCCCGGTGAGCCCGGTACGGGTGCTCTACCTCGCCGGCAGCGGTCGCAGTGGCAGCACGCTGGTGACCACGGTCCTGGGACAGTTGCCGGGCTTCTTCGCGGCCGGCGAGCTGCGGTACCTGTGGCGGCGCGGCATCCTGGAGAACCGACAGTGCGGCTGCGGCGCCCCGGTCGCCGACTGCCCGCTCTGGGCCCGGGTGCGCGCCGACCTGACCGACGCCGACCCGGCCGGGATCGCCGCCCGGTTGGCCCAGCGGCTGCGGCTGCGCGGACTGCCCGCGCTGCTGCGCCGCCAGCGTCGGGGGCAGCCGCCCGTCGCGGGCCACCCCGACGACACGCACCTGGCCCGGCTCTACGCCTCGATCGCCGAGCACGCCCTGGCCGGGCGGTCGGACGGCGTCATCGTCGACTCCTCCAAGCTGCCGCCGTACGGGGCCCTGCTCGGCGGCCTGCCCGGCATCGACCTGTACGTCCTGCATGTGGTGCGCGACCCGCGCGCCACCGCGTACTCGTGGCGTCGCCGACGCCCGCTGGACGGGGGCGCCGACGACCAGCTGATGAGCCGCCCACCGGTCGGCAAGGCCGCGCTGCTCTGGCTGGTCTGGAACACCGCGACCGTACGGCTGTGGGGCGACCGTCGCCGTGCGCCGGGCCGCTACCTGCGGGTGCGGTACGAGGACTTCGTCGCCGACCCGGCTGGTGCCACCGCCCGGATCGCCGGCTTCGTCGGCGCGATCCCCGACGAGCTTCCGTTTCCGACACCGGCCACGGTACGGCTCGCGCCCACCCACTCGGTGGCCGGCAACCCGTCGCGGCACCGCACCGGACTGGTCGACGTGGTCGCCGACAGCGAGTGGCTGACCGGGCTGCCCACCCGCGCGTACGCGGTGGTGACCGGGCTGACCGCCGTGGCGCTGACAGGCTTCGGCTACCCGTTGCGCCGCCCGGCGGCCACCTCACCCAGGGCCCGCTTCGCCGCGGACCCGGCCGTCTCCCCGTCACCCGCCACCCGGCAGAAAGGCTGAACGATGCTCTCACTGGTGGTGGGCACCGGTCGCTGCGGTTCGACACTGGTCCAGGAGTTGCTCTCCCGGCATCCAGCGGTCGGCTTCGTCTCCGGTCTGGACGACAAACTGGCCCGGCTCAACCCGAAGGGCAGGTTCAACGGCCCGCTCTACCGGCGTTCGGCGCCGCGCCCGGCGGGGATGACCTCGCTGCGTCACAGTCGACGGTTGCTGGAGCGGGGCCGGCTCCGGGTCGCGCCGTCGGAGGCGTACCACCTGCTCGACCGGCAGGTCCTGGCCGGCTTCTCCCGACCGTGTCGGGACCTGGTCGCCGAGGACCTGACCCCGTTCGTGGCACGGCGGCTGCGGGCCTTCTTCGACGAGCGGATTGCGCGGCAGGGCTGTCAGCAGTTGGTGCAGCACGTCACCGGATGGCCGCGGACCGGCCTGCTGCACGCCGCGTACCCGGAGCTGCGGGTGGTCAACGTGGTGCGCGACGGCCGGGCGGTGGCCAACTCGTGGCTCCAGATGGGCTGGTGGGACGGCTGGCGCGGGCCGGACAACTGGATCTACGGCCCGCTCCCGTCCGACCTTCGGGAGGAGTGGGCCGAATCCGGTCGCTCCTTCCAGGTACTCGCCGCGCTGGGCTGGAAGATGCTGATGGACGCCTTCGCGCAGGCCCGACTGCGTCACCCGGCCGACCAGTGGCTGGACGTGCGCTACGAGGACCTGGTCGAGCAACCGCGCGAGCAGGTGAGCCGGATGCTCGACTTCCTCGGTCTGGGCTGGTCGACGGCCTTCGAGAAGGGCTTCTCCCGGTACGACTTCACAGTGGGCCGGGCGGAGGCGTACCGGGACGAACTCAGCCCGGCACAGCTCGCCGCGATCGAACGGGTGCTGGAGAAGTCCCTGGCCGAGTGGGGCTACCCGGTCTACGGAACGCTGCAGGAGTAGAGGACAGCCGTCAGCATGCCGACCGTTCCGGTGACCGGTGTCGACGTCCAGCCGCCGGGGCCGTTCGCGACCAGGTTGAAGGTGCCGGTTCCGATGCCCAGCAACCCGCCCGGGACAGTGACCGAGGTGGCGCTGGCGCCGAGAGTCCCGCCGCCGGTGAAGCCGCCCGACAGCGGTGCTGCCCTCCGTGCTGAAGCTGCCCGCCGTGAACGTGCCCGTCGCGTACTCCGAGTCGTTCCAGGCGGCGAGGGTGATCGTCGCACCGAGGCCGAGGACGATCCCTCCGGCCAAGATGGCTTCAGCTTGCGAGAGCGGCCTCGACTGTTCGGTTTGTCCACTGCGCAAGGATCACGATAAGCACCCAAAAAAGGGTAAAACGCCCAAGCGGTTAAGTAGCCACGGGAGGGTGCGGACAGGCAGGGAGCGCACCAATCGGCACTATCGACGGACGTCACGGGGCAGTTAATCTTTGGCCCCACCCCATCGATGTGAGGAGATGCGATGGCGCGCCGTACCGGCCGACCCTCCTACCAGCTGGACAAGGCCGATGTGCGGCACCGCCGCACAGTGCGCTTCGTGGCCGTCGCGGGCGTGATCGCACTGGTCACCGCGTTGCTCGGTGGGTTGATCGGCTACCAGTTGGGCCGTCCGGACGCGACTGAGGCGACCATCGCGAACATCAAGCAGGACGAGGCGAAGCGGGACGCTCAGCAGATCGTGGAGCTGATCGAGACGGCCCGGCGCGTCCGCGACCAGGTCGCCCCGGTGCTGGCCGCCATCAAGACGGAGACGACGGCCGGACGTGCGCCGGACCCGGAGCAGGCGCGCCAGTGGCAGGGGGTCATGCGCCAGGCGGCGGAGCCGTTCGCCGAGCCGCCGTCGGGGACCACCGCCACCAACGTGGCGCGCGGAGGCCTGCGCGGAGCGGTCGAGCAGGCGTCGCTGGCCGTCGACGCCTACGCGCTGGCTGCCGGCGTTCCAGCGGCGCAACGGGCGGCCCTGCTGGACGTCACCGCGCGGCAGGCGGCCGAAGCCGCGAAGATCTGGTCGGTCGCGGCGACCCAGCTCGATCAGATCAGCGTCGATTCCGGCCAGGGCCACCAGCATGTGTTCCTGGACACAGACCCCCACGAAGGGGCCCTCACCCCGGACGGAGCGGCCGAGGGAACCGGTGGCTGAGGCCCTTTGCGGGGCAAGTGTCGGGTTTGTCGACTGAGGGCACCCCGCCGGGTCCGCCGAGCGGTCACGGCGTGATCTGGGGGCGACGCGCCGGATCGGGTACGGTCGCTAATCGCAAAGTCTATGAACCAGATTGGCTTTCTGTGAATTGGAAGCCGAATCGGAGGGGCACAGCCGTGAGGTTCCCAAGCGTCGTCCGTCAGGCCGGCCTCGTCGTGGCCGTCACCGCCCTCGCGCTGAGCGCGGGTTGCGCGAAGAAGGACGACAGCGAGGTCCAGGCGAGCGGGGTCAAGCTGGTCACGGCCGGCAAACTGACTGTCTGCACCCACCTGCCCTACCCGCCGTTCCAGTCCAAGGACGCCAGCGGCAAGGTGACCGGCTTCGACGTCGAGATCATGGACCTGGTCGCCAAGGAACTCGGCGTCGAGCAGACGATCGTCGACACCCCGTTCGAGGGGATCAAGTCCGGTCAGGACCTCAACACCGGCAAGTGCGACGCGGCTGCCGCCGGCATGACCATCACCGAGGAGCGGAAGAAGGTCATCGACTTCTCCGACCCGTACTTCGACGCCACCCAGGCGATGCTGGTGAAGACCGGCAAGACGTACAAGTCCCTCGACGACCTCAAGGGCAAGAAGCTCGGCGTCCAGGCGGCCACCACGGGTCGTGACTACGCCAAGAAGCTCGAGGCGGAGAAGGGCCTGAAGCTCGTCGAGTTCGAGGACCTCGCCGCCCTCCAGCAGGCCGTCGCCAACGGCCAGGTCGAGGCCGCCATCAACGACCTGCCGGTCTGGACCGAGTACCTGAAGAAGAACCCGGGTGGGTTCGAGGTGGCCGCCGAGTTCGACACCGGCGAGCAGTACGGCTTCCCCGTGAAGAAGGACGCCAACCCGGAGTTGCTCAAGAAGATCAACGAGGTGCTGGCCAAGGCCAGGCAGGACGGCACGTACAACACGATCTACGAGAAGTGGATCGGCAAGCAGCCGAGCGCCTGAGCGCCACGCAGTACCGGAGGGCGCGCGTCCCGCGCGCCCTCCGACGTCGGTAACCTCCGGGAAGGCAACGAGCGAACGTGAAGCTGCGACGCCGCCAGCGGGAGCGGCTGTCCCTCGGGCTCCAGTACCTGGTCTTCATCGCCATCATCGCCACGGTGCTCGTCGCCGCGGACTGGGACAGGTTGGCCGACGCGTTCTTCCGCGTCGACATCATCAAGTCGATGTTCCCGACGATCATCACCGTCGCGCTGCGCAACACCATCCTCTACACGCTGGGCGCGTTCGCCTTCGGCCTCGTGTTCGGGACGATCCTGGCGCTGATGCGCCTGTCCCGGGTAGCGCCGTACCGCTGGGCGGCGACGGCGTACATCGAGCTGTTCCGGGGTCTGCCCGCGCTGTTGGTGCTCTTCCTCGTCGGGTACGGCATCCCGATCGCCTTCCCGGAGCGCGAGATTCCGGGCGGGGTGTTCGGTTCGATAGCGATCGGCCTCGGGTTGACCGCCGCGGCGTACATGGCGGAGACGATCCGGGCCGGCATCCAGGCCGTGCCGAAGGGGCAGATGGAGGCGGCGCGGACCCTCGGCATGTCGCACTTCACCGCCATGCGCACGATCGTCATCCCGCAGGCGTTCCGGATCGTGATCCCGCCGCTGACGAACGAGCTCATCCTGCTCACCAAGGACTCGTCGCTGGCGTACGTGCTCGGGGTGACGGCGCAGACGATCGAGATCACCAAGTTCGGTCGGGACATGCTCAACGACCGGGTTAACGCGACGCCGCTGCTGGTGGCCGGCCTCGCCTACCTGGTGATCACCCTGCCGCTGTCGCAGGTGGTACGACGCCTCGAACTCCGCTACGCCAAGGCTCGGTGACCCCGATGACGACCACCCCATCCCGCCCCGCCGTGGAGATCCGCGACCTGCACAAGTCCTTCGGGCCGCTCAAGGTGCTCAAGGGCATCGACTTCGAGGTCGGCCAGGGCGAGGTGGTCTGCGTCATCGGTCCGTCCGGTTCCGGCAAGTCGACCCTGCTGCGCTGCGTCGATCTGCTGGAGGAGCCGACCGCCGGCAAGATCTGGGTGAACGGGGTCGAGATGACCGACCCGGACGTCGAGATCGACGCGGTCCGCCGCGGCATCGGCATGGTGTTCCAGTCGTTCAACCTGTTTCCGCACCTGACCGTCCTGAACAACCTCACCATCGCCCAGCGCCGGGTGCTCCGGCGAGGTCGGGCCGAGGCCGAGCGGATCGCACGGGCCAACCTGGAGCGCGTCGGGCTGACCGACAAGGCCGACGCCTTCCCGGCGCAGCTCTCCGGTGGGCAGCAGCAGCGGGCGGCGATCGCCCGGTCGCTGTCGATGGAGCCGAAGCTGATGCTCTTCGACGAGCCGACCTCCGCGCTCGACCCGGAACTCGTCGGCGACGTGCTCACCGTCATGCGCAAGCTGGCCGAGGACGGTATGACGATGATGGTGGTCACCCACGAGATGGCGTTCGCCCGCGACGTCGCCGACCGGGTCGTCTTCATGGACGGTGGCGTGGTGGTCGAGCAGGGGCCGCCGCAGGAGGTGCTGGGCGCTCCGAAGCACGAACGGACCCGCGCGTTCCTCTCCCGGGTCCTCGACCCGACCCACGTCGCGCAGCTCGGTGCGCCAGCCCAGTCGCCCGCGCCACCGGCGGCCCCCAGCCTGCCGGCTGACGACCGCCACCACCCTGCCGGCTGACGACCGCCACCACCCCTTGAGCGGGTGATTCGGTAGCCGCCTGCGGGCGGCTACCGGGCGGTCGTGGTCTTCTCCAGAATGCTGGCAAGTGCGCCGTAGTCGACGTCCTGCCCTTCCTTGATGTCGACGGCCTTGCGCTCACCGTTGCCCAGTGCCCGCAGGAATCCCTTGACCACCGGAACGTCCGTCGCGTTGAACACCATGAACGACACCTTGTCCTTGGCCACCGCGATGACGGCCGCGAAGTGCCCGTTCTTGAGGTAGTGCGGCTTGCCGTACTGGAGCCGCTCCTCGACATCGGGAATGGTCTGGCTGACCATCGCACGTAGCTTCTCGCAAACGTCGATCTGCCACGGCTGCGTCTTGTTGATGTACCGGGTGACATCGTCGGTCACGGTCTTCTCCTCTGGGTCGTCGCTGCTCAGAAGTGCTGGAGGGTGGCGTACGTCGAAGCGATGATCTTCTTCCCGTTGGTGAGAAGTGGCGATCAACTGACCAGAACCGTATAGTCATTATTCTTGACCGTCAAGAGTCGTGACTAATTTGGAGGCGCGGTGAGTGACGACCAGCCGGAGCCGGACGTGGGCATGTTGACGGCCGCGTTCATGCGTGCCGTTCAGGACGAGCTGTTCGAAACCCTGGCCGAGCAGGGGCACCCGGATGTGCGGCCGCGCCATGGTTCGGTGCTGGCCTTCCTGGACCGCGACGGGACCCGCGCGACGGAGGTGGCCCAGCGGTCGGGCCAGCACAAGCAGATCGTCGGCACGATTGTGGACGAACTCGTCAACCTCGGCTACGTCTCACGCGAACCCGACCCGCGTGACCGTCGGGCCAAACTCGTCGTGCCCACCGCGCACGGCCTTGACGAGATCTCCCGGGCCCGCGCGATCCTCGCGGCGATCGAGCGACGCCACGAGCAGACGTTCGGCGCAGAGGGCTTCGCCGAATTCAAGGCCGCGCTGCAGCGGATCACCCGTCTGCAGCGGCGGTGGCGCGACGGCCGTGGGGCGCGACCCGAGCAGTAGCGGCGGGGCAGTTCGGGCCCGAGGTGTCGGCCCGTTGCCCGCGGTGACTCGTTCGTCCGGGGCTGTGGCAGCGCGTGTGTCAGCTTCATGTCAATCGACGGACGTCGTGATGTCAAGGTAATCTTTTTGCAATCAGACCTGTACTTTCGTCGATGGATTACATAAGTTGCTGTCATCCATCGAAAGTTCTGAGTCTTCCGAGCAAAGTCCGCGACGAGCCTCACCTCAGTCGTGCCACCGCCCCTGTGCTCGGCGGTCGATGCACAGTGCCCTCGTCGCGTCTTCGCCCGGTCGGGAACGGAGACCCATGGACGATCACGTTGGTGGCCCTCACCGCCACCTGTCCCGCAGATCGCTGATCGCCACCGGCGCGCTCGCCGCCGGGGCGTTGGGCGCGTCCGCCCCAACGATCGGCACCGCGTTCGGCGGCAGCCCCGCCCGGGCCGCCGCCGGTGTCACCAAGAAGATCACCATCTACGCCGAGCAGTTGCCCGGCAACCTGTTCGGGTACGGCCTGGCGCCTGGTCAGGCCACCGTTCCGGGGCCGATCCTGGAGATGTACGAGGGTGACACGCTGGAGATCACCCTGGTCAACACCACCAACCAGCGGCTGTCCATCCATCCGCACGGGGTGGACTACAGCACCGAGTCCGACGGCAGCCCGTTCAACGCCTCGTTCAACAACCCGGGTGAGACGCGGACGTACGTCTGGCGCTCGCACGAGATGGTGGCCGCGGCGGGTCGGCGGTACATGCCGGGCAGCGCCGGCTACTGGCACTACCACGATCACGCGATGGGCACCGACCACGGCACCGGCGGTGTCGCGAAGGGACTGTACGGCGCGCTGATCGTCCGACGGCGTGGCGACATCCTGCCGTCGAAGCAGTTCACTGCGGTGTTCCACGACATGATGATCAACAACAAGATGGCTCCGGCGACGCCGATGTTCGAGGCGAACCTGGGCGAGCGCGTCGAGTGGATCGCCATCGGCCACGGCAACCTGTTCCACACCTTCCACCTGCACGCGCACCGCTGGGCGGACAACCGCACCGGGATGTTGGAGGGGCCGAGCGACCCGAGCCTGGTGGTCGACAACAAGGACCTCAACCCCGGCAGCTCGTTCGGTTTCCAGGTGCTGGCCGGGGAGGGCGTCGGACCCGGCGCGTGGATGTACCACTGCCACGTGCAGACGCACTCCGACGGCGGCATGGCCGGGATCTTCCTGGTGCGCAACGCCGACGGCAGCATGCCGCCGGGCGCCGAGGAGGCGATCCACCGGTTCCAGGGCCACACCCACACGCACGGAAGCTGACCGAACCGAAAGTGGGGACGGGCATGACGAGAAAACTACGACGAACCCTTGCCGCGGTAGCGGCCTTGGCGACACTGCTCCCGGCGACGACGACGGCGGCCGCGGCCGCACCACGAACGGCGGCCGCCCCGCAGGCGGCCACGCCGCAGAGGACCGCCGTCCTGGTGTTCCACGGCCCGGTGGCCGAGCAACAGGACCCGGTGTCGCGCGCTGTGGACACCATCAAACAGCTTGGTGCCGGTCATGACATCGATGTCACGGCCACCACGGATCCGGGCACCTTCACCGCGGCCGGGCTGTCCGCGTACCGCAGCGTGGTCTTCCTCTCCGCGGCGGGCGCCGCGCTGAACCGCGACCAGGAGTCGGCGCTCCAGAGCTACGTCAAGGCCGGCGGCGGTTTCGTCGGTATCGCCGACGCCGCCCGCGCCCAGGTCGACTCCGCCTGGTTCACCGGGCTGATCGGCACCCGCCCGGCCGGCGCCATCCCGGTAGCCGAGCCGGTGACCCGGGTGACCGCCAGCGGCGAGAACCCGCCCAACGAGACCAAGGAGAAGCTGACCGACGGCGACGCCAACACGAAGTGGCTGGTCCGCACCCCGACCGCCTGGGTGGCGTACGAGTTGAGCGCACCGAAGAAGATCACCGGGTACGCGCTCACGTCGGCAAACGACTCCGCCGGCCGGGACCCGAAGGACTGGACCCTGCAGGGCTCCACCGACGGTCAGAGCTGGACCGACCTGGACCGCCGGACCGGGCAGACCTTCCCGGACCGCTTCCAGACCCGCCGGTTCGACATCGCCACGCCGCAGGAGTTCACGCGCTACCGGCTCAACGTCACCGCGAACAGCGGTGAACCGCTGGTCCAGCTCGCCGACCTGCGCCTGTTCACCGGCAGCACCACCGCTCCGGAACCACCCGCGGTGAACCGCGCGGTGGTGAACATCCTGGACCGCAAGCACCCGGCCACCGCGTCGCTGCCGCTGACCATCACCCGGTCGGACCGCTGGGAGAACTGGGACCCGAACCCGATCGGCACGGTGCACACCCTCGCCCAGGTCGAGGAGCGGCACTACAACCCGGGGGCGGCCGCCAACGGCGCCTTCCACCCGGTGTCCTGGTGCCGGGACTACGACGGCGGCCGGTCGTTCTACACCGGCATGGGCCACACCGAGGGCAGCTACGGCGAGGAGGCGTTCCGCACGCACCTCACCGGCGCCCTCAACTGGACCACCGGTCGGGTACGCGGTGACTGCCAGGCCACCATCGCCGCGAACTACAAGGTGGAGCGACTCACCGCGGCCAACCAGACCGGGCAGTTGGACCAGATCGGCGAGCCGCACGGGCTCACCATCGCGCCGGACGGCACTGTCTTCTACGTCGGCAAGGCGGCCTGCCCGAGCGGCCCCATCGCGGACTGGAACAACCCGAAGGTCGGCCTGGGCTGCGGCACCATCCACTCCTGGGACCCGCGAACCAAGCAGGTCAAACTGCTCACCACCCTGGAGGTGATGGGCAACCGGGGCAGCGGATCCGAGTTGGTCAAGAACGAGGAGGGTCTGCTCGGCATCGTGCCCGACCCCGCCTTCGCCGAGAACGGCTGGCTCTACGTCTACTGGATGCCGCACGACTCCGTCGACCCTGTGAAGCGGGTCGGTCAGCGGACCGTCTCCCGGTTCACCTACGACCGGCAGGCGCAGACCATCGACCAGGCCACCCGCAAGGACCTGTTGCAGTTCCCGGTGCAGATCCACAGCTGCTGCCACGCCGGCGGCGGCATGGCGTTCGACGCCAAGGGCAACCTCTACGTCGGCTCCGGCGACAACAACTCCTCGGAGGGGTCGCAGGGTTACGCCGGCAACAACTGGACCGAGGAGTACCAGGGCATCTCGTTCCAGGACGCCCGTCGCACGTCGGGTAACACCAACGACCTCGCCGGCAAGATCATCCGGATTCACCCGGAGCCGGACGGCACGTACACCATCCCGGAGGGCAACCTGTTCCCACCGGGCACCGAGAAGACCCGGCCGGAGATCTACGTGATGGGCGTACGCAACATCGCCCGCCTCCAGATCGACCCGGTGCACCAGTGGCTGACCGCCGGCTGGGTCGGCCCGGACGCCTCGTCACCCAGCCCGACCCTGGGCCCGGCGAAGTACGAGACGGCCACCATCATCACCTCCGCCGGTAACCAGGGCTGGCCGTACTGCATGGGCAACCGGCAGCCGTACCGCGACCGCAGCAACACCGACGCGACAGTGCTCACCGGCTGGTACGACTGCGACAACCTGAAGAACACCTCGCCGCGCAACACCGGACTGGAGGACATCCCGGCGGCCCGGGACAACATGATCTGGTATTCGCCGGACGGTGGCGGCCCGGTGTTCCCGAAGCGGACCGACGGCAGCGGCCTGCCGACCTACGTGGCGGCCGACGCCACCTACACGCAGCCGTACCTGCGCGGCGGCGGGCAGGCCATCATGTCCGGCCCGACGTACCACCGGAGCCTCGTCGACACCGCCAGCGGCGTGGCGTGGCCGGAGCACTGGGACGGCAAGTGGTTCATCGGCGACCAGTCGAACGCCGCCAACCGGGTCGCGGTCACCGTCGACCCGGCCGGCGTGCCGCAGGCCGCCCCACCGGTGTACGCCGAGTCGCTGCGGGCCATCATCCCCGGTGGCAACGGCGACACCCGGTTGCAGAGCTGGATGGACGCGAAGTTCGGCCCGGACGGCGCGCTCTACCTCCTCGACTACGGCGGCGGCTTCTTCAGCCTGCACGCGAACCAGAAGCTGATCCGGGTCACCTACACCGGCGGGGCGCCCACCCCGGCACCGGCGGCGACCTCGGTCGCCGTGCAGAACAAGCCGCTGACCATCGCCTTCACCGGTTCCCGCTCCGGCGGCGTGAGCCACCGCTGGGAGTTCGGCGACGGTGCCACGTCTACCGAGGCGGACCCTCGGCACACGTACGCCACTGTCGGCACCTACACCGCGAAGCTCACCGTCACGTACGCCGACGGTCAGACGGCGACGGTGCAGACCACTGTGACGGTGGGCTGCGCGGTGCCCGACGACAGGTCGACGGTATGGCTCGGCGACACCGACACCGGGGTGCCCAGTCGCACGGTCGGGCAGGGCTGCACGGCCAACGACCTGATCGACGACGAGAGCACCTGGACCGACCACAACGGTTTCGTCCGGCACGTCACAGCGGTCGCCCGCGCGTTGCAGAACGACGACCTGCTCAGCACCCGTGAAGCGGGCACCCTCACCCGCCTGGCCGCCGCGTCGGAGATCGGCCGGGAGGGGCACACCGGGTACGAGCCGCTCTTCGACGGCACCACCGAGTCGCTGCGCGGTTGGCAGCAGGCGCCGTCGGGCCAGTTCGACATCCAGCCGGACGGGTCGCTGCGCTCCAGCGGTGGCCTGGGCATGCTCTGGCACACCAAGGAGTTGGGCGACTTCTCGCTGAAGTTGCAGTTCCGGGACGTCGCCCCAGGCACCGGCCGGGCCAACACCGGAGTCTTCATCCGGTTCCCGGACCTGCGAACGCCCCTGGACCAGCGGCCACCGGACAGCTGCGGCACTGTCGGATCGGCGCGGACTTCGCCGGCCTGGATGGCGATCTACTGCGGACACGAGATCCAGATCTACGACGGTGACACCGGTGAGCCGCAGAAGACCGGCTCGGTCTACAACTTCGATCCGGTGCCGCTGGCCCAGGCCGGCGTCACGCCGAAGAACGAGTGGAACGACTACGAGATCCGCGCCGTCGGGCAGCACTACACGATGATCCGCAACGGCGTGGTGATCAACGAATTCGACAACACGCCGGGCAAGCAGTCGTCGCGAGCCGGCGACCCGCCGACCGACCTGCGGCAGTTCCTGCGCGGCTTCATCGGGCTGCAGAACCACGGTGACAACGACCTGACCGAGTTCCGCAACATCCGTGCGCGAGAACTCTAGGAGTGACGATGACCCGACGACTGACGGCCGCGCTGGCGGCGTTCCTGCTCACGGTGATCCCGTTGGCAGTGACGCCCGCCTCCGCCGCCCCGCGCGTCGCCGCCGACCAGGTGTTGACCTGGACCGCCGACGACAGCATCACCCGATACAAGTCCGCGCCCACCACGGCGGTGGCCGGAGCGACCACGATCATCTGGGAGAACAGCGCGGCCACCGGCAACACCACCGGGATGCCGCACACCCTGACCTTCGACACCAGCACCGAGGGCTACAACCACGACGTCACAGTCAACATCCTGGCCAGTCCGTTCGACGCCAACGACGGCCGCCACCAGGCGACAGTGACGCTGACCCCCGGCCGGTACCGGTACTTCTGCTCGATCCCCGGCCACAGCTCGATGGTCGGTGAACTGGTGGTCACCGACGGCGGTGGCGGTGGCGACACCACCGCGCCGACAGTGACCGCCGCGGTCTCCGGCGACCAGGACCAGGACGGCAACTACCTCGGCTCGGCCACTGTGACAGTGACGGCCACCGACGCCGACTCGGGGGTCCAGACCGTCGAGTACCAGGTCGACGACACCAGCTTCCTGCCGTACACCGAGCCGGTGCGGGTGACCGCGATCGGCGACCACGCGGTGCAGTTCCGCGCCACCGACCAGGCCGGCAACACCAGCGCCGTCGGCTCGGTGGCGTTCCGGATCGTCGAGCCGGGGGAGGAGGACACCACAGCACCGGTGGTCACGGCCGCGCTGGCCGGCGACCGCGACGGCGACGGCAACTACATCGGTACGGCCACCGCCACGCTGACCGCCACCGACAGCGGATCCGGTGTCGCCACCATCGAGTACGCCCTGGACGGGGCGGCCTTCACCGCGTACGCGAACCCGATCGTGGTGAACACGGCCGGGATGCACATGCTGCACTACCGGGCCACCGACGTCGCCGGGAACACCTCGGCGGAGCAGATGTCCCACTTCACCGTCGTCGAGCCGCAGGCCGAGGACACGACTCCACCCACCGTCGCCGCCACGGTGGCCGGTGACCGGAACGACGACGGCGGGTACGTGGGCGGCGCGACCGTCACCGTCACGGCCACCGACACCGAGTCGGGCGTGGCGAAGATCGAGTACGCGCTCGACACCGGGGGCTGGACGGCGTACGCCGCTCCGGTCGCCGTCCGCGCACCCGGCGCGCACACAGTGCGCTACCGGGCGACCGACACGGCGGGGAACTCCTCCACCGAGCAGTCGACGTCATTCACGGTGGTGGCCGACAGCACCGACAGCTGCCCCGACTCGGACACCCGGGCAACTGTGGTCATCGACGGTGGCGACACCGGCGTGCCCAACGTGGACACCGGCGACGGCTGCACCATCAACGATCTGATCGACGAACACGCCGACTACCCCGGCCACGCCGAATTCGTCCGACACGTCGAAGCGGTCACTGCCGCGCTCGTGACCGGCGGCACGCTCGACCGGCGGCAGCAGGGCGCCATCGTCCGGGCCGCGGCCCGATCGGACGTCGGCGCATGAGTCCTCGAACCTCACCGACAGGGAGTACCACGATGCCCGGACGTACCGTCGCCAAGCTCGCCACCGTGAGCGCCGTCATCGCGGCCTCGGTGCTGGCCGTGGCGCCCACCGCACACGCCGACCTGGTCACCCACTGCATCGGCACCGGCGGCGCGGTGACCGTGCCCAACGACCTGCTCGTGCCCGCCGGCGAGTCCTGCGCGCTCACCGGCACCACGATCACCGGCAACGTCACCGTCGCGGCCGGCGGCAACCTGGTGGTGACCGGTGGCCGGGTCAGCGGTGAGGTACGCGTCGCCGCCGACGGGTACCTCGACGCGACCGAGACGACAGTCGACGGCCAGGTGGTGCTCGCCGCCGGGGGATACGGCATCTTCCTCAAGGACGCCCGCACCGGCACCGTCACCGTACGGCCGAAGGGCTCCACGACCATCGACAGCTTCCTGTTCGCCGAGGCGTCGACGGTCACCGGGCACGTCAACGTCGGCGCCGGCGAGGTCCGGCTCGACCAGGGCACCCAGGTGCAGCGCAACCTCAGCAGCACCGGCACCTACTACACCGACGTGCACGACTCGTTCGTCGACGGCACGCTGTCGGTGCTCAACAGCGCCACCGGCAGCGTGGTGTGTGGCAGCGCCGTCCAGGGCCGGGCCACCTTCGCCGGCAACCTGGGCGGGGTGCAGCTCGGCCCGAACGGTGCCCTCGACAGCTGCGCCTCCGGTGGCTACTGGGGTGCTGACGTCAGCATCACCAGCACCACCGGCGGTGTCACCGTGGACGACAACATCATCAACGGGCAGTTGACCGTCACCGGCAATGACCCGGTCGCCCAGGTGGCCGCCAACAACCGGATCCGCGGTGGCGTGACCGGTGACCAGGCGGCCACGACCACCAACCGGGCGGCGCGGGTGGCCGCTCCGGACCGCGAGGAGGCCGGCGACCAGCGAGCCGAGGTCCGCCGTTCCTCGGCGGTGCAGGAGGCCACCGAGGCGGGCGCAGCGAAGCTCTAGCTGTTCGACGTGACGGCGGCCGGTCACCCGTCAGGTGATCGGCCGCCGCCGTCGTGGAAAATGTTCACCAGCCATGACTAGCGCCGGTCCAGGTCGAAGCGTGTCTCGTCCAGTTCAAATGCATATGCCCGGCACCGTGACCAATACAACGCCAAGTGTTGAAGGCTTACTGCTGCGGCGGGGGAGTGAGCCAGGCGAGGGGTTGTCCGGTGAGGGCGGCGTCGGCGAGGCGGTGGGCGCTGGCAGTCTTCAATGCTGCTCGTGAACTGTCGATCCAGCGCTGCACGTTGTCGATGCCTTGGTGGCGGTACTCGACGGCTTGGACGAGACATTCCAGCTTGTCCGCGTCGCGGGCGACGACAGCTTCCAGTGTCTCGCCGGCTTCGTATTCGGCCACGGCGGTAGTGATGACGTCGGCGACGACCGGTGGGCAGGCGGCGACCTGGTCGGCGGTGACGGCGGTGTTGGGTACGGCGGTGAGATACCGCTTGGCGATGTGGGGAATGTCGGTGATTCGGGTTTCCTGGGTGTCGTGCAGGGTGCAGAGCATTGACACTCGGGCTGGGTCGGCGCCCTCCATGGCGGCGAGCATCATTCCGATGAGCGCCGTTCGGAAGGAGTGCTCGGCGATGGACTCGGGTTGCTTGACGCCGGCGAACCACCAGCCGGTGCGGGCGGCGCGTTTGAGGACGCCGGCTTCGAAGATGAAGTTCATCGCGCCGGCGGCGTCGTGGTCGTCGGTCATCTGCCCGTCCCTGTGCCGGTGAGTCCGTCCGCCCACAGGCGGTAGACGATAGAGGTTAGTTCCTTCCGTGACTGCGCGGAGATCCGGTCACTGTCCAGCAGCGGAACGCTGCGGTCGAGGAGCGCCCGAGTCATGGCGAGGTTGTCGAGAGCGAGACCGCGTCGTGCGGCCAGCAGAGCCCAGACGTTGTGGATGTTGAGGTCGACGAAGGGATGCCCCGGATCGAGACGGTGGACCAGGTGCTGAAGAAGGATTGAGCCATGCCAGTCAGCGGAGGCTTTGGGCATGAACGAGTCGTCGCGATGGCGGTACGGGATCTCGCCCACCCAGTAGGCCGAGTAGTTGAGGGCCGCTCGCTCACAGGCGTCGTCGGGATGTGCGCGAGCGATGAAGTCCCGTAACGGCTCCGGGTCGCCCTGGTTGGCGACGGACGTGACGACGGAGCGGGCATCAGGCCACAGCGGTGACCAGGTGCGAAAGGTGGTCGTGCGGTTTGTTCGGGCGGTGGTCTGGGTGAGCCAACCTGCTGCTGCCTTGGTGGGGTCCATCCCGGCAAGGAAGCATGCTTGCCGGTGTAGTAGCACGTTTCGATGCCGTCCGGCTGCGGCGCGATCGGCGAGCACGTGAAGGTGAGCGAAGAAAGCACGTTGCTCGTCGACGGGCAGGGTCGGCCCCGACGCGACTGGACCCCGGCGAGGGTGGGTGATGGGTAGCCCTCTGGCGAAGGTCGGTGTCTGCCCAAGGACGGCCCAGAGGATCAAGTCGGTCAGACGGTGGGTGAGGACGGACCAGCCCAGCGGATGTTCGGCGAGGTCGCAGCGGTCCACGTGTTCGTTGAGGACGGCGGCGAGGATGAGATCCGCCTCGGCGGCGTCGTCGAGTGCTGCGAGCAGGAGGGTGTTCGCACCGAGCCGTCCGAGCCGGCGTTGGGCGGCGATCGCCTGCCCGAGCGGTACCGCGGTGAACGGCCGGCGTCCGGATTCCCAGCTCTGCACGGTCACGCGATCGACGTCCAGGTCGACGGCGAGTTGCTCCTGCGTGAGCGGGATGGACTCCCGGATCAGCTTGAACAGGTAGCCGGTCACCGCGCCGCGATGTGGTGCTGATCGTCCGCGACCTGCCATCCGTCACCCCCTACGTCGACCCGTGGTCGACGTTCCGCCCCGAAACCAAAGCTGCGGCAGCCCATCTGGCCTGCTCACGCGTACCGCGGGTGAGTCCAACCGTTGTCGTCGTGATCGTAGCGTCGCAGTTACCGAACGTTCCAGATCCGGTCCCGTCGTTTCGGGATCGGCCGTGAAGTGCTGCCCGGTGGAGGGAGCCAGCGATGCGGGACAGGACACCACCATGGCGACGAGTGACATACGACCAGTACCTGATCGCCGTCGCGATGACCCTGGCACGGCGACACCGCCCGGCGTGGTCGTGGCCGAAGTGGAGGTGGATTTGCCGCTGCGGGGCGTCACTGCCCTGTCGTAGCCGACACCGGATCCCAATCAACCGGACGCACTGGCCCGCCGAGGAGGAGCAGTGAGCGGCGAAGCGGAGCAGCGGATCCTGGTCGCGCATATGCCGGGCAACAGCCGACTGTGTAACGGCTGCCGGGCGTGGTGGGCGCTGCTCACGCCGTACCCGTGCTGGCAGGCGGGCTGGGCGACCAGCCGGCAGGCCCGGTCGATGACGGCGGCGCTGCTCGGAGGCCACGCATGACCACGCACGGCCCGGTGCTGCCGATCTGGAGCTGCGGCGGCTGCGATGCGCCCTGGCCCTGCCGCACCCGGCAGCGCGAGCTACACGCCGAGTTCGACGACGCGCCGATCTCCCTGGCCATCTACCTGGGTGCCCAGCTGGTGCGGGCGTCCGAGGACCTGACCTGGGTGCCGGCGGGCGCGCTGCACAGACGCTTCCTCGGCTGGCTTCGGTGAGCATCCTGCGACGCGGTGACGAGAAGTTCCACTACAGCGACGGCTCCCACAAGTGGATCCCACCGGACCCGTACTACGACCAGGAGGTCTGGAACGAGCAGGTCCGCCAGCACAAGCACGGCCACCTCAGGAACGAGCGTCCCAAGGCCCGCATCCAGCGCCTCGTCTGATGCCCGGCCTCCGAACAGGCGAGGTATCCGGTCTTCGATTCCGCCCGGTGGCTGAGCCGTCCACCGGAGACCTCGTTACGTCTCGACCTGAGCTGGCCCGCGACGATCCGTGGGCCAGCTCAGATCGGCCGATCGCTCTAGAAATTGCCGGCCGAGTTGCACTTGACGCCCTGGTCGAGGCAGTTGCGCACCCGTGCGGCGAGCGCCTCGTCCTTCCACGCGTTGAAGAAGTCCGCGTGCATGGAGAACGACGTGCCGGACGCGAGGGTGATGCCGTCCGTGTTCGCGCTCAACGGGTACGAGATCACGAAGGACACCGACGGGACGGGCACCGGGTGGCTCTTCGGGCACGCCCCGGTGTGGTCCCCGTTGGCCATGTGCGCCTTGTGGTCGGGGCTGTCCAGGTGCTTGCCGTCCCAGCAGTCCGGGAAGGTGATCTGCCGGACGATGTTCGCGGTCTTGGCGCAGACCGGGAACGTCTTGTCGGCGCTGCGGCCGATCTCGCCGCCGATGCCGGCGCACCAGAAGTGGTTGCCCTGCTTGTCCGGGGTGTCGACCTGGGTCTTGGCGTTACCCGTGATCATTCGCAGGCCGAACGGGAAGGGCTGGGTCCTGCTCGGGTCCTTCAGGCGGGAACCGTAGTAGACGGTCACCTCCTTCGGGTCTACGACCTTGCCGTTCTGGTACATGGTCGGCACCCAGTAGGCGGACTGGTCGTCCGGCGAGTTGCAGGTGGTCGCCTTGGACGCCCGCAGCGATTCGGCTGTCGAGTTGGCGTCGGTCGACTTGTTGCCCCAGAAGGTGTGGTTGTGCGAGCCACCGACCAGCTTCGGCAGCACGATCGGGTCGTCGCTGTTGTGGTGGCTGGTCGTACAGCCGACGTTGAATTCGGGCACCTTGACCGGGTTGCCGGTCACCGGCTTGGGTTTGCGCGCGAAGAACGCCTTCGTCGCGGCGGCCTGCGCGCCAGCGTCGATGGTGATCCAGCCGCCGGATGCGGTGGGCGGGGCGGCGCTGGTCGCCGGCGTTCCGGGCTTGCCCGGCGCGGACGGGATGGCCGAGGTGCCCGGGGCGCTCGGCGTGGCCGACGGGTCGCCCGGGGCGGTGGCCGTCGGCGCGTCCGGGCCGGACGAGCCGATGCCGGTGTCGCTGGACGGGCCGGATGCGCCGGGGGTTCCCGGCGCCTCCTTGCATCCGCCGGCCAGCGCCAGGCTCACCAGCAGCAGGGCGGTGACGGAACGACGGTGTCGAGGGGTGGAACGGAGATTTATCAACGGGGGCGCACCTTTCTTCCGAGAGGGAAGAATACGAGTGGACCCCCTGCCCGCTTCCAGTTGGAACGATTAATTCTCCCTTAAATAGCGCTCAGCGATTGCCTGGTCTGCTTTGTGGAGTCGCCGTGATGTCGGCTCGATCTCAATTCTCTGATTCTCTCCAAAAACCGTAATCGGCGGCAGCGGCGGCACTCTGCTTACCTGCCGGCTTTCCCGGCCGCCGTCCCGCTCAACACTTGTCGCGTGCCTTGCGCAGGAAGGTCTCCCGCGACACGACCTTCGTTGACCTGCTTCCGTGCGACACCAACACCTGGTCCGGGCCGATCCGTGGCAGGTCCGCGAGGGTGAAGTCCACCGAGCGGGCCTCGCGGCGGCTTGACCCGTCGAGGGTGTAGGTGACACCGGCCCGAAATTCGGTGAGCAACTCGACGTCCACGTCGGAATCAGGGCGGTCGACAGCGTCGGCGACCTCCCAGCCCTCCGGCGGCTGACCCAACAGCGCCACCTCCACGACCTCGCTGGCGGGCGGGCCGCCGATGCTCCATCTGATCAGGGTCCGTTTGCCCGGATCACCCTGATGGTCGTTCTCGAACGCACGCATATTGGCGTCAAGGCCGTCGCAGGTGACCAGTACGCCGATCGGTTGGCCGTCCTGAACGGCGAGAGCGACAATCGGTTCCTCCGCCGGTGAGCAGGCGGTCAGGAGGAGGAGGGGGAGCGGGATCAGAATCCATGGACGTCGTCTTCCGCGCATGTCGCCAGCCTTCCAGCACAGCATCACGCTTCGATGCCCCGAGGATCACGAAAGGGGGAGTGACCGACGGACCCGGGCCGTGCGCGGTGCCGAACCTTGCCACCTTCGTTGGGTGATTTCCGGAAACAGCGCGGGGCGCCCTCCACGCGGAGAGAATTGCCGCCACGGAGTACACGGAAGCCGGGGGACGTTCGATGGTTTTACGGAGGCGCGTGGCGCTCGTCGCGGTGGCCGTCGCGGCGACACCGCTGGTCCTCGGTGGGTGCACCACCGAGCGAAAGGCCGCCGTACGTCCCGCCGAGCAGGTGGTGCCCTCGCCCGAACTGACCGTCACGCCGGCCGATCTCTCCCGGAACGTGCCGCTCAGCGCCGAGGTGGTTCCGCTCGTCACGGGTGGAAAGATCACCGCCGTGCGCATCGTCGACGAGGCGGGCACGGCGGTCGGGGCGCAGCCGCGCGAGGACGGCTCGGCCTGGGTGCCGACCGCCCCGTTGCGCCCGCAGCACACGTACACCGCGTCGGTGACCGCCACCGGCGACTCCGGGCGGACCACCACCCGCACCAGCAGCTTCACCACCGCGGCGGCGTCGACGAAGCCGCAGGTGAGCAGCACGCTGTACTTCGCCGACAAGCAGACGTACGGCACCGCGATGCCGGTGACCATCGGTTTCGATCCGCCCATCGCCAGGTCCGCCCGCGCCGACGTGCAACGTCGTTTGTTCGTCACCACGAGCCCGCCGCAGCCGGGTGCCTGGTCCTGGGTGGACGACGGCAGCCAGGTCTACTACCGCGCTCCCGACTTCTGGCGACCCGGCACGACGATCAGTGTCCGGGCGGGCCTGACGGGTCTGCCGATCGGGAAGAGCCACGTCGGTGACGCCGACCGCACCGCGACGTCCCGGATCGGACGGCAGGTGTCGCTCGAAGTCGACAACGCCACCAAGCAGATGCGCGTGCTACGGGACGGCAAGCTGATCCGCAGGATCCCGGTCAGCCTGGGCAAGCGCAGCACCCCGACGTCCAGCGGCAAGATGGTGATCATGGAGAAGCACCAGTACACCACGTTCGACACGCGCGGCGAGCCGAACGGCGGCTACGTGGTGAACGTCGAGGACGCGCAACGGCTCACCTGGGGCGGCGAGTTCATCCACGGGGCACCCTGGTCGGTGTCGGATCAGGGACACCGCAACGTCTCGCACGGCTGCACGAACATCTCGGCGGCCAACGCCGACTGGTTGATGGGCGTCACCCGGGTCGGTGACCTGGTCACCTTCACCGGCACCGAGGTCCGGCTCCAGTCGGGCAACGGCTGGACGGCCTGGAACACCAGTTGGGGCCAGTTCGTCAAGGGCAGCGCGCTGCCCGTACCCGCGGATCTGCGACCGGCCCCGGCGTCGACGCCGCCCGCCCGTGCGGTCGCCGGCGGCGTGCCGACGCCGGGGCCGTCCGCCTCCGGAGGCTGAACCACCGGGCACCCGGCGGGCTCTCGCCGCTGGCGCGGCAGCCCTACCCTCCGGGCCATGACGTACGAGCCGACAATGGTTCCCGGCCCGAGGCCCAACCGGACGCTTCGTACGGTCCTGATCGTCGTCGGCGCCCTACTGGCGATGTGCTGCGTCATCGGCACCTGCGTCGGCCTCTGGCTCTACCGCTCGGTCAAGGACACCGTCGAACCGGTCCGGGGGGCCGCGACGGCGTACCTCGACGACGTGCAGGCCGGCAACTACGCGGGCGCGTACGGGCGGCTGTGCGACCGGGTGCGCGACACCATGCCGCAGGAGGACTTCGCCCGGATCCAGAGCGCGCAGTTGACGATCAGCAGTTACGAGATCACCGGCGTGAACGTCAACAACTACAACGGGCGGGTCACCGGGACCGTTCAGGTCGAGGCGGTCCAGGCGGCCACCGGCGCGAGGTTCACGCAGGGGGTGGCGCTGGTCAAGGAGGACGGCGAGTGGCGCGTCTGCCAGTGAGACACCGCACCGTCGCCGCGCAGAAATCGGTGCGCGAGCTACGGTGAACCTGACGCTCACGTGAGGAAGAAGGCTGTGTGGCTGACGCCACCGGCTCGGAGGGAGGGGTCGATGCGGATCGGGGAACTCGCCACGAAGACCGGGGTGTCGGTACGAGCCCTGCGCTACTACGAGGAGCAGGGCCTCCTGACTGCCGCACGGAGCAGTGGCGGTCAGCGCCACTACCTCGACGACGCGATGGACCGGGTGTATCTGATCCAGATGCTGTACGCCGCCGGCCTGTCCAGCCGAACCATTCTGGACCTGTTGCCCTGCGTCGAGGCGAAGGTCAACACACCGCAGTCGCGGGCCCTGCTCCGTGCCGAACGCGACCGCATCGATCGGCAGATCACCCAACTCCGGCAGGCGCGCAAGCGGCTCGACGAGGTCATCGCGGACAGCGAGAGCCCAGCCAGCGGATGCACTCATACGGGCACCGACGCCGTGGTGGCGTAGCGACGCGGCGAGGCCCGGTCGTCGCCGCCCGCCGCGATCTGACCTCAGGGCGATCGGTGGCAGCTCAGCAGGGCGTCGCTTGGCGTGTCGAGCTGCTCAGCCGCCGACGATCACGGAATGGGCCAGCTCGGGGATGCCGTAGTGCTGGTCGAGGACCTGCATGGCGGCGCCCGCGGCGATCACGTCCGCGCCGAGACTGGACAGGGCCACCCTGGTGCTGAGCCAGTCCGCGCGCCGGGCGTCCACCCCGACGGCCTCGGTGACCGCCGCGAGATAGGTCTGCGGATGCCGCAGGAGGTCCGCGCCGGTCAGCACCACGTGGGCGAGGTCGAGGGTCTGGAGCAGGTTGACGACGCCGACGGCCAGCACGCGGGCGGCGTGTGCGATGTCGCCGGCCTCGACGGCGCGGTGGTGCACGATCTCCAGGCACCCGTGCCGGCCACAAACGCAGAGGGGCCCGGTCAGGTCGACGACAGTGTGGCCGAACTCGCCCGCGTTGGTGTGTGCTCCCCGGTGGGCCGCGCCGCCCAGCCAGAAGCCTCCGCCGATGCCCGACTCGACCATGATGAGGGCCGCGTCGCCGAACGTCGCGCCGTGCCGCCAGGCCTCCGCCGTGATCCCCGCGGTGACGTCCTTGTCCAGGTGGACGGGGAGACCGAGGTGTTTCTCGGCGATCTCGCGCAGCGGTACGTCGTGCCAGTGCCGCAGGCCGTGGGCGTCCCGGACCAGGCCGTTGGCGTGGTCGAGTGGGCCGATCATGCCGATGCCCAGCCCGGTGAGCCGGCCCCGCAGGTCGCCGGTGCCGGCCATCGTGTCGATGCCGGCGCTCAGGGCGTCGAGGAGTTGCTCCGGGGTGAAGTCGCGGGGCAGCGGGCTGACCGCCGAGTGGTGCACGGTGCCGGCCAGGTCGACCAGGACGAGCCGCAGCGTGCGTCGGGCCACGTGGGCGCCGATCGCGTACCGGCTGTCCGGGACGAGTTCGTAGACGACAGCGGGCTTGCCGATGCCTGGACGTCGGACGCCGGCGGGGCGGATCAGGCCGTCAGCGGTCAGCCGGGCGATGACCTTGGAGACCGCCTGCGGTGTCAGGCCGGTGGCCTCGACCACCGTCGCGCGCTCGAACGTGCGAGCCGTGCGCCCCACCGCCATCACGAGAGCCTGGTTGTAGCCGCGGAGGAACGTGACGTCGGCAGTGACGCGAGTCATCTCACCACCCTATTACGCAACGCTGTTGCTAAATTTTTTCGGTGATCGAGTTGAGTAGAGGTCGACGGCTGGCGGCGCTTGCCGCTCTGGCACTGGGCGGCGTCGCGGTCGGCCTGACCGAGTTCGTGGCGATGGGGCTGCTGCCCGACATCGCCCGCGGTCTGCTCCCGCACGAGTACGCGCGGTCGTCGTCGGACGCCGTCGCCCAGGCGGGCTGGATGATCACCGCGTACGCGCTCGGTGTGGTCGTCGGCGCGCCGCTGATCGCCGCGTTGAGCGCGCGCCTGCCCCGCAAGAAGCTCGTCCTCGGGCTGCTCGTGATGTTCGCCGTCGGCACTGTCGCGTCCGCGCTCGCCCCCACCTTCGACCTGGTGCTGGTGGCCCGGTTCGTGGCGGCGCTGCCGCACGGCGCGTACTTCGGTGCGGCCGGTCTGCTCGCGGCGACCCTGATGGGCCCCGGTAACGAGGCCCGTGGTTTCGCCACAGTGCTCGGCGGTCTGACAGTGAGCAACCTGGTCGGCGTACCCCTCATCACGCGGCTCGGGCAGACGGTCGACTGGCGGGTCGCGTACCTGGTCATCGCCGGTTTCTTTCTGCTCACCCTGCTGGCGGTGCTGGCGGTCGTTCCGGAGGTCGCCGCGGCGGTCGACGGCTCGCCGGCCGCCGAGCTGCGGGCGCTGCGGACCTCGCAGGTCTGGTTGGTCGCCGCGACCGGCGCTGTCGGATTCGCCGGCTTCTTCGCGGTGAACACCTACATCGCACCGGTCACCACCGACGTCGCCGGTCTCTCCGCCGCGACGGTGCCGTGGACGTTGGTCGCGGTGGGTCTGGGGATGACCGTCGGCAACGCCCTGGGCGGCTGGTTGGCGGACCGCGACCTCCAGCGGAGCATGGTCATCGGTTTCGTGGCGATGATCGTGAGCATCGCCGTGTTCAGCCTCGTGGCGTCGACGAGCGTGGGCCTGTTCGTGGGCGCGTTCCTGGTCGGTGCGACCAGCCTGTATCTCGGTCCGGTCCTGCAGGCACTTCTGATCACCGTCGCCCCGGGAGCGCAACTGATGGGCGCGGCGGTCAACCAGTCGGCCATGAACATCGCGAACAGCCTGGGCGCCGCACTGGGCAGCGTCGCCATCGCCGCCGGATTCGGCTACCTCGCGCCGGCCCGGGTGGGTGTCGTTCTGGCGGTCGTCGGGTTGATCCTGGGGCTGGTCGGCTTCGCCGTCGGGCGACGAGTGCGCGAGCGGGTCCCGGCGACCGTTTGACGAGTGCGGGTCCCGGCCACCGTTTCGACCTGAGGTGGCCGGGCCGTCCGCGAGGTGCGCTCAGAAGTCGTCCACGCTGACCGTCACCCGGTCGGTGCTCGATCTCCAGTTGGGCACGTTGATCACCTCGTGGCCGCCGCCGCGTTGGCCCACGGTGATGCGTACCAGGCCGAGGTGTGCCGGCGTCGCCGGGATGAAGACGTCCATGCCGGTGATGAAGGTCTGGCTGAAGAACTCCGGCAGCGGGGCCGACAGGTCGGTGACGCCGTCGCTGCCGTCGTCGAAGGCGAAGATGCCGATCGTCCGCTTGGCGCGTGGTGTGTTCGCCGCGTTCAGGACGTCCCTGCCGTTGATCCAGAGGTGGTCGCCGGCGTCGCCCTGGTCGCCCCACCACTCCTTCTGCCGTTGGATCGTGAGCGCCGTGTGCCGGTCGCTGGTCTCGACCAGGCCGCTGAGGCCCTCGCCCGGCTCGCTGGTCGCCAGGCGCAGGAACGAGTCCGAGCGGAGGAACGGCTGGAAGTAGAAGTGGTGCGTCGCGGCGCCCGGGCGCACGATGGCGAACTCGTAGCGTGCCGTGGCGAGCACCGGGAGGGGGCCGAACGAGCCGTCGACGCCGAGCGACAGCCGATGCGCGGGCCGGTGTGACAGTCGGCCGCCGGTCAGTGGGCTGACCGGGTAGACCTCGACTGTCGCACCGGTGACACCGACGTTGCTCGGGAAGAGCACGGCGCGGCCGGAGACCCGGGCAGCGCCGAAGAGTTGCGGCACGATCCGCGTCGTGGGGGGCGCGTGGCCCCGGAGGAAGCCGAAGATCTCGGTGAACGACTCCGCCGACGACACGGTCTGCGTGTGCGACTGGTCCGGCAGGTGCACGTTCGTCGCGCCGACGACGGCGCGGGCCGGGTCACCCTCGCCCCAGATGGCGAGCGTGGGCACACCACCCGGCGGGGAGGTCGCGGTGCGCCCGTCCAGGTTGACGTAGTGCGCGACCCGGACGGCGCGCTCCGGCGAGCTGTTGAGGTAGCCCTGCGAGACGAAGGTGCCCAGTGAGTGCGCGACGAGGTCGACCCGGTCCGCGCCGGTGGCCGCCAGCAGGCGGGAGATCCGTGCGTCGAGTCCCGCGTAAACCTGGGGCAGGATCGTCGCGATGTTCGGGGAGTCGTACTCGTGGGCTTCGATGATGTCGATCGGGTACCCGTTGCTGGCCAGCCGTTTGGCCTGGGTCTCGAACTGCGCCGCTGATCCCGCGCTGCCGTGCACGAAGATCACTGGACGGTGTGTCGGTGTGGCGGCAGCTTCGGCGGCGCGTGGCACGGCGACGGCGGACAGACTGGCCGCGAGGGCGACCCCGGCCACCACGGAGAGCAGGCTCCGGCGAGATGTGTGCATCGATCCTCCACCAGGACGGACGAAGTATTTGCACTACTAGCGCAAGTATCGTGTCAGGGTGGGGCGCGATGGTCCACACCTTCCGGTCAGTTGACCTTCGTGGCGAGCAGGTCGCCGACAGCGGCGCGGACCGGGTCCGGGTTCGACCAGCTCCAGTTGGGGTGCGCGCGGTTGGTGAGCAGCGCCAGGACGAGTTTGCGGTCGGGCGCGACCAGGAGCGAGGGGCCGGCGAATCCGGTGTGGCCGAAGGTCCGGGCCGAGGCGAGCCCGCCCATGAACCAGCTCTGGTTGAGCACGACGCCGAGGCCGTGCGCCGAGGTCCGGTTGGGGCGCTCGGGGTCGATGGCGGGTTTGCCGGCGTTGTGGTTGGTGAGCATCCGGCGCACCGTCGCCGCGGCGAGGATCCGTTTGCCCTGGTGGGCGCCCTCGTTGAGGAGCAACTGACCGATGGCCGCGAGATCGGTCGCGGAGGCGAAGATGCCGGCGTGACCGGCGATGCCACCCAGGTGGTTGGCGACGTCGTCGTGGACGACGCCACGGAGCAGCCCCCGGGACGAGCGGGCATCGGTCGCGACCAGTCGGCTGGCCTTCGCGGCGGCCGACAGCCAGCTGTTCGGGTTGAAGCCGGTGTCGCGCAGACCGAGCGGGCCGGTCAGGTTGGTCTTGAGCGCCTGGTCGAGCCGCTGGCCGGTGACCTTCTCGACGATCTTGCCGGCGACCATGAGCCCGACGCTGGAATAGCGGAACGTCTTCCCCGGCACCGCGCCGGACACCAGCGGCGTGCCGAGCACGGCGTTCCAGCGGGCCGCGTTGTCGGGCAGGCCGGTGACCGTGGCGCCGACGGGAAGACCGCTGGTGTGGGTGAGCAGCATCTCGACGGTGATCTGCTCCTTGCCCGCGCCGGTGAAGGCGGGCAGGTAGTCACGCACCGGAGCGCCGAGGTCGACGCGGCCCTTGTCGACCTGCTGCAACAGCAGGATGGCCGTGTACACCTTGGTGACCGAGGCGAGGTCGAAGATGGAGTCCCGGCGCATCGCGACGCGCTGGTTCGCCGCCAGCAGCTTCGGGCCCGCCGAGTACCGCAGTGCCTCACCGACCGCGGTGTGCACAGTCACCTTCCCGCCCAACACGACGAGAGCGACGGCACCGGGAAAACCCTTGTGTTGCACTGTCTGTGAGGTCGCGGGCAGGTGTCGCCGGAGCAGGGTGGTCACGTCCTGGGCGTAGGGGGCCTGACGCACCGGCGGGTTGCCGCCGACCGGCGCGTCCGGTGCCCTGAGCGGCGGCCCGGCGTCACCCGCCGCTCCGAATCCGACCCGGCTGCCGGTGGCGCCCTTCGCGGTCGCCGCGTCGCCAGGGCCGGCCGAGCCGGTGTCCGGCGCGCCGGTGGCACCGCAACCGGTGAGGGCGGAGGTCGCGGCGGCAAGGCCGGCCCCGAGCAGAGTTCGACGTGCGACGGACATGCCGGAGATCGTGACAGCCGGCCGGAGGACGCGCCACCGGACCCGTCCGAACGTCGGACCCGTCCGGCCCATCGGTCAACAGGCGGTCATCTGGCGGACACAGCCGGTTGCCGTTCAGGCGGTTGTGCGACGATCGGCGGGCACTACGTCGAACGACCGTCCACCGGTCTGTCCGCGCACGGTCGCTGACAGCAACCGGGGAGGGCACGCCCCCCGTTACCCCCCTTGGAGAGCACCATGTCCCTCTCCCCGTCCCGGGTCTTCGCGGAACTGAACGCGCCGCGACCCCCTGACCAGCTGACCCCGACGATGGGCACGGCCGTTGTGGTCGGCGGCAGTGTCGCCGGTCTACTGGCCGCCCGGGTGCTGTCCGACCACGCCGACACCGTCGTCATCATCGACCGGGACGACCCGCAGGTGACCGGCGCGCGGCCCGGCGTACCCCAGGGGACACAGCTGCACGCGCTGCTGCCCGGCGGCCTCTTCCAACTGGAGCGCCTGTTCCCTGGATTCCGCGACGACGCACTGGCGCGCGGAGCGGTCGAGGCGCCGCCCGAGGCCCGGCGCAACTACCTCGACGGGCGTCTGAAGGTCGTCGTCCCCGACGACGCCGACAGTCTGGCGGGCAGTCGACCGCTGCTGGAGGGCCTGATCCGCCAGCAGGTGCTCCGGTTGCCCAACGTCAAGACGATCACCGCCCGCGCCACCGGCCTCGTGTTCGACGGCACCGCGGTCACCGGGGTCCGCTCCGAGGTCGATGGGGTGCCCGGTGTCGAACGCGCCGACCTCGTGGTCGACGCCATGGGGCGGTCCAGCCGACTCTCGGACTGGCTGGAGCAGGCCGACTGGGACCGGCCGGTCACCCGGCGGATGACAGTGCACCTCAACTACGCGACCGCCCTGTTCCGCCGCCCGGAGGTCACCCCGGCCTCGACTGTCGTCCTGGCCCTGAACACGCCGAAATCGGGGATGGACGTGGCCGGGGCCGCGTTCTTCGCCATCGAGGACGGCCGGTGGATGGCCATGATGGCCGGTTACGGCAACGACCGCCCGGGGCGTACCGCGGATGACTTCGTCCGCCGCCTGCGCGAGCAGTTCCCACCGGAGTTCGGCGAGGTCGCCGACCAGGAGATGATCGGCGACGTCCAGACCTACCACCATGCCGACAGTCGACGACGGGACTTCCACGCGCTCAAGCGGTTCCCGGCCGGCCTGATCAGCGTCGGCGACGCCGTCGCGTCGTTCAACCCCGTGTACGGGCAGGGCATGACGGCGGCGGCCCTGCACGCGGCCTGCCTGTCGACGTACCTTCGGTCCGGCCCGGATCTGCGGGCGCCCGCGCGCCACTACCTCGCGCTCCAGAAGGTCGTGGTGGACGCCGCCTGGTCGCTCTCCACCTCGGCGGACCTGGCGTTGCCCCACGTCGACGGGCCCTACCCGCGCGGCTACCGGTTCTCCCGCTGGGCCAGCAGCCAGGTCATCGCGGCGACCGTCACGGACGTGGCGACCGCGCGGCGGTTCAACGACGTCGTCTCCATGCGCGAACACCCGCACTCCCTGGCCCGCCCCGGCGTGCTCCTGGGCGCCCTACGCGCCAATCGGCGCGCACGCTAGGGCCCGTTTCATAAGGGCGGTCGAGCCGAGGCGGAGTCCGGCGGCGATCCGGCAAGGCGCGGTTGCGTCCGGATACCGGTATTGTATACGGACGCAACCGCAAGGCCGCCCGTCGTCGTCCGGGGCTGCCGCCGGGCGGCC
>NZ_JBEXHV010000014.1:0-156255 GCF_040608275.1 Micromonospora sp. NPDC005205
ACTCAACGACCGCCCCCGAATGACCCTGGGCTGGGCCACCCCAGGTGAGAAAATGACCCAGCTCCTCGGTGTTGCAACCACCGGTTGAGCCCGCCCATCCGCGAAGACCTGCGCTAGATCGAATCACCCGCTTCTTCGAGGAGCGAGTGTTCGGCCCCCACCCCCACGCCGGCACCCTCCGGGTGGCCTTGGATGACGAGGCCGCGCCAATGCTCGGCATCGCTATCGACATTGATCGACCAAGCGAACAGGCTTCTACCAGCAGACACAGAAAGCCGAGCGCAGCAGACCGAATGGCCACTGCTCTCGGCCGGCTTAATGACCTGCGTGGGTGGGCACCAGCTATCACTCGGATCCTTGAGCGGACTGAGAATCACGCACCCAAGGCAGCGGGGAGGGACACGGTGCCGCGCTCGTAGGGCGTGATGTCGATGCTCGTGACGAGGCCGTCGTGGACGCGGATCCGGATTAATGCGAACGGGTGCCCACCAGGGGCGATCACCGCTCCTGGGTAACCCTCAACGAGGACCGGGGCGGCGGCGGCGATGCGGTCCACGAACGCCCTGGTCTCCTTCGCGACCGCCCAGGCGCCCCGAACGACAGGCGCGGCGCCGTTCGCGAGGAATCCGAGGTCGGCCGTGCGGACGACGTCAGGCGCCAGGAGCGTGACGAGCCGCGCGATGTCGCCGCCACGCGCCGCGGCGAGGAACGCGTCGATGATCTCCATCTGGTGGGCGGACCCCGGCAGGTCGACCGCACGAGCGTCCCTGAGCCGGATCCGCGCTCGACTCGCGAGCTTCTTCGCCGCGGCCACCGTCGTGTCGAGCACGGGCCCGATCTCGTCGAACGGGACGGCGAAGAGGTCATGCAGCACGTAGGCCACCCGCTGCGGGGGAGACAGTTCGTCGAGCACGACCAGCAGGGCCCGGGAGACGTCCTCACGCCGGACGAACGCCTCGTCGGCCGCGAGCTGCTCGCTGGGGATGTCGTCGGCCTTGAGCGGGACCTCGCGCCGGCGATGGCGGGCGCGAAGCTGGTCGAGGCACAGGCGTGCCGTCACCGTGGTGAGCCAGCCCTCGGGGTTGACCAGTTGCGCCGGGTCGGCCGACGTCGCGCGCAGCCAGGCGGCCTGCACCGCGTCTTCGGCATCGTTGCGCGAGCCGACGATGCGATAGGCCAACGACATCAGTCGGGCCCTCGAAGCCTCGAAGTGTTCGACGAGTTCCACGTCTGGTCACCTTTCATCCGTGCTGAGCGTCAGAAGGGGCGAGAGACCACAGCCTGATGAACCCGCGCACGTGGAGGCACCTATGAGTCTACCGATTGCTCAATCGCGCCGACGCGCGTCATGATCGCCGTACTGGAGGGCGTCCTGGTCGTCGCGACCGTCCTTTGCGCCCTTGCCAACGCCATCGAGGTGACCGCCAAGGTGATCAGGGCGGACTTCGTGATGCGCAACTGTGCCGAGGTCGGGCTGTCCGCGCGGTGGATCCCCTACCTCGCGGTGGTCGAGGGGGCCGGCGTCGTCGGTCTGGTGCTCGGCTTTTTCGGCGTACATCCCGTCGGATTGGCCGCAGCCGTTGGCCTCGTCCTGTTCTTCGTCGGCGCGATCCTGGCTCACGCCCGCGCGCGGGTGTTTCACAACATCTCGTTTCCCGCGGTCTTCCTCGTCCTCGCCGTCGCCGCCGTGGGGCATTTCGCGTCGACGACCGCCTGATCAATCGCCGATCGGCCTTGGCGGTGCAGGGGCTGAGGGTCCGCGTGTCGGGGTCGCCGATCTGTGCCGCCGGAGGGGATGAGGCGGCTGCACGCCCCCTGCACATGCCCGAAAGGGCGGAGTTCACGCCGATCCTGCGCGACCTCGACCACGCGGCCGGCGAGCCGTCCACGGCCGGAGCTTGTCGGGGTGGCGTACCGCCCAGATGCGCTTGATCCGGTCGCCTACCACCTCGAGGCATACACCGATACGGTGACGCCGTCCTGCTGGGCGATCAGACCGGGTTGGCCGTTGACCGTACGCTCCAGAATCGTCAGATTCCGAAGTCTGCCCTCGAGGTGGATCGGGGAGCGGCCGATACCGAATGGTGGATGCTCAGCAGCACCGAGGAAGTCGCCGCATCCGACCAGCAACGTACCGCATCGTCCTGAGCAATCACCCGGCTAGCCGGCCCTTCACCGTCACAGGGCCCGCGTCGAAGCCGCATGCCCGCAGCGGCCGCAGGATTCGCGTACGGGAGGCACCCCGCCGCGGGTACGCCAGGCGGGAGGCGCCGCCGCCAAACCCCGTGCCGACGGCCAGCTTTCTGGCCTTGGCCGGGGGTGTCGTCGCGGCGCTGATCGTGCGCCGCCGGATCGCCGTGACCACGGTCGCCCGGGCCCGCAGCCGGTGGGTGTTTGCCAGCTTTGAGCGTTGAGTAGCGCCGAGAATCAGCGTCCCCGTGGGTGTCGCCGAACTCACGGGGACAGACACGCCCGACCGCGAGGTGTCGGCCCGGCGGCTCAGGCCGGGATGAACTGGATGAGGAGCGACGCGGTCGGCAGCTCGTCCGGAGCGGGTGGCGCCTCGGTGCGCCAGGCCAGCCGTACGCGCCACCGGCGGCCCGGCGGAAGGCGGTAGGCGTCGGCGATGCCGCCGGCCGTGCCGCTAAAGAACCCGAGGATGCCCGACTCGAAGACCACCTCGAGCACGTGGCTGCGGTCCCAGCCGGCCGGATCGAAGTCGGCCGGCCCGTCCCAGGTCTCCAGCCGGGTGTCGCTACCCAGCACCATGGCGTCGTCGATGTTTTCCACCACCACGTAGCCCGGCGCTGAGCTGACCCATTGATCGAGCTCGTGCGGTGGGGGTGGAACGTTGCGCCGGTCGTTGCTGTCGTCGATCATCGCGAACAGTCGATAGTCGACATCGACGTACAGCTCGGTGTGCTCGACCAGTGCCGCCATGCTGGCCCCTTCCCGCTCGGTGGACTACGAGGGTAGTGATCTCCCGCTGACCGTGAAGTCGCCGCCGTGCTCGACGACCGCGACGGCGTACTCGACGACGCCCACGGTGACGCGTGGCGGGCGTGGCTTCGCCTGTCCAACGCGCTCGCGCTGCGCGACTGGCCGACGATCGTGACGACGACCAGCGTCCTCGGACCGGCGAGCGTCGCCCCGTCCGACGAGACTCCCGGCCACGGGCGCCCCGTGGGTGCGTGGGCCGACGTCTACGACGCCGCCACACCCGACGTCTACGACGCCGCCACACCCGGCGACGAACAAAAGCTCGTCGCGGCCCTCGCCGCCCGCGATGGGCTCGCCCCGCCCGTGGTCGGTGCCGAAGGCCCCGACGGTATCCCGCTCGACCTGTCCTGGCCCGACCAGCAGGTGATCGTCGCCTTCACCCACATGCCACCCCAGGACCGCGCGGACCTCACCGCCGCAGGTTGGCGGGTCGTCGACCCCTCACCCGAGAGCGCCGCCGCCGCCCTGACCGACGCCACCCCCCCACGAGCACGGACGTCAACGGCGACACTTGATGCGCTGTAACGGCTAGGAGCTGGACGTGGGCGAGCGGGGGACGGGAGCACGGTCAAGAGTTGCGGATGAAAGAGCATCACGGTGACCGATCTGCAGTCTCACCCCGCGACGCCGTTTTGCCGACGGTCGTCGAGTACCTACCCCGTGTTGTCGCCGCTGCCGGGCCCGGAGCGCGCCGCGCCTATGGCACCTACTGGGACCGGATGGCCGCCGCGTGGCCCAAGCGGCCTTTGGGCACCATCACCGCAAGCGACGTCGAGGCCCTGAAACAGGCGATGATCGCCAGCGCCGTATCGCGGCACAACAGCCGCAACGGCCGGCACGCCGGTGAGCACGTCATCGCCGCCGCCCGCGCCTTTTACCGACGTGCCATCGCCGACGGGCTGATCGACGCCGCCGGCAGCCCTGCGCACCGAGTCGCGAAACGCCGACGCTTACCCGGCACCCGCCGAGCGTTCAACCCCGCGAGTTGCGTCCGCCTTACCGAGGAGGGATCGACCATCCGCTGGCAGCCCATCACCCTCGATCTCGCCGACCACCTGCGGGAGCATGCCGATGCTCGCGGCGCGGTTCTGCCGACAGAACTTCGGGACCGCCGAAACGGACGCACTGCACAGCTCGCATGATCAGCAACGTACCCCCGCCCGCAGTAACCGGCGAACGCAGCATGATCGATCATCCGCTCTTGCCGCCGATCGTGCGGGCCGCCAAGCGATGTGCCATGACGTACCGAGGTTCCTCCCGACATCCTGTGGCACGCGGAGCCGATGAGCGGACCGGCAGCCGATGCGAGTCGGAGATGCGGTAGCTGGTTGAACTTCAGGGCGTGACGTCCACCAGTACCTTGCCGACCGCGCCGGTCTCCACCGCTCGATGAGCGTCGGCGGTGCGGTGCAGCGGGAAGCGGTGCAGCGGCAGGCCATGTTCTTCGCCGACCGGCAGGGCGCCGTCGCGGATCGCGGCGGCGACGTCCTCGACGGCTGCGGCGCGCGCCTGCGGGCCAGCCGTATAGAGCACCAGGAACTGCAGGCGCGTGTTCAGCACCATGTTCTGCCCCACGTTCAGTTCGACTGCCTGTCCGCCCTGGTTGGCGTACGTCGCGATCGTGCCGCGGGTACGCAGCACGGCCAGGTCCAGAGGCAGGTTCGCGCCCAGCGCCACCTCGGCGACGATGTCGACGCCGGCAGGGGCGATCGCACGGATGGCGGCGGCCGGGTCGCCCTCGCGATAGTTGATGACGTGGTGGGCGCCAGCCGCGATGGCGAGCTTCGCCTTCTGCGGGCCGCTGACCGTGCCGATCACGGTGGCGCCGGCCCAGCGGGCGAGCTGGATCACTGCGTGTCCCACCGCGCCGGCCCCGCCGGCGGCGAGCACCACCGTGCCGTCGAGTGCGCCGGGGTGCAGGCGGCGTGGCCCGTCCTCGGCGACCGTGAGTGCGCGGTGTGCGGTGAGCGCGGGGACGCCGAGCGAGGCGCCGACGTCGAAACCGGCCTCGTCCGGCAGCGGCACGGCCTGATCGGCGGGTACGACGGTGAACTCGGCGGCGGTGCCGGTGGGCCGCCCCGCGGCGGCCATGAACAGCCACACCCGCTGACCGACCCTGCTCGGGTCGACGGCGTCGATCACACCGGCACCGTCGAGGTGCGGGGTGATCTCGGAGAACTGCTTGCGGTGGGCGACGCCGGAGCGGGCCTGCCAGTCGGTCGGGTTGACCCCGGACACGGCAACCCGGACGCGGACTTCGCCGGGTGCGGGCGTGGGCCGGTCACGCTCGACGAGTTGGAGAACGTCGGGGCCGCCGTTGTCGCGGTAGATGATCGCCTTCATGATCCATCCAATGTTCGATCTGCATCGTACTGTTCGAGGCGCGTCGAACAGTACGATGTGAGTCGAACTTTCCGCAACTTCTGGCTAGGCTTCGTCTCGTGACCGAGGTGATCGAACCCGCCATCGAGACCGTGACGATCAACGTCGTGTTCAGCGCGCTTGCCGACCCGGTGCGGCTCACGCTCGTGCGCGCCTTCGCCGCCGCGGGGGACTGGACGTGCGGCAGCGACGTCCTCAAGGAGACCGGCATCACCATCGGCAAGTCGACGCTGTCGCACCACATCAAGGTGCTGCGCGAAGCCGGCCTCATCCGCACGCGCGTCGACGGCGTCCGCCGACTCGTCGCGCTCCGCTACGACGAGGTCGAACAACGCTTTCCCGGCCTGCTGACCATGCTCCGCGAACACGGCCCTACCCGTGGCGCCGCGAAGGCACCCTCCTCAACCGCATGACACGTGAACCGGGGAAGGTGAATGGCGGGTCTCGTCGCGGCCTGCAACTACGGCAAACGCCGTGTCGGAGCACGCTGGCAGGAAGGGAATATGGTTCCCGACCAGTGGAACGCGCGACGGACCCGCCTTTGAGGTCCTGGTCACGTTCCAGCGGACCGCCTCGAGAACGCTACCGTTCGCAAGCCTTCGGACGGACAAGTGCAGCCTGGTTTGAGCCATCAAGGCCCCGTCGACGGATGATCGAGTGTCCGGATCTGCTGCTGACAGAGCGTGGTGTTCGTGAGGCGCTTATTCACGGCCGGGCGGTGGCGTGCCGCGCACAGGGACCTGAGCGAGAATGGGCCAGATCGAACTCTGCTCAACCCTGAAAGGACCCTCCCTTGGCCGGTGGACTCGTAGCCCTGCTGGATGACGTGGCGGTGCTGGCCCGGGCCGCTGCCGCGTCTATCGATGACATTGGGGCGGCCGCCGCGAAGGCCGGCGCCAAGGCTGCGGGCGTCGTCGTCGACGATGCTGCCGTCACGCCGCAGTACGTGCGGAGCCTCGCGGCCGAGCGCGAGTTGCCGATTATCAAGCGCATTGCCGTGGGGTCGCTGCGCAACAAGTTCTTCATCATCCTGCCGGCGGTGCTGCTGCTCAGTCAGTTCGTGCCCTGGCTGCTCACTCCGATCCTCATGCTCGGCGGCGCCTACCTCTGTTACGAAGGCGCGGAGAAGGTGTGGGCCAAGATCGCCCATCACGGCGCCTCCGGCGCGGGCGAGGAGAAGGTGCAGGACGAGACGACACTGGTGTCCGGGGCGGTACGAACCGACCTGATCCTCTCGGCGGAGATCATGGTCATCAGCCTCAACGAGGTGATCGATGAGGCGTTCTGGTCCCGCCTGGTGATCCTGGCTGTCGTCGCCGTCGTCATAACCGTCCTGGTGTACGGCGTGGTGGCCCTGATCGTGAAGATGGACGACGCCGGGCTGCGCCTGGCGCAACGTTCCGGCGCCGTCGCCACGTTCGGCCGCGGTCTGGTGAGGGCGATGCCGGTGGTCCTCACCGTGCTGACGGTGGTCGGCACCGCGGCGATGTTGTGGGTGGGCGGGCACATCCTGCTGCTGGGCACGAACGAGCTGAACCTGCACTTCCTGTACGAGGCCGTGCACCACGTGGAGGTCGCTGCCCACGACGCCACGGGTGTTCTCGGCGGGCTCGTCGGCTGGCTCGTCAACACGGTGGCCAGCGCGATCCTCGGGCTGATCGTCGGAGCGCTGGTCGTGCTGGTCATGACTCTCACGCTCCACCGCCGCAAACCCGAGGCTGCGGCCGCGACTGCGACGGCCGCGACTCGTACTGACGGCACCATCCCCGCGCCGCCGAGCCGTGCAGCTCGGCGTCCCGACGCTCCTGCGGACCAAGCGCCGCGCGGATGACCACGAAATCACCGCAACTCGACCACGGGGCCAGGCGTTCTGGTGCCGAACCGCGCCTGGTACGGGCGCAAGGTGGACCGGAACGGCCGGATTGTCGGGTGATGGTTTCGTCCGGGTCGAGGATTGCCAGGACGGGGGCAGCCGTCGCGGCCGGCTCGCGCACGGTGAAGGTCCGACCGAGCCTGATGCTGGGCAGCACGCCCTCGATGTGCTGGCACCGGACGTCCCGCGCGCGCCCAAGGCCACCGGCGCGACATATGAACCCGGACTCGCGTATGTCGGGCAGTACACGCAACGACGCACACGGTTCGCCGAGGCGTACGCCGCGCTCGCGCGCGACTGACGACCGCAAATCCAACCCGCTGCCGTCGGCCCGGTGTCACCGGTAGCCGAGCGACTGCGTACTGCCTAGCCTCAACGAGATCGAGGAACAGCTCCTGGCTCGGCGGCACGGCGTAGAACGGGAGGCCCTTGCTCGCCGAGATTTAAGGCGACACCGACAGCATCCGAATCTGCCGAAAAGGGGAGTTTGCCCGACGGGCCGTCTGGACACCTGTCTGTCATGTTCGATGACTTCACGGACGAGCGGGTCGACGTCGGGGAAGTGGAGCTACGAGTCCGGCACGCCGGACAGGGCCTTCCGGTTCTTCTCATTCACGGCCATCCCCGTACCGGTTCGACGTGGCATCGGGTCGCGCCGCAGTTGGTCGAACGCGGGTTCACCGTTGTCTGTCCGGACATGCGCGGCTACGGACAGTCGGGGAAAGCGCGTATCCTCCCCGACCACTCCCAGCAGTCCAAGCGAGCAGTCGCAGCGGATCTCGTCCGGCTGATGAATGCTCTGGGCCACCCGAGGTTCGCCGTAGTTGGGCACGACCGCGGTTCCTACGTCGGGCTACGCCTGGCACTGGACCATCCCCACGCAGTTAGCCATCTGGTCGTGCTCGACGGCGTGCCGATCAGCGAGGCCCTCGCGAGGTGCGACGCCACGTTCGCCCGCGACTGGTACCACTGGTTCTTCTTCGCCCAGGCTGACACGCCAGAACGGGTAATTAACGCCGATCCCGACGCCTGGTACGCCAGCAAGGCGCGGCCCGACAGTATGGGAGCCGAAAACTACCAGGAGTTCCGGCAGGCCATCCACGACCCAGCCACGGTGCGGGCGATGCTGGAGGACTACCGCGCTGGCCTCGGAGTTGACCGAGAGCACGAGGAAGCCGACCGGCATGCCGGCCGCACCGTAGGCTGCCCGCCGCTCTTCCTCTGGTCCACGCGGGACGACATGGAGAATCTGTACGGTGATCCGCTCACGGTCTGGGCGGCGTGGGCCGATGATCTTCGTGGTCATCCGATTGAGTCCGGACACCACGTCGCTGAAGAAAATCCCGACGGCTTGACCACAGCGCTGCGGGACTTTCTCACCTGACAGTCTCGCTCCGCCACGCTGGTCCACCACGAGGGCACCGGGCAGCACTTCGGCGCCTGGATCGATTCGGGCTTTCCAACGAAAGCGCCTATGGCGTCGCGGTGCCTTGAGGCGCGTCGTCGCTACGACGACGATGGCTCGTGCTGAGAAGCCTGCCTAAACAGCCTGAACCCGTTAGACAGGAGTGACTGTCATCAGGTCGGCCAGGCCTGCGATGGTCAGGACGGGAGCCAGGAGTGGGCTGGCGATGAGGTGGATCCGCTCGACGTGGGGAAACAGGACCGCGAGACCCGCGCTGTCGAGGTATTCCAGTGCGGTCAGATTGACCGTCAGCTGGCCGCAGGCGGCTTCTACGGCGCGGGTGAGGGCTGCTGCGAAGTCGGCGGCGTTGCTCATGTCGACCTCGCCGGTTGCGGTCAGTACGGGAGTGCCGTCTGACTGGTGACTGGTGGTGAGGGTCAGCGGGGTGCTCATGAAATCCTCGCCTGCATGTCGATGGTGGTGCCGGTGGCGCCGGGCGTGATGGTGATGGCGTCCATCAGGGCACGCATGAGGACCAGGCCCCGTCCCCGGTGGGTGTCGGCGTCCGGCTGGGGTGTCTTCCAGCGCCCGCTGTCGGTAACGCTGAGGTGCAGGCCGCCGGCGGTGGCGGTGGCCCGTAGCCGGATCCGTCCGCCGGGGTTGTCGCGGTGGCCGTGCTCGATGGCGTTGGCGCAGGCTTCGCCGACGGCCACCAGGACGTTGTAGGCGTTGGTGGGATCGAGTCCGCAGCGCTCAAGCCAGCTTCTCAGGGCGGTGCGTACGGGTGCGAGACCGGCGCTTTCGGCGGCGAAGTCGAGTTCCAACGGGCCGGGATGGCGGTAGAGCAGGACCGCGACGTCGTCGTCGTACCCCCCCGACGGGCTGAGTTGGTCCATGACATCGGTGGCGAGCGTCTCGATGGGGTGGGCGCGTCCGTTCTGGATCACCGTCACGACGTGGTCGATGCCTGCGGTGAGCGGTTGGCGGCGGCGTTCGACAAGTCCATCGGTGTAGAGCATCAAGGTCGCCCGCGCTGGCACACGTTCCTCAGCTTCGGGCCGCTCGGCGCTGCCTCGAACTCCGAGGGGACGCGAGTGGCCCTGGTCAAGCATCCGGGTGAGGCCGTCGGGAGAGGTGATGATGGCGGGAGGATGCCCGGCGCTGGCGTAGCGCAGGTGCCCGGTCGTCGGGTCGAGGACGCCGCAGAAGACCGTCGCGCACAGCGCTCCGGGCAACTGGGCGGCGAAACGATCGAGTGCGGTGAGCGTGCGCGACGGGCTGGAATCCTGCAGCAGCAGAGCACGACAGGCGCTGCGTAACTGTCCCATGACGGTGGCGGCTTGCAGTCCGTGACCAACGCAGTCTCCGACGACAATGCCGATCTGCCCGTCGACGAGCGCGATGGTGTCGTACCAGTCGCCGCCGACCTTCAACGGCCGGGTGGCGGGTGCGTACCGCGCGGCGAAACCACTGGGCAGCTGTGCGGGCCCGAGGATGGCCCGTTGCAACGCGAGGGCGGTTTCCCGCTGCTGATCGATCTGCTGCACCCGCTGCAGCCCTTGGCTGAGGTGGCCGGCCAGCAAGGCCAGCAGGGTCTCGTCCTGTTCGGTGACGGGGCGCCTCTCGCCGAGGTCGATCCACAGGGCCATCGTGCCGTGCGGGTGGTCGACGGCGATTCCGACGCCCGTGGTCCGGTCCGCGACCGTGGTGAGCAGGGGTCGGTCCCGCAGGACGGTGAGCATCTGCCGGCGCTGGTCGGACAGGGTGTCCCAGCGCTGGTGCGGATCGGTCGTGGCGATCGTCGGGGTGTGCGAGCCGTCGAAGACCGCCGCGAGCACTCGCCTCGCGCGCCACAGCCCCCGTAGCTCATCGAGGACGCCGTGCAGGGCGTTGGCGAGGTTGTCCGCCTGCGACAGACGGATGCTCAGGGCGGCCAGCGCGCTCTCCCGTTGTACGGCGTAGTGCTCCGCCGTGACATCGCGGAAGGTGCCGACGATGACCCGTCGACCGGTATCGGGGTCCTGCACCTGGTTGAAAGCGGCGGCGGCCCACAGACGATGGCCGTCCCGGTGAGTCACCGGGATGGTGTACGCGCCGCTGGTCTGACCCACCAGCAGGGTGAGGGCATCGACGACTTGCTGGTATGCCTCGGGCTCTGCGTCCCGGCTTGGCCACCAAGGGGGATTGGCGGGGTAGGGAAGCCCTTCGGGGCCGTAGCCGAGGATATCGGTGAACGTGGTGTTGATCTCGATGACGGCGCCGTTCTCGTCGCAGACGAAAAAGGCCTCCTGTAGCGAGTCGATGAGGGCTGTGCGCCACCGAGCGTGGTGATTGCGCAGCCGGGCCAACTTCACGTTCGTCCGCACCCGGGCCAGCAGTTCGGCGGCGGCGAACGGCTTGACCAGGTAGTCATCCGCCCCCGCCTCCAACCCCTCGATGGAAGCCTCCTGCCCTGCCCGCGCCGACAGCAGTAGGACCGGAGTTCCCGCCGTACGAGGTTCGGCGCGCAGCGCGGCTACCAGTTGCAGACCATCCAAGCGAGGCATCATCACGTCACTGACGACCAGATCGGGTTGGTTGACGCGTGCCGCTTGCAAGGCCGCTTGGCCGTCGTTGACTGCCTCGACCCGGTAGCCGGCCGAGCGCAGCAGGCGGGTGAGGTACTCCCGCATGTCAGCGTTGTCGTCAGCGACCAGGACATGCGCCGGGCTTGGCCGCACGTCTGTCGTCGATTCCCGCGCGCTGCTTCCGGCAACCACGTCGAGCGCGCTCGTTGAAGGCTCTTGTGGTAACCATCGCAGCGCCTCTTCGACGAACGGTTCGGCGGTGGCGGCGACGTCGTACTCCTCGCCAGGAGTGACGGTGCCCGCCGGCAGGTGGAGGCTACCGAAGGGCAGCCCGACGGTGAAGGTGGTGCCCTGTCCGACGGTGCTGTCGGCGCTGACGTCGCCGCCCTGTAACCCGACGAGTTCCCTCACCAGCGCCAAGCCGATGCCACTGCCCTCGTTCGAACGTGAGCGGACGTTCTCGATGCGGTGGAAACGTTCGAACAGCCGCGGCATCTCCTCGGCCGGCACGCCGATCCCCGTGTCGGCCACGGTCACCACAGCCCGGCCGCCCTCGGCGCGTAGCCGTACTCGGATCGAGCCGTCGAAGGTGAACTTCAGGGCGTTGCTAAGGAGGTTCAGGATGATCTTCTCCCACATGCCCCGGTCGACATACACCGGCTCGGGGAGCGGGGAGCAGTCCACCTCGAAGGTGAGACCCGCGCGTTCGACGGCGGAGCGGAACACGCTGGCGAGATCAGCGGTGACCGCGGCGAGGTCCACCGGCTCGTAGCGGGCCTGCATCCGTCCCGCCTCGATCCGGGAGAAGTCCAGCAGCGCGTTGACCAGCTTGCCGAGTCGCAGCCCGTTGCGGTGCATGACCTGCAACTCCTCGAGCACCCCCTCGTCGGTGTCGCCGAGTCGGGAACGCAACTCCTCCAGCGGACCCATGATCAATGTCAGTGGAGTGCGGAACTCGTGGCTGATGTTGGAGAAGAATGCCGTCTTGGCGCGGTCGATCTCGGCGAGTTCCTCGGCCCGCTGCTGCTGCGCCTGGTAGCTGCGCGCACTGGAGATCCCGGCCGCCACGTGGCCCGCTGCCAGATCGACGAAGCCTCGGTAACTGTCATCGAGCGCCCGGTACCGATTCAAGCCGGCCACCAGGAAGCCGTACGGCCTCTCGCCCTGTTGCAGCAGCGGTACCAGGAGTGCCTGCGTCGGCGGCTGCGACCACGCACCGGTAGGCAGTCCCACGAACGGGGCGCCATCGAGCCGAACAAGTTGTGACTCACCCCGCGCCAGCGCCGCAAGCGGCCACACCATGGCCGGCTCATTGGCCAAAATCGTGCGAGGGGCTGCGGTGTGACCTGCGGGGATGCCCGCGGCCGCCGCCAGGCGAGCGCTACCGTCGCCATCGAGAAGGTAGATCGCCGTGAACGGCAGGTCGAGGTCGTTACGTCCGAGTTGCCGGCCAGCGAAGGCCAACATCTCCTCTTCGGTCCGCACCACGCTGGGATCGGACCCGAGCTCACGCAGCGTGGTCATCCGCCGTTCGCCGACGACCCGCTCGGTGTCCTCGCTGACCACGCACAACATGCCGATGAGGGCGTTGCCGTCGTCGCGCAGCGGGCTGTAGGAGAAGGTGTGGTAGCTCTCCTCCCGATAACCGGACCGCTCCAGGAACAGCAGCAACGCCTGATCCCAGGTCGCCACGCCGGTGGTCAGCACCCGATCGATCCGAGGGCCAATGTCCGGCCAGATCTCCGCCCACACCTCACTGGCTGGTCGACCCAGAGCCCACGGGTACTTGCGGCCGAGGGTGTCACGCCGGTACGCGGCGTTGCAGAAGAACGTCAGCTGAGGACCCCAGGCCATCCACATCGGGAAGCGCGACGACAGCAGAATGCTCACCGCCGTCCGCAGGCTCTGCGGCCACCCTGCGGGATCCCCCAGCGGAGTCGACGCCCAGTCCACCTTCGCGAGGTCACGGCCGATTTCGCCGTCACCGGCGAACACGTCGGCCCTGGTAAAAGGCCTTTGTGTGGCGCTGCTCATCGTGGCGACACTCCCTCGAACCGCACGCCTGACCCAGCGGCACCCATTTCGCAGCACGGATCGGTGCTGCCCTCTGGCACCGACGTGCCGACGCGCAGATGCCTCGCGGCATCGTAAAACATGTTCAGTCTGCCGGCCCGCCAGAGGACGGCGGGAGCGTGACGCACGGTCGCGTGCGGTTCTACCAGCCCGCCCCCTTGGAGCCGGTATCTGCGCTTCGCTGGCTTGTGCGGTGCCTGGACGAGATCTTCTCCGTGCCTCGCCTCATCACGACGATGCCGCGGGTGGCCGTCGTGGCCGGTCGGACGCTGGGCGAAAATCGCGAACGGCAACAGCATCCGCGACTGCTTCTCGGCGTAGGCCACCTCAACAGGCGACAAGTCGAGCTGCCGTTTCCTCCTGCGCGAGGCAGCTGTGAGGAAGACTGGAACCATCAAGCGGTGGCCAACTTGATCGATGTCTGCCGAAACCGTACGGATTGCGTGCCTGCCCGCTCGTGGCTCCTGGCGGATCCCGAACCTGACCTGAGCGGTCGCACAGGGAGTGGCGAGAGTGAGTTATTCGGATCTTGGTGCCCGTAGCGACCGTGGCAGCGCGTACGCCGAGCTGTCTCGCCTGGTCCGAAGTGCGGGTCTCCTCGACCGTCACCCGCGCCGCTACGCGGCCCGGGTGACGGTTCTGTTGGGCGGCCTCGTGCTGATGGGCGTGGTGTTCGTTCGGCTCGGGTCGTCGTGGTGGCAGACGGGCACAGCGGTCGGCCTCGCGGTACTGCTCGCGCAACTGGCGTTTCTCGGCCACGACGCCGGGCATCGACAGATCTTCCGCTCTCGCCAGGCGAACGACGTGGTGGGCATGGTCTGTGCAAACCTGATGAACGGAATTAGCTACGGATGGTGGGTCGACAAACACAACCGCCATCACGCCCATCCAAACACCGAAGGTCGCGACCCCGACATCGTCGTGGCTCCGCTGTCCTTCACCCCGGGGCAGGCCGCGACGCAGCGCGGCGTGAAGGCGCTGTTCGTCCGCCATCAAGCGGCGCTGTTCTTCCCCCTGCTGATGCTGGAGGGTCTGCACCTGCACGGCGCCAGTGTCCGGGCGGTCATCAGCCGCCGCGGACTCAGGCATCGACCGGCGGAAGCCGGACTGCTCGTCCTGCACTTCGGCGGCTACCTCGCAGCCATATTCCTGGTCCTGAGCGTTCCCCAGGCGATCGTGTTCATACTGGTCAATCAAGCCCTCTTCGGGCTCTACCTGGGTAGCTCCTTCGCCCCGAACCACAAGGGGATGCCCATCCTGACCGAGGCCGACGACCTCGACTACCTACGCCGACAGGTCCTTACCTCCCGCAACGTGAGCGGCGGCCGGCTCCTCGACGCCCTCCTCGGCGGGCTCAACTACCAGATCGAACATCACCTGTTCCCCAGCATGCCCCGGCCGAACCTGCGCCACGCCCAGCCACTGATCCGCCAGTTCTGCACCGAACAGGGGGTCGCCTACCACGAAACCACCCTGATCCAGTCCTGGTCGCAAGGACTGGCACACCTGCGAACAGTCGGGTCCGCAGCGACCCGCCTGGGCAACGACTGAAACCGTGTCCGCGCCTCCCACACTGCCCGCACTCATGACCCGCCGGGCCGCAGGCCGTTGACGACGATCGCGAGCACACGGTCGAACTGGGGGCGATTTTCCGCAGGCGCTCATGGCGACCAGGGCCTGACAGATGCCGCGCCGCTCGGTGGCCCATGCGGCGAACCGGCCCATCCAGATGTGTAGCGCCCGGTCCGGTGGCTGGCTGGCCAGCAGGGCGTGGGCGTCCTCGTGTAGCGGGCGGATCTGGTCGCGGTAGATCTCTTCGACCAGGTCCTCGCGCGTCGGGAAGTGGCGGTAGAGGGTGGCGCTGCCGGCCAGTTTCTTCTGAAACTGCGCACCGGTGAGGTCGGCGCGATGCTGCCCAGCTGGCCGCGGTACAGCTGGAGTACAACCTGATCGAACGCACCGCGGAACGCGACCTGCTTCCCATGGCCCGGGAACTGGGGCTGGGAACGGTCCTCTGGTCACCACTCGCCGGCGGGGTGCTCACCCGCAGATACAGCCGCCAAGACCTGGCCACGCCAGATGCCACAGCCGCCGAAAGCGCCCGTAAGAGCTTCAATCTGGCACTCGGTGGGGTCACCGAACGCAACCTCGCGATCGTCGACGTGGTCAAAGAGATCGCCAGCGACCTGAACCGCACGCCCGCTCAGGTAGGCCTGGCCTGGACCCTGCAGAACCCCGCGGTGACCTCCCCAGTCATCGGTGCCCGTACATCAGCACAGCTACAGGAAAACCTCGGCGCACTGGAGGTCGAGTTCACGCCGTCGCAGCTCACTCGGCTCGACCAAGCCAGCGCCATCGAGCTCGGCTTCCCGCACGCGATGCTCGCCAGCGACCACATCAGAGCCCAAACCCGTGGCGAAATCACATTCGCAACCCACCGCTGACACCACGGCGCGATTCGGATGAGGGCCGGCGTCGGCGAGCCGGTAGCCGTAGGGTTGCCGGCTCGCCGAGGTGTCGGCGGCACCTCGATCTGACGTACGACTGTCCAGCGCACGGCCATCACGGGCTGCCGTTATGCGTGAGGCGGACTCCACGGGCGGAGGTCGTAAGGCGGTCGGCGAACGCGACGACGAGACCGCGGAGGTCATCCGGTCGCTCGATGACAAACGGCCGGTCGAGCGACGCGAGCACCGGAGGCAACCAGTCGAGCCGCTCCGCCCACAGCTCGACGCGGAGCCAGCGCTCGGTCTCCGGATCTGCATCTTCCCCGGACGGGGACTCCTCCACGCTCGCGACGCTGGCGGGAAATCGGGTGCGGATCTGCTCGACCGTCCCCTGGATCCACAGTGTCACTTGATGCCGGTACGGAGCCTTGGCGAGCCCTGAGAGGACGCGCTGCGCCGGATCGAGTCCGGCGGGCGGCTCGAACGCGCCGGGCAGGGTCCTCGCGTCTGCGATGCGATCCAACCGGAACGTCCGGTCTTCGCCGATCTCGGGATCCGCGCCCGTTACGTACCACCGGCCCGAATGGGCGACGAGCCCGTACGGGTGCAGCGTGCGTTCGCTGTGCCGCCCGTCGGCGGCGGTGTACTTGATCGAGACCGGCCGACGATGGTGCACGGCATCGGCGAGAGAGAGCACGATCACGGTCTCCGGGACGGCGAACTCGCCGGGCGGAGCCGTGAAGGTGAGGGATTCGAGCACAGTGTCGAGCCTGTGGGCGAGCCGCTTGGGCAGTACCCGCCGGATCTTCGCCGCCGCCGTCTCACTCGCCGTGCCCGTCGCCGTCGTCAACCCCGCTCGGCGACCGGCGACCAGGCCGAGCAGCACGGCGAGCGCTTCGTCGTCGCCCAGCATGAGCGGAGGCATGCGGTATCCGGAAGCGAGCCGGTACCCGCCGTAGCGGCCGCGCACCGACTCGACGGGCACGTCGAGCTCGATCAGGTGGTCCACGTACCGCCGCACGGTGCGCCCGTCGACGCCGAGCCGGTCGGCCAGTTCGGCCACCGTCCGGCTGCCGCCCGACTGTAGGAGCTCCAGCAGAGTGAGCACGCGAGCGGTAGGTCGAGCCATGCGTGGAACGTAGCGCAAATGTGGACCGTTTCTGTCCGGTATTGGTCCTAGCATGCGAGCTGGAACGGCTCCACCGGAACAAGGAGATCACCATGAACTTCGTCTCGACCCGCATCATCACGGACGACGTCGCACGCCTCGTCGACTTCTACGAGCGAGCCACGGGAGTGCAGGCGAGCTGGGCCAACGAGGACTTCGCCGAGATCAGGACCACCTCCGCGACCCTCGCGATCGGCAGCACCCGCACCGTCCCGCTGTTCGCGCCTGGCGCCGCCCGTCCGGCCGACAACCGTACCGTCATCATCGAATTCCTCGTGGACGACGTGGACGGTGCGCATCAGAACCTGGCCGGCTTCGTCGAGAACTTCGTCAACGAGCCCACCACGATGCCCTGGGGCAACCGGTCGTTACTGTTCCGCGACCCCGACGGCAACCTCGTCAACTTCTTCACCCCTGTGACCCCGGCCGCCATCGAAAAATATGCTCGCTGACGACAGTGCAGCCTCCGACAGGCACCTCCGGCAGGCCGGCGTACGGGCGCGCGTTCGCGGCGTTGGGCGGTCAGAACGTCGCGGTGGTGTGCGGGCGGCGTCAGTCAGCACACCGCCCGCACAGGCTTCTGTCAGGTGCCGGCGACCACGACGACGGCGCCCGTCGCCGCCTCGATGCGGTGGATCGGGTCGAACTCGGCGTAACTGCTACGGTCGGAACAGGTGACGCTGCCCTCGGCGACGAGGTCGTTCGTTGCTGAGGTGGCGGTGTTCCACCTGGTCACCGGCCCGCCCGAGTCACCGCCGAGTACGGGACCGTCCTGCGCGTGTCCGGTGACGGTGTCGACCTCCACCACCGGGGAGCCGCTGCATCCGGTGTTGCCGGTGTCGGTGACCCTGCCGTACACCAGGCCGCCGTTGGAGCCGGAAATGTAGACGGCGGAGCCGATGGCGGGCCACCCGGTCAGCTTCGCCGTGACCGGGTTGGCTGTCGACGTGTCGCGCTCGCCGAACCAGGAGTACCGGCTGAAGTAGGCCCCGTTCTCGCCGGCGACCATGGAGACGTCCGTGCCCAGGGCCAGGTAGTTCGAGCTGACGCGGAGGTTCCAGCCGCCGTTGTGCCAGAAGGTGGTGCCATTGGCACCGCAGTGCCCCGCGGTCGTCACCCAGTTGCTGTTCGTTCCCCCGCGAGTCATCCGGAAGCCGGTCGTGCAGTACGCGTTCACGCTACGCGGGTTGTCTCCCGCAGCGGTGACGTTGTAGTTGAACATCGCCAACCCGCCGTAGTACGGGATGGTGTCAACCCGGCGGCTGGCGGGCGTGATCCCGGCCTGCGAGACCGATACCCGGGGAGTCACGCCGGTGGCCTTGACGGCGGCGGCGGCGAGTGCGTCCGCGTCCCCGAAAGCGTGGATGACGACCTCTCCGGCCAGGCGGTCCAGCTTCACACGGTCAACGCTGTCGGCGTGGGAGCCAGCCCAGGCGCGGCTCTTTGCCAGCCGCTCGGCTGCGGCCTCCAACCGCTTGATCGGCACCGCGGTGGTCTCGAACCGGACCGGTACCTCTCCCGCCTGTCGCGAGCGGGAGCCGACCGCGGAGCGAAGCCGGGCACCTTCGGCGTTCTGTACCTGGCGGACGACCAGTTGACCGGTCACCTCGTCGAAGTAGGTGCCGCCCGCGCCGTCGGGGTGCGCGGCGGCAGCGGCTTCCAGTCGGTGGAACTGCGCGGTCATCGCCTCGACGTCGACTGCTGCGGCAAAGCCGGGTTGCGGGGCCGGCCCGGCCGAAGACTCCTTCGCCTGAGCGGGGGACGATGTGACCGCGATCGTGGTGACTAGGCAGCAGAGCAACACCATGCTTTTACGCATGGAGCCTCCTTAGTGGAAGGTGCCCGGATGGTGCGGTGATCGTATAGTCCCGATCGCGGCGGCGATGGCCCACGCATTGATAAACGACATAGTCTGACTTGTTTCATTCGTCCAGACACGAAACGGGTCCAGGGCCCCCACGCGGGGGGCTCCTGGACCGGTGTACGACCGCGCGACCCGTCAGAAAATGTTCATGGCGATGCCGTTCGTGAGCGACGTGGTGCTCTGTACGCCATCGATCTTGATCGGGTTGCCAGAGACGTGCTGCACGAAGACCCGCATGATGAAGTTGCGGGTGCCGCAGGTCGGGTCGACCGGGATGCCGGACAGGGCGAAGTTCGTGACGTAGTGGTGCGCGTCGTCGCGGATCGTCTTGCGGGACGTCGCCGTGCTCGTCGTGCGACAGGTGTGCGCCGTCGTGTCCAGCTGGATCATCTCGAAGCGCACATCCACCACAGCGTTCGTGCCGCGCGGCATCTCGTAGGCGTCGACGCTGCTGCTGCACGAGGCCGTACCCGTGTAGCAGGTAGTGAGCTCGAGATTGGCCAGCGCCTGGACGCTGGTGGCGTTGCTGTGCGCGTTCCACTTGTACACGGGCGTGCCGTCGTTGTAGAACACCCAGGCCGTGGAGGTGCCCGCGCCGACGTAGGTGCAGGTGCTGGACGTTCCGGTGCTGTTGCAGGAGGGGTTCTGCCACCAGCGTGCGCCCACCTGGTTGGTGTCGCTCACCTCGAGCCAGGTGTTGGTGGCGACGGCGGTCAGATGGTAATCGGTGAGCGAGCTGGAGGCCGTGTATCCGTAGAGGCCGCAGGTGTAGGTGCCGGCCGACGGCGCGGTGAACAGCAGGTCGGCGTAGATGGGCAGATGCCCAGGCATGGCGTAGTACGTGGTGTCCGAGCCCTCGTGGTTGCGGGACGACGTTGAGGTGGTGCCGACCACGGTGCCGCCCGCGTCCACGCACTTGAGCGTGTTGTTCATCGCCACGATCTGCGTGACGCTGCTCGTCGCCTCAAGACGGCCCCGTACGTGCCTCGACTCTCCGGCCGAGAGCGTGACCGTTCGGCTCAGCAGGCGCTCCTCGACTCTTGAGTAGAAGTTGTTCCCGCTCGTCAGCGTCAGTCTCGTCACCGGCCCCGCATCCGCCTGCGCGGGTTGCGCGGAACCGGTGATGATCAGCAGCGCCACGAGCATGCTGAATGCTTTCCGCACGTATCGGCTCCTTCAGAGTTGAGGGAAGGCACCCGGGAGGGTGCCGCGTCGGCCGAATTGCCGGCCATGACCCGAATCGGACCGCAGTTCGAGGCGAGTGAATGTTAATGCCGGCTGATGCCCCACATGGTCCGTACCAGCCGCACGGTGAGCAGCCTTCCGTCGGGTGAGCATTGGCCGTGCGAACAACAGAACGACGGTGCGGGCCACCTCCAGGTGGCCCGCACCGTTATCGAACGCTGGGCGCGTTACGCCCGTCTGCGGAAAGCTGTTGGGTTCGAGTTCCCGGCCTACAGGTCGGCCGTCGTCACGCGGGAGGATTCGTACGTCGTGAAGGACCGGGGGAGGCCGGGCACGGTGGAGACGTTCTTGACCAGCATGCCGGTCGTGGCGTCGATGGTCAGCACCTCGCTGACCTCGCCGCCGAACACCTCGGGACCGGCGGTGATCGTCAGCGTGGCCTTGCCGTGGGTGGTCGAGTCCTTGACGCTGACCGCGGCGATGGTGGACAGCAGACGCAGCACACCGGCCCGGACCTGCGTGTTGCCGTCGCCAGCGGACAGCGCTTCAGTGCTGTACGTCCACAGGGCGTTGTCGAAGTGCCGCTGAACGGCCTGGGGGGTGTACGGCTTCGGCTTGGCGTTGCCGCCCTTCTGCTTGATGATCACCTGGGCGTCCGCCTGCTGCTTGTCCCACACCGCCTTCTGCGCTGCGGGGTCGAGGCCCACCAGCGGGTCCTTGGCTGCCTTGAGCATCTGCGTCCGGCCGTCGGCCGGGCTGCTGTCCGCCGCGGCGACGGCTGCCTCGAGGAGCGGAGCGTAGCCGCCTTCCGTCATCTGATCCTGGTGACGGACGATCGCCCGCTTGATGTCCTTCACGCTGTTGCCCGTATAGATCGCGTGACCGTCGGTGTACAGCGTGTACACGACCTGCATGGTCTTGGTGCCGTGGACCTGCGTCGCCTTCACCAGCCACGCGTCGCCCGCCGACGGGGTGAGCGTCTTGATGGACCCGGCCAGGGTCATCAGCGGCGCGCGCTCGGCGGACCGGTCGACGGTGGTCGAGCTTGAGGTGGCGGCTGGCGAATCCTTGCTGGCCTCCGTGCCCCCGGTCGCCGACGAGTTGAGCACCACAGCGACGACTGCCGCCGCGGCGGCAACCCCCACCCCGGCGCCGATGCCCATTCGGCCCGCGATACCGATACGGCGGCGGCGCTGCTCCCGCGTGGTTGTCGTCGTTTCCATGGTTGAAGTCGCCTCCATAGTCGTGTCCTCCGCTGATACCGCCCCCAGCAGCCGCACGGTTCCGGGGTCGGCCATAGCCGCCCGCAGCACCATCCGCGCCCGCTGATACGCCTCCGGGCGCAGTGGTTCTGCGCTGCCCAACGCACCGACCAGATCGAGCTCGTCGGTCATCGGTGTCTCTCCTTCGCGCTGTTGCGGTCCTTCAGAAGCGCGGACACCCCCGGGGCGTCGCGCAATGCCGTCCTGGCCTGGCTCAGCAGCCGCCGCGCGGTGCCGGCCGGTATGCCGAGTGCCCGCGCGGCGTCGGCTGCGGTCAGGTCCTCCCAGGCGACGAGCCTCAGGACCTCCCGCTCTTCGGGTTTGAGCCGCGTCAGGGCCGACCGGAGCACCGCCCGGGCGTCCACGCCGAGGTCCACCGCCGACCACGGATCCCATCCAGTTGCCACGTCCGGTACGTCCGCGACCAGGTCCTCGGCCGGCCGGGATCGCCAGTAGCGCCGCAAGCGATTCAATGCCACCCCGTACAGCCACGGCCGCGCATCGTTGTACGACCGGTCGTACGAGCGCCGCGACTCGAACGCCGCAACCCACACCTCGCCCAGGAGGTCCTCAGCCGCATCCCGCCCCGCCCGGCGAACGAGGTACGAACCGACGGCGGCCTCGTGACGCTCGACCACCTCTACGAAGGCGTCGACATCGCCATCCAGCGACCGGCCTATCAAATCCGCATCCGAAGCCATGGCCCTCCTCGGCAAAAATCCGCGCTTCAACCTGACATTGCCGATCAGCCGGGAAAGTGTTCAGGTGCCGAGGTCCGACGGCGAGCCGTGTTGTCGCCTCACCTGCTCCGCGGATTGGCCGCCGAAGTCAATCCCAGGTCGCCCCGCCCGGGTCCGCGGCATCGCCGACACCCTCACCGACATTCTGCGCACCGCCCGCGCCACCGGCTCGACCCCGGCCGCCGCCGCCAGGTGGGGGAGGCATCGTCGGGCTTTCGAGCCAGGCTTGGCCGGCCGCCACAGTGTGCCGACAGCGGCGACGATTCGTCGCTGCTCAATAGCAGAACGGTGGCGGGTCGTCCGGGTCCCTGGTGATGCCCAGGTCCGCGCAGTTGAACGCGCTGCCCTCTCCATGGATGCGCCACCCCCGGCTCGGCGTGTACCGGAAGAGGTACAAGCCGTCGCCCTGCTGCTTCGGGTCCCAACCGGTCGCCCAGTCCTTCCAACACTCCACCTTGTCCGGGCTGATCCGGTAACCGTCCGGCAGACCGGGGACGCGGTTCAAGGTCGCCGCCGTTACCGGGCAGCCATGGTCGGGCCGCCCACTCGCCGTCGTCCTCGAAGGCCGTGCTGGAGATGTCGACCCCGACGGTGGTGGCGATGACGCCGACGGTGTCGGCGAGGCGGACGTCGGCTCCGTCGAGGGCGGGGGGACGGGGACAACCGTCGGTGGATCGGTGGCCGGCGGCGCTGGAGGACCAGAGATTCGGCCGCTCACCAGCGTCGCGGAGGCGACGATCGCCAGCACGCCCGTGGCCGCGGCGACGCCCCTCGTGACAACGCTGCGCCGGCGCAGCCGGCGGGACTCGTGCAGCGCGCGCTCATACAGGTCGGTGCTTCCGCCGTGCTCCGCCGTATCGGTCATGACGCCGCGCAGCCGGTCGAGATCGTCGGTCAACGGGGGACTCCCTTCGTCTCCGTCGCCGACAGCAGCTCGGGCGCGATCTGTCGCATCCGCGCCAGCGCCTTGCTCGTCTGGCTCTTGATCGTGCCGATCGAGCAGGAGAGCACCTCGGCCGCCTCGGCCTCGCTGCGGTCCTCGAAGAAGCGCAGCACCAGCACCGCGCGCTGGCGGCGAGTGAGTTGATCCAGCGCCCGGAGCAGCGACAGTTTCAGGTCGGAGCGACCCGCGTGGTCGCTGTCCGGGTGAGCCCGGTCGGCGAGTTCTCCAAACAGGTTCTCGGCAACCCGGGTCCGTCGCCAGCGGCGGACATGCAGGTGGTACATGACGGTGCGGGTGTACGCCTCGAAATGTCCGCCGTCAGCGAGGCGACCCAGCGCCCGATGGGTGCGCGCCAGCGCGTCCTGCACCAGGTCCTCGGCAAGGTGCCGATCACCGGTCAGGAGGAAGGCGCTGCGTTGCAGCGCTGGCGTCCGGGCTCGGACGAACGCGCAGAACTCGGCCTCAGCCGGATCCTCCGGCCCGGCTCTGCTGCTCGTCGCCGGGACAGCCCGACGCGCCGTTGGTTCGGCCACCATCGCTCCGCTTCTCGTCATCGGAACAACACCCGCAATCGCGAACTTCCACCGGTCACCCGTTGCGCCACGAGCAGAACGGTGGCGGGTCGTCCGGGTCCTTCTCGATGCCCAGGTCGCCGCAGTCGAAGGCGCTGCCCTGTCCGTGGATGCGCCAGCCCTGGCCCGCGGTGTACCGAAAGAGGTACATGCCGTCGCCCTGCTGATTGCGGTTCCAGCCGAACGCCCAGCCTCTCCAGCACCCCACAGTGTCCGGGGTGATGCGGTCGCCGTGGGGTAGCCCGGGCACGCGGTTCAGGGTCGGTGCGGTCACGGGACAGCCGCCGTCGGGCTGCCTGCTCGACGGCGACGGCAGTGCCGGAGGTGTCGACGGCGATGCCGAGGGGGTCGACACCGACGGCGGCGGGGTGGTGGTGATCGGGGCGGATGCCGTCCCGGGCGGGATCGAGGGGGGTGCCTCGGCGACAGGTTGACCGTCGGAGCAGCCGGCCGAGGCGACCGCGACGAACGCGGCGGTTACGAGGATGCGTGGTCCGGTGTGGAGAGCCATACCTGGTGACAGACCCGCCGCGCCAGAAAGGTTGCCGTCAGCTGACGAGATCTTCGCCCACCGGCTCGGAGCGCAATCCAAGCGTGATGTGTGGGGACAAACTCGCCGAAGAGATTGGGCGCCTCGAAGCCCGCCCGCAGGGATCGCCGTACCGGTGCTGCGCCAGGCTTTGAACAGGGATTTGAGCTGACATCGCGCACGCCGCGCTGGTCTGGATCGCCGCCGTCCCGGCGCTCAGGGCGGGAGCCGGTGGAACCTGGGAGGGCGATCACGCTTGATGCCACACCAACTGCGATCGCGATGACCTGGCTGCTGATCGCTCTTTCTCCTCCCCGCCATCGTCTTCACACCAGTGCGGAGAGTCGGATGCTGGACGATCGGTGCGACGGCCACGTTCCACCCGTTGCGTCTCGGCGCGATAGACGGTCAGCCGGTCTCGGTGGCGAAGGGGCCGCCGTTGCCGAACGCGAGTCGCGCGACGTTCTCGGCGATACGGCGATGTCCGGCAGAGTCGGGGTGCAGCCCGTCGGGCAGTGGGAGTTCGGCGTAGTCCGCCTCGCCGTACAGGTCCCGTCCGTCGAGGTAGTGCAGGTTCGGGTCATCGGCCGAGCGCTGCCCGGGCCAGGCCAGGGCTCAGTCGAGCAGATAGCTGGCAGGGACCGCGTCGGTCAGCCAGACACCGTTCGCGCTGCGGTGGAACACGTGCCCGTCGGCGGCCATCGCCGCCGCGTCGACGGTGAGGATCACGACCCGACCGGCTCGCCGGGCGCCGACCCGATGGGCGGTCTCGGTGTCGGTGGAGAGATGGACGTGGTGCCGGCCGCCGCGGTGCAGGCCGGTGGCCCGGATCGACTCCAGCGCGTCGGCGCTGGTGCCGTGATAGAGCCGGTCCGGTGGGGTCACCGAGGGCAGCCCGAGGTCCACCGGGACCGAGTGGCCCTGGTTGGCCCGGATCCGCAGCACCCCGTCGGTGCCGCGCTCGACAGCGAACCGCTGCTTGTCGTTGCTGGCGACGACCGCGTCCAGCTCGGCCCGCTCGATCCGTAGGGCGGCGAGCAGAGCGTCGACGGGAGTCCAACCGGCGGGGTCGAGCACCAGGCCGGCCCGGCCGGGGTCGTGCCGGAGGGCCTTCGACAACCGTTTGCTCAACTTCACCAGGTGCTCGCGTTCCACTGTGGCATTGTGGTCGATCCCCGGTGGTCGAATCGAGAGGTTTTCCGACGACACCGAACTCAGGTCTTCTGCCGCACCGCGGCCCGGACATGGTTCAGCCGGCCGCCAGGGGTTGAAGCGGCTACCACGAAACCACCCACATCTGTCGAAGATAACCGCTACCGGGCGCCTGATAGCCGCTGTGATTGTGACGGCGTATCGGGGCAGGATCATCAGCCGTGACACTTGTCCTGCCGCCGCGTCTGACGGCCTCGGCCCGGAGCCTGCGCGACGCCGCTCATCGACGCGGAATACGCACCGTCGAGCTCGGCTCTTTCGACGTGCCCGCCGGACTGCGTGCTGATCACCTTCATGCGGGACCGAGCTTCGCCGACGTTGTCGCACCGTTGCTTGGGATCGCGCCGCTGGAAGCGGAACCTGGTTGGCTGACTGGGCTTCCTCGTGAACTTACCCGCCGCGACATCACCCTGGTCGCCATCGGCGAGGCCTACGAGCTCCGTCGACCGGCGTTCATCAAGTCGCCGAATGACAAGAACATCCCGGCGATGATCTACACGGATGGCTCCCGCCTGCCCGGCCCGGATGCTGTCGACCGGCGGACTCCTGTGCTCGTCAGCGACATCGTCGACTTCACCGCCGAGTACCGGCTACACGTGCTCGACGCTGTTGTCTACGCAGGCAGTCAGTACGCCGCGTACGGCCGATTGCACCTCGGCCCTCCGTCGACCGACGCGCTAGCCTTCGGCGCCGATCTCATCGCCGGCTACTGGCACACGTTGCCCTCCGCCATCGTTGTCGACGTAGGACTGGTGGACGGTCACTGGGCCGTGATCGAGGCAAACGCCGCATGGGCCAGCGGCGCCTACGTAGCGGATCCCGACCTGGTCCTCGATGTCGTCCTTCGAGCGGCAAGCCCAACGGCTTCGGTGACCGACCGTGACCGACAGTTCATCCGACGGCCTCAGCCGAGCGCTGCGCTCTGAGCCGTAGGTCCAAGCGGGTGTACTGAACTGCCGAGTCGAGTGCTCCCTGACAAGGCTTTGTGGCACGACTACGTTAGGGCCCATGACGACGACCTTGGGCCGATTTGCCGGCGTCACGATAGATTGTCAAGACCCACAGAAGCTGGCTGACTTCTGGTCCGCCGTGCTCGGCGGTCGGGTGACGGAGTCCCTACCCGGCTGGCGGCGAGTCATCATTACCGACGGCGGGCCGGTGTTGACGTTCCAACCCGTACCGGAGCCCAAGGTCGGCAAGGCGCGTCTGCACGTGGACATCGCTGTCGCCGACGCCGGTGAAGCGGTGGACCGGATCGGGGCGCTGGGCGGCCGGTGGACCGGCGAACGGCACGACTACCCGGAAGGCGCGGTTCTGGTGATGGCCGACCCGGAGAGCAACGAGTTCTGCGTCGTGCAGTACTACCAAAAATGACGTCCTAGTCCTCACTTTCCGAGCACCGCACTTGCCACCGGATCGCCAGCTGCGGGCTGCCGGGTCAGCGAGCCGTTTCGCGGTGTCGTGAACTGCCGGAACGCTTCGGACCGCTCACCACACTCTCCGATTGCTTCGCGCCACCACGGCATCGGCGGTCAGGTCGTCCTCACTTCGGGGTCACCGACGCTGAGTGTTCGAAAAGGGTGGCGCGTGCAGGGCGTTGATTGGGTAGCGTCCCGGGCGTGATCGAGCTTGTCGAGCGGCATACGGCCCTCGCCGTTGTGGTCGGGTCCCGGGCGTACGGGCTGCACGACCTGGCCTCCGACTACGACCGCCGTGGTGTGTATGTAGCGCCCACACGGGCGTTCTGGCACCTCGACAAGCCGCCCACCCACCTCGACGGTCCGGCGGCGGAGCAGTTCTCCTGGGAGTTCGAACGCTTCTGCGTCCTGGCCTTGCAGGGCAACCCGACAGTTCTGGAGGTGCTCTGGTCCCCGCTGGTCGAGACGATCACCGTCGACGGGGAATGGTTGCTGGCAGCACGGCGGGCGTTCCTGTCGAGGCGGGTGGCCGAGACCTACGGCAACTACGCCAGGGATCAGCTCAACCGAGTGGCGGCCCGCCGCGAGCGGACCGGCGAGACGAATCACAAGCAGGCAATGCACATGGTACGGCTGCTGATCGCCGGGGCGCATGTGCTGCGTACGGGGGAGGTGCTGGTCGACGTTAGTCACCTGCGCGACCGTCTGCTCGCGGTGCGGCGCGGCGAGTTGCCCTGGGATGAGGTTGCCGCCTGGGCGGCGGACCTACTTGTCGAGCTCGCCGACGCGACCGCCGCCACCGTGCTGCCCGATCAGCCCGACCAGATTGACGTGGATCGGCTGCTCGCGGCCGTACGGGAGAGGAACCTGTAGTGACCACCGAGGTGCCGCCGTGGGCCGCCGAGGCAGCCCGCGACCTGCCCCGTCCGCTGCTGTTCGCCACCGTCAGCGGCGCACATCTGTACGGATTCGCGTCCATCGACTCCGATCTGGATCTGCGCGCCGTGCACCTGCTCCCGGCCGAGGAGGTCGTCGGGTTGCGCACCGGTCCGCAGACGTTGCAGCACATGGGCGTGCGCGACGGCGTCGAGTTGGACGTGGTCAGCCACGATCTGCTGAAGTTCGTCAAGCTGTTGAACAGCCGCAACGGGTACGTCCTGGAGCAGCTGCTGTCACCGCTGGTGGTCCTGACCACTGCGGTGCACGCCGAACTCATCGCCGTGGCCCCGCGACTGGTCACCCGTCACCATGCGCACCACTACCTCGGTTTCGCGGCCACTCAGGAGAGGTTGTACGCCAGGACCGGGCAGCTCAAGCCCGCGCTCTATACGCTGCGGGTCCTGCTCACCGGGATCCACCTGATGCGGACCGGCCGCGTAGAGACGAACCTTGCCGTGCTGGGAACGAGGTTGTCGTACGTACCGGATCTCATTGCCGCCAAACGGGAGGCCGAGCATGGCCCGCTCCCCGCGGGCGTTGCAGGGTGGCTCGCCACCGACGTGTCGCGGCTGCGCGCCGAGCTGGAGACGGCCCGGGACACCTCGGTGTTGCCCGAACGCGCAGATCCGGCAGCCGTTAAGGCCCTGCACGACCTGGTGGTGCGCACCCGACTGCACGGGCTCCCCACCAGGGTCGTGAGTCAGCGGACTGAGGTCGGCCGGATGTCCGTCATCTGAGACACAGGCCCCACGGGCAGTGGGCGGGCGAGGTCGATCTCGCCCGCCCACTACTGGGGCGCGTCTCGTCGGGGTGCCTACTGCTTCCGTACCGTCAACTTCTGGTAGTCGGCGGCGTAGGGCTGATAGGTCGGGTTGCCGGAGTAGGCGACGTGGACCCGGTAGGCCCCGGGGTGCAGGTCGGCGGTCTGCAGTTCGACGACGGCCCTGCCGTGCGCCAGTGGCACGACGTACGCGATGCCGCCGAAGGTGACGGTGACCTCGCCGGTCGGGGTCGGAGGGTGGTGCTTCGGTCCGCCCGCCGGCCCGACGGTCACGTTCAGTGTGAACGTGTCCCCGCGGACAACCGACGCCGGCGTGGCCTTCGCCTTGACCTTGACGGCGGCCGGGCCGGAGGGCACCTCGAACGACGCCGTACCTTCCGACGCCTTCAGGTAGTCGAAGCCGAGGTATTCGGCCTTGACCGTCCGGGCACCCGCGGGCAGACCCGTCGGCAGCGTGACGCGCGCCGCACCGTCGCTCAGGTGGGTGAGCTTCGACCACGAGCCGATGCTGATCCGTACCTGACCGCCGGTCTCGAACCCGTCAGCTGCCGTGACCGTCACGGTGGCAGTGGTCGTCTGGGCCCCGCTCGCGTACGGCGCGACAGCCACCTCGGTGGTGGTGGTGACGTCGCTGTTCGGGATTCCGCGGATGTCGTTCCACTCGCGGACGGTCAGCGGGATCACGGTGCCGTGCCGGGGACGGACGACACCTGCGTTGGTCATCGTGATCGCCTTGGCGTTCCACGTGGGAGCCTCGATGTTCTCGTGACACGCGGCCTGGTACCCACCACCGTTCGTGTACCGGTCACCCCAGAGGTAGAACTGGCCGGGGCAGGCGGTGTCACCGGGGTTGGCCTTGAAGATGACCGGTCCCTCGTACCCCTGGTTGGCGACCCACGTCGTGCGCCCCAGAGCTGGCGCGACCAACGTCCAGTTGGCGATGTTGCTGTCCAGGAAGTCGGTGTGCTTCTCCGAGAAGATGTCCGAGCCCTGGTTGCCGGCCTCGTTCTTGGTCACCCGGTAGTAGTGGTCACCGACGCGGATCGCGGTCGTGTCGATCCGCGACAGCGGGGCCGGATCCTGCCAGACCTGGGGAGGGGAGAACGTCTTGAAGTCCCGCGTCGTGGCGTACCACATCTGCGCGTTCCCCTGACCGGTGCGGTTCACGGGGTCGTTCCACAGCGACTGGGCCCAGAACACTACGTAGGCGCCGAGCTCTTCGACCCACAGCGACTCTGGTGCGAAGGCGTTGCCCGCGTTGTCGGGCGCCACCTTCACGTGCCGCTGAGGGGTCCAGTTCACCAGATCGTGCGACTCGAACACCTCGATGTACTGAGTGTCGTTGATGGCGTACCCGCCCTGGTCGTACCAGTTCAGGTCGGTGGCGATCATGTAGAACGTGTCGCCGTCCGGGGAGCGGACGATGTGCGGGTCACGAAGCCCCTGGTCGCCGAGCTGGGAGATGAGTGACGGCCGACCTCCGGTCAGACCGGTCCAGTCCAGAGCGGTGTTTCCGTTGGAAGTGGCGAACATGATCTGCTCGCCGTCGGCGATTCCCTCTCCCTTGAAGTACCCCATGAAGTACCGCTCGTACTCCTCCGATCTCGGCATGGCGGTGATGGTCACCGGGAACGACTTCTCCTGCGAGGCCTTGCCCTTTTTGATGGTCGCCGTCAGGGTGGCGGCGACGTCCGCACGGCCGAAGGTGGGGCGGTTGACCACGCCCGTCGGGGTGACGAGGCCGGTGGTCGACCGCCAGGTGATAGTGGATCCGAACTCGCCGTTGGCGGCGAGGTCGAGGTTTGCGCGTACGCCGTCGGCGCCGTCCACTGTCAGATCGAAGGCGTCACGGTCGACAGCCTGCGCATCGTCGAACTCGGCCTTCACCACCACGGGGATCTCCCGCGTGGTGACCTCCTGTGCGCCCTTGCGGACAGTCGCCGTGAGCGTGGCTGTCGCGTCGGCCTGTCCCTGTGCGGGCCGGGTGATCCTGCCGGTCACCGCGACCTTGCGTGCGCTGGCGACGGCCGGCGGGGTGTTGACCTCGACGACGGACGGGTCGGAACTCGTCCAGGTGATGGCCGAGCCCGCCACGGAGCCGACCTTGGGCAGAACGAGGTCGTGTACGACCGCACTGGTGCGGCCGAGGTCGATGGCCGCGGCGTCGGCGCGAACGCCGTCGGAGACCGTCTCCTCTGCCAGGAGGAGTGTCTCGTCGAGACTCACGGCCCGGTCGTACACCCGGAAGTCCCGGATCGTTCCGCGGAACGAGTAGTGGCCCGCTGACTGCGAGCGACCGAGGAAGTTGCAGTTGGTCCCCGCGGCGTTCACCGACGGCGCGGTCGTCAGGGTCGTCGACGTCGCGTGCGGCACACCGTCGAGGTAGACCCTGCCGGTCCAGCTCGTTCCGTCCGAGTTCAGTGACTGGGTGTAGGTGACATGGGTCCACGCTCCCTCGAGCATGCGGGCCCGGTTCTGTTGGAGGTTCGTCGGACCCACCGCGACGCGGAACCGCTGGGTGTTCGACGCGAAGATGGAACCCTCGGCGCCGGTGTCGGCGTCACACGAGCCGGACTTACGGCCGAAGCCCCACATCTGGTGTTCGCCGACGTTCGCCGGGTCGACCCACACGTCGTAGTCCACGGTGAGGTTGGACATGCCGGCGGTGATGTCGTTCGGCAGCGCCACGTATGCGCCGTCGAGGGCGTTTTCGTAGGAGTCGGGGTTGAACCTGACTCCTTCGCCGGTCAGGGCCGCCTTCTCGGGATTCACGAGCGTGGCGTTCGCCGCCGCACCCGCGCTACCCGAGTTGACCAACGTCGTCCCACTGGTCTCGTCGAGGGCGAAGTGGTGCACCAGGCCTTGGGTGAGTTGCTCCTCGGCAGCGTACGAGGGCGTTGCCGCGATCGAGACCGAAACAAGCGCACCCAGTGCCAGGACCGCGACACCTCTGCCCTTCCGACTCCGCTCGAGACGTGGTCTTGGCTGTCGCAGTCTCAATTGATCCTCCTTGGCCGGGCGCGTTTGTCTCCAAACTGGACGGACTTGTTAACGCTAACTACGGGGTGCTGTCGGGTCAACGCGATGCGTTGCGGCCCGAGCCCACGCAGGCCCGTGAAGGGTCGGCTTGGCCGTTCGATGTCGCAGCCTGACGCTTGCGGTCTGGCACGCACGTGGCCTGCTGGTTCACGACGGGCGCGCCCCCCATCGCAGTGCGGACGCGCCGGAGGCGCCAGTGGCGTGGTGTCACGATCGCTTGTGACGTGGTGTCACTGTTCGCTCGCCGCTGAGCGCCGAATACTGGGGTGGTCACCGCACGATCGCCGCGTCACACCCGCGTCGATCGCGGCGGCCGCGGGGGCGCTCAGCGCGTGGGCGCTGTGTCCGGTCCGCCGTGGCCGACCTGTTGACCAGCCGATTCGGCGCAGGTCAGGACACACCACACTCGTTACGTTGATCCACGGGATGCGCCGCCGCGCTCGGGAGCTGGACGGTGCGTCGTCGGACCCTGCCAGGGTGCGACGCTCGTCGAGCCGACCGAGCTGACCGGGGGCGCGACCGACAACCAGGAAGGACCGCTGATGACCGCGTCGGTGATCGAGAAGCCCGACTTCACCGGGTTGCGAGCGATGTTCATCAACTGCACCCTCAACCGTTCCGCCGTGCGTAGCCACACTCAGGGGCTGATCGATCGCAGTGCGGCGATCATGGAGGCGAACGGGGTCGCCGTGGACCAGATCCGCGCCGTCGACCACGACATCGCCACCGGCGTCCGACCCGATATGACCGAGCACGGGTGGGACACCGACGAGTGGCCGGCGTTGCTGCCCCGGGTGCTGGCGGCCGACATTCTGGTCATCGCCGGGCCGATCTGGCTCGGTGACAACAGTTCGGTGACCCGTCGGGTGATCGAGCGGCTCTACGGTTACTCCGGGGTGCTCAACGAGCAGGGTCAGTACGCTTACTACGGGCGGGTCGGTGGCTGTTTGCTGACCGGCAACGAGGATGGCCTGAAGCACTGCGCGATGAGCATTCTCTACAGCTTGCAGCACATCGGTTTCACCGTCCCGCCGCAGGCGGACGCGGGTTGGCTCGGTGAGGTCGGCCCCGGGCCGTCCTACCTCGACGAGGGCTCCGGCGGGCCGGAGAACGACTTCACCAACCGTAATACCGCGTTCATGACCTACAACCTGCTCCACCTCGCGTCGATGATGCGCAGCGCGGGTGGATTCCCGGCCTACGGCAACCAGCGCACCGCCTGGGAGGCAGGAGTTCATCCGGACGCCGCCAACCCCGAGTACCGCTGACGCGACGACCGACCACGACAACGACCTCTGTCACCCTCTCGTGGCAGCGCCAAGGATGTGAGTAGTGATGACGAGCCCGGCAACGACGACCTGGCCGAGCCTGCGGGTCTCGGACTGGACCGCCACCCGTGACACGGTGCACATGTGGACCCAGATCGTGGGCAAGATCCGCATGGCACACGCTCCGTTTCTCAACCACTGGTGGCAGGTGACCCTGTACGTGAGCCCGCGCGGGTTGACGACGTCCGCCATCCCGTACGGGGCGGGTGCTTTCGAGATCGAGTTCGACTTCATCGGCCATCGGCTCGACATTCGGACCAGCGGCGGCGGCGCACGGAGCCTCGCACTTCGGCCGATGCCGGTCGCCGAGTTCTACTCGCGGGTCATGGCGATGCTCGACGAGCTCGGGATCGAGGCACCTATCCGGCCATACCCCAACGAGGTCGACCCGGCGATTCCGTTCGCAGAGGACCACGACCACGCCTCCTACGACGGCGACGCGGCCGCCCTGTTCTGGCGACAGCTGTTGCAGGCTGATCGGGTCATGGGCGAGTTCCGGTCGCATTTTGTGGGCAAGGTCAGTCCGGTGCACTTCTTCTGGGGTGGGATGGACCTCGCCTGTACCCGTTTCTCCGGCCGGTCGGCCCCGCCACACCCGGGGGGTGTGCCCAACTGCGGGGACTGGGTGATGGTCGAGGGCTACTCCCGCGAACTGTCCAGCTGCGGGTTCTGGCCCGGCGGCGGTGAGGAAGGCGCTTTCTACTCGTATGCCTATCCCGCACCCGACGGGTTCGCCGAGCGGCGGATCGGCCCCGACGGCGCCTACTACAGTTCCGAGTTCCAGCAGTTCCTCCTGCCCTACGAGGTTGCCCGCGCCGCACCGGACCCCGACCGCGCGGTCGCCGAGTTCCTCCGCACCACCTACGAGGCCGCTGCGGACCTCGGGCACTGGGACCGCTCCGCGCTGGAGGACGACCCCCTCCGGTGGCACCGCGGCCCTGCTCGATGAGGACCGAACACTGTGACGATCACGAGTACGCGGACAAGGTCGATCCCGGCACGCCGTATGGAGGACACGAGATGGTGGAAGTGACGGACGCTCCCGAGGCCAACCGGTACGAGGCCCGGGTCGACGGGGAGTCCAGGGTCGCCGGCGTCGCTCAGTACATCCGCACCGCAGAACTCGTCGCGTTCGTGCACACCGAGGTCTCGCCGGAATACGAGGGCAAGGGGGTCGGGTCGGCGCTGGCCCGCACTGCCCTGGACGAAGCCCGTGCCGCGCATCTGCTCGTCCTGGCCACCTGCCCGTTCATTGCGGGATGGATCGACCGGCATCCCGAGTACCAGGATCTGGTCTACCAGTCCCGCAGCAGGGTCAGCGACTGAACGCAGGGGCGTGGCGGTGCCGCCGCGCGACAGTTCCGGCCCGCTGAGCGGAGGCCCGGGGCGTCCTCACGGCATGGCGAAGTCGGCGAAATCGAAGCCCGGACTCACCACACAACTGACGAGGACGTGCTTGTCGCCCGCCGGTTTCGCGGACTGCCACTCGCCCGCCGGAACCAGGATCTGCGGACATTCGGCACTCAGGATCGTCGGCCGACTGTCCCTACCGACTGTCAGCGCCAACGGCCCACCCGAGTGCCAGAACCAGATCTCGTCCGACCGCACGGTGTGCCAGGCCGACGAGTCACCCGGCTCGAGGAGATAGAGGATCGCCGTCGCGGCGGCACGGCTGCCCGGGTAGCCATCGGGCTCGAACGTGACAGCGGACCGATAGGTTTCCCTGAACCAGCCGCCTTCAGGGTGCGGGCGCAGATCGAACTGTTCGGCAAGAGGCGGACGTACGGACATGATGGCCACTGTAGTGGCCCGCCTTGACCTCCCACCTCTGCGCCGACCCCGGCTGAGCGGACCGACGTCACGATCGTCCTTCAGCCCGCCGCGGGTGTTCTGCCTGCCCTCGCCGAACCTGACCTGGGCGTTCTCGCAGGCCGCCACCGAGTGCGCACACCGAGAGATGCATCGCCGGATCGGCTGATGACACGCTCGTGCAACGCCACCGGTCGATCCGCTGCGCCCCGCGGAACGGGCACTTCGGCTTCGCCGGGCGGACCGGCGCGTGGCCGAAACACTCCGCCGAAACTGGGAGTCATCCATGGACAGTTGCCCGTTCTCTCTGGACACCACCGGAAAAGATATCCACGGTGAGGCCGCGAAGCTGCGTTCGCAGGGCGCCGCCACTCAGGTAGTTCTGCCCGGCGGCGTGGTGGCGTGGTCGATCAATAGCTATGCGGTGATCAAGCAGCTGCTCACCGACCCGCGGGTGACGAAGAGCGCCCGCAACCACTGGCCGGCGTTCATCAACGGCGAGATCCCGCCGGACTGGGAAATGATCAGCTGGATCGCGATGGACAACATGGTCACCGCGTACGGCAAGGACCATGTGCGGCTGCGCAAGCTGGTCGGCAAGGCGTTCACCCCGAGGCGTACGGAGGCCATCCGGCCGTGGATCGCCAAGATCACTGAGGAGCTTCTCGACGGTCTGGCCGCCGCCGCCCCCGGTGAGGTGGTGGACCTGCGTGAGCGGTTCGCGTACCCGTTGCCGGCCCGCCTGGTGGCCGACCTCATCGGCATGTCCGAGGAGGCTCGCGCCAAGACGGCGAAGGTCATCGACATGATGGTCGACACCACCGTCACCCCGGAGCAGGCGCAGGCCGTGCTGGCCGGGTGGCGCGGCGCGATGGCCGATCTCATCGCCACCAAGCGGGAGAACCCGGGTGAGGACATCACCAGCGACCTCATTGCCGCCCGTGACGAGGACGGTTCCCGGCTCAGCGAGGAGGAGCTGACGGACACCATCTTCGCCATCCTCGGCGCCGGCTCCGAGACCACCATCAACTTCTTCGACAACGCCATCACGGCCCTGCTCAGCAACCCGGAGCAGCGGGATCTCGTGCTGTCCGGCGAGGCCACCTGGAACGACGTCATCGACGAGACGCTGCGGGTCGAGTCGCCGCTGGCGCACCTGCCGCTGCGGTACGCCGTCGAGAACATCGAACTGGACGGCGTGACGATCCCGCGGGGCGATCCAATCCTGATCAACTACAGCGCGGTGGGTCGCGACCCCGCCCTGCACGGCGACGACTCCGACCGCTTCGACCTGAAGCGCGCCGACAAGGAGCACCTCTCCTTCGGCCACGGACCGCACTACTGCCTCGGCGCCGGGGTGGCCCGGGCGGTCGCGACCACCGGCCTCTCCTCGCTGTTCGAACGCTTTCCCGACATCTCGCTGGCGGTGCCGGTCGCCGACCTGCAGCCGTTGCCCACCTTCATCATGAACGGCCACCGGACGCTGCCGGTCCGGCTGACCGCCCCCGTGCCCGCCGCCTGACAACCATCGACGACCTCAGGGAGCCGCCGTGCTGACCACCACCGACACACCCAGGCGCGAGGAGATCGTCGCGCGCGTCACGGACCTCGCCCCGCTGCTGCGCAAGAACGGCGTACAGGCCGAGCGGGACCGCCGACTGCCCGACGAAACGATCGAGGCCCTGGCCGACGCCGGGGTCTTCAAGCTGCGGGTGCCGAAGCGGTTCGGCGGCTACGAGGCCGACACCCGCACGCTCGCCGACGTCGCGACCGCGCTCGGCCGGGCCGACGGTGCCACCGCGTGGACCGCCTCCGTCTACTGGATCCCGACCTGGATGGCCGGCCTGTTCCCCGAGGCGGTGCAGGAGGAGGTCTTCTCCACGCCGAACGTGCGGATCTGCGGCACCCTGAGCCCGTCCGCCATGGCGGTCCCGGCCGATGGCGGCATCGTCGTCAACGGCAAGTGGGGCTTCATCAGCGGCGCGTTGCACAGCCACTGGCAGGAGATCATCGCGGTGCTGGTCGGCGGTGATGGCCCGCCGATGCCGGTGATGGCGCTGGTGCGGACGTCCGAGCTGCAGATCGTCGACGACTGGCACACGTCCGGCCTGCGCGGCACGGGCAGCGTCAGCACTGTCGCCCAGGACCTGTTCGTGCCGGCCGAGCGGTTCCTGCCGCTGCCGGTGGTGCTCCAGGGCCGGACCGGACCGGACGCGGCTGACGCGCCCGCCATGTACCGGGCGCCGCTGCTGCCGGTTGCCTCCGCGTCGTCCGTGGGCACCGTGCTGGGCCTGGCCCGCGCGGCCGGTGAGACGTTCCTCGAGCGGCTGCCCGAGCGCAAGATCACCTACACGGGGTACGAGAAGCAGGCCGAGGCGCCGCTGACCCACCGCCAGGTGGCCGAGGCGGAGCTGAAGACCGACGAGGCCGAGTTCCACGTGCACCGCCTCACCGCGCAGGTCGACGACAAGTCGGCCGGCGGCCAGCCGTGGAGCCTCACGGAGCGGGCCCGTGCCCGGGCCGACCTGGGAGCCGCGTGCCGCCTGGCGAGGGAGGCGGTCGGCATTCTCGCCGGCGCCAGCGGCGGCTCCTCGCTCTACGACGACGTGCCCATCCAGCGCATCGCCCGCGACGTGCAGGCGGTCAACCTGCACGCGTTGATGAACCCGGACACCAACACCGAGCTGTACGGCCGGATCCTGTGCGGCCTCGAACCCGACACCCTCTATCTCTGAGCCGCCGAGAAAGGACACCAGAATGACCACGAGCACCTTCAACGCCGAGGCTCAGGCCGCCGTGGCCGCGGTACCGCGGCACATCGTCACCGCGTGGGCGGAGCACGACGCCGACGCGTTCGCCCGCACGTTCACCGAGGACGCGACCATGATCCTGCCCGGGGTCTTCTGCCGTGGCCGGGACAAGATCCGCGGATACATGGAGCAGGCGTTCCAGGGCCAGCTCAAGGGCACCCGGGTCACCGGCACACCGGTCGACGCCCGCCTCATCGCGCCCGGCGTCGCGGTGCTGACGACCGAGGGCGGTGTCCTGGAGCCCGGCGCCGAGGACGTGTCGCCGGCCCGGGCCATCCGGGCGTCCTGGATCCTCGTCGAGCGCGACGGCGAGTGGTTGCTGGCGGCTTACCAGAACAGCCCGCGCGGCGAGTCGTGAGCAACCAGGCCAGGAAGGGGCAGCCGTGAGCGCACAGGTGGGAGAGCGTGCCGTCGTTCTCGGCGGCAGCATGGCGGGCCTGCTCGCGGCGCGGGTGCTGGCCGACGCGTACGCCGAGGTGGTCATCGTCGACCGCGACCGGCTCACCGGCGTCTCCACCGCCCGACGTGGCGTGTCACAGGGCCGGCACGTGCACGGTCTGCTCGCCCGGGGCCAGCAGATCCTCGACGAGCTGTTTCCCGGTTTCACAGCGGAGGCGGTGGCCGCCGGGGTGCCGACCGGCGACCTGGGCGAGCTGCGGTGGTTCTTCAACGGACGCCCTCTGGCGCCGGCCAGTACCGGCCTGACCTGCGTGTCGGCCGCCCGTCCCGTGCTGGAGCAGTTGGTGCGCCAACGGGTGGCCGAGCTTGCGGCCGTACGCTTCGCCGAAGAGCGCGACATCGTCGGGCTGACCACCACGCCGGACCGCCGGCGGGTCACCGGGGTGCGGGTGCAGGGGCGTGACGGCGCGGCCGAGGAGACGATCACCGCGGATCTGGTGGTCGACGCCACCGGCCGCGGCTCGCGCACCCCGGTCTGGCTGGAGGAACTGGGGTACAGCCGGCCGGACGAGGACCGGATCCGGATCGACCTGACCTACACGACGCGCCTCTATCGGCTGGCCTCGGACGATGTTCTCAAGGGCGACCTGTCGATCAACCCGGTGTCGACGCCGTCGCACCCCCGTGGCGCCTTCCTGTCCCGCATCGACGGCGGCCGGTGCATCGTCTCTCTGACCGGGGTGCTCGGCGACAGCGCGCCGGCCGACCCGGCCGGATTCCTGGAGTTCGTCAAGTCGCTGCCGGTTCCGGACATCTACCAGGCCATCCAGGACGCCGAGCCGCTGGACGAGCCCGTGTCCCTGCGGTACCCGGCCAGCGTCCGTCGCCACTACGAGCGGTTGTCCCGGCTGCCGGACGGCTTCCTGGTCCTCGGCGACGCGGCGTGCAGCTTCAACCCGGTCTACGGCCAGGGCATGACAGTGGCGGCGTTGGAGGCGCTGACCCTGCGCGACCACCTGGCCGGCGGCACGGCACCCCGGCCGACCGACTTCCAACAGGCCGTCTCCGCGGTCACCGACGTGCCCTGGGAGATCTCGGCGGGTGGTGACCTGAGCTTCCCGCAGGTGCGGGGCCCGCGACCGTTCAAGGTGCGGATGGCGAACGCGTACATGGCCAAGATGCAGGCGGCCGCGACCCGTGACCCGCAGGTGACGCGGACCTTCATGCGGGTGGCGGGGCTCGTCGAGCCGCCACAGGCCCTGATGCGACCCGCGATGATGCTCCGGGTGCTGACCCGCAGCCGCCGTCCGGCACCGGAGGTGCCCGCGTGGCAGCCCGACGCCGTCGGCACCGCCTCGGAGGTCTGATCCAAGAAGTTCGGTGCCCCGGCCCTTCTGGGCCGGGGCACCGACGGGTCCGGGCCCGGCGTCAGCCGGCGAGCACGCCGCGCTTGCGCAGCAGCGGGAGGACGCCCTCCCCGACGACGTAGGCCTCTTCGAGGTGCGGCTGCGCCGACAGGATCAGGTGGTCCAGGCCGAGCCGGTGGTATTCCTCGATCCGGTCCGCCACGTCCTCGTGGCTGCCCACCAGCGCGGTGCCCACGCCGGGACGGACCAGGCCGTACCCGGCCCAGACGTTCGGGTAGACCTCCAGGTCGTCGGTACGCCCACCGTGCAGCGCCGCCATCCGCTGCTGCCCCTGCGACTCGGTGGACCGGAAGCGCTGCTGCGCCTGCCGGATCCGCGCCGGGTCCATGCCGTCGACCAGTTGCCGCGCCACCTGCCAGGCCTGCGCGGACGTGTCCCGGGCGATGACGTGGAAGCGGGTGCCGAAGCTCAGTGTGCGTCCGTGCGCGTCGGCGAGTTCGCGGGCCCGGCCCATCGCCTCCGCCATGGCCGCCGGTGGCTCGCCCCAGGCCAGCAGCACGTCCGCGTGCGCGGCGGCCACCTCCCGGGCCGCGTCGGAGGAGCCGCCGACGAAGATCTCCGGAGCGACCGGGTACGGCCGGGTGAGCAGGCCCGCGCGGATGCGGTAGTGCGTGCCGGTGTGGTCGAACCGCTCACCGGTCCAGGCTCGGCGGAACACGTCGAGGAACTCGCCGGTGCGGGCGTACCGTTCGTCGTGCGACAACCAGTCGCCGTAGCGCCGCTGCTCGTCGGCGTCGCCGCCGGTGACCACGTTGAGTTGGAGGCGGCCGCCGGAGAGACGTTGAAGGGTCGCCGCGGACTGCGCGGCCAGCACCGGCGAGATGAGCCCGGGGCGCATCGCCACCATGAAGCGGATCCGCCGGGTGTCCGCGGCGAGCGCGGCAGACACCAGCCACGGGTCCTCGCAGAACATGCCGAACGGCACGAGCATCCCGGTGAACCCGAATCGGTCCGCCGCGAGGGCGACCTGACGCAGGTAGTCCGGGTCGACGTCGCGGCGCGCGCCGGGCGGTGGCGGGCCGGAGGAGGGTTGGGCCACCTCGCGTCCGTCCCCGTGCGTGGGCAGGAACCAGTGCAGCTGCAACGACATGTGTCGTCCTCTCGATTCGGCGGTGAGCGCCGGCGGTCAGCTCAGCAGCAGGGCCGCGAGCACGTCGTGCGGTGGCACGGAGGTGACCCGGTGGGCGTCCAGCCACAGCGCCCGCCGGTAGCGCAGGTGCAGCCCGAACTCCCAGGTCATGGCAATGCCACCGCAGACCTGCAGGGCCACCTCGCAGGCCAGCACGGCCGCGCGCGGACCGGCCACGGCGGCACAGGCCACCGCCTCGGCGGCGCCTTCGCCGTTCAGCGTCACCGCCGCCCGGTAGGCCAGCGACCGTGCGGTCTCGATCTCCGCGTACGCCTCGGCCAGCTGGTGTGCCACCGCCTGGAACGACCCGATCGGCCGGCCGAACTGGGTCCGGATTCCGGCGTACCGCACGGCTTCGGCCAGTGCGCCGTCCGCGACACCCACCGCCTCGCAGGCCAGCAGCATGGCGCTTCGTAACCGCAGCGCAGGCAGCAGCTCGGCGGTGCGGCCGGGGTCGGCGAGCAGTCGGGCGGGCGCGTGCAGCAACCGGACGGTGGCGTACCGGCGCAGTGGATCGATGTCGTCCCGCTCGGCGATGGAAACCTCCGAGGGCGCGACGCCGAACAGCGCCACCCCCTGGCGGGTCGTGGCGGCCACCACCAGCTCCGTGGCCAGGTGCGCGTCGACCACGCCGGGTGCGCTCCCGCTGATCCGCCAGTCCGGCGTGTCGTGCGCGGCGCACGTGTCCGAGGAATCGACCAGCGCGGCCGGTCCGGGTAGCGGCAGCCCCGCCGACTGGTACACCGGCAGAACCGATCCGGCCGTGCCGACCCAGGGTTGGGGGAGCAGCGCCCGCCCGCTCTCCTCGGCGAGCAGGGCGAGATCCACCGGTCCGAGTTCCGCGTCCAGCCAGCCCTGTCGGTCCAGCGCGGCCCAGTCCTCCGGATCGAGGAGGCCGTGATCCGCCGTCGCGGCGAGCCGGGACGGTGGGAAGCGCTCGCTCAGGTGGCGTCGGGCCGCGTCGGCCAGGTCCCGCTGTGCGGTGGTGGTGGCGAAGTCCATGGTGCGCTCTCCTAACGGTGGCGAGGCAGGCCGAGAACGCGTTCGGCGACGATCCCGCGCAGGATCTCGGAGGTGCCGCCCTCGACGGTGTTCGCGCGGCTGCGCAGCTGCGCCCGCCGCCAGTACGCCGCCCACTGCCCGGCGTGTCCGACGGTGTCGCCCTGCACCAGCCGCAGTCCCAGCCGGCACATCTGCTGGTGGGTCTGCGACCAGCGCAGCTTGAGCACCGAGCTCTCCGGGCCGGGCTCCCCGTCCCGTTCCAGCTGCGCGAGCGCGCGGTAACCGGTGAAGCGCAACCCCTGAAGCCGCACGTGCAGATCGGCGATCTCCCGGCGCACGGCCTGGTCGGCGGTGGCACCGACCGCGTGGGCGGTACGGATCAGCCGGTCCAGTTGCACCGCCAGGCGAGCGGTGAGCGTGATGCCGAACGTGCCGCGTTCGTGCGAGAGAGTCGTGAGCGCCACCTTCCAGCCCTCGCCACGCGCACCCACCACGCTGTCCTCGGGCAGTTCCACGCCGGTCAGCACGATCTCGCTGAAGTCGGTGTCACCGGAGATCTGGCGAAGCGGGCGCACCTCGACGCCGGGGGCGCGCATGTCGAGCAGGAAACAGGTCAGGCCGCGATGCTTGGGCGCGTCGGGTTCGGTGCGGGCCAGCAGGAGACAGCGGTCGGCGAGATGGGCGTACGACGACCACACCTTCTCGCCGGTGACCGTCCACCCGTGCGCGGTCCGCTCCGCCCGGGTGCGCACCGCCGCCAGGTCCGAGCCAGCCTCCGGCTCCGAGAAGCCCTGGCAGAAGATGATGTCGCCGGACAGGATCCCCGGGAGGTTGACGGCCTTCTGGGCCGCGGTGCCGTACCGGATCAGCGTGGGACCGACCATGTGCAGGCCGATGACGTTGAGGTGGTCCGGGGCGCCGGCCAGCGTGCTCTCCTCGGCGTGGATCGCCTGGTACAGCGGTGGCAGGCCCCGCCCGCCGTGCTCCCGCGGCCACGTCAGACCGGCGTACCCGGCCTTGCCGAGGGTGGCGCTCCACTGCCGCATCTCCGGCTCCGGCCATGGCTGTGGCGGACCCGCGGAGGGGGCCGGCACATGCGCGCGCAACCAGGCGCGCAGCTCGGCCCGGAATTCGCCTTCTTCGTCGCTGTCGTCCAGCCGCATAGAGGCACGCTAATGCCCACGGTGGCCGGCGTCGCCATTTGTCGGCGCATTCCGCAACGTGCGAGAAGAAGGGGCACCGGAAATGCGAGGCGGCAATTTTGAAGATGCGCCCGTACGGGCCGGGCAGCGACGATGGCGTCGGATACGGACCCGGGGAGGCACTCGTGCACGTCATCGTCGATTTCGACCAGTGTGACGGCAACGGCCTGTGCGCCGACGCCGCCCCGGAGGTGTTCGAGTTGGGCGAGGACGACGTGCTCCGGGTCCGAGCGGAGCACCCGGCGCCCGCACTGTGGCCGGCGACGGAGATCGCGGCCCGGGGCTGCCCCAAGCTCGCCATCACCCTGCGGACCGACGCGTGACGGCGTCCGGTGAGCGGCTGCCGGTCATGGTCGCGGCCACCCGTACGCCGATCGGGCGACGGGGCGGCGCGCTGGCCGGTCTCAAGGCGGTGGAACTGCTGCGGCACGTGCTGCTGGCGGTGTTGGACGAGACCGGCACCGACCCGTCCGACGTGGAACAGATCATCGGCGGGTGCGTCACACAGTCCGGCGAGCAGAGCCTCAACGTCACCCGCAACGCCTGGCTCAGCACCGGGCACGACCCGGCTGTCGGCTGCACCACTGTGGACGTGTCCTGCGGGTCGGCCCACCAGGCCAATCACCTGGTGGCCGCACTGATCGCGGCCGGGGAGATCGACGTCGGCATCGCCTGCGGCGTCGAGTCGATGAGCCGGGTGCCGGTCGGCACGAACCTCTACCAGGGCCCCGGGCACTACAAGACAGCCGACTATCCGTGGGACGACCCGCCCCAGGCGCAGTTCGGTGGCGCGGAGCGGATCGCCCGGCGCGAGGGCATCACCCGCGCCGACGCCGACGCGTACGGGTTGAAGTCCCAGCGGCGGGCCGCCGCGGCCTGGGCCGATGGCCGGTTCACCGAGGAGGTGACGCCGGTGCGCGCGCCGGTGCTCAACGGCGACGGGAGCCCCACCGGTGCGGTCCGTCTGGTCGAGCGCGACGAGGGGCTGCGCCCGACGACCGCCGCAGGGCTGGCCGCGCTGGCGCCGACCATCGAGGGAGGGGTGCACACCGCCGGGACCACGTCGCAGATCTCCGACGGGGCCTCGGCGGTGTTGTGGATGTCCCAGGGGCGGGCCCGCGCCGCCGGCCTGCGCCCGCGGGCGCGGATCAGCCACCAGGTGGTCACCGGCGCTGACCCGTACTACCTGCTGGATGGTCCGGTCGCCGCCACCGCTCGGCTGCTGGCCCGGGCCGGGCGCAAGATCAACGACATCGACCTGTACGAGGTCAACGAGGCGTTCGCCGGCGTCGTGCTCACCTGGCAGGCGGCGTACGGTGCGGACCCGGAACGCGTCAACCCGAACGGCGGCGCGATAGCCCTCGGCCACCCGCTCGGTTCCACAGGCACCCGGCTGCTGGTGACCGCACTGCACGAACTGGAGCGCTCCGGCCGGGAGTCGGCGCTGATCACCATGTGCTGCGGGGGCTCCCTCGGCACCGCCTCACTGCTGCAGCGGCTCTGACATGCGGGCCGAGGACTTCTACGCCGAAGCGCGGACCGACCTGTCCGGGCCGCTGCAGGGCGTCCGCGTGCTCGACGTGACGAAGGTGTGGTCCGGTCCGCTGGCCACCTGCGTCCTGGCCGACCTGGGCGCGGACGTGATCCGGGTGGAGCTGGCGCACGGCCGCGACGGCGAGGTGCCCCCGGTGATCCCGGGCACCTCGCTGTCCTGGTTCCGCCAGACGGTGCACCGCAACAAGCGCAGCCTCGGCCTCGACCTGCGTACGGCCGAGGGTCGCGCCGAGTTCCTGCGGCTGGTCCAGGTGGCCGACGTGGTGGTCGAGAACTACCGACCGGGCACGCTCGCCAGGTGGGGCGCCGGATACGCCGACTGCCGTGCCGTCCGCCCGGACGTGGTGTTCGTGTCCGTCTCCGGGTGGGGCCAGTACGGTCCAGGCCGGGACCGGCCCGCGTACGACCCGGTGGTGCAGGCGGCCGGCGGCTGGATGGCGCTCAACGGGCCGGTCGACGGCGATCCGGTGCGTGCGCCCACCTTCATCGCCGACGAGCTGGCCGGACTGCACGCCGCGATCGGGGCTCTTGCCGCGCTCGCCCATCGGGACCGGTCCGGCGAGGGTCAGCACGTCGACGTGTCCATGCTGGATGCTCTCCTGTTCGGTAGCAGCGGCCTGCCGACCCTCGCCGCCGCCGGGGCCCCACCCGGCAGGCACGGCAACGAGACCCCGTTCGCGGTGCCGTCGAACGTCTACGCGTGCGCCGACGGGCATCTCTACCTCGTCGTCGCGCTGAACAAGCACTGGCGGGTACTGGCCCGCACGATCGGCCGCCCCGAACTGGCCGACGCCGACGGGTTCCGGACCGGCGACCAGCGGATCGCCAACCGCGACGCGGTCAACCTCGTCGTGGCCGGCTGGTGCGCGGGACGCCCGGTCACCGAGGCGGTCGACGTGCTGACCGGCGCCGGGCTGGTGGCCGCTCCGGTCCGGACGCTGAGCGAGTCGGTCGCCGACCCGCACGTACGGGCCCGCGGGATGCTCCAGGACACCGTGCTGAGCGACGGAACCACCGCGCCGCTCGTCGGGCCGGCGGTGAAATTCTCGCGTACCCCGACCCGGATCCGCCGGTGCGCACCGGCGCCCGGCGCCGACTCGGCGGAGATCCGCAAGGAGCTGAAAAGCGATGTCGCAACGTGAGAGAAGGGACCCCGGCCGGTCGGCCGATAAAGTAGGCGAGTAGCGATCTCCACCATTTAAGGCCAATTCATCAATGCGGCTGTTAATGGTTCGCGCGCAAATGACGACGGAGGCGAAATGGCCGAACAGCACCGGGCTCTGATCACCGGGGCGTCGCGCGGCATCGGCCGGGCGGTGGCCCTGCGACTGGCCCGCGAGGGGTACGCCGTCGCCGGCTGTCACCACTCCGGCGACGACGCCGCCCGGCGTACCGAGGAGGACGTCCGGGTGCTCGGCGTGCCGTGCTACTTCGCGCGCTGCGACGTGGCCGACCCCGCCGCCGTCGAGGACTTCGTGCGCGCCGCCGAAGACCAGCTCGGCACGTTCGACCTCGTCGTCAACAACGCCGGCATCACCCGCGACGCGCCCCTGGTGCTGGCCCCCGCGGACGACTGGGACGCCGTGCTGGCCACCAACCTCACCGGAACCCGCAACGTCTGCCGGGCCATGGCGTTCCGCTTCATGAAGCAGCGCAGCGGCGCCATCGTCAACATGTCGTCAGTGGCCGGGGTCTACGGCAACGTCGGCCAGACCGCCTACGCCGCGAGCAAGGCCGGCATCATCGGGTTCAGCAAGTCGCTGGCCAAGGAGGTGGCCCGGCACGGCGTACGGGTCAACGTGGTGGCGCCCGGCTTCATCGAGACCGAAATGACCGACGCGCTCCCGGACCGGCTCCGCGAGCAGGCGCTGGGCCAGATTCCCGTACGGCGGTTCGGCCGGGCCGACGAGGTCGCCGAAATGGTCGCCTTCCTGCTGAGCGAGCGCGCCTCCTACGTCACCGGTCAGGTGTTCCAGGTGGACGGGGGGATCACGCTGTGACCCGGGCGGTGGCATCCCCGTTGTGCGACGCCGATCTGGTGCGCCTGGACTCCTCCGGGGCGGCCTTCGCCGTGCGGGTCCCCGTGCGCGGCGACGATCCGTACCTGCGGGGCCACTTTCCCGACCTGGCGGTGTTCCCCGGGGTCTTCGTCGTGGAGGCGCTGTGCCGGGCGATGGCCGGCGCCGCCGGGGACCGCCCGCCCGAGCTGGTCGAGCTGCGCTCGGTGCGGTTTCTCGCGCCGTTGCTCGACGGTGACACGCTCACGCTCACGGTGCGGGCCGAGGAGTCGCCCGGTGGCTGGGACGTGCGTGCGGTGGCGTGCCGCTCCGACGGCACCACCACGGCCAAGCTGCGCGCCCTCTTCGCCGCCGCCGGAGCCGGCGATGGGTGAGCACAACGAGATCCGGGCGGTGCTCCCGCAACGTCATCCGATGCTGCTGGTGGACCGGGTGCTCGCGCTGGAGCCGGGACGCTCCATCCGGACGGTCAAGCTGGTCAGCGCGACCGAGCCCTGCTACGCCGACCTGCCGGAGAGCGCCGAGCCGTGGCGGTTCGCGTACCCGCGGTCGCTGTTGATCGAGTCGTTCGGCCAGAGCGCCGCCCTGCTCTGGCTGGGAGGCAGCCCACCGCCGGACGACGACGGCGTGCTGATGTTCGCCGGCGCCCGGGACTGGCACTTCGCCGGCTCGGCGTACCCCGGTGACGTCCTCCGGCACGAGGTCCACCTCGACTCCGTGGTCGCCGACACCGCGTTCGCCCACGGCGAGACCTGGATCGGCGATCGCCGGGTGGCCACCGTGGGCACCCTCATCGCCACCCGCCGCCCCGTCGCCCGGCCGGCGGTCCCGCCGTCCGGCGTCGCCCACCCTCATCCAATGGTTTCGGTCAGCACGGAAGGACAGCGATGACGATCAAGGAACAGCAGCTGGAGGAGCTTCGCGAGATCGTCGCGGAGGTGCTGGAGGTCGAGCCGGAGGAGCTCACCGACACCGGCGACTTCATGGACGAGTACGAGGCGGACTCGCTGCGTGCCATCGAGATCCTGGCCCGTATCGACAAGCAGTTCAAGGTGGAGATTCCGCAGGCCGAGCTTCCCGAACTGCGCAACCTGAAGGCCGTGCACGCCGCCCTGACCCGGCACGCCACCGGCCGGGACTGAGCCGTGGTCCGCGTCGCGGTGACCGGGCTCGGTCCGGTATCGAGCATCGGGGTCGGCGTGTCGGCGTTCGCCGACTCGCTGCGCTCCGGGCGATCCGGCATATCCCGGATCACCAGCTTCGACACCTCCGGGTTTCCGTTCGTCAAGGCAGGTGAGGTGCACGGGTTCCGGCCCGGTGAGCACCTGTCCAGGCTGGACCCGTCCCGGTGGGGCAGGTCCAGCCTGTTCGCGGCCACCGCGGCGCGGCTCGCGGCCGCCGACGGCGGTCTCGACCCGGACCTGATCGACGCCGGACGCGCGCACGCGGTGATCGGCACCACCAGCGGCGAGTCGCAGGTGCTGGAGGCGCTGACCGCCCAGATCCTCGCCGACGGGTTCGCCGGCCAGGACCCGACCCTGCTGGCGCAGCTACCGGCGAACCGGCTCGCGCACGCGGTGAGCGAGGAACTCGGCCTCGCCGGTGAGTCGCTCACCCTGGCCACTGCCTGCTCCGCCAGCAACTACGCGATCGGGTACGGCTACGACCTGCTCGTCGCCGGTGAGGCCGACGTGGTGTTCGCCGGCGGTGCCGACGCGGTGTGCCGGTGGGCGCACGCCGGCTTCTTCAGGCTGGGCGCGCTCACCGAGCACGCGTGCGCGCCGTTCGACCGGGACCGCTCCGGCATTCTCACCGGCGAGGGCGGGGCCGTGCTGATGCTGGAGACGTTCGAGCACGCCCGCGCGCGCGGCGCGCGGATCTATGCCGAGCTGCTGGGGTACGGGCGCAACTGCGACGCGCACCATCCGGTGGCACCGCACACACCCAGCATCGCGGACTGCATCCGGCTGGCGCACCGCAACGCCGGGGTGAAACCCGAGGACGTCGACTACATCTGCGCGCACGGCACCGGCACACCCGCCAACGACCTGGTGGAGGGCGCGGCGATCCTGGAGGTCTTCGGGCCCGAGCCGCCGCCGGTGAGCTCGATCAAGTCGATGATCGGGCACACGATGGGCGCGGCGAGCGGGTTCGGCGCCATCGCCGGGGTGCTGGCGATCGACAGGGGTTTCCTGCCGCCCACAGTGAACTGGGAGCACCCCGACGAGGGGCTGCCGGGTCTGGACCCCGTGCCGAACGTGGCCCGTGACGCCACAGTGCGCGTGGTGCAGAACGACGGGTTCGCCTTCGGCGGCAACAACGCCATCGTGATGCTGGGAGCGGTGGCATGACCGGCGTGAGCGTGTTCGGCTGGTCCGCGCTCACCTCGGCCGGCATGGCCACGTCCGCGGCCCCCGCGTCGCTGCCGCGCTCCGACGCCCCGGTCGCCCCCGGCACCGGTGGCCTGTTCACCGAGTCGCTTCCGTCGCCGCGCGGACACGTCGTGCCGGGCTTCGACATCCGGGCCCGGCTCGGCCGCAAGGGGACCAGCACGTACGACCGGGCCACCGGGCTCGCGGTGGTCTGTTGCGAGGACGCCCTCGGCGCGGCCGAACTGTCCGCCGACGCCGACCGCGGTCGCGTCGGGGTGGTGCTCGGCACGACGATCGGCAGTTTCCGGTCCACCAGCGACTTCAGTCGCGAGACGCTGGTGCAGGAGAAGCCGTACCTGGTGAACCCGATGCTGTTCCCGAACACCGTGATGAACGGCGCCGCCGGCCAGGTCGCCATCCGGCACGGCCTGCGCGGTGTCAACGCCACCGTCGCGGGCGGCGCGCTCGGTTTCCTCAACGCCGTCCGGTACGCCGAGATGGTGCTCGCCGGCGGATACGCCGACGTGATGCTCGCCGGTGCCGTCGAGGAGTTCTCCGCACACCGGGCGTGGGCCGCACACCTCACCGGTACGACGGCCGAGGTGCCGCTCGGCGAGGCGGCCGCCGTGTTCGTCCTGTCCGCGCCCCAGCCACCGGCCTGGGTCGGCGCCGCGCCGGTCGCCGACCTCGTCACCGCGACCGGGTTCGGTCCGGGCGGCACCGGGGCGCGCGCACTCCTGGCCTGCGCCCGGCGCGCCCTGGACCGGGCCGGCGTCGCACCCTCCGACGTCACCGCGGTCCTCACCGGCGAGGCGGACGAGGCGGGTCAGGACGAGTACCTCGCGGTCGCCGGGCTGCTCCGCCACCGACCTCGCCGGGTAGCGGCGAAGAGGCTGCTGGGGGAGTGCGACGCGGCCTCGTCCGCCGCCGCGCTCGCGGTCTGGCTGGCCGACCCGGAGCCTGCCGGGCCGGCCCTGCTGACCGCCCGCAACGCCGACGGCGCGGTGGCCGTAGCTGTCGTGAGGAGGTGCGCCGATGCCGGCACTGGTGACCGGTAGCGCCGTCCGTACCTGCCTGGGCGACGGCCAGCGGACGTTCGCGGCGCTACTCAGCGGCGCCTGCGGCGCGGCGCCGTTGCGGCACCCCGGCAGGGCGCTTCTGAACGTCTCGCACGGCTACCACGCCGCCGGGGCGGCACCGTTCGGCGCCGCCCGCATGTTGTCGGCGTGCGTGGCCGAGGCGGTGGCCGCGTCCGGGCTGGACGCCGGCCGTCGCCGGGTCACCGCCCTGGTGGGTACCGGGCTGCGGGAGCTCGGCGCGGTCGAGGAGTTCGCCCTCAGCGGGGTCCGTCCGCCGCGCTCGAAGCTGCACTTCGCCGAGGCGGTGCGCCGCGTGCTGCCGGGCGTCACCGACGTCATCACGGTGTCCAACGCGTGCAGCGCTGGTGGGCACGTCCTCGCACTGGCCGAGGACATGCTGGCCCTGGGCGACGCCGACGCCGTCGTGGTCGCCGCCGCAGACACCATGACACGCTCCATGCTGGCGATGATCGGGCGGGTGAGCGATCCGCCCACCACCCGGGTCCGCCCGTTCGACCGGGACCGCACCGGTGTGCTGCTCGGCGACGGTGCGGCGGCGCTGGTCGTGGAACCGGCGGACGTCTCCCGACCGGCGCTCGCGCGGGTCGCCGGCACCGGCCTGTCCTGCGACGCCCGGCACGAGACCGCGCCCGACGTGGACGGCATCTGCCGCGCCATGCGCGACGCGTACGCCCGTGCGGGGCGGGAGCCGTCGGAGACCGATCTGGTGATCGCGCACGGCACCGGCACCGCGCTCAACGATCCGGCCGAGTGCCGGGCACTGCGGGCCGTGGTCGACGCCGCGGGCGGCTCGCCGCTGATCACCGCGGTCAAGGGCGCGGTGGGGCACACCTCCGGCGCCGCGGCGCTCGTCAACGTCGACGTGGCGATCCGCTGCCTGGAGACCGGGCTGGTGCCGCCGGTGGCCGGCCTGCGCACGGTCCTGGACGAGGGCGCCGGACTGCGGTTCGTCGTGGGCGACTTCGTCGGGTCGCGGCCCCGGCTGGTGCAGGTGAACGCCTTCGGGTTCGGCGGCGTCAACGCGGTCTCCCTGCTGGAGGCGTCGTGACCACCGCCATCTACGCGACCGGTTGGAGCCTCCACCTGCCCGGTGCCGACCTGAGCGCCGCCGGAACGGGGGAGTGGGCGCGCGCGGAGGCCGCCACCGCCGACCGGGCGGCCACGCTGCTGGGTCGCAAGGGCCTGCTCTCCAAGGACCCCGCGACGCGGCTCGCGCTCTGCGCCGTGCACCGGGCGCTGGGGTTGACCCCGGGCCGTCACCCGCTGCCGACGCCGCTGCCCGCAACCGCGGTGGTGGCCTGTAGCAATCTGGGCAACGTCGAGACCGTCGCCCGGGTGGCCCGGACGGTCACCGAGGAAGGTGGGCGCGCGGTCAGTGTGCTCGACGCGCCGGGCGTGTCCAGCAACGTGGTGTCCAGCGCCGTGGCGCTGTGGTTCGGCTTCGGCGGCCCGAATCTGATGATCTGCTCCGGCGCCCGGTCCGGGCGCGCCGGCCTGGGCACCGCCGCGCTGCTGCTGGCGGCGGGTCGCGCCGACCGGGTGGTGCTGGTCGGCGTGGAGCCGGCCGACGAGATCGCGTCGGCGCTGCACGCCGGTGCTCCGCCGTTGCGCGCGGGTGCCGCGTGCGTCGTGCTCACCGCGCGCCCGGGCCCCCTCGCCGTCCACCCGCGAGCGCCGCTGCCCGCGGCCGAGCCGTTGCCGTCGGGCCCGATCGATGACTGGGGCGACTCCTACGGCGCACGCGACATCGTCGCCCTCGCCCTGGCCGCGCACCTGGTGGCCGACGAGGGACACGGCGCACTGGCCGTGGGCGATCCCGGCGACACGCCGTTCGCCGTTCTCGGCGGTGCGTCGTGACCGTCCCCGTGCACGTGCTCAACGAGGGTGATCCGGGCGCCCCGCTCGTGGCGTTCGCGCACGGGCTGGAGGACACCTGGCAGAGCTGGCGGCCCCTCGCCGAGTGGCTCGGCCCGCGCCGGCGCCTGGTCGCACTGGACCTTCCGTGGCGTGCCGGCAACGACTACCGGTGGCGGCACCGGTCGCCCGCGGAGTGGCTGCGCTCGGGCCTGGCCGCGTTGCCCCGAACCCCGGACGTGCTGGTGGCGCACTCGTTCGGCGGCAACGCGGCACTCCAGTTGCTCTGCGCCGACGAACCTCTCGCCGGGCGGACCGTCGCGCTGATCTGCCCCCTGTACCGACCTCCCGGAGGGCCGGTCACCTGGGCGCTGTTCGACCGTTCCCGGGAGACGTTCGTGCAGCACATCCACGACGGCCTGCGCGCCCGGATGGGCAGCCGGGCGGCCCGCATCGACGCCGGGCTGCTGGGGGCGATGACGGACCTGGCGATCGAGCGGGTGGGCCCGGCCGGGTTCCTCACCGTCTTCGAGCAGTACCTGGCGACCGCCGATCTGTCGCTCGAGGCGGTGGGCAGGCCGGTCGCGGTGCTCGCCGGCGGCGCGGATCCCACGCTGACCCCGAAGGCGGCGGAGGTGCTCGCCGCCGGCATGCCGGGCGGCCTCCTGCACCTGCGCGACGACTACGACCACTTCTGCCATGTACGGCACGCCCAAGGGATCGCCGACCGGGTCGCCGACCTGGCCCGGCTGGCCCGGGCGACGATGGGAACGGCGGGATGAGCAATGACCGTGACGATCACACCAAGACCCACAGTGGTGCACACCGAACCGGGGTACGAGGGCGCCAACATCCGTACCTGGATCGGTTTCAAGCACTTCCTCTACCTGGTCGAGCAGGGCGTGCTGCGCTGGCTCCGCGACCAGGGCGCCGGCGCCGGTGAGCTGTACCTGCGGCACGGTCTCGGCCTGGAGATCGTGGAGAGCTCCGTACAACTGCCCGCCGTGCTCGAACTGGACGACGAGGTGCGGGCCGAGGTCACCTCGGCCACTGACAACCTGCTGAGCGTCCGGCTCGTGTCGACCCGGGACGGACAGGAGGTGACCGCGCTGCGGGGCCGGGTGCGGGTCGCGCTCGTCCGCGAGCGCACCGCCGAGAGCTACCGTCGCGCGCCCGGCGGGCTCGACGCCCTGGAGGTCCCCGAGCTGGCCGCGGCGACAACGGTGCGACACCCGGACCACCGGTCGCTGGCACCCGGTGAGACCGCCGAGGACGTGCTGGGCGCGGAACCGGGCGCACACCTGTGGTCCTGGCGGGCGCCGTACTTCTACTGCCACTACTCCGACCGGGTCCAGCACTCCGGGTTCGTGCGCGCTCTGGAGGAGGTGGTGGACCGGTTCCTCGCCGACCGTGGCATCTCCGTCGGCCGCCTGCTGACCGAGCGGTCCTGGATCCCGGTGGTGTCGCGCAGCCACCTGCAGCTGGTCGAGGCCGCGCGGATGGAGGAGACCGTGCACACCGTCTTCACCGTCACCGACATCCTGCGCGGCGTGCTCTTCGACGGACGGATGCGGTGCCACGTCCAACGCGGCGACCGCCTGGTGCAGGTCGCGCAGGCGCGGATCCTGCACGGCTACGCCATCGCCGCCGGACCCGGCGCGGGCGGCATGGCCGAGCTCGATGACGAGGTGGTCGCGGCGCTGCGGGGAGACCGACGATGAGCGCCCGGCCGCGGCTGTACTTCTCGTTCCGCAGCCCGTACAGCTGGCTCGCGGTGCGGCGGTTGCGCGAGGCCGTACCGGATCTGTTCACCAGGCTGGACCTGCAGCCGTACTGGGACCCGGACGAGCGGTCGACGGCGGCGCTGGCGGCGCGCGGCGGCGAGTTCCACTACGTGCAGATGAGCCGGGCCAAGCACCTGTACATGCTGCTCGACACCAAACGCCTGGCCCAGCGCCAGAACCTGAGCATGGCCTGGCCGATCGACCGGGACCCGTGGTGGGAACTGCCGCATCTGGCCTGGCTGGCCGCACGACGCGAGGGCCTGGCCGAGGGGTTCTACGACGCGCTGGCGCAGGCCCGCTGGGGACGGGGCGAGGACATCTGCCAGCCCGACACGGTGCGCCGTGCGGCCAAGGAGGCCGGGTTCGCCCCGGAGACGGCGGTGCTGGCCGCCGAGTCGGCGAGCATCCGGGAGGAGGGCGTGGACTGCCTGTACCGCGCGTACCTCGACGACATCTTCGGCATCCCCTACCTGAAGCTGGGGCGCCACCGGTTCTGGGGACTGGAACGGGTCGACGCCTTCCTGGAGATGTGGCAGGCGGGTGACGACCGGCCGGTGGTCACCGAGTCGGCCCGGCTGACCCCGCCGTACGACCTCGACACCCCGGGCGGATGCGGATGACCACGCGCCGCGAACCGCTCGCCGAACGGCGCTACCGCAAGCAGCGGCTCGCCGCGACACTGCGGCTGTTCGCCCGCTTCGGCTTCGACCACGGCGCCGGCGGACACGTCACCGCCCGTGACCCGATCGAGCCGGACCACTTCTGGATCAACCCGTTCGGCATGCACTTCGGACACGTGCGGGTCGCCGACCTGCTGCTGGTCGACGAGTCCGGCACTGTGGTCGCGGGCAGGGGCAGCGTGAACCCGGCCGGGTACGCGATCCACTCCCACGTGCACGCCGCCCGACCGGACGTGGTGGCGGCCGCGCACACGCACTCCACCTACGGGCGGGCCTGGTCCACCCTCGGCCGGCCGCTCGACCCGCTCACCCAGGACGCCTGCGCCTTCTACGAGGACCACTCGGTCTATGACGGCTTCGAGGGCGTGGTCCTGGAGTCGCAGGAGGCGAAGCACATCGCCGACCGGCTCGGCGACGCCAAGGCGGTGATCCTGCGCAATCACGGCCTGCTCACCGTCGGCGGGAGCGTGCAGGAGGCGGCGTGGTGGTTCATCACCATGGATCGCAGCTGCCAGGTGCAACTGCTCGCCGAGGCGGCCGGCCGGCCGGTACCGATCCGCCCGGACGCCGCGCGGGCCACGGCGGCCCTGATGGGCGCGCCGGGCATGGGCCGGCTCAACTTCTCCCCGCTGTACGACGACATCCTCCGCGCCCAACCCGACCTGATCGAGGAGTAGACGCGCCCATGCCGACGTTGATCAACGACCTCATCACCGCGAACGGACACCGCACGGCCCTGGTCGACAAGCGCGGCCGTTCCAGCTGGCCGGAGCTCGGTTCGCGGGTGCATCGCTGGATGGGCGTCCTGGCCGCCGAAGGGCTGGGTCGCGGCGACCAGGTGGCCTGCGTGCTCGGCAATCGCCGGGAGACGTTCGAGATCCTGCTCGCCTGCCTGCACCGCGGGATCACCGTGGTGCCAGTGAACTGGCACCTGACCGAGCCGGAGATCGCCTACCTGATCACCGACTCGGAGTGTCGGGGGCTGATCGTCGAGGAGCCCTACGCGCAGGTGAGTGGCCGGGCCGCCGCCCGCGCGCCGGGGGAGGTGCCGACGCGACTGGTGCTCGGCGACCGTGACGTGCCCGGCTTCCGGGCGGTGGAGCCTCTGCTCGCCGCCGCGGATCCGGCCGAACCGGCCGAGCAGTCCTGCGGCTCCACCATGCTCTACACGTCCGGGACCACCGGCGCACCCAAGGGCGTGCTCAACGGCATGTTCGTGGTCGGAGCGCCGTTCACCCGGGTGGCCAAACTGCTGGAGTACGCCCGCGTGGTCCTCGACGTCCCGGCGAACGAGCGGTTCCTGCTCGACGGGCCCTGGTACCACTCGTCGCAGCTGTTCCTCGCGCTGCTCGCCCTGCTGCGCGGCTGCACGCTGCACATCCAGGAGAGGTTCGACCCCGAGGCCACGCTCGCGGTCATCGACGCGGAGCAGATTTCCGCGGCGCATCTGGTGCCGACCCAGCTGGTGCGGTTGCTCCGGCTGCCGGAGCACGTCCGCCGCGGCTTCTCCGGCGCATCGCTACGGCGGGTCTGGCATGGCGGTGGGCCGTGCCCGCCGGACGTCAAACGGGCCATGATCGAGTGGTGGGGGCCGGTTTTCCTCGAGTACTACGGCGCCACCGAGGGCGGCGTCGTAAGCCTGATCAACTCGCACGACTGGCTGCGCCGGCCGGGCAGCGTGGGCCGCGCCGTGCCGCCGTACGAACTCGTGGTGGTCGACGAGGAGGGTGACCCGGTGCCCGCCGGTGTGTCCGGGCGGGTGTTCGTCCGGCGCCTCACCGGGCGCACGTTCCAGTACCACAAGGCGCCCGAGAAGACCCGGGCCGTGCACCTGGCCCCGGACAAGTTCACCTACGGCGAGCTGGGACACCTGGACGAGGCGGGCTTCCTGTACCTCGACGGCCGTGCCCAGGACCTGATCGTCACCGGGGGCGTGAACGTCTATCCAACGGAGGTCGAAGCGGTGCTGCTGGCCCATCCGGCGGTACGGGACGCGGCCGTCATCGGCGTGCCGGACCACGAGTTCGGGGAGCACGTGGTCGCGGTGATCGAGCCCGCTCTGCCCGAGCCGGCCGACCTGTTCGCGCTGCTCGATCCGCACTGCCGCCGCTCGCTCGCGGGTTTCAAGACGCCTCGGGCGTACCACGTGGTGGCCGCCCTGCCCCGGGACACCTCCGGCAAGTTGCGGAAGGACGCGCTGCGCCGCGCCATCGCGCCGCCTGCGCCGGACGACCCGGATGCGGTGCTGGAGCGGACGTCGTCGGCGGAGCCGGTGCCGTGACCGGCGTGTCGGGCGCCACCCGGCCGGACATCGCCCATCCGGCCACCTACGCGCACGGGGTGCCGCACGCCGAGTTCGCCCGTCGGCGGCGCGAAGAACCGGTGGCCTGGGTCGACGAGCCGCTCCTGACCCGGCACAGCGCGAGCGGCCGGATCACCGAGCGGGGCCGCGGGTACTGGGCGGTCACCACGCACGCGGCGGTGCAGGAGGCGTCGCGGCGCACCGGCGACTTTTCGTCCGGGCGGGCCGGCGCCTTCCTCGTCGACCCGCGGACACCGGCGGACCTGCGGCAGACCAGGCAGCTGCTGATCAGCATGGACGCACCGCAGCACGTCCAGATCCGCCGCCTGGTGACGTCGGTCTTCACGCCCCGGGCGGTCGGCGGTCTCGCCGACGGGGTCGCGGCACACGCCACCGAGCTGGTCCGGCGCGTCGTGCGCGCCGGCGAGCTGGACGTGGTCACGGACCTGGCTGCCGAGTTGCCGTTGCTGGTGCTCTGCGACCTGCTCGGTGTCCCGCGCGCCGATCGCCACCTGCTGTACGGGTGGAGCAACCATCTGGTCGGCTTCGACGATCCCGAGTTCGGCGGCGGGGACGTGGACGCGTACCGGCGGACGTTCGCCGAGGCGTTCACCTACGCGCTGGAGCTGGCGGCCGAGCGTCGCGCGCACCCGCAGCCCGACCTGATCAGCCGGCTCGCCGTCGCCGAGGTGGACGGCCGGCGGCTGTCCGATCGCGAATTCTGCATGTTCTGGCTGCTGCTGGTGGTGGCCGGTAACGAGACCACCCGACACCTCATCGCCGGCTCGCTGTCGGCCCTGGTCGACGACCACGAGCAGCGCGACCGACTGGTGGCCGGCACGGTGCCCATCGCCGCGGCGGTCGACGAGCTGATCCGCCATGTCACACCGATCATGCAGTTCCGACGTACCGCCACTCGCGACACCGAGCTGGCCGGGCAGGCCATCGCGGCCGACGACAAGGTGGTCCTCTACTACACCTCGGCGAACCGCGACCCGGCCGTCTTCACCGAGCCGGACCGGCTCGACCTCGGCCGCAGTCCCAATCCGCACCTGGCGTTCGGCATCGGCCCTCACTTCTGCCTGGGCGCCCACCTGGCCCGGCACGAGTTGACCGCCCTGCTCCGGGCGTTCCTCCCGCACCTGCCGTCGCTGGTGCGTACCGGACCGGAGATCCGGTTGGAGTCGAACTTCGTGAACGGTTTGAAGTCTTTTCCCGCACAGATCCGATAAGCGCGTGCTTCAGCCAATGGAAGGGAATTGCGCGATGGAAGAGTTCCGGATCGACATCCCACAACCCGACGTCGACGACCTGCGTCGACGACTGGCCGCCACCCGCTGGCCCGGCGAGCTCGCCAGCGTCGGCTGGGACCGCGGCGTGCCGCTGGCCTACCTGCAGGAGCTCACCGACTACTGGGCCACCACCTTCGACTGGCGGGCCGCGGAGGCTCGGCTCAACCAGATGCCCCAGTTCCGGACCGAGATCGACGGCGCGATGATCCACTTCGTGCACGTGCGCAGCCCGGAACCGGACGCGGTGCCGCTGATCCTCACCCACGGCTGGCCCGGCTCGTTCGCGGAGTTCACCGAGATCGTCGGCCCGCTCACCGACCCGCGCGCACACGGTGGCGACCCGGCCGACGCGTGCCACGTGGTGATCCCGTCGCTGCCCGGGTACGGCTTCTCCAGCCTGCCGGACACCGGCTGGGACGTGGTGCGGATCGCCTCCGCTTGGTCGGAGCTGATGCGCCGGCTCGGCTACGACAGGTACGTGGCGCAGGGCGGTGACGCCGGATCGGTGATCTCGCAGGCGCTCGGCGTCATCGACCCGACGCACTGCGCGGGGGTGCACGTGAACATGCTGATGACCTTCCCGTCCGGCGACCCGGCCGACCTGGACGGCCTGAGCGAGCGGGACATGGCGCGGCTGGGCCGGCTGCGCGAGTTCGACGAGCACCTGTCCGGTTACATGAAGATCCAGCAGACCCGCCCCCAGACGCTGGCGTACGCGCTCACCGACTCACCGGTCGGGCAGCTCGCCTGGATCGTGGAGAAGTTCCGGGAGTGGACCGACAGCGAGAAGGTGCCCGAGGACGCGGTGTCGCGCGACGACATCCTGACGCTGGTGTCGCTGTACTGGTTCACCGCCACCGCCGGGCCCTCGGCGCAGTTCTACTACGAGGGCGCGGCCGCGGTGAAGGCGGCGGCCGCCGGGGCGGCGCCCCCTCCGATCACCGTGCCGGTCGGTGTGGCCGTGTTCCCGAAGGACATCTTCCTGCCGGTACGCCGATTCGCCGAGGCACACATCCCCACCATCGCCCGGTGGACCGAGTTTGACCAGGGCGGTCACTTCGCCGCCCTGGAGCAGCCCGGCCCCCTGGTCGACGACGTCCGGGAGTTCGTGCGTCTGGTGCGCTGATCGACAACCGCCACGGCCGGCCGGGTGATCCCGGCCGGCCGTGGTGTGCGTCAGAGAACGACCGCGCCGGTGGTGATGGCGGACAGCAACGTCCTGGCCTGGACGTTGACATAGTGCCCGTGCCGGAGCAGCGCGGTCAGCTGGCCCGGTGTCAGCCAGCGGTATCCCGGCGGCGGATCGGCCGGCGCCGCGTCGGACTCCAGGACGACGCAGCGGTTCTCCGCGTGGTAGAAACGCCCGCCCTCCTCGGCGTGCACCACGTCGTACCGGATCTGGCCGGGCGTCGCCGACCTGATCAGGTCCAGGAATGCCGGCCCGGTGCCCGAGCCGTGGTGCCCGGGTGTGCACTGTACGGTCGGCCCGAGCTCCACTGTGTTGTGGAAGCCGGCCTCCACCCGGGCGTGCGTGAGCAGATGCGGCACGCCGCCGAACCGGCGGGTCAGGAACGCGATCAACCCTCGTTCCAGCGGTTCGAAGAGTGGCTGGGTCCAGCCGCGTACCTCGCGGTTGTCGGCTTCGACCGAGACCGCCATCACCCGGAAGTAGCGCGGCGGGACGTGTTCGATGGTCCGTTCGCCGATGGTCCAGCCGGGCAGCCCGCGCAGCGGCACCAGCCGGCCGTGGAGGTCGTGGCGGGTGCGTTCCGCGGTGAACCAGGAACGCACCTCGGTGTCGTCGTGCCGGGCCACCGCATCGCCAAAGGTCACCGGCGCGCAGGCCAGGACCGTACGGGTGTCCATGTTGATCAGGTTGTCGACCTGCATCAGACGGCCGATCTGGCCGAGGGTGAGCCAGCAGAAGTCCGCGCCGGCGTCGACCGGGGCGCCAGTCTCGACGATCATGTTCCGGTTCGTCTTGTGGTGGAACCAGGACCCGTGCTCCGACTGCAGCACGTCGGTGAGCGGCCGGCCGCGATGCGGATCGGTGAAGAGCTCCAGGTGGCGCACCGGTGCCCCGCGGTGCGCCCCGGTGTAGTTGCTGCGGGTGGCCTGAACCGTCGGCGAGAGCTGCACCGGTGTCGGGTTGCCGGGCTCGGCCTTGGCCTGCAGGAGGAAGTGCAGAACGCCGTCGAACTCGGTGGCGACGATGCCCAGGATGCCCACCTCGGGCTGGTTGATGATCGGCTGCCACCACTCCAGGTGCGGCGACCCACCGGTGCGTACGTGCAGGCCCTCCACAGTGAAGAAACGGCCGCTGTGGTGCACCAGGTTGCCGGTGCCCGGAGCGAACCCCCAACCGTCCAACTCCTGGAACGGGATCGGCGTCACCCGGAACCGCTGGGCGCGCGCCCGCTCCGCCAGCCAGCCCGGCACGTCCGTCGTAGGGATGGCCGCGCCGGCCTCGGTCTCGGCCGCCGAGCGAGCCAGGCGTTGCGCCAGCCCGTCGTCCTCACGCGGGCGCAGCCGAAGCGCCGCCCCCGGCGCGCTCATGCGGCCAGCTCGATCCGGGTGTCGTCACCGATCACCAGCCGGTGCGCGAGGCCGTCGCCCGCACTGACCGTCGCGGCGCGCCCGATCAGCGACCGGGCCAGTGGCGGCACCGCCGAGATGGTGGCACCAGCGAGCACCACCGAGTCGGCCACGTTGCACCGACGCAGGACGCAGTCCGGGCCGACGGCGGTGAACGGCCCCACCGTGCTGTCCTCGACGAGGGTTCCCGCCCCGATGACGGCCGGGCCGTCGATGCGGGAGCGCACCACCCGGGCGCCGGGCTCAACGACGACGTGCCCGGTCAGGATGCTGGCCGGGTCGACGTCGCCGGCGATGCCGGGCGTCAGATCGGCCAGCATCCGGCGATTGCAGTCGAGCAGGTCGTCGACCTGCCCGGTGTCCTTCCAGTAGCCGTCGTAGACGCTGGCACGTACGTCCGCGCCGGACGCGAGGAGCCACTGGACCGCGTCGGTGATCTCCAGCTCCCCGCGGGTGCTCGCGTCGATCGCGGCCACCGCCTCGTGCACCGCCGCCGTGAAGAAGTAGACGCCGATCATCGCCAGATCGCTGCGCGGCCGGGCCGGCTTCTCCACCACCCGCAGCACGGTGCCGTGCGGGTCGAGCTCGGCGACGCCGAACTCCTGCGGGTCGCTGACCTTGTGCACCACGATCTGGGCGGCCGGGCGGTGCACACGGAAGTCGGCGGCGATGTCGGCGACACCGTCGGGCAGCACGTTGTCGCCCAGGTACATGACGAAGTCGTCGTCGCCGAGGAAGGAACGTGCCAGCCGGACGCAGTCCGCGAGCCCGCGCGGCTGGTCCTGGTGCAGGTACGTGATCGGTACGCCGAAACGCCGGCCGTCGCCCAGCGCCGTCCTGATATCGGGCCCCCACCGACCGACCACCACCCCGATCTCGGTGACGCCGAGGCCGCTGACGGTTTCCAGCACCAGTTCCAGTACCGGTCGATTGGCCACGGGGAGCAGTTGTTTCGGCATGGAATGACTGAGCGGGCGGAATCGGGTGCCGGAACCGCCCGACAGGACCAGAGCCTTCACCGTGGAAATTCCTTTCCTTGCAGGAAGTGTGGACGCTCGTTCAGTGGCGTCCGGCGACGAATTCCCGGATGGTCCGCCCGACGTGGAGGATCATGTCGTCGGTGATGCCGGGATAGACGCCGATCCAGAAGGTGCCGTGCACCACCGCGTCGCTGTTGGACAGGTCACCGGCGACCCGGAACTCGACATCCCGGTAGGCCGGGTGCCGGGTCAGGTTGCCGCTGAACAGCAGCCGGGTACGGATCTGCCGCTCCTCCAGGTGTTGCTGCAGCTCACCGCGGCCAAACGGTGCGTCAGGCGCGACGGTGAGCGCGAACCCGAACCAGCTCGGATCCGAGCCCGGTGTGGGACGCGGCAGCAGCAGTCCCGGCACTCCGTCGAGCTCCTCGCGCAGCCGCTGCCAGTTCTTGCGCCGAGCCTCACCGAACGCCTGGATCCGCTCCAGCTGGCTCAGCCCGAGCGCCGCCTGCAGGTCGGTCGCCTTCAGGTTGTAGCCGACCTGCGAGAACGTGTACTTGTGGTCGTAACCGGCCGGCAGTGTGCCGAGCTGCCAGTCGAACCGCTTCTTGCAGCGGTTGTCCTCCCCGGGCTCGCACCAGCAGTCGCGCCCCCAGTCGCGGAAGGACTCCACGAGGTGGGCCAGTTCCACGCTGTCGGTGAGCACGCAGCCGCCCTCGCCCGTGGTGATGTGGTGGGCCGGATAGAAACTGACAGTGCTGAGGTGGCCGAACGTGCCGGTGAGCCGCCCGCCGTACAGCGAGCCGACCGCGTCGCAGTTGTCCTCGACGAACCACAGCCCGTGCCGCTCGGCCAGTTCGGCGATCTCGGCCGCCTCGAACGGGTTGCCGAGCGCGTGGGCGATCATGATGGCGCGGGTGCGTGGCCCGATCGCTGCCGCCACCCGCTCCGCTGTGGTGTTGTACGTGCCGAGTTCCACGTCGACGAACACCGGTATCAGGCCGTTCTGCACTATCGGGTTCACTGTGGTGGGAAAGCCCGCCGCCACCGTGATGACCTCGTCGCCGGGCCGCAGACGCCGGTCTCCCAGCTCGGACGCGCGTAGCGCGGACAGGGCGAGCAGGTTCGCCGACGATCCCGAGTTGACCAGGTGGGCCTTGCGGAGGCCGAAGTACCGCGCGAAGGAGCGCTCGAACCGCAGCGCGTGGAACCCCGCGGCGATCCGCATGTCCAGCGCCGCCTCGACCAGCGCCAGCCGGTCTTCGGCTTCGAGCACGGCGCCGGACGACAGCACCGGCGTGACGCCCGGAACGAACTCCTGGTCGTCGGGTGTGCGTTCTCTGTGATAGGCCCGGACCAGGTCCAGGATCATTGCCTTGAGGTCCGGGGTCATGGTGTGCTCGCCTCCTGCGCGGGGTGGCCGGGGAACGGGTGGGACCGGGCGGCCTGCCAGATCCCGAGCAGCGTCTCGGGCAGCTCCCGGCGCGCCGACCAGCCGAGCACCGTGTACGCCCGGCGGGTGTCGGCCCGCTGCCAGTCGCCGTCGGCGGAGCGTGCGCCGGTCGTCGGCGCCGGCCGCAGCTCCAGTCGGTAGGGGACACCGCTGACCTCGGCGAGCGCCCGGACCAGTTCCTCTGCGGTCCGGGTGACACCCGACCCGATGTTGAACAGCCCGGGAGCGATCTGCCGTGCCGTGCCGGCGGCCAGGACGGCGTCGGCGGCGTCGCGTGCGTCCACGTAGTCGCGGTACTGCGCCAGGTCCGTGAGCTCCAGGTGTGCCGTCGTACCGGTCCGGTGCGCCGCCACCAGGCGGTTCACCGTCCGGCCCAGCACGCTGACCGGTGACATGCCGGCGCCGATGACGTTGAACAGCCGCAGCACCACCGCCTCGACGCCGTGCCGGGCCGCGAGGCGGCGTACCAGCTCGGTGCCGGCCAGCTTCGACCGTCCGTACGCGCTGCGCGGTGCGGCCGGGGAGTCCTCGGTCAGGGCTGTCGGCGGTGGCTGCGGCGCGTACTCCAGCGATGAGCCGAGATGCACCAGCCGGGCGTCGGCACCGGCCTCGGCCACAGCCCGCACCACGAGTCCGGCGAGTTCGACGTTGGCGGCGGTGAGCCGGTCGGGCTCCGGCCGCCAGATCTCACCGGCGGCGTTGACCACCACGCCGGGCCGCGCCGCGCGGATCGCCTCGGTCAGCGACCCTGTCGCGACCTCGGACCGGCGCCCGGCCACGACCACGTCCCAGCCGGCCGAGGTCAGCCGGTCACGGACGTGCCGGCCCAGCAGACCCGTGCCGACCACCAGGGCGCGCCCGGTCACGGCTCGCCCAGGCCGGCCGCCCGGCGGATGGTGTCGACCAGCCGCGCGTGCCCCAGCATCTCGGCGTGGTGCCCGGACAGGTCGTGCTCGCCGTACACCGCCGCCACGAAGGTGCGGACCAGCGCGGCGAACTGGTCCTCGGCGGCCAGCGTCCGCGACTCGCGGCGGTCCTGCTGCCGCAACCCGAGCACCGGGCGGTGTTCCGGCGGTGGGGTGAACGCGCGCTCCAGGCGCAGCTCACCGGTGCTGCCCCACAGCTCGTACCCGCTGCGGTAGAAGTGCTCGAAGCCGAACCCGACCTGCACCGCGACCTGGTTCGGCCCGCTCAGCAGCACGGTGCCCGCAACGTCCACGCCGGACGGTCCGGTGCGCAGGTCCGCGCCCACCACCCGCAGGTTCGGGCCGACGAAGTGACGTGCCGCGCGCAGAGGGTAGAAGCCGACGTCGAGCAGCGCCCCGCCGCCCAGGTCCGGGCGGTACCGGATGTCGCCGTTCTGCAGCGGCGGAATCCCGAACACGCTGCTGAAGGCGCGTAGCTCCCCGATCTCGCCGGCCGCGTACGCGCGGCGCACCGCGGCGTGCTGGCCGTGCAGGAGGAACGCGGAGTTCTCCATCAGGGTGAGGCCGCGCTCGGCCGCCTGGGCAACCAGATCCGCTGTCTGCTTCTCGGTGCCCACCATCGGCTTCTCGGCCAGCACATGCTTGCCGGCGGCCAACGCCGCGCCCGCCCACCGGTGCCTCAGGCCGATCGGCAGCGGCAGGTAGACCGCTTCCACGTCAGAACGCTCGAGCAGCTCCTCGTACCGGTTCACCGCGGCGCAGCCGAACCGGGCCGCGAAACGGTCGGTGCGTGCCGGGTCACGTCCGGCGATCGCGACGGTACGCAGACCCGGTTCCGCCGCAGCCGCAGGCAGCAGCTTGCGCCACGCGATGTCCGCGCAGCCGAGCACGCCCAGGCGAACGGGGACCGGCACGTGGTTCATCGGCGTCGCCCCAGAACGAGAACGACCCGCAACCGCACGTACAGCATGGGAATCACCTGATCACCATCGCGGAGCACCGCCCGGGACGGCATCTCACACGTTGCGCAGCCGGGTCGTCCGTCCGCTGAGCGCAACTTGCGAGATGCCCGGGATGTCGCCGCTGCGGCACAGTGGTGCCATCGCAGGCAGCGTCGCCTGTCGATGTTCGGTCCGGGCGCCGGGCGGCACCGCAATCTGGAAGAAGATCGCGCGTGGCCAGAGCAAGCAGACTGAGCCGGATCAGTCGACTTATTCCGATGGGTAGGTGCTCACATGGTTGCATCGCGCCGGCAGTTCCTCGGCTCGGCCGCTGCTGTCTCCGGCGCTGCTGTCACCGGCTTGGTCCTGCAGCCCGGCGCTGCGCAGGCCGTCGGTCACAGCGGTGGGGCGGCCTTGCCGAATGTGGTGGTGCGTCCGGACGACCCGCGTTACCCCGAACTGCTGACGCGCGGGTTCAACGCGCGTTTCGTCTTCTCCCCGGATTCGATCGTGCTGGCCTACTCGGCCGGCCAGGTCCAGGAGGCGGTGCAGCGGGCGGTCAAGGAGGGCCGCAAGTTCACCGTCCGCAGCGGCGGGCACTGCCTCGAGGCGTTGGTCGCCGACCCGCGCTTCGACATGCTCATCGACGTGTCCCCGATGCACCAGGTTTCCTGGGACGCCAAGATGAACGCCTTCTCGGTCGGCGCGGGCAGCACGCTCGCGCAGGCGTACAAAGCGCTCTACCTGGGTTGGGGCGTGACCATCCCCGGTGGGGTGTGCCCACCGGTGGGCATCGGCGGACACACCGCCGGCGGGGGATACGGGCCGCTGTCCCGGCGGTACGGTCTCATCTCCGATCACCTGTACGCGGTCGAGGTGGTGACCGTCGACGCCAAGGGCAAGGCCCGCATCGTCGTCGCCACGCGCCGCCCCGACGACCCGAACCGCGACCTGTGGTGGGCGCACACCGGTGGTGGCGGCGGCAACTTCGGCGTCGTCACCCGGTACTGGTTCCGCGACCCGCGGGCCACCGGAAACAACCCGACCAAGGCGCTGCCGCGGCCGCCGGCCCGGCTCCTGATGACCTGGGTGACCTGGCCATGGGAGTCGCTGAGCCAGGCGGACTTCAAGCGGCTGGTGCAGAACCACGGGGCCTGGCACGCGGCCAACAGCGGGCCGGACTCGCCGTACGTCGTCATGCACAGCGCCCTGCACCTCAACATGAAGAGGGACTACGCGCTCTACCTGGAGTGCCGGATGGACGCCACGGCGCCCAATGCCCGCCGGATGGTTGAGGACTACATCGCCGCTGTCTCCGAGGGCGTGTCAGTGCAGGGCTACGTCGAGATGAACGAGGAGCTCTGGCTCGCCAACGCGTTGTTCGAGTACCCCCGTTCGCTCGGCGCCCGGACGAAGTCGGCGGGCAGCAACCTGCGCAAGCCGCTCACCGACGACCAGATCGACATCGTCTACGGGGCGCTGACGGACCCCGATGCCAAGAACTCCTGCCTGGTCTATCTCGGTGCCTACGGCGGGCAGGTCAACGCGGTTGCGTCGGACGCCACCGCGGTGCCCCAGCGCGACTCCATTCTGCGCTTCTGGATCGACTCCACGTGGGCCGATCCGAACGCCGACGCGGAGGCCGTGGAGTGGACCCGCCGTCTCTACCGGGACGTGCACGCCGCCACCGGCGGGGTGCCGGTCCCGAACGACCAGTACGACGGTTGCTACATCAACTACCCCAGCAAGGACACCAGGGACCCGGCGTGGAACACGTCAGGGGTGCCCTGGCACGACCTCTACTACAAGGACAGCTACCCGAAGCTTCAGCGGATCAAGAAGAAGTACGACCCGCTGAACACCTTCCAACACGCGATGTCCATCGAGCCCGCCTGACCGGGCGGTTCGTCCAGGTCTTGCCCGCAGACCGCTGACACAGCCGGTCGCGAAGCGGCCCCACGCCCATCGACATGACGGGTGTGGGGCCGGTTGCGTACTGCCCTGACGACGGTGTGACGGAAGAGGTGGCGGTCCTTGCCGGACAGCCGGGACGACCTGAGTCCCGGCCGAGGAGATCCGATCAGCAAACGGAGGACCGACATGACGAGCCCGGACGGCAATGCGAACGCCACGACCAAGGTGTTCCTGGTGCAACAGGGTGTCTGGGAGATGCCGCTGGAGTCGATGCCGCTGGCGTCGGGCTATCTGAAGTCGACGGCCCTGGCCGACGACCGGATCCGCGACGCCTGCGACATCAGCATCCACAACTTCCGCGGCGGCACCACCAACGCCACCATGGCCAACGCCCTGTTCAGCGACGAGCCGCCGGACGTTCTCGCGTTCAGCGTGCTGGGCTGGAACTACCGGTCCTTCGGATCACTGGCCGCGACGTTCAAACAGCTCAACCCGGACGGCTGGGTCGTCTTCGGTGGCACCCACGTGGCCGAGCAGGCCGACCGGGTGTTCCGGATGTTCCCCGAGGTCGACGTCGTGGTCAACGGGGAGGGCGAGCTGACGTTCCGCGATCTGCTCAACTGCTACCTGGACGGCGTGGACAAGCACGCGCTGCACGCGGTGGCGGGTGTGTCGTTCCGCGAAACTGACGGCGCCACCTGTCACAACGTCGCCCGTGACCGCATCGAGGACCTCGAGATCATACCGTCGCCCTTCCTGACCGGGGCGCTGGAGATGACCGACGCCGACGGCAACTTCCGGTACGACGTGGCGCTGATGGAGACCAACCGGGGCTGCCCGTACAAGTGCGCGTTCTGCTACTGGGGCGGTGCCGTCGGGCAGAAGGTCCGGGCGTTCTCGCCGGAGCGGATGCGCGCCGAGCTTGAGATGTTCGGCCGGCTCAAGGTGCACACCGTGGTCGCCTGCGACGCCAACTTCGGGCTCCTGCCCGGTGACGTGGAGTTCGTCGAGACGCTCATCGAGACTCGGGACCGGCTCGGTTTCCCGCGCGCGCTGGAGACGTCCTGGGCGAAGAACAAGTCGAAGACGTTCTTCCGCATCGTCAAGATGATGAAGGAGGCCGGCATGCGGAGCTCCTTCACGCTCGCGCTGCAGACGCTCAGCGACACCGCACTGGACACCATGAACCGGCGCAACATGAAGGTCAACGAATGGGAGGACCTCGCCGCCTGGCTGGACGAGGAGGGGCTCGACTGTTACGCCGAGCTGATCTGGGGCGCGCCGGGTGAGACGGTGCAGTCCTTCATGGAAGGCTACGACCGTCTTTCGCGGCGGGTGTCGCGGATCGCGGTCTACCCGATCCTGCTGTTGCCCAACACCGACTACATGGAGAAGAAGGAGCAGTACGGCATCAAGGCCGTCCGCGGTGACAACGACGACTTCGAGTACGTGCTCGCGCACAACACCATGACCTTCGCCGAGAACCAACAGATGCAGCGGTTCCTCTTCATGGCGCGGGTGGTGGCGGAGAACGCGGTCCTGCGCTGGATCTGGCCGGCGCTGCGGCACCTCGCCGGCATCACCCAGTCCCAGGTGCTGCGCCACCTGGACACCTGGATCAGCACCACTGACGACCCGGCGGCCGCGCCACTGCGAGGGTACGCCGCGACCGCTGTCGGCGGAACCGGCGCGTTCGGGGCGGCGATCACCTACCTCTACACCGACCCGGACGCCGAGCGGATGCTGCACCGCTGGTGGGACGAGGCGATCCGGCCGCTGGTGCCCGCCGAGGCGGCGCCGGTGCTGGACGAGGTGTTCCGGTACGACCTGCTCACCCAGCCGGTCTACCGCCCTGCCGACCATCCGGTCGGTGAGGACCTGCCGGTGGTGCTGGTACGCGATGAGGAGTACTACCTGCGCAGCGGGGTGCGGCTCCGCTACGACGTGCCGGCCATCGTCGCGGCCATCCGTCGCGGCGAGGAGCCGGACCTGTCGCCGGTGGACTTCACCGTCGACCTGTACTACCGCACCGGCTCGGAGTCGGCGGTCACGTCGACCAACCACGAGATCGTCGTGCACTTCATGGGGATGACCGCCGAGGAGGTCCACGACAACGCGCGGGGGAGTGCCGAGGGCCTGAGCGAGGCGGAGTTCGAGGCCACCTCGGCGTCGCGGTCCGCGGAGGCCGGCTCCCCGGCTCCGGACGGACGGACCACGCTCGGAATGCTCAAGGCGGACAAGGGCGGCTGTTCCTGAGACACGCTGCGGGCCCGGTGCCTCAACAGGAGGCGCCGGGCCCTGGCGTGCGCGCCGACGCGCCTGTCACGAACAGACTGAGGCGTGGACGCCGGTCGCGGGCAAAATGAGGCGTGGACGCTCGACGAGCGCCCACGCCAGCTCAGGGGTCCGCGGCGATCGCCGCCGCCTACTACGTCGCCAGGTGCGGCGCGGTCCAGCCGTTCAGGTCGTACTCGGACAGGCACTGCTCGACCAGGGCGATCATGTCGTCGGTGACGCCGGCCTGGGTGCCGCGGCGCAGCACCTGGGCCCGGTTGTCGTCCGGGTTGCCGGCGTGGTTGCGCTCGTACAGCTCCTGACGCCCGCCGAACTCCGTGCCGACCGCGTCCCAGAGCAGCTTCATCACCTTCACCCGCTGCTCAGCGTCGGTGCCGTGCGAGCCGCGCAGGTACCGGTCCAGGTACGGGCGGATCTCCGGGTTGTGGAAGTCGGCGACGCCCGAGTTCAGGTAGATCAGCCCACTGCCCGCGGTGTGCTGGACGATCTCGCGCATCTTGCCGTACGCCATCGGGGCGAGGGTCCGGTACGTCAGCGCGTACTCCTCGTTGGGCTGCACGTAGCCGTCGGCCCACGGCCGGGACCGCTCGATCATGGCGTCGGACAGCGCCCACATCAGATGCCGCCAGACCATCAGCTCACCGATGTTGCCCTGTACCTGACGGAACTCGTCGGTGCCGTTGATCTCCACGGCCTTCATCAGCAGGCCGCAGATGAAGTCGAACTTGACCGCCAGCCGGGTGGCGCCGTGCAGGGAGAACCGCGGCATGAAGCCGGAGTCGTGGAAGAACGTGTTCGCCTTCTCCAGGTCGCCGTAGACGAAGACGTTCTCCCACGGGATCAGGGCCTGGTCGAACACGATGACCGCGTCGTTCTCGTCCATCCGGCTCGACAGGGGATAGTCGAACGGGCTGGCGGTGCGGGCCGCGGTCATCTCGTACGAGGTGCGGCAGAGCAGCTTCACCCCGGGGACGTTCATCGGCGCCATGAACACGACACCGAACTGCTTCTCCTTGATCCGGAGCCCGTGGTGGGCGATGAAGTTGTAGTTGGTCAGCGCGGACCCGGTCGCCACCACCTTCGCCCCGCTCACCACGAGGCCCGCGTCGGTCTCCCGGTCCACGTGCACGTACACGTCGGCGACCTGCTCGGGGCGCAGGTGGCGGTCCACCGGCGGGTGCACGAGCGCGTGGTTGACGTGCAGCACGCGCTCCTGGCACTCCTTGTACCAGCGCCGGGCGTTGTCACCGAACGGGGCGTAGAAGTCGGCCTTGGCGCCCAGGGTGGCGAGGAACGACGCCTTGTAGTCGGGCGAGCGGCCGAGCCAGCCGTAGCACCGTCGCTGCCACGCCGCGATGGCGTCGCGCGAGCGGCGCAGGTCGGCCGCGTCGACCGGGGCGCGGAAGAACGGATGGGTGAAGCCACCGTTGCCGGTGTCGGTAGGGACGGTCAGCACGTCGCGGTCCGGCGACTCCCAGAGCGCGTCGTACATGTTCGCGATGGTCCGGGCATTGTTGCGAAAGGCCGGATGCTCGGTGACGTCCTTGATTCGCTCGCCGTACAGCCAGATCTCCCGACCGTCGCGCAGGCTTTCCAGATATTCGGCACCGGTGAATGGCCGTAGTCCGGACGGTTGCGCCTCCGGCGTCTCCGTCGTGGATTCTGCGCTCGGCATCGGCAATCAGCTCCTCGGCGTGGCGGTGCGGATATTCATGGAGCGTGCCAGCCGGCTCGGTGGCACGACAAGGCAATGGAAGCGGAACGGCAATTCAGGAGATGCCGCTGCTACGCAAGGAATGCGAGCGTGAGCGGGCGACGATCAGATTCTCACGACCCACGAGGGGGCACGGTGGCACGGGACGAGATGAGCGCCAAAATCTGGTCCATGGCGGGGCTCGGTACGCCGATGGCGATCCGGACGGCGGCGACGCTGCGCCTGGCCGACCACATCGACGCCGGTGCCGACACCGCCGAGGCGATCGCGGGGGCCGAGGGGGTGAACGCCGACGCGCTGGAGCGGGTCATGCGGTACCTGGCCGTCCGGGGCCTTTTGACCCGGGAGAGCGGCGGGCGGTACTCACTGACCCCGCTCGGCGCGGTGCTGCGGGAGGACCACCCGTCGAAGGCCCGCGCCCGGCTGGACATCGAGGGTTCCGTCGGCCGGGCCGAACTGTCGTTCGTGCAGTTGCTGCACAGCGTACGGACGGGAGAGGCCGGTTTTCCGGTCCAGTTCGGCCGTTCCTTCTGGGAGGACTGGGCCGCCGACCCGGAGCGGGCCGCGAACTTCAACCGGCTCACCAGCGACCTGGAGTCACGGTCTCCGGAGATCGTCGAAGGCATGGACTGGGGTCCGCTGGGCTGGGTCGTCGACGTCGGCGGCGGCAACGGCGCGCTGCTGATCGGGCTGCTCAACGCCTACCCGACGCTGCGTGGCACGGTGCTCGAGATGCCGGACAACTGCGAGGCCGCCCGCAAGTCGGTCGCGGAGTCGGACCTGGGGGAGCGCCTGGACGTGGTGGCCGGCAGCTTCTTCGACCCGCTGCCGGCCGGCGCCGGCGGGTACGTGCTGTCGTTCGTGCTGCACAACTGGGCCGACGACCCTGCGCGGGAGATCCTGCGCCGGTGCGCGGAGGCCGCCGGGCAGACCGGCGCGGTGCTGGTGGTCGAGCAGACCGGGCCCGGTGGGGAGGCCACCCACACCGGAATGGACCTGCGCATGCTGACGGCCTGCGGTGGTCGGGAGCGGACCGCCGCTGATCTGACCGCCCTCGCGGCATCCGTCGGGCTGCACGCTGTGGCCGTCCATCCGGCCGGCTCGTTCTCCATCGTGGAGCTGCGCGCGGCAGGCTGACCTGCCATTCCGTTGCCGCCGTCGCGCCACCGGGTGGGTTACCCTGTGCCGCATGCGCTTCGGGATGCTCGGTCCGCTCGAGGTCTGGACCGCCGACGGCAAGCCGGTGCGCATCCCGGAGCTCAAGGTCCGCGCGCTGCTGGCCGACCTGTTGGTCCACGACGGTCGGCCGGTGGCGGCGCACCGGCTCATCGACGACCTCTGGGGCGACCGACTGCCCGCCAACCCGGCCAGCGTGCTCCGCAGCAAGATGTCGCAGCTCAGGCGGGCACTGGACGACGCCGAGCCGGGGGCGCGCGATCTGGTCACGCATTCCCCGGCCGGGTATGCCCTTACCGCCGGCGACGACGCGGTGGACGTCGGCCTGTTCACCGAGATGGTGGGCCGAGCCCGCCGCGCCGTCCACCCCCGGGACAGGATGGCGCTGCTGACCGATGCCCTGGCGCTGTGGCGCGGCCCCGCGCTTGCCGACTTCCCGGACGAGGCGTTCGTCCGCCCGGCTGTCACGCGCTGGTCGGAGGCCCGGCTGATCGCTCAGGAGGAGTGGGCCGAGACAGCGCTCGATCTGGGTCGACACGCCGACGTGCTGGCCGATCTCGGCGACCTTGTGGAACGCCATCCGTTGCGCGAGCGTTTCCGCGCGGCGCGGATGCGGGCGCTGTACCAGTGCGGCCGGCAGGCCGAGGCGCTCGACGAGTTCCGGGTCTTCGGCGACCGCATGCGCGACGAGATGGGGCTCGACCCGGGGCCCGAACTGGTCGCCCTGCACCGCGCCCTGCTCCGCCAGGACCCGGCGCTCACCGGCCCGGCCACGACGCCGGTGCCGATCGAACCCGAACGCGGGAACCTGCCGGCCCCGCTCACCGGGCTGATCGGCCGGGACGCCGCGGTCGCCGACGCGGCTCGACTGCTGGACGCCGGCCGCCTGGTCACCCTGACCGGTCCGGGCGGCGTCGGCAAGACCCGGCTCGCGGTGGCCGTCGCCGCGCGGATCGCACCCGGTGTGCCGGCCGGCGCGTGGATGGTCGAGTTCAGCACCGTGCCGCGTCCGGCCGGCGGCGGACGGGCGCCGTCGGCCGTGATCGACGCCGTCGCCGGCACGCTCGGGCTCCGGGACGACGGCCGCTCGGGCAGCGCCGGCGGTGTCGACCGGCTGGTGGCGGCGCTGCGGGGTCGGCGTCTGCTGCTGGTGCTGGATAACTGCGAGCACGTCGTCGAAGATGTCGCCGAGCTCGGCCGCGAACTGCTGGATGCCTGCCCCGACCTGCGCATTCTTGCCACCAGCCGGGAGTCGCTCGGTGTGCCCGGCGAGGTTCTGGTGCCGGTGCCGCCCCTGGCGCCGCCGGAGGCGGGTACGACGACGGTCGCGCAACTGCGTCGGTCCAGCGCCGGGGAGCTCTTCCTGGCGCGGGCGGCCGCCTCCGAGCCCGGCTTCGCCCCCGACGACGAGAACGCGGCAGCGGTGGCCACCGTCTGCCGGCGGCTCGACGGCATACCGCTGGCCCTGGAACTGGCCGCCACCCGGGTGCGCACGATGGGGATCACCGAACTGGCCGCCCGCCTCGACGACCGGTTCCGACTGCTGGCTGCCCACCGGCGCGGCGGCCCGGCCCACCACGCCACCCTGCGCACCATGATCGACTGGAGCTGGGACCTGATCGGCGCGGACGAGCGGGCCGTGCTGCGACGGCTGTCGGTGTTCACCGACGGCTGCGCGCTGTCATCCGCCGAGGAGGTGTGCGCCGATCCGCCCGCCGCCGGGGGAGTGTCCCGTGCCGACGTGGCGTACCTGCTCGGGCGACTGGTGGACTGCTCGCTGGTCACGCTGGTGGAGAACGCCGACGGGGTGCGGTACAGGATGCTGGAGTCGGTGGGGGCGTACTGCGCCGAGCGGCTGCGCGAGTCCGGCGAGGACGAGGCGGTGCGACTGCGGCACGGCGCCTGCCAGGCCGCCCTCGCCGAGGAGGCGGACCAGAATCTGCGCGGTCCCGTCCAGCGCCGGTGGCTGCGCCGGTTGGACGCCGAACAGGCCAACCTGCGGGCGGCCCTGGCCGCGGCGATCGAGCGTGGCGACGCGGTGCTCGCCCTCCGGCTGGCCTGCGCCTGCGCCTGGTACTGGGTACTGCGCGGCCACTTGGGCGAGGGCCGCCGTGCGCTGGCGGCGGCGGCCGCGGTGCCGGGCGAGGCGCCGGCCGGCCGGCGTGCCCTGGCGCTGCTCTGGGAGGCGGGCATGGCAGCGCTCGGGGGCGATGACCCGCACGACCTGCTGTGCCGGGCGGAGGCCGAGGGTGAGGCCGGTGCCGACCCGCACGCCGTGGCGCGGGCCCGCTGGTTGCTCGCCTCGGCGCTGCCCGAGGATGTCACCGCCCGGCCCGGCGACGGCCGGTTGGACGGAGTGCTGTCGGACTTCCGTAGCCTCGGCGACCGCTGGGGGGCGGCGGCCGCGCTGAGTAGCCTGGCCTGGACGGCGCTGCTGCGCGGAGACGTCGCCGCGCTGCGCCGCGACGCGGAGCGGAGTCTGGAGGAGTTCCGCGATCTCGGCGACCACTGGGGAGTGTTGCAGGCCACCAACCCGTTGGCCGCGCTGGCCCGGATGACCGGGGACAGCAGCCGTGCCGCGCGGCTGCACCGCGATGCCCTCCGCATCGCCCGCGAGCTGGGCCTGTGGCCGGAGGTGTCGTACCAGCTGAACGAACTGGGACGGATCGCGCTGGACGCCGGCGACCACGCCGCCGCCGGCGACCTGCACGCCCAGGCCCGGCACATGGCAAAGGAACAGTCCAATCTGGCCCTGGAGCAGTTCGCCGACCTGGGGTTGGCGATCACGGCACGCCGGCAGGGCAGATGGGACGCCGCCGAGCGACTGCTGCACCCGTGGCTGGAGTGGAACAGGCAGGCCGGCTGGCATGCCGGCGTGGCCGCGGTCGGCGCGGAGCTCGGCTTCGTCGCCGAGCAGCGCGGTGCGGCCGACGACGCGCTGCACCGGCACCGGGAGGGCTTCGCCGCGGCTCAGGACAGCGGTGACCCGCGAGCGGTGGCGCTCGCCCTGGAGGGGCTCGCCGGGGCGTACCGGCTGGCCGGTGACCCGGTGCGGGCGGCCCGACTGCTGGGCGCGGCGGACGCCGCCCGCGACGCGGCGGGACTGCCGTCACCGGACGCGGACCGGCACGACTCGCGACGCGTCGCCGGGCTCCTGGCCGCCGACCTGGGCCCGGCCCAACTGGTCGCGGAGCGCGCCGCAGGGGCCGGCGCGCCGCTCGACGACCTGCTGCGCGACGACCGGTCGATGGCCCGGCGCTGACGAGCCTGCGCAACGCAGGAGATGAACATCGGGTCGTACCCGTGTGATGCTTCAGCTCGCGAGACAGTGAATTCCCGGCCGAGGGGATCCGGATGTCAGAACAATCGCGCGCCGATCTCGAGAAGCACGTCAATGCGATCTGGGAGGACGTTCTCGACACCGCGGCCGGTCCGCCCGACGCGACATTCTTCGAATTGAACGGGCAGTCGATAGCGGCTTTTCGCATCGTCGCGCGGATAAGTGACCGGACCGGCATCGACGTGCCCGTCGAGGAATTGTTCAAGGATCCGACACGCGCCGCCTTCGCCCGGGCGGTTCTCGCGTGTGCGGAACGGCGTTGACCCGAGCGGGCTCGACCACGTGGAAAGGCACGGTGGAATGGTGTACGCAGAGAACCGCTTCCCGTTCTCCATCGAGCAGGAGTTCCTGCGCGGGCAGCATCAGGAGGACGGCTCCACGGCGGGGTTCGGCCCGCGCCCCATCTCCAGCGGTGGCTGGCGGCTCACCGGGCCGGTCGACGCCGACCTGCTCCGCGGGGCTCTGGACGACGTCATCGCCCGGCACGAACCACTGCGGACCATGGTGATCAGGGGCGCCGACGGCTGGGAACAGGAGGTGCGGGACCCGTGCCCGGCCCGGCTCCAGGTGCATGACCTGGGCGACGACCCGGACGGCCGGGGCGTGCGGGCCGAGCGGTTCCTCGACGAGGCTGAGTCCGGTCACTTCGACGCGGACGAGCTTCCCCTGCTCTGGGCGTACCTGGGCCGTTTCGACGACCGGGACGCGGTGCTGGTGCTTGTCGCGTACCTCCCGCTGATCGATGTGTGGTCACTGGGCATCGTCATGGACGACCTGGCCGCGTGTTACGCCGCCCGCCTGGCCGGCGGCAAGCCCGACCTGCCGGACCCACCGCGGTATCGCGACTACGTGCGACGCACCGAGGGAGATGCCGCTGCCGGCGGGTCCGACCCGTCCTTCGAGTACTGGCGTGAGCGGCTGGCTGGAGCGCGCCCCGTCGTCATCGCCGCGGACCGGCCGGCGAACCCCGACCATCCGGGCGTCACCCGCGTCGACCGTTTCCAGATCGACGCCCGGCTCGGCTCGGCCGCCCTGCGTCTGGGTCGTGCGACGGGAAGCTCACCGTTCATGGTGATCTTCGCGGCGCAGCTCATCCATCTCCAGCGGATGACTGGTGTCTCGGACGGGGTGGTGTGGACGCTCACCCCCGGACCCGGCCGCCGGCACGAGTGGGCCGAGGCCACGGTCGGCTACTTCGTCAACATGTCACCGCTGCGAACCGACATCTCGGGCTGTGCCACCTACCGCGACGTCCTCGCCCGGGTGCGCGCCACCTGCCTGGAGGCGTTCCCGCACGAGGTGCCGTTCGTCGGACTGGCGCAGCGGGCCCCGGAGGTCATCGCGGGGTTGGAACAGGGCGGCATGGTCGTGCCGGGCTTCGCGGTGTTCCAGAACCCCGCGGCGTCGAAGACCCGGTCCGCCGGTGCGGTCGAGTACGCGCCGGTGCGTCGGCGGTTGTCCCAGGCGCAGGGCCCGGGCATCCCCGACGACGCGATCCTGTGGACCATCGACATCGACCCGGACGGTGAGATCTTCTGCGCCGTCAGCTCGAGCACGGACCGGTTCGAACAGGCCACAGTGGACCGCATGCTGGCCGAGTTCCGCGACCTGTTCGGCAGGGTCCTGGCCGACCCGGACGCGCCGCTGGCCGGCGCCCGTACCCACGAAGGGGCGCACTCGTGAGCACGCTGCCTCCCGGCTACCAGCTGGTCACCGACCTCCCGGACGACCGGTACGGGGAATGGCTGGACTGCTGGCTCGGTGCCTTCGGCAACCCGGTCAGCGCCGATCCCGAGATCCTCGACTTCTACCGGCGCACGCACCCGCCGGATCGGGCCGTGGCGGTCGCCGACGACGAACGGTACGTCGCCACCAACACCGCGCTCGACCGTGACCTTGTGCTCCCCGGCGGAAACACGGTGCCGGCCGCCGCGTGCACCGGTGGTTCCGCGCACCCGGTGGTGGCCCGGCGCGGGTTGCTGCGCGCCACAGTCGCACACCTGAACCGGCGGGCCGTCGACGAGGGCAAGGCGATCGTCGTCGGGGGCGCGTCCGAGTGGCCGATCTACGGCCGGTTCGGTTCCGGCCCGGCGACCTGGTCCGACGCGGTCGAGTTCGACGTCCGGGCGGTCGGCCTGCGCGACGACGTGCCGGGCCGCGACCTGCGTCCGCGTCGGATCGACGGTACGCAGGCCCGGGACCTCGGGTACAAGCTGTACTCCCAGCAGGCGGCGCAGACGCCCGGGGAGGTGCTCACCCCCTCGTGCTACTGGGACCGGCTTGCCGGCGACCCCGCGTCCGGCGCGCTGGAGGAGGCTCTCGCCCTGGGCGCCCCGGGGTACGGGCCCCGGCACTGCGCCGCGATCGACGACCGTGGCCTGGTGACATACCGGATCATGCCGGACTGGACGGCGGAGTCCGCGCCGCAGAGCAAGCTGCACGTCATCGACTTCCTCGCGGCCGACCAGGAGGCGGAGGGCGCGCTCTGGCGGCACCTGTTCTCCGTCGACCTGGTCCGCGAGATCGACGTGTGGCGGATGCCGGTGGACAGCCCGCTGCGCTGGTGGGTCGACGACGCGCGACGGATGCGTGTCCGCCGCCAGGACGCCCTCTGGATCCGCCCGCTGAATGTGCCACGGCTCCTGCGCACCCGCGGCTGGGCCTGCGACGGCGTCCTCACGCTCACCGTGCACGACCCGGAGGGCCTGGCGGCCGGCACGTTCCGGCTGGAGGTGACCGACGGGCACGCCACGTGCGAGCCGGTCACCGCCGCGGCCGACCTGGAGATGGGCGTCGGCGCGCTGGCCGTCATCCTGCTCGGTGGCACCCCGGCGGCCGCGCTCACCAGGGCCGGCCGGATCAGCGCCCCGGACGCGCGCAAGGTGCGACTGTGGGACGCCATGGCGGTGCCGGAGCGCAGCCCGTACATCAGCTACTGGTTCTGACGGGGTCACCGTGACAGTGAGCCCGCTCGCCGTGACCGGGGCCCTGCACTTCACCGCGCCGGTGTTCCCCGACGACCGGGGCTTCTTCGGCACCCCGTTGCAGGCTGGCCTGTTCGCCGAGACCACCGGCCGTCCGCTGTTCCCACTCGCGCAGGCCAGCTACAGCCGTTCCCGGCGGGGGGTGGTTCGGGGGGTGCACTACACAGCCGCACCCCCCGGTGCCGAGAAGTACGTCTACTGCGCGCACGGCGCCCTGCTCGACATCGTGGTGGACATCCGGGTGGGGTCGCCCACGTACGGCCAGTGGGACGCGGTGCGGCTCACCGGCGACCAGATGGACGCGCTGTACCTGCCGGTCGGCGTCGGCCACGCCTTCGTCGCGCTGACCGACGACGCCGTCATGCAGTACCTGCTCTCGCGGGAGTACGACCCCGCCGACGAACGCGCCGTCTCCGTCCTCGATCCACGGCTGGGTCTGCCGGTGGGAAACCCCGCCGGGCACGATCTGTCCGAGCGCGACCGCGCCGCGCCGACCCTGGAGCAGGCAAGGGAGGCGGGGTTGCTGCCGGACTACGCCCGCTGCCGGGCGATCGAGGTGCGCAATCTGCGAGATGCCCCGGCCAGGGCGGCTGGTGGACGGTAGGCGGGCACACGACGACCCGACCGAAAGGGCACCGATGCGCGTTCTGTTCGCCACCTATGCGGAAACCACCCATTACTACAACATGGTCCCGCTGGCCTGGGCCCTGCGCACCGCCGGCCACGAGGTCCGGGTCGCCACCCAACCGGCCCTCATGGACGCGGTCGTGCAGTCCGGCCTGACCGCCGTGCAGGTCGGGGAGGACCACGACTTCATGTCGGTCATCGCGGCCAAGGCCGACGACCCGACCTGGGGCGAGCGGATCACCACCGCGCTGCGGACCGGCGGCGCCGACATGGACTATCCGGCCCTGCTGGCCTTCTTCGACGAGGCCGTGGAGACCTCGGCCAAGGTGTTCAACGACCCGATGGTCGACGCCCTCGTGGCGTACGCGCGGGAGTGGCAGCCGGACCTGATCATCTGGGAGAACTTCACCCTCGCTGGCGCCATCGCGGCCCGTGTCACCGGCGCCGCCCACGCCCGCCTGCTCTGGGGGGCCGACGCGCAGACCCGCATCTACAACCGGTTCCAGGCGTTGCTCGCCGAGCAGCCCGAGGATCGCCGGCGCGACCCGATGCAGGACTGGGCCGCCGCGCACCTGGAGCGGTTCGGAGTCACCTACGACGCCGACGTGCTGACCGGGCAGTACACCCTGGACCAGGCGCCGGAGAGCATGCGGCTGGACGTCGGGCTGCGGATCGTGCCGTTCCGGTATGTCCCGTACAACGGTCCGGCCCGGGTCCCCGGCTGGCTGCGCGAGCATCCGGAGCGCCCGAGGATCTGCGTGACCGCCGGCATCTCGATGCGGTACATGCTGGGCTACGACCCGATTCCGGTCTCGACGCTCAAGCTCTTCGCCGACGCCGACGTCGAGGTGGTCGCGACGCTGGCCGTTGACGAGAGCGAACTTGCCGACGTGCCGCCCAACGTCCGGGTGGTGGACTTCGTGCCGATGCACGCGCTGCTGCCCAGCTGCGCGGCCGTCGTGCACATCGGCAGCGCCGGCGTGGTGTCGACGGCGATGGCGTACGGCGTGCCGCAGCTGACTCTCGTCCCCGACCTGTGGGACGCCGTCGTGCGCGCCGACATGTTGCGCGAGCAGGGCGCCGGCCTGGATCTGACGCTCGACCGGGCGACGCCCGAGGCGATCCGCGACAACGTCCTGCGGCTGGTGCACGAGCCGGAGTTCCGGACGGCCGCGGACCGGATCCGGGGCGAGATGCTCGCCGAGCCGGCACCGAGCGAGATCGTGCCGGTTCTCGAGAAGATCGCCGCCCAGCGGTGACCCGGGGGTTCCGGCCGGCGCACGTCCGGCCGGAACCGAACCGGAACCCCGGCACGGAAGGCTGACCACTGCTGCGGGAAGCCGGCGAGCCGGGGAGAGGTGACGCCAGGATGAGCGAGAACCATCTGCGGTTGGTGATCGTCATTGCCAGCATCCGCCGAGGCCGGTTCGGTCCGGTCCCGGCGCGCTGGCTGTGCGACGAGACCAACCGTGGTGGGCGCATCGAGGCGGACGTGATCGACCTCGCCGAGGCCCGCCTGCCCGAGGTCGCCGGCGACCCGGCTCCGCCCGCCGTTCGTGACCTCGCACCATGGCTGGCCGCCGCGGACGCGTTCGTCGTCGTCACACCGGAGTACAACGGCAGCTTCCCCGGGTCGTTGAAGACGGCCATCGACTGGTTCCGCGACGAATGGCGGCGCAAGCCCGTGGGCTTCGTCTGCTACGGCGGTCCGGCCGCGGGGCTGCGGGCGGTGGACCATCTGCGCCAGGTGTTCACCGACCTGGACGCGATGACGGTGCGCGACCCGGTGACCATCCCTCACCACCGGTCCGCCTTCGATCTCGCCGGCCGGCCGGTCGATCCCGGTCTGACGGTAGCGGCTGGTCGCATGCTCGAACAGCTCGTCTGGTGGGCCGACACGTTGCGGCGCGGACGCGTGGCGCCGACCGACACCCGACTCGGGAAACTTCAGGAAGGAATTCGATGACAACCGAAGGCACCACTGCGGCCGTGCCGCGGGCGGGCCGCCGGGAATGGATCGGGTTGGCTGTGCTCTGCCTGCCCACCCTGCTGGCCTCGGTGGACCTCACGGTCCTCTATCTCGCACTACCGCATCTCAGCGCCGATCTCGGCGCCACCACGACCCAGCAGTTGTGGATCGTGGACATCTTCGGGTTCCTCACCTCCGGCCTGCTGGTCACCATGGGCACGCTCGGTGACCGTTTCGGCAACCGCAGGATGCTGTTGATCAGCTCCGCCGCGTTCGCCGCGGCGTCGCTGCTGGCGGCGTACGCCACGACGCCGGAGATGCTCATCGGCGCCCGCGCCCTGCTCGGCGTGGCCGGTGCGGCAGGCATGCCCGCCGCCCTGGCCCTCATCACACACATGTTCCGGGACCCGGCGCAGCGCGGCATGGCGATCGCGTCGTGGATGAGCTGTTTCATGGGCGGCCTGATGCTCGGGCCCCTGGTCGGCGGCATCATGCTCGAGTACTTCTGGTGGGGCTCGGCGTTCCTGCTCGCGGTCCCGATCATGGTCCTCGTCCTGGTGGTGGCGCCGGTGCTGTTGCCGGAGCGCCGCAACCCGGGCGCGGGCAAGCTGGACCTGCTCAGTGTCGCCATGTCCCTGGTCGCGATGATCTCGCTGGTGTACGGGCTGAAGAAGCTCGCCCAGGACGGCTTCACGGCACCGGCGCTGCTCGCCATGGTGTTCGGCGTTCTGGTCGGCGTGCTCTTCGTGCGGCGGCAGCGGAGCCTCACCGACCCGCTGCTCGACCTGCGCCTGTTCGGCATAGCGACACTGCGCGCCGCGCTCATCCTCGGCCTGCTGGTCAGCGCGCTCAACGGCGGCGCATCTCTGCTGGTGACCCAGTTCCTCCAGGTGATCGAGGGGCTGTCACCGCTGCGGGCGGGCCTGTGGCTGCTGCCGCCGTCCCTGGCCATGATCATCGCGTTGTTCCTGGCGCCGGGCCTCACCGCCAAGCTGAAGGCGGGCCGGGTGATCGCGCTCGGGCTCGGCATCGGGGTGGTGGGTTATCTGATCCTGGCTCAGGTGGAGAGCGTGGACGGTCTCGGGCTGCTCGTCGCGGGCTTCGCGGTGCTGCTGTTCGGTATGGGCCTGCCCTCGTCGCTGGGCACCATGCTGGTGATGGGCGCCGCGCCGCCGGACAGGATCGGCTCCGCGTCGTCGTTGCAGCAGACCAGCAACGAGTTCGGCATCTCGATCGGCATCGCCACGCTCGGCAGCATCGGCATGGCGACCTACCGCAGCGAGTTGGCGGACACGGTGCCCGACACGGTGCCGCCGGACGTGGTGGAGGCCGCCCGCGAGGGCATCGCTCCCGCCAGCGTGCTGTCCGCGCAGTTCCCCGACCTGCTGGCGCCGGCGCGGGCCGCGTTCACCGTCGGTCTGAACAACGTCGCCTGGGTCAGCGCGGCGCTGATGATCGGCCTGGCCATCTTCGCGTACTTCGCACTGCGGCACACCGAGCTGAGCGAGATGACGCCGCCGACCGACATACCGCCGCTTGCCGAGCAGGCTACGGCCGCGGACGCCGCCGGCGTCGAGGCCGGCCGCACCGACGACGCCCCGCAGACCGTTCCGCCTCAACGCTGACGCCGATGCCCGGCGGGCCTGGCCCGCCGGGCATCGCGGAAGGAGTAACCATGTCACTCGACGTGGATGGCACCCAGGTGACGCTGTGCCGGGACAGCGCGCGGCCCAGCGTGCGGCTGCGGCGCCGCTATCCGGCACCGGTCGCCGCGGTGTGGCGGTGCCTCGTCGAACCGGATCAGGTCAACGCCTGGTGGACGCCGATGACCGTCGAGCTGGTGCCGGAGGCTGGCGCCGCGATGACGTTCACCTGGCCCGGTGGCGACACGGATCCGGGCCAGGTCCTCGCCGTCGACCCGCCCCACCTCTTCGCGTACACCTGGGGTCCGGACACCCTGCGCTGGGACCTGTCCGCCGCAGGGGACGGGACCGACCTCACGTTGCTGACCACGGTGGCCGACCCGGGCCACATCGCCTACAGCGCGGCTGGCTGGCACTCCGGCCTCGACCTGCTCGGAGATCACCTGGCCGGCCGGGAGGTCGTGCCACCCGGTCCCGATCCGGCACCTCCGGCGCTGGTCGAACGCTATCGTCGGCTACTCGACGGAGAACAGGGATGACACATGGCTGACGAAGAGATCCACGACAGTCCCACCAAGTGGGTGGCCGACCACGTGCGCTCCTACGTGGAGACCGATGGCGCCAAGGGACACGACTTCCAGGGCAAGCTGCCCACCCTGCTACTGACGACGCGGGGCCGCCGGACGGGCAAGCTGCGCCGCACCGCACTGATCTACGGGCGGGACGGCGACCGGTACGTGGTGGTGGCCTCGGCGGGCGGGCAGGAGGCGAATCCCGCCTGGTACCTGAACCTCTGTGCCGAACCGGAGGTGTCGGTGCAGGTGTACGGCGAGACCTTCCAGGCCAAGGCGTCGGTCGCCGCTGAGGCCGAGCGGCCCGCGCTGTGGGAGCAGATGGCGGGGATCTTCTCCACCTACCGTCGCTACCAGAAGAAGGCATCCCGGGAGATCCCGGTGGTGCTGCTGGAACCGCTGCGTTAACCCCTGAACAGGCTGTGCGCCTCCGCCGGCCCGCCCCCGTCCGCGCGGAGGCGCACAGCCCTGCCTCAGCCCGCCCGCCGGTAGGCCGCCGTCAGCTTCTCCACGGCGGGCACCACCTCGTTGGGCGTGGGCAGACCCATCATCTCGGTACGCAGGCGGACCGCGTTCTCCTTGAACGACGGGTCCTTGAGCACCCGCATCAGGTCCTCGCGGAGCCCCGCGGGGGTGAGGCGGTCGGAGTCGTAGGCCAGCCACACCCCGGCGCCACGCTCCTGCAGCCCGTTCGCCTGCGCCACCGGGCCGAACCACTTCTCGCTCCAGTACGCGCTCGGCACGATGAGCTGCGGTACGGCGTGCTCGAAGGCTGAGGCCATCGTCGAGGATCCGCCGTGGTGCACGATGGCGCTGCACGTCGGCAGCAGGACGTTCATCGGCACGAAGTCGACCACCCGCACGTTGTCCGGTATCCGCGGCACCGAGGCGAGCTGCTCCGCGCTCATCGTGGCGACCACCTCGATGTCGAGGTCGCCCACCGCCTCGAGCAGGTCCACGGCGGAGGCCTCGGCGACGTCCGCCTCGCGGTGGGTCATGCCCAGCGTGACGCAGACCCGCGGCCGGACCGGCGGCTCATAGAGCCACCGCGGCACCACCGAGGGGCCGTTGAAGGCGAGGTGACGCATCCGGATGTAGTGCGGTGAGCTGGGGCGCCAGGTCCACGGCGGCATGGTGTCGATCGTCCACTGACCGTGCACGACGTCGTCGGCGAACGCGCCGCCGCCGTGCGTGCGCAGCAGCGGCTCCAGCCAGGCGCGCATCGGGTCCGGCCGGGACCCGCCGGCCGCCCGGACCGCCTCCCAGAGCTGCACGAAGGCGTCCGTGCCGAACAGGATGCGCGCGTGCGCCGCGCCGCAGGCCCGGGCCACCACCGGTCCGGCGTAGGTCATCGCGTCCCAGAGCACCAGGTCCGGCCGCCAGGCGCGGGCGAAACCGATCAGGTCGGTGAGCATCTCGTCGGTGTGCAGGAACGGGAGGAGGTTCGTGGTGAGGTACTCAAGCTCGGCGTACGGATCGTCCCGGGCATAGTCGGTCTGCAACGGCAGCGTTGCCGGTGCGGCCTGGCGCTTCGGCGGCTCGGACATCTCGTCGACCTCGGCCAGCGTCTCGGCCATGGGCTCACCGGCCAGGACGGCGGTGAGCCCCGCCTGCGCCAGCGCCTCGGTCGAGCCCGGCTGGCAGGCGACGCGCACGTCATGACCGGCGGTGCGCAGCGCCCAGGCCAGCGGCGTCATGATGTAGAGGTGTGACTTCAGGTCCGGGGGAGCGACGAACAGGACACGCATGGCGGGTCTCTCCTTCGGGTTCGAGGTGATTCACCAGCCCGCCGGCGGGCTGGCGCCGGCGACCGGAGGGAACAGCTCTTCCAGGCGTCGGATCACCGCGGGGTCGAGCGGGCTGTCGAGGGCGGCGAGGGCACCGTGCAGGTGCCCCAGGGTGCGTGGACCGATCACCGCGCCGGTCAGTCCGGGACGGCCCAGTACCCAGGCGAGCGCCACCTCGGCCGGGTCCAGCCCGAGACCGGCACAGTACTTCTCGTAGTCGGCGACGGCCTCGTACCGGTCCTCCAGGGCCCGCATCGCGCGCCCCTGCGCCGTCTTCACCGCGGTGCCGTCGGCCAGCTTCCGGAGCGCGCCGCCGAGCAGCCCGCCGTGCAGCGGGGACCAGGCGAACACCCCGACGCCGTACGCCTGGGCCGCCGGGATCACCTCCGTCTCGGCCTGCCGGGCCACCAGGTTGTAGGCACACTGCTCGACGACGAGCCCGAGGTGACCGCGTCGGGTCGCCGTCTCCCGCGCCGCGGCGATGTGCCACCCGGCGAAGTTCGAGGAGCCGACGTACCGGATCTTGCCCTGGCCGGTCAGCATCTCCATCGCCTGCCAGATCTCGTCCCAGCCGGCGTGTGGATCGAAGTGGTGCATGTGGTACAGGTCGATCCAGTCGGTGCGCAGCCGCCGCAGGGAGTCCTCGCAGGAGGCGACGATGTGCCGGGCGGACAACCCGCGGTCGTTGGGCCAGTCGCTCATCGGGTTGAACACCTTGGTCCCCAGCACCACCTTCTCCCGCCGGCGGTCGCCCTGGTCGAACCATGCGCCGATGAGTTCCTCGGTCAGCCCTCGATGCACCTGCCAGCCGTAGTGGTTAGCAGTGTCGAAGAAGTTGATGCCGTGGTCCAGCGCCTCGTCCATGAGGCGGAACGCCTCTTCGCGCGTGGTGCGCACACCGAGATTGAGCGTGCCCAGGCACAGCGGGCTGACCTCCAGGGCGGTACGGCCGAGTCGGGTGTAGCGCATCGTCGCTCTCCTTCGTCTCAGCCGCGCTGCCCGACGAACAGGCCGCGCCCGGTAAGCCCGTCATCCAGGAACTCGGCCGGGCAGCCGGCGTCCGCGAACGCACCCAGGTACTCGTCGCGGCTGAACAGCATGAGGTGCGACGTCTGGGTGAACTCCCGGATACCGCCCGCGTCCCCCACCAGGAAGCGCACCTCCAGGTGCGACATCCGCCCGGTGCGGGTGGTGTGCGACATCCGGGCCACCGCCCGCGTCCCGTCGGTGTCGGAGTCGACGGCCAGATGACCGTCGAGGAACCGCTCGGGAAACCACCACGGTTCCACCACCAGCACGCCGCCCGGCTCCAGGTGCTGCGCCATGGACCACACGGCCTGGCGTAACTCGGCCACCGAGCCCAGGTAGCCGATGGCGTTGAACATGCAGGTGACCGCGTCGAAGCGGCGGCCCAGGCGAAAGTCGCGCATGTCGCCGTCGTGCACGGGCACCCCGGGTAGGCGCGTCCGGGCCGTCGCACGCATCGGCTCGGACAGCTCCACGCCGGCCACCTCGTCGAAGGTGCCGGCGAAGGTGGCCAGGTGTGCGCCCGTCCCGCAGGCCACGTCGAGCAGGCTGGCCGCCTCCGGACGCCGGTCGCGGATCAACCGGGTCAGGGTCTCCGCCTCGGCGGCCCAGTCCTTGCCCCGGCTGCGGTAGATGAACTCGTAGATCTCGGCGAACTCCGCGGTGTAGGTCATCGGCGGACCCCGGCGAACAGGCCACGGCCGGGCAGGCCGCCGGCATCGGTGAGATGCTCGGCGGTACAGCCCGCCGACCGCAGGGCCTCGAGATAGTCCTCCCGGGTGAACAGGGTCAGCATCTGCACGTGGGAGAAGTGCCGGATACCGCCGTCGTCGGCGACGACGTAGTGCGCCTCGTGCCGGGCCGCCTGCCCCTGCCGCGCCGAGTGCGAGACCCGCACGACGGTACGGGTGTCGTCGTGGACCACGTCGTGGGCGATGTGCCCGTCGAGGAAGGTGTCCGGGGACCACCATGGGTCGATCACCAGTACGCCACCGGGAACGAGGTGCGCGGCCATCGTCCGGACCGTCGCGCAGAGCTCGTCGACGTCGTGGGCGTAGCCGATGGTGCCGGTCAGGATGCACACGGCATCGAATTCGCGGCCCAGCGCGAACGACCGCATGTCGCCGACGTGGACGGCGCCGGACGGCAGCTTGGCCTGCGCCACAGTGCACATCGCCGGGGACAGTTCGAGTCCGGCGACCTCCAGGAAGGTCGTCGCCAGCCGCCGCAGGTGCTCGCCGGTCCCGCAGGCCACGTCCAGCACGGACCGGGCCTGCGGCCGGCGCTCGCGGACCACGCGCGCCACGGCGTCCGCCTCGGCGGCGAAGTCCTTGCCCCGTCCCGCGTACAGCAGGTCGTAGATCTCGGCCACGTCGGCGTCGTATGCCGCCGAGGTCACAGTGGGTTGGCCGGTCACCGGGTGTCTCCCGCCGCGACGGTGTGCCGGCCGAGCCGACGGGCGAGGGATGCGCGCAGCGCCGCGACGACCGCGTCCACGTCGTCGTCGCTGAGCGCCTGGTGCATCGGCAGGCACAGGGTGCGTTCGGCGGCCCGCTCGGCCCGGGGCAGCCGCGCTGTCGACCCGTACGCGGCCACCCGGTGCAGGATGGGGTAGCGGAACGTCGTGTAGATGCCCTGGGCGTACAGATCGCTGGCCACGTCGTCGCGGATTCCCTCGTCCATCTGCACCCAGTACAGGTAGTACGAGCTGCGTTGGCCGGGGGGCAGCGGCGGGGGCAGGGTCAGACCGGGCACGTCGGCGAGGCCGCTGTCGTAGCGAGCCTCGACAGTTCGCCGCCGGTCGGCGAAGTCCGGCAGTCGGCCCAGTTGCACAAGGCCGACGGCGGCCTGCATGTCGTTCATGATCGAACGCCTGGAGAACGACGAGATGTCGAAGTCCCACCATCGGTGCGCCGAGCGCCGGGCCTGGGAGAAGCCGCTGAACTGCTCCAGGCCGAAGTACGCGAGCTTGGCGGCCCGTGCCACCAGGTCGGGATCGCGGGCGGTGAGCATGCCGCCGTCGCCGGCCACGACGATCTTCTGTGCGTCGAAGCTCCACACGCCGATGTCGCCGAGCGTGCCGCAGGGTACGCCGTCCACGCTGGAGTCCACCGCGCAGGCGGCGTCCTCGATGAGGAGGATCCCGCGTTCCCGGCACAGCTCGGCGATGCCCGCGATGTCACCGGGCCGGCCACCGTAGTGCAGCGCCAGCACTGCGCGGGTGCGCGGAGTGAGTGCCGCCGCCACGTCGTCGACGGTGGGGTTGAGGGTGTGCGGATCCACGTCGCAGAAGACCGGACGGCCACCGTGCGCCGCAATGGCGTTGCCCGCACCGACGAAGCTCACTGTCGGCAGCACCACCTCGGTGCCGGGTCCCACACCGGCGAGCTGCATCGCGATGAACGTCGCCTCGGTGCACGAGTTCACCGCCGTGACCCTGTCGGTGTCCACACCGAGGTGGCCGGCGAAGGCTGCCTCGAACGCAGCGGTGCGCGGTCCCTTGCCGACCCAGTTGCTGCCGAACACCTCTGCGATGGCGTTCAGCTCCGCCTCGCCGAGGGACGGCTGAAACACGTTGATCATGATCCGCTCACCACCTCTCGTAGTCGTCGTGGTGGCGGACCCAGTCCATCTTGTCCTCCAGGTGATCTTCCTGGCGACCCAGCGGGGTGAGGTCGAGGTAGTTGTAGGTGTTGTTGAGCAGGTCGCTACCGCGCCGGTAGGTGGAGTAGGCGTAGCGCACCGCGTCGCCCTCGCGCAGGAACGTGCTGACGCCGGGCATCTCCGGCTCCGGGTCGTCGTCGTCGAGGCGCACGTGGAAGTCCTCGTAGAACGTGGTGCCGTGGCAGGAGACGAACGGCACGGTCCAGCCCATCCGCTTGACGAACTGCTCCGTCTCCGCTGGCGGCTCCGGTGACACCACCATCAGCGTGGTGTCCCGTGCGTGCAGGTGCGCCAGGTGACCGATGTTGTCCACCCAGAACGAGCAGATCGGACACCAGCCGTACCCTTCCAACGAACCCATGAAGTGGTACGTGATGAGCTGGCGCCGGCCCTCGAACAGGTCGAGCAGGCTCAGCCGGCGCCCGCCCGGGGCGATGAAGGTGTAGTCCGTGTCGACGGTCAGCAGGGGCAGCGCCTGCCGCTCCCGGGTCACCGCGTCGCGGGCCCGGGTCAGTTCCTTCTCCCGCTCCAGCAGCGCCTTGCGGGCGGCCAGCCACTGCGCCCGGTCGGCCAGCCACTGCGCCCGGTCGGCCGGGGCCGGCGTGGTGGTGGTGGCGGCCCTGCCCGTAGCCCCGTCAGCGCAGCACGACATCGGCGCGCTCCAGCTCCGTCAGGAACACCCCGCGCGACAGCGCCTCGGCGGTCCGCTCGATGTCGTCGGACATGTACCGGTCCTCGTTCAGCGTGGACACGAGGCCGCGGACGGTGTCATAGGTGGCCCGGGCAGCCGGGCTCAGCCCGTCGGGCCCACCCCGCAGGTCCACCGCCTGCGCCGCGGCCAGGAACTCCACGGCGAGGATGCGGTCGTTGTTCTCCAGCACCCGCCGGGCGTTGCGGGCGGCGATCAGGCCCATGCTGACCACGTCCTGGTTGTCGCCGTTGGACGGCACGCTCTGGGTGCTGGCCGGCCCGATGGTGCGGTTCTCCGCGACCAGCGCGGTGGCCGGGTACTGCGCGCCGGCGAACCCGCTGTTGAGGCCGGGATCACCGGCCACGAGGAACTCCGGCAGCCCGTCGCTGAGATGCCGGTTCAGCAGTCGGTTGGTGCGCCGCTCGGAGAACACCCCGAGCTGGGTGAGCGCGATGGTCAGGAAGTCCATCACGAAGGCGATCGGCTGGCCGTGGAAGTTGGCGCCGTGGAAGACCTCCTTGCCGACGAAGAACAGGGGGTTGTCGTTGGCCGAGTTGACCTCGGTCTCCAGCTTCTCCATGGCGTGGTACACGGTGTCCCGGACGGCGCCCACCACCTGCGGGATGGCCCGCAGCGTGTACGCCTTCTGCATGTAGATCTCCGTACGGGAGACGCCGTTCGCGGCCCGCTCGGTCGCCTGCAGCTGCCGGCGCAGGTCCTCGTGCTCCAGCGCCAACCCGCTCCCTCGCATCAGGGCCCGCATGTTCGCCGCGGTGTCGATCTGACCGCGGTGCGGGCGCGCGATGTCGTGGCCCTCGGCGAGGAACGGACTGGTCGACGCACGCATGGTCTCCAACACCAGAGCGGTGACGATCTCCGCCTGGCGAACCTGGTCGAGCGCGCGCTTGGCCACCAGGCAGCCCAGGCCGGTCATGCCCGAGGTGCCGTTGATCAGTGAGAGGCCCTCCTTGAAGCGGAGCTCCAGCGGCTCGATGCCGAGCTTGCGCAACACCGGGCCGGTCGGCACGCGGCTACCACCACGCAGCAGATAACCCTCGCCGATGAGGGTGGAGGCGATGTGTGCCAGCGGAGCCAGGTCACCGCTCGCTCCCAGCGAGCCGATCTGCGGGATGGCCGGCGTCAGGCCCTCGTTCAGATACAGCGCCAGCCGCTCCAGCACCTCGGGGCGGACCGCGGAATATCCCTTGGCGAGGGCGTTGAGCCGGGCCGCCACGATCGCCCGGGCCTCGTCCTCGGCGAAGTCCGGCCCCACGCCGGCGCTGTGACTGCGTACGAGGTTGGTCTGGAGCTCGACCTCCTTCGAGGTGTCGACGAGCATGTAGACCATCTCGCCGTAACCGGTGGTGACGCCGTACACCGGCTCACCGCGTCGTACGGTGTCCTCGAACATGGCCCGGCTGCTGGCCGCACGGCCCAGCGCGTCCCGGTTCACCCCGCAGCGGACGCGGTCCACCGCGACCTTCCACACATCGGGCACGCCGACGGTCTCGCCGTCGAAGTCGACGGTCGTCTGGGTCTCGACAAGGGTCACAGTGCACACTCCATCGGATCGCGGTGTTTCGTTCTTCCGGTACGGAGGCCGGCCAGGGCGCGCCGGTCGACCTTGCCGCCGGTGTTGCGCGGCAGGGAATCCACGGTGGTGAAGGTGACCGGCAGGACGGGATCGCCGAACCGGCGGCGCAGTGCCGAGCGCCAGTGGTCCGGGGTCCCGCCTGGGCCGGGTACGACGTAGGCGTCGAGGCGGACGACCAGACCGTCGTAGCCGGTCACGGGCACCACGGCGCAGGCGGCCACTGCTTCGTCTGCGGACAGGGCGGCCTCGACGTCGGCGAGCTCGATGCGGACGCCGTACATCTTGATCTGCAAATCCCGGCGGCCGTGAAACTCCAGCACACCGTCCGGGCGCCACCGGCCGAGGTCACCGGTCCGGTAGTGCGGGGTGACGCCGTCGACGCCGCGCGGCGGGTGGAACACCCCGTTGTCCGCGGCCGCCGCCCCCACGTACCCGGTGGTGACGTACCGGCTGCGGATCACCAGGTGACCGATCTCGCCCGGCGGGCACGGGCCGTCGCGGTCGTCGAGCACGAGCAGGTCACGTCCGGGGATGGGCCGGCCGATCGCGACGGTGCCGGGCCCGGTGTCCGCGACGGACACCTCGTGCCAGGTGGCGAGGATGGTCTCGGTCGGTCCGTACAGGTTGACCAGCCTGGTCCGTGGCAGCCGCGCCCGGAGCTGGCGGGCGAGCGGGCCAGGCAGCGCCTCGCCGGCGAGCAGCAGGGCGGCCAGCCGGGTCGACGCCGGATCGCCGGCGAGCAGCGGCTCCAGCTCACGGGCGAAGCTCGGCACGGTCTGGAGCACTGTCACGCGCTCACGTGACAGCCACGGCACCAGGCGATCCGGGTCCGCGCGTGTTCGCCACGGCACCGGGCACAGCGTGGCGCCCCCGCGCAGGGCCGCGAACACCTCGACGAGGCAGGCGTCGTAGCCGGGTGCCGCCCACTGCGCCAGCCGGGTGCCGGCACCGATGCCGAACTCGGCGGCGAACCATCCGGTGAACTGGGCCAGCGCGGCGTGGGTCTGCCGGATGCCCTTGGGTCGACCGGTGGTGCCGGACGTGTACGCCACGTAGGCGGTCGCGTCCGGAGCGACGGCGGACACCGTGGTGTCGGTGGCGCCGGGGATGCCGGCGAGGTCCAGCACGGGCACGCCGGTCGCGTCGACCGCCCGGCGTACCGGATCGTCCGGGTCCGAGTCGGTGAGTACGCACGCCGGCCCCAGATCGGCGAGCGCGGCGTGCGCGGTCCCGGTGCCGGCGAGGCACACCATCGGCGCCCCCGAACCGAGCGCGCCGACGAGCGCGACGACCAGGTCCGCGCCGGGGGACGCGAGCACTGCCACCGGTCGTCCCGGCCCGGCACCGTACGCCCGTACCGCCGCCCGCACACCGGCCGCGCGGCGTGCCAGCTCGCCGTAGGTGAGCTCGACGTCGCCGTCCGACACGGCGATCGCTTCGGGATGCCGCCGGGCCTGCGCCCGGATCAGGTCGGCCACGGTCGGGCCGGCGTCGGCCGGCTCCAGACCCTGGGTGTTCGCGGTCACGCCTCCTCCTTTCCAGATCGGTTGGGGCGACGGGGAGATCAGCGCAGTCGCACGGGCAGCGCGTTCAGGCCGTGCATGACGACGCTCGCCCGCCAGGCCAGCGATTCGGCCGGGTTGGCCAGCCGCAGGTGCGGATAGCGGCGCACCAGCGCGCGGATGGCGATCGTCGCGTCCAGCCGGGCCAGCGGCGCGCCGATGCAGTGGTGCAGTCCGTGCCCGAACGCCACGTGCGCGTTCTGCGGCCGGTCGACGCGCAGCGTGGCCGGCTCGGCGAACCGCTGCGGGTCGCGATTGGCCGCCAGCAGCGAGACCAGCACCACCGCGCCGGCCGGAATGGTGGCCCCGCCGACGGCCAGCGGCTGCCGCGCCCGCCGGGCGGCCACCTGCACGGGGCTCTCGTACCGGAGAACCTCCTCCACGGCGTCCGGCACCAGGTCCGGATCGGCGCGCAGCCGCTCGAGCTGCGGCCGGTCGGTCAGCAACGCCAGCATCGCGTTGCCGATCAGGTTGACGGTGGTTTCGTGTCCGGCGATCAGCAGAAGGAACACCATGGAGGTGAGCTCGTCCTCGGTGAGCCGGTCACCGCCGTCCCGCACCGATGCCAGGGCGGAGAGGAGGTCGTCACCCGGCGCGCGGCGCTTGTCGCGCAGCAGGCCCTGGGCGTAGTCCAGCATCTCCCCGGCGGCCGCCTCCAGCTCGGCGAGGCTCAGCGCGCTCGCCGTCAGCGTGGTCGTCCACCGGTGGAAGGAGGCGTCGTCCGACTCGGGGATGCCGAGCAGCCCGCCGAGCACCCGGATGGGCAGCGGCAACGCGTACGCCGCGACGAGGTCGACCTCGTCCGCGCCGGCCATCGCGTCCAGCAGATCCTCGGCGATCCGCTCGATGCGTGGCCGCATGTCCTCCATCCGGCGCCGGGTGAACGCCGCGGAGATCAGCCTGCGCAGGCGGGTGTGGTCCGGCGGTTCCCGGTTCAGCATGTGGTTGTTCATGCCGAGGCGGAGCCGCTCGGAAAGACCGCGCCGGTCGGCTACCGCGCCGGTGCGGCCCTCCAGGCGGGTGTCGGCCAGGCACCGGCGCACCTCGTCGTACCCGACCACCAGCCACGCCGGACCGCCGGACGGCAGCGTCACCCGGTGCACCGGTCCCAGCGCCGCCAGGCGTGCGGATCCGGCGTGCCGCTGTGCCGCGTCGCCCAGCAGGAAGTCCGCGGCGTGCGGCGCGACGGTCATGCCGTCATCCTGGCAACAGCGGGTGTCGCGCAGCGCCTTCGTGGTTGCGCTGCTGGAACGAGGTGCCTCCGGCATGATCAGGACCGGCCGAACTGTCCCGGCGTGCGACCCGCACCGGCCGGCCCGCGGTACGCCTGGGCGATGTCCAGCCAGTGCTCGGCGTCGGCCCCCGTCGCGGTCAGGGACAGATCGTCGCGGTGCCGGCGCCGCGTGACGAGCAGGCAGAAGTCCTCGGCCGGTCCGGAGATCCGCTGCTCGGCGTCCTCCGGGCCGAACCGCCAGACGGAGCCGGACGGAGCGGTGAGCGTGTAGCCGAACTCGACGTCGGGGGTCGACTCGCCGCGAGCCTGATAGCCGAAGTCCCAGGTGCGCACCGCGAAGCCGCACAGGAACCGGATCCGGTCCGTCCGCACCTGACGCACGCCGAGCGTGTCGGCGATGTCCTGACCGTGGCCGAACAGCTCCATCATTCCGGCGCAGGCGAGCACCGGCGCGGGCAGTGGCCGCACCAGCCAGGGCACCACCTGACCGTCCGGCACGGCGGCGAGAGCCTTCTCGGCGTTGGCGCGTTCCTCCCGCCACCGGTTGAGCAGGACGTGCGGCGGGTCGGAGAGATAGGCCGACAGCGCCACGTCGACGTTGCGGTCGAAGTCGCCGCTCATCGTCGCGACGCGGGCGCGGAAGCCGTCCGGGTCCGCGGCGGCGAAACCGGCCAGCCGGAATGTCGCGGCCAGGTGGGCCACCTGATGGGCGATGGTCCAACCGGGAGCCGGGGTGTCCAGCTTCCACTGTGTGTCGTCCAGGCCGGCGAGCAGCCGGTCCAGCTCGTCACCGTCAGCGGTCAGGGCGGGGATCGGGTCGGGTCCGGTCACCGTGAGGTCCTCTCGATCGGGCGTACGGGTGGCGTCGGGCCGGTGCGAGCCGGGCGGCGGTGTGTGTGGCCTGGATCGGCGTCGGTTCTCTGCAGGCGGGGCCCGTGCGCCAATCCCCGGAAAACGTCTCCATGGTCGACCTCGCACGGAGGGTGACGCACCTTCGTCAGTGCGCTGCGGGGCAGAGGGGATCTTCGCCGCCGGGGTGTCCAGGGCGACTGCGCACGAACGCGTACGCGTGGCACGGGTGGCGACTCACCGGGACCGGAACGTTTCCGGACCGTCTTCGCACCGCCGCTGGGGCACCATGAACGCCGGACGGGCGCGTCCAAAGAACCGAAGGGAGTCACACGATGGCGCAAGGCACCGATCTGCCGAGCTCACTGGGCAAGCCCGCGCTGCGGGCGCTCGAGGGTGCCGGCTACACCAAGCTGGAGCAGTTCACCAAGATCAGCGAGTCCGAGGTCAAGGAGCTGCACGGGATGGGCCCCAAAGCCCTGAGCACGCTCAAGTCGTCGATGAAGGCGAAGGGCCTCTCCTTCAAATGAACCGCGACGACCGGGTGGGTGGCTGTTCGCCACCCACCCGGTCTCGTCGTGACGGGCACCCGCCACAGCACTTTGGAAGACGGCATCTGATGGGAAACGGGTACGAAGGCCACACACCAGCTCCATCGCGAGGCAGTGTGGGGCGTCGACCCGGAGGAAGCGGCATGACACAGGCCAGAACAGCCATGATCATCGGTAGCGGCATCGCCGGCAGTGTGGCGGCGCTCGCGTTGCGCCGGGCAGGCATCGAGCCGACCGTGTTCGAGGCGTACGACCGACCGTCCGACGATGTCGGCGGCGAGTTGATGCTGGCGCCCAACGGCATCGACGCGCTCGGCATCGTCGGGGTCGAGGACGACGTGCACCGCCTTGGCAGCCCCATCCGCCGTACCGTGATGACGGACGGCCGAGGCCGCCCGTTCGGCGATTTCGAGCACCTGCCCGATCTGCCGCCGAGCCGCGCGGTCAAGCGCGCGGACCTGCAACGACTGCTGCGCGAGCGGACCGAGGCGGCGGGTGTCCGCATCGTCTACGGCCGGCGTCTGGTCGGCGCCACGGACTCGCCGGACAGCATCACCGCAAGCTTCGCCGACGGCAGCAGCGCGACCGCCGACGTCCTGATCGGCGCGGACGGCATCCGATCGGCCGTCCGGCGCCTCATCGACCCGGGCGCACCCACGGCGCAGTACACCGGGATGCTCGGCCTGGGCGGCGCCGTGGAGGTGCCGTCGGTCGGTGAGCCGGGCGTCATGCATCTGGCGAACGGGCACGACGCCTTCTTCGGCCACTGGATCGGATCCGACGGACGCGTCAACTGGTTCAGCAACATCACCAGCGACGAGCCGATGGCGATGTCCGAGGCGCGCCGGGTGCCAGCGGACCGATGGCTGAACCGGTTGCGCCGGGTGCACGCCGAGGACGTACCGGCGCGCGACGTACTCGACCGGGCCGAGCCGCAGGACGTGTTCCCGTTCGGCGCCATCGAGATCCTGCCCCCGCTGCGGACGTGGTACCGCGGGCGGATGGTGCTGGTCGGGGATGCCGCGCACGCGCCCTCCCCGGTGTCCGGTCAGGGCGCCTCGTTGGCCTCGGAGAGCGCCGTGCAGCTCGCCCGCTGCCTGCGGGATGTGCCCGGGGTGCAGGCCGCGTTCGCCACCTACGAGATGATGCGACGGCCCCGGGTGGAGAAGATCGCTGCCGATGCCGCGCGCGCCAATCAGGCCAAGGCGCCCGGCCCGGTCGCGTACGCGCTCATGCGGCTGCTGGCCCCCGTCGCGCGGCACACAGTGCTGAAGCCCGAGCGGATGTTCGGCCCGGTGCACCGGCACCGGATCGACTGGAACCGGACGGTCACCCCCGCCTGAGCGGCGTCGACCGGTCCGCGGTGTACGCCTCGTGAACCTCCCGCAGGGCACCGATGCCGCCGCCGAAGACGGTGACCGCCAGCTCGGTGACGCCGGCCTCGGCGAACTCGCTGAGCCGCCCGGCGATCCGGTCCACCGGCCCGAGCAGCGACGTGCGGTCGACGAAATCCGCCGGTACGGCGGCGGCCGCCTCGGCGTACCGCTTCGCCAGATACAGCTCCTGGACGTCACGGGCCGCGTCCGCGTATCCCATGCGTGCGGCGAGGAGGTTGTAGAAGTTGCGGTCTCGGCTGCCCATGCCGCCGAGATAGAGGGCGACGTGCGCGCGGACCCGGTCGACGCACCGCCCGACGTCGTCGCCGACGGCGAGCGGCACTGACGCGATCACCTCGAACCCGTCCATGGGCCGGCCGGCTCGCTCCCGGCCGGCCCGGACGTGCCGCAACTGCTCGGCCGCGAACTCCGGGCTGAGGAATGCGGCGAGCCAGCCGTCGCCGATCTCCCCGGCCAGCTCCAGGTTGCGCGGGCCGACCGCGGCCAGATAGATCGGCAGGTCCGGGCGGGGCGGATGGACTGTCAGCCGCAGGGCTCTGCCGGCGCCGCCGGACAGCGGCAGCGGGTAGTGCCGGCCCGGGTGGGCGAGCGGGCGCCGGGACAGGGCGAGGCGGAGCACGTCGACGTACTCACGGGTCCGCCCGAGCGGGTCGGCGAAGGGCACGCCGTGCCATCCCTCGGACACCTGTGGTCCGGAGACGCCGAGGCCCAGCCGGAACCGACCGCCGGACAGGCGATCGAGGGTCGCGGCGGTCATCGCGGTGAGGGCGGGGCTGCGTCCCGGCATCTGCATGACGGCGGAGCCGATGTTGATGGACCGGGTGTGCGCGGCGAGCCAGGTCAGCATCGTCACCGCGTCCGAGCCGTACACCTCCGCCGCCCACACGGTGTGGAAGCCGAGCCGCTCGGCCTCGACGGCCAACCGCACCCGGCCGGCGGCATCGCCGGCGCCCACCAGATGTCCCAGATTCAGCGACAGTCGCATCCGACCATCGTGGCGTCGGGTCGCCTCGGCGGGCATCTCGCGCCGTGCCGTTCCCGCAGCGCGGGGCACCGGCGACGCCCGATCAGACGGGCCCTGGCACCTGCGCAGCCTGGGAGGTGCCCCCGGTCGGACTCGGGGCCAGGATGTGTGACGAGAGCAGGGGGTGGCGATGACCGGAGGGCGCGGAAGTCGCACCGCTGCTGTGGTGAGCTTGGAGGAGTTTGATGTCCATCCACGATTCACGTGTCGAAGCTATGGATCCGGTCGAGTTCGCCCGTCTGGTGAAGCACACTCCGGACGACGAGCTGCGCGAGGTCATGCGCGGTGAGCGGCGTGCCGAAATCCTCGATCACCTGATCGGCGGGATGCGGTCCGCGTTTCGGCCCGAGGTCGCCGGCCGGACCCGGGCGGTGGTGCACTGGCGAATCGGCGACCGACCGGACGGCGGCGTCGACACCTACCAGATGGTCATCGCCGACGGCGTCTGCACTCTGTCGTCACGAGCCGACGGGCAGCCACAGCTGACCTTGAACCTGGCCGCGGCTGATTTCGTCCACCTGGTCACCGGCAACGCGCACGCGGTGATGCTGGTGATGAAGGGCCGGTTGAAGACCCGAGGTGACCTCGGCCTGACCGCCCGGTTCCCCACCTTCTTCGCCGCCCCCCGGCCCTGAGCGGCGCGGCCCGGACCGGGTGGAGGCGTCCGTGTCCATCTGGCGATTCGGCAGGTGAGGAGCGAGAACATGACCGACACCGCTGCGCACGGTGAGGACGGGCGCGATGCCGAGGACTCGGCCGCCGACCCTCGCCACGAGGACCTCGAAGACCCGTGGCGCGGTATCCCGGCCACGCTCCTCGACGGTCCCGGCTACCACATCGGCGGGCCGGCCGGAGACGGGCGAGATGCCCCGCAGACGCTCGGAAACTCTCGCGCCGGGAACGTCGAAGACCGCTGGCGCGGCATTCCGGCCACGCTTCTCGACGGCCCCTTCTACGACGCCGACCCAGCGGGTGACTCCCGATGAACGGCGGGCTCGCGGCGCGCACCGTCAGGCGGTACGACCTCGCCAGGACCCGCGGGCGCCACCGGGTCGCGTACGCCGACTGAGGCGCGTGCACCGCGGCCGCTGCGGGTGTCGTCGCTTTCCCGCCGGGCGACGTGCCTGTGCCCGTCACCCACGTGCCTCTCAGCTGGCACGGTCGGCCCGGCGGGGAAGCTGTTGGGGCGCCCCGGTCACCGGGTCGCCGGCGTGCCGCGTGCCGTTCGCCGGCGTCGCGTCGGTGGTGGGGGAGCGGCCGTGCGTCGACGGGGCCGAGCCGGACGTCTCGGCCGGTCTGCCGAAACGCTGGGTGACCAGGTGCTCCTGGGCCATCCCGCGCAGCGCGGCGAGCGCCGCGTCGAGCAGCACCGCGCGGGCCACCGCGGCGGCCCGCTCCACTTCCATGTCGTCGCGCGGAAGCAGACCGAGCTCGCGGTCTGCGGACTGTTCCGCGAGTTGTGCGTACGGATGGAAGAACTCGGTGCCGTGGCTGCAGCCGAGCTGGCGCAGAGCTGCGAGAACATGGGCCAGCCGGTTCCGACCCGGGACGTCGTCGCCCACCTGCCAGCCCAGCTCGTTGATGAGGCGGTCGACCTCGGTGCGCTCGGCCGTCACGTCGTTGACGGCCTTGGATTTGTCGAGGTCCGGGTACACCACCCGGTTGGCGGTCCGGTACAGCCCGGGAAGTGGGAGGTCGTCGTCCTCGATGGCCGTGAGCAGTTCCATCACTGTGGACAGCTCAAGCTGGCCGATGCCGGTCATCGCCCGGATGAAGAGCAGGCGCCGTCGGTGCGCCTCGCCGTACTGCGCCTGGTTGCGGCCAGTCAGTCGGCCCGGTGGGACGAGACCCTCACGAAGATAGAACTTGATTGTTGCGACGGGCACGCCGGTGTAGCGGCTCAGGTCAGAGATGCGCATCGAGTTCCCCCAGCTGGTCAACACAGCCCCGCGGTGCGATTCTCCCATGTGGAACGGGTAGAGATTGATGGCGATCCCATGGCACGCTCGTGGCGGAAGCGTTCGGGCCGTCACCGCGTCGCGGCTGTGGCCCGGGTGGGACCGGCGGTCGAGCAGTCGAGCAGTCGAGCAGTCAGGCAGCGGTACGGTCGGACTCGCGGAGCTTCGTGATCATTACGGGCGCGGCGCTCAGGGGCGTCTCGGCCGCCTGCTGTTCCGCCGCGACCCGGGCCAACGCGAGCTTTCGGCTGTCCATCAGGGCCAGTAGCACGGGCGGATCGATGCTCTGGATCGGCTGTAGGTCGAGGTCCACCCGGATGTCGGAGTTCCATGAGACCGTCAGCGGCCCCTCCGAGGCCACCGCGATCGGTCGGTTCGCCTCGTCGGGACGCCCGCCCGCGTTGGTGTCGACGGCTTGAGCGAGCAGGTACCAGGTGCCCGGCGGCACCGTGTCGAAGTGGAAGTAGCCGCCGTCGGGTAGCACCGCGCACCGCACCGGACGACCCTCGGGGATGCGGTCCGTGAAGAGGCCGACGAAGACCGGCCCGTTCGGCCGGCCCGGCTGCGAGGGGATGCGGCCGTGTACCCGGGCTTCGGAGAGCGGGGCCGGTTCCGGATCGGTCGCGATCTGCGGGGCGTAGCCGGCGCGGCGCCGGTAGGTGGTCGGCGACATGCCGACGCTGCGGGTGAACCGCGAGCTGAAGGTGCCGACGCTGTTGTAGCCCACCCGGAGGCTGATGTCGGCGACGTTGAGTGTGGTGGAGATCAGCAGTTGTTTGGCGCGTTGCAGACGCAGCGCGGACAGGAAGCGGCCCGGGGAGACCCCGGTGGTCCGCTGGAAGATCCTGGTGAAGTGGAACTTGCTGAACATGGCAGCCCTGGCCATGTCGTCGACGGTGAGCTGCTCGCCGAGATTCTCTCGCATGGTGCTGATCGCGCGATTCACGGCCTGCTTGGTCGATTCCTCCATGATGCCTCCCCCTGACCTGTCCGGCGATTTTTCGTACTAGGTGGTAATAATTGTCGTGTAAAGCATCGCGGTTTCGGTCCCATCGAGCGCGGTAGTGATGCATATGATTGCGCCGGTATGCCCTACTGCCTCACTCCCGCCGCCCCGATGGGCACCGCTTCCGGTCGAGGCTAGCCCAGCCCAGAGCGATTGACAATACTGCTGATCATCGAGGGCAATAGACCGCAATCGTGAAGAGAGGAACGCCTTGAGCAGTGCTTCTGACACTCATATGAAGCTCGACAGTCATCCATGCGGATAGCGGTGCGACCCACTTTCCACCGGGGTTGCCGAGAGTGGCCAATGTGGAAACTGGTAACGCATACGGTGCCCCTGGGCTGCGGTTTGACGCGAAACGTCGGTAATTGTCGATCATGTACCCGGCGGTCTGGCTACCTTCAGTGAATCTGGCGCTTTGTTGACTGAAAAAGATTATTGACCGGAGCGACGAGCGGAAGGTAAGATTATTTGCTCACGCTTTTGGTCGGATCTATTGCAATGCATAGTCGGAGTTTTCCGGAATGCCAGTATTTGTTTTTCTATTAAAAAGAATTGCTGCCTGAATTTCTCGGGCCGGGGTCGCGTGGCCGATATTCGTCAATTCTCAATCGGGTGCCGGATAGGTGGATCAGCCGCTCGTCGCGCTGGTTTCGATCGGGCCCGGATAATCAGTCGGGGCGGATTCCAAAGACCGTCGTCCGGCCCGGTGAACAATAGGAGGAGCGGCAGTGGAATCCCGTCGGCCGCACCGCCTCATGCCACTCGGCACGGTCCCTACCAGGATGGGGGCGAGGGTTGCCTGACCGACCCCGATCGACCATCCCGTCCGTGGGACAACCGTGTGAGACACACCCGAGGGGCGCGTCCTACTGCTCAGGGAGGCGTACGAGACGGGCCTCGTCGTTGCCACCTGAAGCCGCGGCCAGCGACATCCAGGAGCCGTCGGGCGGGCCGTACGCCTCGCAGGATCAACCGATGGTGCGCCGGCTCCAGCCCGCCGTCGGGGCCGGCGCGACGCGAAGGGCGCGCGCGCCCAGGTGACGGGCGGCGGTGAGGCTCGACCAGGCGGCCAGTTCGACGAGACCCCGGTCGTCGTACCCCTGGGCGCGTACCCGGTCGACATCGGCGGCGGTGACCCGGTAGGAGGCGAACGCCACCAGCAACGCCAGGCGCCCCGCCGGGCGGTCCGACTCCGGCAGGCCCGCGACGCACTCGTCGAGCCAACGGAGTCGCAGGGCGGCCGGGCGCGCGTCCAGGACGGACGGGGGCGCGCCAAGGCGAGGGAGTTGCGCCGTCAACAGCCGGCGTACCGGTGCCGGGACACTGCGTTCGCCTGCCGCGTCGACCACCGCTGCGGACCGGGCGAACGCCGCCACCAGGTGCGGCCGGTCGCCGGTCCAGGACAGGTCCGGCGGCACCGTCGCCGGAGGCAGCAGGCCCGGGGACTCGCCCGGGACCACGGTCCTGCCGGCCAGCCCGGCCAGGATCCGGGCCGCACCCCGCCGCAGCACCGCCGCGACCGGGCCGGGCACCGGCGGCAGGGGCGAGTCCGGCAGGAAGACGTTGACCATCCGGTTCAGGTAGTGAAACACCACAGCGACGCCGACGAGTTCGGGACCGTGCTCGGGCGGGAACGGCGGCGGCCCGCCGTGGACGGCCCAGCGGGCCAGCTCACGCAGCTGCGGGTCCCGCAGGTCGGCCAACTGCCCGGTCAGCATGGCGGCGGCGTCCGGGCCGCTCAGCAGACCGGCGAGGGTGCCACCGTGCACGTCCACGCAGTACGGGCAACGGTTGGCCTGGGAAACCCCGGCGGCAACCACCTCCCGGGCCTCCCGGCCCGTCTGCCCGGACGCCAGCAGCGCCTCGCGCAGCATGGTCCAGGCCGCGGCGAGCACGACCGGAGAGGCCGCGTGCAGCGCCACCGGCGGTGCGAGCATCCCGAAGTCCCGTTCGATCTGCTGGTACACGGCCGCCACCGGGCCGTCGGCCCGGCTCGGCGGGACTGGCGCGACGTGCCGGAGTTGCAACGCCGTGGCGCGTCGAGCGACCCTCGCGATGAGCTTTCGCACCGATTCTCCCTCGGAAGAACAGGCGCCGGCCGGCGCCTGGCCGGCCGACGCCCGACTGTTCAGCGGGCGAACACCGCCCGGCGGCCGGCGGTCTCGCCGTCCGGCGACGGCGCCCCGTAGGTGACGGAGACCCCCCGCTCCTGCGCGGCCCGAATGATGCCCGGCATGGCGCGTTCGGCAAGGGCGGCGATCGTGAACGCCGGGTTCACCGTGAGCGCACCGGGGACCGCCGATCCGTCGGTGACGAAGATTCCGGGGTGTCCGCGCAGCTCGTGCCGGTCGTCCAGCGCCGAGGTGGCCGGGTCGTCGCCGATCCGGCAGGACGCCAACGGGTGCACCGTGTACGCGCCGACCAGGTCGTTCGTCCACGGCTCGACCCGGGCCAGCCCGTCGCGTTCCAGGATGTCCTTGATGTCGGCGTCGGCCAGCGACCAGCCCCGCCGGGTGTTCGCGGTGGGCCGGTAGCTCAGCGGACCGTGCCCCAGCATCTGCTGGGAGAAGCGGTGCGCGTTGCCGGTCTCCGGCGGCGGCCCGAAGACGCCCTCGTTGTCGTCCTCGGACATGATGAAGATCGTCAGCCAGGACTTCCAGCGGCGCAGCATCTCCTTCTTGTCCACCCCGAACCAGGTCGGGCCGCTGGCGTCGGGCGCCTGCGCCAGGATGGTGCCCAGCCCCGGCGGGAAGTAGAGCTGCTCCAGTGAGTAGCGCTCGAACTCGGGCAGGTTGCCGTCGAGCCGGTCCCAGCTGGCCACCGTCGGGCCGCGCCCGATCTGGTAAGCCTCGTAGGCCCGCCCGTCCGGTCGGGAAAGCCCGAGCACGTCTCGGACCCGGTCCTCGTCGAAGACGGCGGTGTTCAGTCGCTCCCCGTTGCCGGAGAAGTAGCGCCCCACCGCGTGCGGCATGGTGCCCAGCCCGGGCTCCGACCGTTGCAGGATCACCGGTGTGGCACCGGCACCCGCCGCGACGATGACGAGCTTCGCGTCGATCGCACCTTCGTCGTGCAGGATCCGGTAGTCCTCGCCGTCCACGATCCGGTAGTGCACCCGGTAGCCGCCGTCGTCGTTACGGGAGATCTGCTGCACCTCGTGCAGCGGCCGGATCTCCGCGCCGTGGGCGAGCGCCGCCGGCAGGTAGTTCAGCAGCAGTGAGCGCTTGGCGTCGAACCGGCAGCCGGACATCATCCAGTTGCAGTTGGTGCACATGTCCACGTCGACGGCGGACGGCGCCGGGTTGGCGGTGCGCCCGGCGTGCCGACAGGCCGCGCCGAACAGGCCACCGGCGTACGGGATCTTGTCCCAGGTCTGCCGGGTGATCGGCAGGGCCTCGGCGACCCGGTCGTACCAGGGTTCGAGGGCGTCCCGGCTGATCGAGCCGGGCCACATCCGGCGGCCGATGCTGCCGCGTCGCTCGAAGACGAAGCGCGGCGCGCGCGGCATGGTGGCGAAGTAGACAACGCTTCCGCCGCCGACACAGTTGCCGCCGAGCACGCTCATGCCGTCGCCCACCACGAAGTCGAAGACCCGGGTGTACGACGAGCCGAGCAGGAAGTCGTGGTCGAACTCCTCGCCGCGCAGCCACGGGCCGCGCTCCAGGACGGTCACGCGGGCACCGCCCGCAGCGAGGTGGTACGCGGGGATGGCCCCGCCGAAGCCGCTGCCGATGATGAGAACGTCTGTCGATTCGATGCTGGTCATGCGGGGCTGCCCGTCGCCGTCGTGTCGGGGTGGAGGTCGGCCAGTTGCCGGCCGTAGGAGAAGGACTCGAACCGCCAGATGCCGTCGGCCTGCGGCTGTTCGTAGCCGATGGTGAGCAGCCCTGGGTGGCCGGCGGCCAGCGCGGCGGGCGTGCTGAGGTGGGCGGCGCTGTCGAAGGCCATGTTGCTGAACAGGGCCAGGCCCACCCACATCTGCTTTTCCGGGTGATCCGGTTTGGTGAGGTCGGCGACCAGAGCGGTGCGGTGGTCGAACGGCAGCGCCACGAACGGCGGCACCGTCGGATCCGGCGTCAGGCCGTGGTCGGCCGCGTACTCCCGTGCGTGGTCGTTGAGGGAGAACACCAGGGAGTCCAACCCTTCGGCCAGACCGCCGGCCGGGTTCTCGAGAAGCTCGACCGCACCGGCCGCCACCGCACCACCGCCGGCTGACACCCCGGCCACACTGCGGTCCCCGGGAAACCGTTTCTCGCCGGGAATGATGGTGTCCGCGAACGCCTCTAGCACGAGGGTCCGATCCGGATTGCGCTCGGATTCGTCGGGCTGCACCGCATCGCCTCCTGTCCGTGGTCGGCGCGCCGGTACGGGTCGTCCGCCTGGCGGACGCGCGACCGGAGGAGGTGCCCGCCGGGCCGGTCAGTGCCGTGGCCGTCGTGCCGGACCCGCGGCGGTGACCCACCGGACACCGCTCACGGATCGCTTTCCCACATCGTGACGGCAGCACGACAGGGGCCGCATCTTCGTCGTTGCGCTCGCACGGAACCCTCTGAATCTGGAGAAAAACCCCGGGCTTCTCCGGTCGTGCGCTGGACCGGTCGGCCCCACTCCAAGCGACCGCCGCCCGCTGATACTGACCGGGAACACGACGACGGATGGAGGACGGAGATGGTCGCCGGGCGGGTAGCGTCCTCAATGGTGCGTCGGCAGGTCAGGTACGTGTCCCCGGTTTCCCCAGGGTCGGCCAACGGGCTGGTCGCCGAGGTGTACGCGCAGGTGGCCGACGAGATGCGACTCGTGGTGCCGCCGGCGTTGATGCACTCTCCGGCACCGGACGTGCTGGCCGCGTACTGGGCGCTGACCCGGGAACCCCTGGTCACGGTGGGGCCGGTGGACCGGGCCACCAAGGAGGCGGTAGCCGCGGCGGTGTCGGTGGCCAACACCTGCCCGTACTGCGCGGACATGCACACCGTCGGCATGTACGACCTGTCCGGCGAGCACGCCGCCGAGGCGGTCGCCGGCGACCGGATGCAGGACATCACCGAGCCGGAGCTGCGCGTCGCGGCGGCGTGGGCGCGTACCGCACACCAGTCCGACGACGCCGCGCCGCCGCCTGCCGGGCTGTCCCCGGCGGACCGCGCGGAACTGATCGGGGTGGTCGTCGCCTTTCATTACCTGACCCGCATGGTGAACGTGTTCCTGGCGAACTTCCTGCTGCCGCCGGGCCTGGCTCCGTGGCCCCGTCGCCGACTCAAGCAGGGGATCAGCCGGGTCCTGCGTCCCACCCTGCGGGAGCCGCGCGAGCCGGGCCGGGCCGCTGGGCTGCTGCCCGCCGCGCCGCTGCGCGCGGCCACCGCCTGGGCGGCGCCCCGGCCGGCGGTGGCCGCCGCGGTGGGCCGGGCCGACCAGGTCTTCCGCGCCGCCGGTGAGCGCGCGCTCTCCCCGGAGGTACGCGACCTGGTCACCGCGCATCTCTCGGAGTGGCGGGGGAGGGAGACCGGAATCAGCACCGACTGGTGCGAGCGGCTGATCGCCGACCTGGCACCGGCGGACCGGGCCGCCGCGCGGTTGGCGCTGCTCACCGCGGTCGCCTCGTACCAGGTCGACGAGGAGGTGGTCCAGGAGTTCCGCCGCCACCACCCGGAAGACCGGTCGCTGGTCGACGCCGCGGCCTGGGCCGCCTGGTCGGCGGCTTCCCTGGTCGGCGCCCGGCAGGTGGCCGATCCGGTGACCGGACCGCCGCCCCAGCGCCACGGCTGACCACCGCACCGCATCCGGTCCGGCGCCAACTGAGCATTGTGGAAGAAAGCCGATGCGCCGCGACCCGGAAGGGTGGGAGGGGATGCCGTCCGTAGGGCTCGGGCGGCGACCGCTACGGCGACTGGAGGCCAGGATGAGTGTTGACGCGGCGCGAACCGGGAGGGTCGGCCCGACCAACTGGTGGAACGGTGCCCACCACCGTACCGCGCTGAACCTGTTCATGGTCGTGGTGCTGGCGCACTGGGCCGAGCACCTCACGCAGGCGTTCCAGATCTGGGCGCTGGGCTGGCCCGTGCCGCAGGCGCGCGGAGTGCTCGGCCTGTACTTCCCCTGGCTTGTCACCTCCGAATGGCTGCACTACGCGTACGCGCTGGTGATGCTGGTCGGCCTGTGGCTGCTGCGCGGCGGTTTCGTGGGCCGGTCACGCACCTGGTGGATGATCGCCTTCGGGATCCAGTTCTGGCACCACATCGAGCACCTGATGCTCTTCGTGCAGGCTCAGACCGGCACGTTCTTCTTCGGCCGCTCGGTTCCCACCAGCATGTTGCAGCTGGTCCTGCCCCGGGTCGAGCTCCACCTGTTCTACAACACCGTGGTGTTCCTGCCGATGGTGATCGCGATCATCCTGCACCTACGGCCCAACCGGGCCGAGTCCGCGCTGATGGCCTGCAACTGCGCCCCACGGCTGACCGTGGCGCCCAGCATGTCGTGACGGTGCCGGAAGCAGCGCGATCGGGGCCCGGGTCCCGGTGGTTCGGGTACCTCCTCGCCGCAGTGGTCTGCGCGGTGGTGGCGCTGGCCGCACTCACCGACAACCCGACCGCCCGGGTCGCCGCGGTGACGCCGGCGGACGGCGCGACAGTGGCCGGTCCACCGGCCGAGGTGGTGGTCACCTTCGAGGGCACGGTGCGGGCCAGGGAGTTCCATCTGGCCGTCGCGCCGGCCGGTCAGAGCCGGTCGATAGCCGCCGGTCCGGCGAGGCTGGAGGAGCAGCGGTTGGTGCTGCCCGTCCGCGTTCAGACCGCCGGGGCGTATCTGGCCGCGTACCACGTGCTGTTGACCGACGGACGGCAACTGAGTGGCACGACCCGGTTCACAGTGGCCGCTGGCGGACCGCCCGTTTCGGTGGCCGCCGACGCCCCCTCGGTCGGGCCCGGTGGGCACCAGCACGGTGCCGACGACCCGCTCAGCGTGGGCCTCCTCGTGCTGGACCTGCTGCTGGTCGTGGTCGTGGCCGTCGTGCTGCTACGCCGGCCCCGGGTCCGGGCGGCGCGACGCTGACGGTGACCGGGAGCGCATGAACGAAGGCGCGCGAGATGCGGCCGGCGTACGACGATGGGTACGCCGGCCGCGGCACGTCGCCGGGCCGTGAGGGAGGACGACGATGCCGACGACAGTGGGTTCGATACGGCGGCTGGTCCTGACGCCGTCACTGGCGGAGACGACCTTCGCCCGCCGCGGCTTCCCCGTGACGCCCGGCCCGGTGACCCGCCGCCTCGAGGCGATTCCGCAGGCGGTGATCTGCGGGTTCGAGTGGGGCATCGACATGCGCGACCAGTGGGAGCTGGAGCGTCGTCTGGAACTGGTCGAACCGGAGATGCGCGGCTTCGCGTACGAGGGTGCGGCGATGGCGCTCACCGTCATCGACGCGATGCCGGGGCCACGCCGTCACCGAGCCCGGGAGTTGCTCTCCGGTCCGGGCCGGCCGCACACCTTCCTGACCTACATCGGCATCGGGTTCGCCATGGCCCGCCTGCCGCGCCCACTGTGGAAGGGTGTGCTGCCGGATCTGACCGGCACCCCCTACTACCCGACAATGAGCTGGCTGGCCGTCGACGGCTACGGCTTCGACCGGGCGTACTTCGAGACCGAGCGGTGGGTGACCCGGCAGGAGCTGCTGCCCGCGTACCCCTGGCAGGGGCGGGCGGACTACTTCCCGCGCGCCGTCGACCAGGGCATCGGCCGGGCGCTCTGGTTCATCCACGGGGCCGGCGCGGCGGACGTCGCCGCGGCGGTGCGGCGGTTCGCGCCCGCCCGGCAGGCGGACCTGTGGAGCGGCGTCGGCCTGGCGGCCACGTTCGCCGGCGGCGCCGACCTCGGCAGCCTGCGCTCGCTGGTGGACGCCGCCGGAGAGGACCACGCGCACCTGGCGCAGGGCGCGGTCTTCGCGGCGAAGGCCCGTCACTTCTCCGGTTTCCAGCCGGCGCACACCGAGGTCGCGCTGACGGCACTGGCCGGCATGTCGGTCGAGGCTGCCGCCGCCCTGGCCGACGACGTCGCGGTCGACAGCCTCGCCGACGACGCCGAACCGGACTACGAAGTGTGGCGCCGCCGCATCCGCGCTCATTTCCCGGTGCCCGCGACGCGCGTGTCGTAGCGATTCCCGCTACCCGTTCTGGCGCCCATTTTCCGGGCGCGGCCCCTGCCTGCCCGAGGTCGGTGCAAAGCGCCGCAACAAAGAAGAAGAATGTCCTCGCCCGGGCTGCGAATATTGGCGACATATCTATTGCCCTGGGGGTGCTGATGAGAGCTTGGCGAAGGCTGCGACGGCGTGTCCTGACTCCGGACATCTCCCAGACGAGGTGTGACGTCCGGGGCTTCCACGTCACTGACGAGGCGACGCGTGAGCGCTTGGAGACCGTCGGCGGGTCCTTCCTCGCCGGCTTCGGCGAGGCCGCGGAGGCCCGCGTCGTGGCCGACGTCGTGGCCCCGCTGGAGCGGTTGGCGCCCACCTGGCGCGGCTTCGCCTACGAAGGCGCGGCCATGGGCCTGAGCATCCGCGACGCGCTGCCCGGGCGGGGCGGGCGGGTGGCCGAGTTCCTCGCCGGCCCCGGCGACCCGCACGTCTACATGGCGTACGTCGGGGTGGGCTGGGCGATGGCCCGGCTGCCCCGGTTCCTCTGGTCCCGGCTGTACGCGCCGGACCCGCTGCTGCGCTGGCTGGTGCTGGACGGCTACGGCTTCCACCAGGCGTACTTCCGCACCGGACGCTACGTCGAGCAGCGCTACCGCGAGGAAACCTTTCCCTGGCCCGGCGACGACCCGGGCAGGTACGCGGTGCGGGCCATCGACCAGGGCGTCGGCCGGGCCTCCTGGTTCGTGGTCGGGGCCGATCCGGACCGGTTGGCCCGCCTGTTCGCCGGGTTCCCGGAGCGGCGTCGGGCGGACCTGTGGGCCGGTGCCGGGCTGGCCGCCACCTATGCCGGCGGCGCTGACGAGGCGGGGCTGCAGCGGCTGCGCGAGCTGTCCGGGTCGTACCGGGGCGACCTGGCCCAGGGGTCGGCCTTCGCGGCCGGGGCCCGGGTGCGCGCCGGCCTGACGGTGCCGCACAACGAGGTGGCCACCCGGGTGCTGTGCGGGTTGTCGACACGGGACGCTTCGGCGGTCACCGACGACACCCGGATCGGGGTGGCCCCGGCGAACGGCTTCCCCGCGTACGAAGTGTGGCGGCAACGGATCAGGAACGCGCTCGTGCCGATTCGGAATAGTTGATTTGCTTCATTCACCGAAGACCGTGCGCGAATTGTTCCGTGCTGCGCCGGGCGTTTGAGGAAGGGCGTAGTCAGTATGACAAGAATCGCTGTGGTGGGCATGGCGTGCCGCTATCCCGACGCCACGTCTCCGCGGGAGTTGTGGGAGAACGCACTGGCTGGCCGGCGGGCCTTCCGGCGGCTGCCCGACGTGCGGTTGAAGCTGGACGACTACTGGGACGCCGATCCGAAGACCCCGGACAAGTTCTACTCGCGCAACGCGGCGGTCATCGAGGGCTACGAGTTCGACCGGGTGGCCTACAAGATCGCCGGCAGCACCTTCCGCTCCACGGACCTCACCCACTGGCTGGCGCTGGACGTCGCCGCCGCCGCGCTGGCCGACGCTGGCTTCCCGATGGCCGAAGGGCTGCCCCGGGAGCGGACCGGCGTGGTCATCGGCAACAGCCTCACCGGTGAGTTCTCCCGCGCGAATCAGCTCCGCCTCCGCTGGCCGTACGTGCGGCGGATGGTCGGCGCGGCGCTCAAGGAGCAGGACTGGGACGACGACCAGCTCGCCACCTTCCTGGACGGCTTCGAGGCCACCTTCAAGAGTCCGTTCCCGGAGATCGACGAGGACACCCTGGCCGGTGCCCTGTCGAACACCATCGCCGGGCGGATCTGCAACCACTTCGACTTCAACGGTGGCGGATACACAGTCGACGGTGCCTGCTCCTCGTCGCTGCTGTCGGTGGCCACCGCCTGCAAGACGCTGATCGACGGCGACGTGGACGTCGCGGTCGCCGGCGGCGTCGACCTCTCCATCGACCCGTTCGAGATCATCGGCTTCGCCAAGACCGGTGCGCTGGCCACCGGCGAGATGCGGGTCTACGACCGCTCCTCCAACGGCTTCTGGCCGGGCGAGGGCTGCGGCATGGTGGTGCTGATGCGGGAGGACGAGGCCCGCGCCGGAGGGCACCGCATCTACGCCTCGATCGCAGGCTGGGGCATCTCCTCCGACGGCAAGGGCGGCATCACCCGACCCGAGATCAACGGCTACCAGCTGGCGCTGCGCCGCGCGTACGAGCGCACGGGCTTCGGCATCGAGACCATCGGGCTGTTCGAGGGCCACGGCACCGGCACCAAGGTCGGCGACGCGACCGAGTTGGAGGCGCTGTCGCTCGCCCGCGCCGAGGCGGACCCGACGGCGCCGCCGGCCGCGATCGGCTCGGTGAAGGGAATGATCGGTCACACCAAGGCAGCCGCCGGAGTGGCCGGCCTGATCAAGGCGGCGATGGCGGTGCACCAGGAGGTGCTGCCGCCCGCCATCGGCTGCGTGGACCCGCACGCGCTGATCAGCGAGGGCACCCCCGCGCTGCGGGCACTGCGCCGGGCGGAGGCCTGGCCCGCGGACACACCGGTTCGCGCCGGGATCACCGCGATGGGGTTCGGCGGCATCAACACCCACATCGTCCTGGACAACTCCCGATCACGGCGCAGGTCGACGTTGGACACCCGTACCCGCGCGCTGGCCACCGGCCTCCAGGACGCCGAACTGCTGGTGGTCGACGCACCCACCCCGAATGACCTGGTGCAGCGGCTGGACCAGCTGATCGAGTTCGTGCCGTCCCTGGCGTACGCCCAGCTCGCCGACCTGGCCGCGACCCTGCACGGTGAGCTGCGCGAGCAGCCCTTCCGGGCGGCCGTGGTCGTCTCCTCGCCCGAGGACGCCGAGCGGCGGCTGCGCAAGGTACGCGACTCGGTGGAGGCCGGGGAGACCCGGATGTTCTCCGCCGACGGCCGCTGCCTGGTCGGCCACGTCAGCGGGCCGGGACGGATCGGTTTCCTCTTTCCCGGCCAGGGCTCCGGACGGGGCGTCAGCGGCGGCGCGCTGCGTCGCCGGTTCGCCGAGGCGGAGGAGGTGTACCAGCGCGCGAACCTGCCCACCGGCGGCGACGTGGTGGCCACCGAGGTGGCCCAGCCGCGCATCGTCACCGGCTCCGCCGCGGGCCTGCGGGCGTTGACCACGCTCGGCATCGAGGCCGCCGTGGCGGTCGGTCACAGCCTGGGCGAGATCTCCGCGCTGCACTGGGCCGGCGCGATCGACGAGGCGGGCCTGCTGCGTATCGCCGCCGTGCGTGGCCAGACCATGGCCCGGCACAGCGCGTCCGGCACGATGGCCAGCCTCGGTGCCGCGCCGGAGGCCGTCCACCCGCTGATCGCCGACCTGCCGGTGGTGATCGCCGGCTACAACAGCCCCGACCACACCGTGATCGCCGGTGCCGAGGACGCGGTCAGGGCTGCGTGCCGGAGGGCGTCGGACGCGGGGCTGAACGCCTCCGTCCTGTCCGTCTCGCACGCGTTCCACTCGCCGCTGGTGGCCCCGGCCGCCTCGGCGTTCGGTGCGGCGCTGGCCGACGAGCCGTTCCGGCCGCTGGACCGGCGGCTGGTCTCCACTGTCACCGGCGACGTGCTGCCGGCCGACACGGACGTGCCCGCCCTGCTGAGCCGCCAGATCACCGATCCGGTGCTGTTCACCCTGGCGGTCACCCTCGCCGCGAAGGACGTCGACCTGTTCGTCGAGGTCGGGCCGGGCCGGGTGCTGACCGGGCTGGCGTCCCGGACCACCGACGTACCAGCGGTCGCCCTGGACACCGACGAGGAGTCGATCGCCAGTCTGCTCAAGGTGGTCGGCGCGGCGTACGTGGTTGGTGCGGCGCCGGTGGACAGCGGGCTGTTCCACGGCCGGCTGATCCGGCCGCTCCAGATCGGCCAGCGGTTCTCCTTCCTGGCCAGCCCGTGTGAGCAGGCGCCGCCGCTACGGCTGCCGGAGGCCGCCGCCGCGGCGGCGCTCACGCCGGCAGCCCGGCCCGCCGAGCCGATGGTCGCAGACCTGCTCGGCGAGTCCGCCGAGGAACAGCTGCGCCAGTTGGCCGCCGAGCGGGCGGAACTGCCGCTGGAGACGGTGCAGCCGGACAGCCACCTCCTGGACGACCTGCACCTCAGCTCGATCACCGTCGGCCAGGTGGTCAACGACCTCGCCCAGCGGATGGGTGTGCCGACTGCGGCGCTGCCCACCAACTTCGCCACGGCCACCGTCCGCGAGCTGGCCGAGGCGTTGGATGAGCTGGCCGGTACGGCGGGGCAGGCCGGGTCGGTGACCGAGCCGCTGGTGGCCGGAGCCGCCGCCTGGGCCCGGCCCTGGCGGCTGGACCTGGACGAGCTGCCCGCGCCCGCGCGGGTGGCTCCCGAGGAGACCGGCCGGTGGCGGGTGCACGCCGCGCCCGGACACCAGTGGGCCGACCGGTTGGCCACCGCCCTGCAACGGGCGAACCTCGGCGACGGGGTGCTGGTCTGCCTGCCCGACCCCTGCCCGGAGGAGGCGCTCGACCTGGCGCTGACCGGGGCCCGGGAGGTACTCGGCGGTGCCCCTGGCACGCGATACGTGCTGGTCCAGCACGGTCGCGGCGCGGCCGGCCTGGCCAAGACCCTCCGGCTGGAGGCACCCCGCGCCCGGGTCACCATCGTCCACCTTTCCGACGACGCGGCCGTGGTGGACCGAGTGGTGACCGAGGTGGCGGGCACCGCCGACTATCGCGAGGTGCACTTCGACATCTCCGGCGTACGCCGGGTGCCGACGCTGCGCGCCATGCCGGTGCGTGCCGCCCGGCCCCGTCCCGCGCTCGGCGCGGACGACGTGCTGCTGGTCACCGGCGGCGGCAAGGGCATCACCGCCGAGTGCGCGCTCGCCATGGCCACCGACAGCGGGGCGAGCCTGGCCCTGCTCGGCCGTTCCGACCCGGCGTCCGACACCGAGCTGGCGGCCAACCTGGCCCGGATCGCCGAGGCCGGGGTGACGGTCCGCTACGCCCGCGCCGACATCACCGACGCCGACCAGGTACGTCGTGCCGTCGCCGAACTCACCGCGCAGCTCGGCCCGGTCACCGCGGTCCTGCACGGTGCCGGCCGTAACGAGCCCGCCTCGCTGGCCAGGCTGGACCTGGCGGACTTCCGGGCCACGCTCGCGCCGAAGATCGACGGACTGAAGGCCACCCTGGAAGCGGTCGACCCGGACCGGCTCAAGCTGCTGGTGACCCTGGGCAGCATCATCGGCCGCGCCGGGCTGCGCGGCGAGGCGCACTACGCCACCGCCAACGACTGGCTGGCCGAGACCACCGAGGAGTTCGGCCGACGGCACCCGGGATGCCGGGCTGTCTGCCTCGAGTGGTCGGTCTGGTCGGGTGTCGGCATGGGCGAACGGCTCTCCGTGATCGAGTCCCTCACCCGCGACGGGGTCACCCCGGTCACGCCGGACCAGGGCATCGCGATCCTGCGCCGGCTGCTGGCCGACCCGGACGCGCCCGGCACTGTGGTGATCAGCGGCCGCACCGAGGGCATCGACACGGTCCGCTACGACCTGCCGGAGCTGCCGCTGCTGCGGTTCGTGGAACGGCCGTTGATCCGGTACCACGGCGTGGAGCTGGTCACCGAGGTCGACCTCAACGTCGGTACCGACCTCTACCTGGCCGACCACCTCCTCGACGGCAACCTGCTCTTCCCGGCGGTGTTCGGCATGGAGGCGATGGCCCAGGTGGCCGGTGCGGTCACCGGCGACGGGCGGGTGCCGGTCATCGAGCGGGCCGAGTTCCTCCGGCCGATCATCGTTCCGCCGTACGGCCGCAGCCGGATCCGGGTGGCCGCGACGGTGACCGACGACGACACCGTCCAGGTCGCCATCCGCAGCGAGGAGACGGGCTTCGCCGCCGATCACTTCACCGCGACGATGCGCTTCACCGACACGGTGGCCCCCGACGGCCCGCCCGACCAGGTCTGCGACGAGATCGCCCCGGTGTCGATGTCACCGGCCGACGATCTGTACGGCGACGTGCTGTTCCAGGGTGACCGGTTCCAGCGGCTGCGCCGCTACCGGCGGGCCGCCGCCCGCCACGTCGACGTCGAGGTGGAGGCACTCGACGACGTCGACTGGTTCGCCCGGTTCGTGCCAGACCGCCTGCTGCTCGGTGACCCCGGTGTGCGGGACGCGCTGATGCACGGCAACCAGGTCTGCGTGCCGGACGCCACGCTGCTGCCGACCGGGGTGGAGCGGATCCACCCGGCGGGGGAGAAGCTGACCGGCCGGGGTGAGTTGCGCTACTGCGCCACCGAGCGCAGCCGCGACGGCGACACCTACGTCTACGACGTCGTCCTGCGGACCACGGCCGGCGAGGTCGTGGAGCGCTGGGAGGGCCTGCGACTGCGTGCCGTGCGCAAGCAGGACGGTCGCGGCCCCTGGGTGGCGCCGCTACTCGGGCCGTATCTGGAGCGGGCGCTGGGCGACGTCCTCGGCGCGCAGGTGGCCGTGGCTGTCGAGCCGGACGGCCCGACCGAGCCGGTCGACCAGCCGGGCGGGCACCTGGCCGTGCGGCGGGCCCGGTCGCGCATCGCGGCGCGGCGTTCGACCGGCGAGCCGGTCGAGGTGACCTACCGCCCCGACGGCCGCCCGGAGATCGCGGGCGGGCGGACGCTGTCCGTGGCGCACGGCGCGCGGCTGACCCTGGCGGTGACCGCGACCGGGGCCCTCGGTTGCGACGTCGAAACGGTGCTCCACCGCGACGACACGGTGTGGGACGGCCTGCTCGGCGAGCACGCCGGCCTGGCCCGGCTCGTTGCCGCGGACACCGGTGAGGACGCCGACACGGCCGCGACGCGGGTCTGGACGGCGCTGGAGTGTGTGCAGAAGTCCGGCGGCCAGCCCGGCGGACCGCTGACCCTGCTGCCCTCGCCGCGCCCCGGCTGGACGGTGTTCGGGGCCGGCGAGCTGCGGGTGGCGGCCTTCGTCACCGCGGTACGCGGCGTCGACGAGCCGGTGGTGTTCGCGATCCTTACCGAGGGGAGGTGACGACGGTGGAGCGCTGGTTCGAGTACCGGCACACGGTCGGGTTCGAAGAGACCAACCTCGTCGGCAACGTCTACTACGTCAACTACCTGCGGTGGCAGGGGCGGTGCCGGGAGATGTTCCTCAAGGAGAAGGCGCCGGCGGTCCTGGCCGACCTCCGGGCGGATCTCAAGCTGTTCACACTGCGGGTCGATTGCGAGTTCTTCGCCGAAATCACCGCCTTCGACGAGCTGGCCGTCCGGATGCACCTGCGTGAGCTGGCGCAGACCCAGGTCGAGTTCGGCTTCGACTACGTCCGGCTGGACGCCGGCGGCGGCGAACTCCTCGTCGCCCGCGGCTCGCAGCGCGTGGCGTGCATGCGCGGCCCCAACACCCGCACCGTCCCCACCCGGGTGCCCGAGGCGTTGGAGGCCGCGCTCAAGCCGTACGCCGCGGGCGTACGGGCCTGACCGGCGACCCCAGGAGTCACTGTGACAGCTCATCCCCAACCCACCGGCCTGGTGACCGACTCGAAGACACTCCGCTGGGCACTCGCCGCCTTCGCCACCGGCGTCACGGTGGTCACCGTAGGCGGCCCGACCCCGCACGGCATGACGGCCAACTCATTCACCGCGGTCTCCCTGGATCCGCCGCTGGCCCTGGTCTGTGTCGGCCGGGACGCGATGATGCACGGCGCACTGACCGAGGCCGGGCAGTTCGGGGTCTCGGTGCTCGCCGCGGCGCAGGAGCCGGTGGCCCGCTACTTCGCCGACCGGCGTCGGCCGCTGGGCCGGGAGCAGTTCGAGTTCGCCGAGTGGCAGCCCGGCAGCCGGACCGGCTCGCCGCTGCTGGTCGGCGCGATCGCGCACTTCGAGTGCGAGTTGTGGCAGGCGTACGACGGCGGGGACCACAGCATCTTCATCGGCCGGCTGGTGGCGCTGGACCGCAACGCCGACGATGCGCTGGTCTTCGTCGACGGTCAGTTCCGCCAGTTGGAGCGTGCGCACAGCGGGGCCACGACGTGAGCGTCGCGACGCGGGCCCGCCGGACGCCGCCCGGTCCGCCGCGCCTCGCGGCGCTCCGCATGCTGCTGGTGATGAATCGCGACCGGCTGGGAATGATGACCTCGGCCGCGCAACGGTACGGCGACGCGGCGCGGCTGCCCGTCGGCCCGAAGAGCCTGTACTTCTTCAACCACCCGGACCACGCCAAGCACGTGCTGGCCGACAACGCCGCCAACTACCACAAGGGCATCGGGTTGGTGCACGCCCGGCGGGCGCTCGGCGACGGTCTGCTCACCAGCGAGGGTGAGCTGTGGCGCAAGCAGCGCAAGGTGATTCAGCCGGCGTTCCAGAGCCGGCGGATCGCCGCCCAGGCCGGTCAGGTGGCGGAGGAGGCCGCGGCCCTGGTCGAGCGCCTCCGACGACGGGCCGGCGACGTCGTCGACATGTCGGACGAGATGACCTCGCTGACGCTGGGGGTGCTGGGCCGCACTCTGCTCGACACCGACCTGGGCCGGTTCCCGACCATCGGCGGTGACTTCGCCGCCGTGCAGGACCAGGCGATGTTCGAACTGGCGACGTTGAGCGCGGTGCCACCGGTGCTCCCGCTGCCCCGGCAGCTGCGGTTCCGACAGTCCCGGCGGCGGCTGGAGGGCATCGTCGACCAGTTGGTGGCTGAGCGCGGCAGTGCCGACGACGACCGGGCGGATGTGCTGTCCCGGCTGATCGCCTCCGCCGGCCGGGAGCGGGATCCGCGCATCGGGCGCGCCCGACTCCGCGACGAGCTGGTCACCCTGCTGCTGGCCGGCCACGAGACGACCGCCAGCACACTGAGCTGGACCCTGTACCTGCTCGACCGGCACCCCGAGGTACGCGAACGGCTGCGCGCCGAGGTGGTCTCGGTGCTTGGTGACCGGTTGCCCACCATGGACGACCTGGGCCGGCTGCGCTACACCTCGATGGTGCTGGAGGAGGTGATGCGCCTCTACCCGCCGGTGTGGCTGCTGCCGCGCAAGGCCCTGGCCGAGGACGAGGTGGGCGGGTACCACGTCCCCGCCGGCGCGGACGTGCTCATCTGCACGTACACGCTGCACCGGAACCCGCGGTTCTGGGACGACCCGGAGCGGTTCGACCCGGAGCGATTCGACCCGGCCCGCTCCGTCGACCGACCCCGGTACGCGTACATCCCGTTCGGCGCGGGGCCCCGGTTCTGCGTGGGCAATCACCTGGGTCTGATGGAGGCCACCTTCGCCACCGCGTTGCTGGTGCGGGATCTGCGCCTGACCCGTCCGGCGGGTCGTCCGGTGGTGCCCGAGCCGATGCTGTCACTGCGGGTGCGTGGCGGCCTGCACATGAGCGTCGGCCTGCCCGACTGACTGTGCTCCGCCGCCGTCCCCGCCCGGTCCTCCGGGTGGGGACGGCGCGGTCCACGACTGTTTCCGGGGCATTTTTCTTCCGAGTCACAACCGTCGTGAGTAGTGGCACTCACCGCTTTCGAAAAACGTTTCTTCATCCGTGCGCGCTTCGCCGTAAACAGCTTCGAGAGCAATTCCTGAGAAGACACCGCGCCGCGCCGGACGAAAGCATGGCGATGGTTCGTACCGAGACGCCGCGTCCGACCGCACCGCCCGCTGCCGGCCGACCCGAATGTCCCGGCGCCGTCTACCCGAGGGGGACACTTGCCACCGCAATCCGTAGGCATCCTGCGCCGACTCATCCCACCCGTGTTCGTCCTGGTGCTGGTCGCCGGGCTGTTCTCGGTGGCCCGGCTGCCCTCGGCGTCTGCCGAGGAGCGCAGCGCGCTGGCCTCCCGATACGCGTTCACCGAACGCCCGATCGCGTTGCCGCCCGGCCTGCCGGAGCGCACCGTGCGCCAGGTGAACCCCCGGTACGAGCACATCCGGTCCTGGATCTCGTCGGTCGGCGCCGCAGTGGCGCTCAACGACCTGGACGGCCAGGGTGGTGCGAACGACCTGTGCCTTGTCGACACCCGCAGCGACGCGGCGATTGTCACCCCGGCCCCGGACAGTGGTGCCACGTACGCACCGTTCGTGCTGGATCCAGCCCCGCTGCCGATGGGTCCGGCGATCGCCCCGATGGGCTGCACCCCCGGCGACTTCAACCTCGACGGCCGGATGGATCTGCTCGTCTACTACTGGGGCCGTACGCCGGTGCTGTTCCTGCAGCGCCCCGGGGTGACCTCGCTGAGCCTGGCGGCGTACCACCCGGTCGAGCTGATCCCACAGCAGACCATTGGCACCCTCTACCGCGGTCCGTTGTGGAACACCAATGCCGTCGCGGTGGCCGACTTCGACGGTGACGGCCGCCCGGACATCGGGATCTTCAACTACTTCCCGGACAGCCAGGTCCTCGACCCGCAGGGCCTGCCGCACGTGCAGATGAACCACTCGATGTCGCACGCGCACAACGCCGGTGGCGCGTACCTCCTGCGGTGGACCGGCGCCACCACCGGTGACTCACCCTCGGTGAGCTACGAGAGGCAGGTGGGCGGCGATCCGGAGTTCTTCACCGGCTGGACCCTCGGCGCCAGCTCCGCGGACCTGGACGGCGATCTGCTTCCGGAGCTGTACCTGGCCAACGACTTCGGACAGGACCGGCTCTTCCACAACCGGTCCAGGCCCGGCCAGATCCGGTTCGACCTGGTGGAGGGAAATCGCGACCCGATCACCCCCAAGTCACTCGTGCTCGGACACGACTCGTTCAAGGGCATGTCCATCGACTTCGCCGACCTGGAGGGGCGCGGACGGTTCGATGCGTTCGTCAGCAACATCACCGAGTCCTGGGGTCTGGAGGAGAGCAACTTCCTCTGGCAGAACACGGCCTCGACTCCGGAGCAGGCCCGGAAGATGCTGAGCAGGGGCGAGGCGCCGTTCCGCAACCAGGCCGCCGCCAAGAACATGGCCTGGATCGGTTGGGGCTGGGATGCCAAGATGGCCGACTTCGACAACAGCGGACGGTTGGCTGTCGTCCAGGCCACCGGCTTCGTGAAGGGCACCATCAACCGGTTCAACTGGTTGCAGGAGTTGGCGATCAGCAACGACCTGCTGCTCTCCGACCCGGACATGTGGCCCAAGGCCGAACCCGGTGACGACCTCGCCGGCGACAACGAGCTCGCGTTCTGGGTACGCGAGGACAACGGCCGGTACGCCAACATCAGCAAGGAACTCGGTCTGGCCCTACCCATCCCCACCCGGGGTGTGGCGGTGGCCGACACCAACGGCGACGGGGGCCAGGACTTCGCCGTGGCCCGCCAGTGGGGTCCGCCGGCCTACTACCGCAACGAGAAGCCCGGGAACGGCAACTTCCTGGGGCTGCGGCTGACCCGGCCGACGCTGTCCGGCGACGGTTCCTCGCCGGCGTACGGCGCGCAGGTGCGGGTCACCACCGCCGACGGCCGCACCCAACTCGCCCAGCTCGACGGGGGCGGGGGTCACTCCGGCAAGCGCAGCTTCGACGTGTTCTTCGGCCTCGGCGCCGCCGGGGACCGGCCGGTCAAGGCCGAGCTGTGCTGGCGTGACCTCACCGGTGCCACTCACATGCAGACGCTCGACCTGACCGCCGGGTGGCACGACTTCATGCTGACCAGTCGAGCCGAGGAGTTGACCAAGCGATGACGGACGTCAAGCAACCCGAGGCGACCAGGGAGCTGTCCCTCGCCACCCCGGTCACGCCGTCCGCGACGGCACCGCAGCCGACGCCCACAACGGACCGGCCCGCCGTACCGCGGGTCGACAGCAAGGACCCGCGCTACATGGCGCTGCGCAACTTCGCCATGTCGATGACGGTCTTCAACATCCTGGGTTACACAGTGCTCGGTTTCGAGCAGCCCTGGCTGTGGCCGATCCTGGCCCTGGCGGTCGGATACGGCACCGAGATGATCGTCGAGATGGTCTCGGCGCGGGCGCTGAAGCGACCGGCGGCCTTCACCGGCAACGGCGCGTGGGGGGTCTACACCTTCCTGCTGCCGGCGCACATCACCGCGTTGGCCGCGAACATGTTGCTGTACGCCAACGACAACTTCTGGCCCATCGCGTTCGCGGTGGTCGTGGCGGTCGGTCAGAAGGCGGTGCTCCAAGCGCCGATCAAGGGCCGGATGCGGCACTTCATGAACCCGTCCAACTTCGGCATCACCATCACGCTGCTGGTGTTCTCCTGGGTCAACATCGCCCCGCCGTACCACTTCACGGAGAACGTGCCCGGGGTGATCAGCATTCTGATCCCGGTGATCATCGTGACGGCGGGCACGGTGATCAACGCCATGCTGACCAAGAAGGTGCCGCTGATCGTCGGCTGGCTGGGCGCGTTCGTGATCCAGGCGGTGCTCCGGCACTTCATCTGGGACGTGTCGCTGGTCGCCGCGCTCGTCCCGATGACCGGGGTGGCCTTCGTCCTGTTCACCAACTACATGATCACCGACCCGGGCACCACCCCGGCGGCACCCCGGATGCAGTTCATGTTCGGTTCCAGCGTCGGCATGGTCTACGGCCTGCTGATGGTGTTCAACGTGGTCTACACGCTGTTCTTCGCCGTGACACTGGTCTGCCTCGCCCGTGGGCTGTTCTGGTGGGGCCGGTGGCTGATGCAGCGCAACCGGCCCGAGGAGAACCTGACACCCGCACCGCCGCCCGCGGCGGTGGCGCTACCGGTCGCCCGTTGACCGTCCGCTGGTCCCGGTCACCGGTCGGCCCGCTCGTCGTGGGTCCACCGGTGGCCGGGACCGGCCGCTTTCGTGGAGGTGCACAATGAACCTGCTCGTCGTCGGCGCCTCGTACCGGAGCACTCCGGTCGACGTACTGGAACGGCTCGCGGTCGGATCCGCCGAGCTGCCAGGGCTGCTGCGCACGCTGCTCGACCGGCCGGCGGTCGAGGAGGCGGTGGTGCTGTCCACCTGCAACCGGGTGGAGGTGTGGGCGGCGGTCAGCGGCTTCCACGCCGGGCTGCGCGAGATCGGCGCGACGCTCGCGACGCACGCCGACGCGTCGACCGACGTGCTGGCCCGCCACCTGTACGCCCATTACGACGACGCCGCCGTGGCGCACACCTTCACCGTCACCGCCGGCCTGGACTCGATGGTGGTCGGCGAGGCGCAGATCCTCGGGCAGGTGCGGGCCGCGTACCGGGCCGCGGTCTCGTACGGGAGTGCCGGCCGGCTGACCCACGAGCTAATCCAGCACGCGCTGCGGGTCGGCCGACGGGTCCGGGCCGAGACCGACATCGGGCGCTGCGGCGCCAGCACGGTGACCGCCGCCCTCGACGTGCCGGCGGGACACCTGCCCGGTGGCCTCGCCGGCCGACCAGCCCTGGTGGTCGGTGCCGGGGCGATGGGCGGGATCGCCGTCGCCGCGCTGTCCCGCGCCGGCGCCGGACCGATCGCGGTCGTCGGCCGCGGTGCCGAGGGCATCCGCCGGCTCGTCTCGGCGTACGGCGTGCGGCCCGTGCCCGCGGCGGACCTGGTGCCGGCTCTCGCCGCCGCCGACGTCGTGGTGACCGCGACGACCGCACCGGACCCGGTGCTCACCGCTGAGCTGGTCGCGCCGGCGCTACGTCGCCGGCTGACCCGCGGCCCGGACGTGCCGCTGTTCGTACTGGACCTGGCGATGCCCCGGGACGTGCACCCGGCGGTCGCCCGGCTCGACGGCGTGGTGGTCGTCGACATCGGCGGACTCGGCGCGGTGGCGCGCGACGGTGTCGAGCGCCGGGACCGGGATGCGGCCGAACGGATCGTGGCCACCGAGCGCGACGCGCTGGCCGACCGGCTCCGCGGGGCGGACGCCGGGCTGACCGTGGCCGCGCTGCGCCGCCGGGCCGACCGGACGGTCAGCGCGGAGCTGCACCGGCTGGCCCAGCGCCGACCTGACCTCAGCGAGGCGCAGCGGGCCGAGGTGGCCCGCACCGTCAACCGGGTGGTCCAACAACTGCTGCATCCCCCCTCGGTACGGGTCCGTCAGCTCGCCGGTGAGCCGAACGGCGAGCGTTACACAGCGGCACTGCGTCAGCTGTTCGACCTGGAGGTGCCGCACAGCACCCCGGTCGCCGACGTGCCCCGGGTGGCCTGACCGTCGTCAGCGACCGTCGTCAGCGACCGTCGTCAGCGACCGTCGTCGGCGGGCGTCTCGGCGAGGGCCTTGATGCCCTCCAGGGTGGTGAGCATGGCCTCCCGTAGGGCGGCCGTGCGGCGTTCGATGATGACCTCCTCCTGCTCCGGTGCGCGGTCGATGATGAGGCTCAGACCGGTGCGGCCCGGCCCGATGCGGACCGAGTGGGTCAGTCGACATCCACCCGCCTCCTCGACGAGCCGGAACTGCCAGGCCGAACCCGGACGCTCCGGGTCGGCCGGGCCGCCGCCGAACCGGCCGGCCTCGTCGACCACCACCCAACCGAACACCCGCGGCGCGTCGAGGCGCACCACGTGCGAGACGGTCTGCCACTCACCCAGCAGGGGGTGGTGGTTCTCGCCTTCGAACCGGGCACCCAGCGTCGGCCCTTCGCAGTCGTCCAGCCACCGCACGCGCCGTAACTCCGGGCTGAACCGCGCGGGCAGTTCGATGTCCGTCACCAGGTCCCACACCCGGGCGGGGTCGGCCGCCACATGCAGGTCACACTCGATTGTCGGGCCGTCGGCGTACCGCACGTCACCGCTCCTCTGATCGTTTCGGACTCGTGCCGGTCCACTACAGCGCATGACATGATCGGAATTCAAGTGCGCAAATTCGTGGTGGCGTCGAGCGGGTGGGTGGCCTCGTCGCTATTGCCTAGACAGGCAATGCGCGGGTTGCGGTGTTATGGGTTGTTGGCCCGCTGGTCTGGAGGCGGCGGCATTGACACACGCCGACATTCATTCCAAGGTCGATGGATTCGTCTCTCCGTCGAAGGGGCCGCAGGATGGTCAGCAGCGAGCACAGGTACGTCATCGTCGGGGCGGGTCCCGCCGGCGTTCAACTGAGCTACTACCTACAGCAGCACGGTGCCGACTACCTGACACTCGAAAGCGGCGACGCGCCGGGCGGGTTCTTCCAGCGGTTCCCACGCCATCGCAGGCTGATCTCGCTGAACAAGGTGCACACCGACAGCACCGATCCGGAGATTCGCCTGCGCTGGGACTGGAATTCGCTGCTCAACGACGACCCGGACCTGATGTTTCCGAAATTCAGCGAGGAATACCTGCCGCCGGCCGATGATCTGGTGCGCTACCTCGCCGAGTTCCAACGTGTGCACAAGCTCAACATCCGGTACGGCACGACGGTCGAGCAGATCACGCGTACGGGCGACGGCTTCACGGTGCGCACCGACCAGGGTGAGGTGCGCGCGCGCTGCCTGGTCGTCGCGACCGGCTGGGGCCAGCCGTTCGTCCCGGCCATCCCGGGCATCGAGCACGCCATCGGGTACGAGGACATGGTCATCGACCCCTCGGCGTACGACGATCAGCGGGTCCTGATCATCGGAAAGGGCAACTCCGCGTTCGAGACCGCGTCGGCCATCCTCGGCCACGCGTCGATGGTGCACCTCGCCAGCCGGCAACCCCTGCGACTGGCGTGGAACACCAAACACCCCGGGGACGTCCGTGGTCAGTACGGCGCGATCCTCGACAGCTACCAGTTCAAGACGCTGCACGCGGTGCTCGACTGCACGATCGACGAGATCCGGCCGGTCGACGGGCGGTTCCAGGTGTCGATCACGTACACCCACGCCCAGGGGGAGACCGCCGTCCTCGACTACCACACGGTGCTGAGGTGCACCGGCTTCCGGATGAACACCGCGATGTTCGACGAGACGTCCCGACCCGACATGGTGCGGGACGGCCGCATGCCCGGGCTGCGCCCCGACTGGCAGTCGAGCAACGTCGACGATCTGTACTTCGCCGGCACCATCGCCCAGGCCCGGGACGTCAAGCACGCGTCGTCACCCTTCATCGACGGCTTCCGGTACAACCTCCGTACGTTCACCCGGATCCTCCGTGAGCGCTACGACGACGTCCCGTTGTCGTACGCGACGACGCCGGCCGACGCCGCGTCGCTGACCAAGCTGATGCTCGACCGCGTCAACTGGTCCTCGGCGCTGTGGACCCAGTTCGAATACCTCTGTGACGTCTTCGTCCGCGACGACGCCAGCGGCGACTTCCACCACTACGAGGACCTGCCGGAGGACTACGCCGTGGAGCGCTTCGGGGCTGCCACGCAGTGGTACACGCTCGCGCTCCGGTGGGGCCGCGACGACTACGGCGACGTCTTCGCCATCGAGCGGCATCCGACCCCCGACCGGGCCAGGGAGAGCGCCTTCATCCACCCGGTGATCCGGCGGTACCGCGGTACCGAACTGCTCGCCGAGCAGCACCTGCTGGAGGATCTGCTGGCCGAGTGGCGGCGGACGGACCGGCACGTCGAGCCCCTGGTCGACTTCCTGACCAGGGACCTCACCAGCGGATCATGACCTCGTCGAGGGGTTTGCGGGTCAGGTCGGGTACGTGGGCGTCCGGCGTGGGATACCCGACGGGCATCACCACGTACGGGCGCTCCTCGGGCGGACGCTCACACACCTCGTTGAGAAATCGCATCGGGCTGGGCGTGTGGGTCAGTGTGACCAGGCCGGCATGGTGCAGCGCGGTGATCAGCAGGCCGACCGCCATGCCGACGGACTCCTTGACGTAGTACGGCTTCGGGGTGTTCGGCCCCTGGTGCACCTCGAACACGACGATGACGGCCGGTGCGGTCTCCAGGAACGGTTTCCGCCAGTCGGTGCCGAGCCCGGCGATCGCACCGAGCCACTCCTGCGAGGCGCGGCGGTCGTAGAACGCGCGTTCCTCGGCCTCGGCCGCCTCGCGTAGCCGGCGCTTGCGGACCGGGTCGGTCAGCACGACGAACCGCCACGGCTGCACATTGGCCCCACTGGGTGCGGTCGACGCGGCCCGGATCGCCGCCTCCACCACCCCGTCGGGCACGGGGTCGCTGGCGAAGTCGCGCACGGAACGGCGCCGCGCCATGCGGTCGGCGAACGCCTCCGCCTCCCGCACCATGTCCGCGGGGGATCGACGCTCGAACTGGATGGGGACCTTGGAAAGCAGGTCTGTGTCGTGCACCTGGAACCTCCCCTGATCCGGCGTGCCGGTTTCTGCGGGAGGGTCACCTGCCGCCGGCATCCGGTTCGTTCAGCATTTCGGAGGCCTGACGGCATGTCGTTACGCAGGTGTGCTGTCTTCGCGGGTCGGCACGTCGGGCGCGGTCCGGGTGGCGATGTCGTCGACCACGTCGGTCAGGCGTCCACGGAGCGCCGCGGCGGCCCGCTGGCGGGTCGCCCCGTCGCCGTCCACGGCGAGCCACCTCAGCCATGCCTCCACCCGGTGGCGGTCACCCGCCTCGTCCAGCGCCGGTCGGGCGAGCGCGACCAGCCGTTCGGCGAGGGCCGTAGCGGGCAGCAGCCGGCCCGTGGCGGCGTCGACGCCGTGGCCGCCCATCCCGTCGCGGGCGGCCCGCCAGTACGCCAGTCGCATCAGCTCCGGGACCAGTTCCGGCCCCTCGTCGCCCCGGTCGACGGCATCCCCGGAGACGACCACCAGAGCCCGCACCAGGGCCGCGAGCGCCGCGGATTCGACGGCGCTGACGGGTACGTCGGCCACCCGTACCTCAAGGGTGGGGTGGTTGGTGGACAGCCGGAGATCCCAGAAGATGGTGCCGTGATCGACCAGCGCGCCCGCCTCGAGCAGCATGTCCACGTGGTCGTCGTACTGCCGCGCCGAGGTCAGGAACGGCGGCGGGCCGGCCACCGGCCAGCGCCCCCACGTGACACTGCGCCAACTGGCGTACCCGGTGTCGCGTTCGGGCCAGTACGGCGAGTTGGCCGTGAGGGCGAGCAACACCGGCAGGTGCTGGCGCAGATGGTTGCCGATCAGCACCGCCCGGTCCCGGTCGGGCTGCTCCACGTGGACGTGCACGGCGCAGATCGCGAGCTCGTCGTGCAGCCCACGGTAGGTCGCGGTGCCCCGGTCCTGGCGAGGCCCTTCGGTGAGGGGCGGCGGCACGGCACGGCCCAGCACCGGCGAGCCGCTGGCGATCACCCGCAGACCCGCCGACAGGGCTGCGGCCTGGACGGCGGCGCGGCCCTCGGCGAGCTGCGCGCCGATATCCTCGACGCTGCGGCACGGGTCGGTTCGCGTCTCCACCTGAAACTTGGTGATCTCACCACCCACCCGGGTGCCGAGGGCCGGGCGCGCGCGGTCGACGACGATGGCCGCCTCCGGCACGAGCTCGCCCCGGTCGACGTCGACGACGAGGAACTCCTCCTCGACGCCGAGCAGGGGAATGGATGATCCCGCACGCTGTCCCGTAGTCATCCCGACGCCGACCTCTCGCTGCCGGTCGTGTGCCGGCGGTGAGCACGTTACGTTACGGGATCACGTCGGTGGGTCAAGATCCGAGACGCTCTGATGTGGACAGAACCTCCACGAGCCCGGCCAGGAGCGCCGTCCGTTCGGGCATCCGGTCGAGGCAGACATACTCGTCGGCGGCGTGCGCCCCGCCGCCGACCGCGCCCAGGCCGTCCAGGGTCGGTACGCCCAACGCGGCGGTGAAGTTGCCGTCGGACGCGCCGGCCGCGTACGCGCCGACGATGCCCGGGATGCCGAGCTGACGGGCGACCGACTGGGCCAACTTCAGCAGTGGTCGCGCGAGCTCTTCGGACATCGGGTAACGGTTGATCCCGCCCTGTACGGCCAGCGTCGCCTCCGGCAGGAACGGCACCAGAGCGCGGATGGCGTGATCGACGCGTTCCAGCTCGTCTCTGGTCCAGGCCCGCACGTCAACGGCCAGACTGGCGCGCTCCGGCACCGTGTTCGTCGTGGTGCCAGCGGAGAGCAGGGTCGGTGTGACGGAGGTGCCGCCGCTGTCCATCGCGCCGAGCGCACCCAACGTGAGAACCTGGTGGGCGACCTCGACTGTGGCGTTCACTCCGCGCTGCGGTTCGACGCCCGCGTGGGCGGCGCGACCCTCGACGATGACGCGGTAGACCGAACCGCCCTTCCTGGCCACCTTCACCTGCCCGTCCGGGGTGGCCGCCTCGCAGACGAGAACGGCACCCGAACGCCGTGCCTCGCGTTCGATCAGTGGCCGTGACGTGACGGACCCGGTCTCCTCGTCGCAGGTGAGCAGCACGCCGACGGACGAGGTGTCCTCGATCAGTCGCAGTGCCGTGAACATCTGCACGATCCCGGCCTTCATGTCGCAGACGCCAGGTCCGGTCGCCACGTCCCTGCGTACGGTGAAGGGCCTGGACCGGATCGTGCCGACCGGGAAGACCGTGTCGAAGTGGCCCAGGAGCAGCACGCGCTGATCGGCGGCCGGCCACAGCAGGTGCGGCAGACCGTCGATCACGACCCGGCAGGCGGGCCGGCCGAGCGCCTCCTCGCCCCAGCGGGCGAGCAGGTCGGCACAGGACTCAAGGTGGGGCAGCGAGCCCGGTGCCGACTCGAGCGCGACGAGCGCGCTCAGCCGGTCAACCATGTCTGCTCGGAGCTGCTTCGTCGCGGGGAGCAGCCGGCGTGCGAGGTTCATCGATCCCTCCAGCGTTACAGGTGCCGGGCATGGCCGGGCCTGTCCGTCGACCATCGCAGAGGGATCGGGGTGTGGTCACCCGTGTCTGTGCTCAGGCGGCTGGCGGCCCGCTGACCGCAGCCCCGTAACCAACCTCGACGATCCGACGTGCGGTCTCGGCGTAGGCGTCCCGGCCCTCGGGCGCGAACGTGCCGAGCCCGTCGACGTAGCGGTTGAACATGCAGAACGCGGCGGCGATCAGGACGGTGTCGTGGATCTCCAGGTCGGTGGCGCCCTCGGCGCGGGCGTCGTCGACGAGTTCGGTGGTGACCTCGCGACCACTGATCTGTACCGCACCGGCGATGCGCAGCAGTGCCCGCAGTTTGGCGGAGATCGGGGCGGTATCCAGGTCCGCGCGCACCTGGTCGACGAGGGAGTAACCCTCGTCGAGTTGCGCTGCGGCGAATGCGGAGTGCGACGCGCAGCAGAAGTTGCAGTCGTTACGCCCGGACACGTACGCGGCGATCAGTTCGCGCTCACCGGCGGGAAGCGAGTGAGGGGCACGCAGCAGCACCTCGGCCAGTTCGTTGAGTGGCTTCGCCGTCTCCGGCCGGTACCGCATTGGTCCGGAGATGCCGGGAAACTGCTTCTCGTCCAACCCGAGATCGATGTGCGCCATGGTCGTCAAACCCTTCGCTTGTGGGTCACGGCCCCGCCGACATCAACGTCCACAACGGACAGAGGTTTGCGCGCGGCCGTGCGGCTGATGCCGCGCAGCCACGATCCCACTCGATCCACCGCTCGGATCTCTTCATTCGTGCCCTCTTTCCGTCGAGGTCGCGTCGGCGCACCGTGACCACAGCAGGTGCGGCCGGTCGACCTGTCCACGGAACGACCGATACCCGGCGACGCGGTCCTCACGACATCGGGTTGCGCTCGGCGAACTCCCACATGATCGCGCTGGCGTCCGGGCCCGCGTGATCGGTGTACCTGCCGTCACCGTCGGGGCCCGGCCAGGCGTGCCCCATGTCCTGGACGTGGTACGCCTCGACGATCGACGAGCCGTCCGGCGCGGTGATCGTCGTCCGCGTGTACGCGTGCCGGTCGGCGGCGCCCGGCACGGACGCGGTCTTCGTGGTCGGGTCGAGGCTGTCGTTGGGCAGCCCGTCGTCGACGAGGTCGTTCACCGCGATCCAGTGGGCGACGAGTCGGGTGCCGCCCAGGGGCGGCACGACCTCGTCCTGCTCGCCCTGTATGACCAGCAGCGGCACCCGTCGGGCCCGGTCGCCCATCTGTGCCCAGCCCTGACGCGCCGTGTCCAGGGGCGGGGTGGCGTCCGGGTCGTCCGGGTCGACCTGGTTGAGCCCGTACTCGCCGCCGGCGACCGAGGTCACCGTGGCGAAGACGTCGGGGTAGGTCACGCCGAGGATGACCGCCGTCCCCGCGCCCGACGAGGCACCAGCTACGTGCACGCGCGCCGGATCCGCGTCGTACTCCTGGACCACCTCGCGGGCGACACCAGCCAACAGCGCGGGTTCGCCGGTGTGCCGTTGCTGATGCCGTGGGTCGGCGGAGTTCCAGCAGGCGATGACGTTGCGGGAGATCAGTTGCGTGGGGTAGACGACGATGAAGCCCTCCCGGTCGGCCAGGCTGTTGAGCTGCGTCGTGGACTTCATGGAGTTCCACCCGTAGCCGGTCATCGCGCAGCCGTGGATGGCCATGACGACCGGGAGCCGGGCCGTCCCGTCGTGCTGGGGCGGAAGGTGGACCTGGTAGCGCTGCGAACCGGCAGCGCCTTCGTAGACGTGGTTCCGGTCGTTCTCGCCCAGTTGCCAGGGCAGGCCGAGCTGAAGTGCGGCGACGCCGAGGCTGACGGCGGCCGCGAGGATGGCGAGGGTGCCGGAGACGATCCAGAGCCACCGCCGTCGCGAAGGACGGGTCGGCTCCAGATCGGTATCCGGCGCGGAAGGCGGGGAGGTCACTCCTGTCTCCTTTCTCGGATCTCTGCGTTGGTCATCCGATGGTGGGTGACCCTCCACGCTCACCACCCGACCTCGATTCGCCGCGATCAGGCGACCGCCGAGGGTGAGGTCCGCGAGAACGGCTCCGCCGAGGACGTAGAAGGGGCGAGAATTCGCTCTGCTGGAGCGGAACGCCCATTCGCACCTTGGAGGAACGATCACTCACAGCGCGAAAATCGCCGTGTGTGAGGTTCAGCCGGTCGACGTCGATGACGGGTGTCGTGGACATGCACCCATGACAGCAGCGTTCGCGGCCACCCGTCAGTGCAACCACGTCACGGATACCGGTGACGCTGTGTCACTGGTCGTGGCCGGCGGTCAACGGCGGGGTGCTCAGGGGGAGGCAGTGGGCGGCTGGACCGCCGATGCGGAACCGCCGCCGGGAGGGCCGCGGCGACGTATGCGGTTCGCCAGCAGCCCGGCTCCGATAAGCGCCACGATGATCGGGACAACCACCTGCGCCAGGACCGTTACGACCCGGTCGAAGGTGGACTGCCCGGCGTCGCCCTGAGCAGGCTGAACGGCCGCCTGACTTGTGGCCTGCGAGCCTGGTAGGGCTGATTCGTCAACGGCCGGGCCGCGACTGGCATCTTCACTGCTCGGCTGCGTGCTGGTCGGGACACGACGCGCGGTGAGCTGAATGGGGATGATCTCGTCTGGCACCAACGGCTCGTCGCTCTTGCCGTCCAACACGCGAATCGTCAACCACATCGTGTACGTGTCAGGCGTCGACGCCTGCGCAACCCAGACCCACAAAGCGGCGTCGCCGGGATCGGTCAACGGCTGAGGCAAATTGTCCTGGTCGCGATCATTGCGGCGAACCTGCAGGCGATCGTCGGGGGATGCCAGGTGCACCTGAACGCGGCCCCCGAGCAGGACCTTCGCAGACCGCGATTCCGATTGCTGCCCGACGCCCGACGGCCTCACCTCCGTGCTACACCACGCTTTCGTGGTGGCTTGCGGACCGCAGAGAGCAACCCTGACCATGAATGACCTGGTTACCTCGACCTCTTGGTCGGCTGTGATGAACAGATTGCCCTGAAACAGTGCTCGTCGACTGTGCTGCAGCTTGATCTGGTACTCGAACTGCTCGGACGGCCTGACGCTGGCACCAGGGGACGGCTTCGAGGATGGCTCACCAGAAGTTGGGTAGGGACCAGGGTACGGCGGCTGTTGGCTGTTATCTCCGATTAGCACGATCGCGGCGGCGACGACGCTCACGATAATCCCGGCCAAGGCGGCCACCATCTGTAGGCTCGGCCGGTGCCGTCGCTCACTGCCTGTGGATGCCACCGATTCCCTCCGGATTAGCCAGTCGGGCCAGTGTGGAGTAGGGAATTAGCTCCGCTGAGCAGGAGGTTAGCTTCCACCACAGGCGGTAGTGAGGAGGGCACGACGGCAATGGGCGCTGGTGGTTGATGAGAGTCGACAGTCGTCACATGAGTATGATGACCTAGAGACACGGTGAGGGCACGTTAGGTGTCGGGTTGTTGGTTGCTGTGGCCGTCCTTCCCAGTGGTGGATGGCTCTGGACGAGTCAGCTGACCGGCCTACCCGAGCAGGGTCGCCGCCGCGGTCAGCGTTGCCAGCGACAGCGTTGTGGTCACCACCACCGCCCGGTTGGCCACCGCCTCGCCGACGCCGTACTCCTGACCGTAGATGAACGTGTTCTGCGCCGTCGGCAGGCCGGCGCACACCACCACGGCGAGCAACTGCGGCGCGGACAGGTGCAAGGCCAGCCCGGCCGCGTACGCGATGATCGGCTGCGCGACGAGCTTCAGAGCGGTGATCACGGCCAGCTCGCCTGGCTCGGCCTGCGACAGCGCCGTGCGGTGCAGCGACGCGCCGAGCGCGACCAGGGCGGCCGGAACCGCGGCACCCGACAGCAGGGTGAGCGACGCGCCGGCCGCCGACGGTAGATGCAGGCCAGTAGCCGAGAACGCGACACCGAGCAGCGACGCCAGGATCACCGGGTTGCGTACCGGCAGGGAGGCGATACGGGCGACCCGTACCCGCCCGGCCGGGTCGCCGTGCCGGTCCAGGGCGACCAGGATCACGGGTGTCACCACCAGCACCTGCAGCAGCACCACCTCTGCCAGGAACGACACGTTGCCGAGAACCTGCGTGGCGATCGGGATGCCGAGGTTCGCCGAGTTCACGTACCCGGAGGCCATGCCCCAGATCGGCCGTTCGCCGGGCGTGCGACCGAACAGCCAACTCGCGCCGACCCACCCGAGCCCGATGACAGTGGCGGTGCTTATCCCGAAGGCGAGCAGCGGGCGGCCGGCTAACCCGGACAGCGGCATTCGGGACAGGGCGAGGAACAGGGCGGCTGGCATCGCAAGGTGGAACACGAATCGGCCGAGCACCGACGCCGCCGCATCGCCCAGCAGGCCCCAACGACAGGCCCCGTAACCGACCGCGGTGAGGATCCAGATCGGTACGAACGCCGCTACCAGGCTCATACGGACATGTGCGTCGATCGGGAAGTCACGCGTTCAGACTCGCACCCAGTCCGGACCGGGCGGATGTCCCGCACCTCAGCAACGTCGCGGAGCACTGTCACAGGGTGACTTGCCGGCGGGCGGCCATTCTGCTGACCGCGACGTTGATGGCGAAAATCCCGACCACGACCTCGAGGAGCACGTTTCGCGGGTTCCAGTCCCAACCGTAGAGCGTCCAATTGGTCGGCTGATAGGCCAGCATCGGCAGCATCAGCGCCAGAAGGACCGCGCTGGCCGCGATCGACACCCGCACATCTAGTACCGCGCCCACGAGGGCCGCCACCAGCCCGGCGGCCATGATGACCGGTAGGGTCAATCCGTCTGCCCAGCCATTGAGTGGGTTGGGCGTCATGATCGCCATGGTTGTCGTGGCGCCGATAAGCCAGGTCCATTGTCGCGTGGCCCGTGGTTGGCGAGCTCGAAGGAGCGGCACCATTGTCAACACGGCCAACAGGCATATCCACGTGGAAATTTGCATGATCAGGTAGAGGCCGGTCCGGAGCCCCAAGGCAGAGTCGTACCTTGCCCATGGCTCTACGGCGTACCTCAGGTCATTCGCTATGGAGTGCCAGATTTCCCAGCCGAAGGCGCCAATGGCCAGGGGAAGGGCGAGGCGGTAGCGAGCCCACACTGCGGCGGCCAGCGCGAGAAGCAGCAATGCGGGCGTGACCGAGCTTCGCTCATACAGAAAGCTGGCCGAATTACCCGGCAACAGCAGCCACAGGCGCCACGTGAGGGGCAGGGCCGTAAGGGCAACGCCGCACACGAGCAGGGACAGCACGGTCGATCGCAGCGCGGAGTGTCGCAAGGTGTCCCGGGAGCGGAGCTGGTCTACACCGGAGCGGACCCGCAGACCTCCCACCACGAGTGCGAGGGACTCCCGGAGCCTCGGGTGCCTCCGGTCCGTCTCGCCCGCGACCAGCAGCGTTTCCAGCATCTCGTCGGCGCGGTACTGCCGGTAGGCCCGAGGGTACGCGCGCAGCAGCCACCGGTAGCGGCGCTCCAGGCCGGTCATGCCGGCGCCGTCCGAGCCGTCGCGGCCGTCGACCGTACGGAACGGTCTCGAACGACCCGGGCCGCAGCGGCCATCCGAGCCGCCTCCTCGCGCAGTGCGGACAGCCCGCGCTCGGTCAGCTCATAGGTGCGACGGGCGCGACCGTTGACCACCGCCTCTTCCGCCACCCGCACCATCTCCTCGCCGGCGAGCCGGTCCAGCGCGGCGTACAGCGTGCCGGTCGTCAACCGCACTCGCCCGTCGGACAACTCCTGCGCGCGCTTGACGATGGCGTAGCCGTGCAACGGTTCGTCCTGCAACGCGGCGAGGATGAAGTACGTGGGTTCCCGCATAGCCGCGGAGGGCTTAGTCATGTCATCAACATAAGCAGATGGTCGACATATGCGTCAACCCAGTTGGTCCAGCTTCTCGCGAGCGCCCGTGTCGGGCCGAGGCGTGAGGACCACGAGGCGCAGGTCGGTGTTCTGAGTGGTCAGGACGTTGGCGTCGAATGGGATGGCGCCCACGTCCGGGTGCACGGCGGTCTTGTGCGCGCTCTCGTGACTGGCCACCGCGCGGAGGGCCCAGAGGTGGCGGAACCTGTCGTTACCGGCCATCCGCGAGATCAGTGCCGCCACGTCGGGGTCGTTCGGATAGCGGGCGCTGGTGGCGCGCAGATCGGCCACCAACGACTGCTCGAAGTAGGCGCGCTCGGTGTCGGTCTGCCGCACCCGGGGGTTGCGGGATTCGAACTGGACGATCAGGGCGTTGCGATCGTCGCCGCTGGCGCCCGCGGGGTCGCCGAAGACGGCCGCGAACAGCCGGTTCCAGTGCAGCAGCCGCCACGCGGCGTCGTAGACGGCCGCGGGGGTGTCGCCGAGGTGGTCGATGACGCGGTGCAGGCTGCTGGGGATCAGGTGGGGTATCCGGTCGGGGGCCGCGGCGAACCCGGCGAGGCGCATAAGGTGCGCCTCCTCGTCGTCGGAAAGTCGTAGCGCGCGGGCCAGGGAGGTGCACACCTGCGCGGATGGTGTGGCGGCCCGGCCCTGCTCGAGGCGTGCCACGTACTCGGGGGAGATGCCGGCCAGTGCTGCCAGCTCTCCGCGTCGTAGCCCGATGACGCGGCGAGGTGATGCGCTTGTGAGGCCGACCGCGGCCGGGTCCGTGCGGTCCCGCCAGGCCCGCAGCGCCGCGCCGAGGTCATTCATGAACACCATGATCCGCCATTGGTGCCAATGGCTGGGTGGTACCAGCGGTACGCGGAAGATCCGTGCCTTCCACAGTGGTGGTACCGCCGTCGAGGATGGGGATCATGAGCAAAGTGACCAGGATGCATCACATCGGAGTGCCGGTCAGCGATCTGGCGCGGTCGGTGAGGTGGTACGAGGACGTTCTCGGCATCGCGCCGACCGGCGTGACGATCTCGGCGGCGAACCCGGCGATCGGTGCCGTCGTCGAGGTCGAGAACGCGTCGATGCGGGCATCGTTCGCACTGGCCGGTGACAACGTCCTTCTGGAACTCATCCAGTACGACAGCCCGCAGCCGAGGCCCTTCACCGGGCGCAACTGCGACGTCGGGGTGATGCACCTGTGTTTCGAGGTCGACGACCTCGACGCGGCGCACCGTGCCCTGGTGGAGCGGGGCGTGCACGTCAACGCCGACCCGGTCGTGCTCCAGGATGGGGACGGCGTCGAATCGGGCCCGCTGGCCGGGACGAAGATCCTCTATCTACGAGACCCCGACGGCATCCAGTTGGAACTGTTCGAGTTGCGCTCGTAGGAGCACCGACTCCAGCCCTGGCGACGATCGGCTCGACCGGGGCTCCCGTGGATACCATCGATCGACCATTCGTCCGGCGACATGCGGAAGTTGATGGCAGCTATCAGGTCAGGATTTTTCGTCGCTCGAGAGCCTGAGTTGGGCGAGATCGCCTCGGTGACGGACCCCGCGGCGCGCGGCCGTGGCGGGGCGATGCTCGTTCTCGGTGACGCGGGGATCGGCAAGTCGACGCTCCTCGGGGTGGCCGCTTCACGGCTCGACGGATGGCAGGTGCTACGGGCCGGTGGTATCGAGTTCGAGAGCGAGCTGCCCTACTCGGCCCTGCACCAGATGTGCGCGCCCGTGCTCGACCGCCGCGCTGCGCTCCCCGCGCCGCAGCGCAGCGCGCTCGAGGCGGTGTTCGGGCTGCGCGCCGGGGTCACGCCGACCCCGATGCTGGTCGGCGTGGCAGTCCTGGGTCTGCTCAGTGCCGTAGGCCGTCGTCGACCGGTGTTCTGCGTTGTCGACGACGTGCAGTGGACCGACGCCGGCTCGCGGCAGGTGCTGGCCTTCGTCGCGGCGCGCGTGGCGGCGGAGCGGGTCGCCATGGTGTTCGCCGCCCGCGACGCCGCCGCGGTGCCGGAACTCGGTCGCCTACCCGCTCTCCCTCTCACCGGGCTCACCGACTCGGAGGCCCTCACCCTGCTGCGATATCGGGCGCCGTTCGGCCACGAGGCGGCGATCCTGCAGCGGATCCTCGCCGAAGCGGCCGGCAACCCTCTCGCCCTGGTGGAGATCGCCCGCGACGCCGGGCCGTTCGGACTACCCGGGGGCGGCGGCCACGGCGCGGTGGAGCACCGGTTCGCGAAGCGGTTCCTGCGACTGCCCGCACCCACGCGCTCGGTTCTGGCGCTGGCCGCGGCGGAGCCGACGGGCGATCTCGTTCTGCTGCGGCGCGCCATGGCGATCCAGGGGCTGGACGCCGCGAACCTGGCCGCGGCCGAGGACAGCGGCCTGTTGGTGATCGGGCCCCGGGTGCACTTCCAGCATCCGTTGGCGCGTTCCGCTGTGTACCGGTCGGCCGGTGCCGAGCCGCGACGGCAGGCGCACGCTGCGCTCGCCGCCGGTACGGACGTCGACGTCGATCCCGACCGGCGCGCCTGGCACCGGGCGAACGCGATCACCGGCCCGGACGAGGGAGCAGCGGCAGAACTGGAGCGTTCGGCCGGCCGGGCACAACGCCGGGGCGGATTCGCGGCCGTGGCCGCGTTCCTCGAGACCGGGGCCCGACTGACACCGGGCCGGTCGGAGCAGGCACGCCGCCTGATGGCCGCGGCCCGGGCACGGTTGAGTTCGGGGGCGCCTTCTGCTGCCCGGGAGCTCGTGAACGAGGCCGAGCGTCGCCAGCCAGAGTCGGCCGACCACTGCGCCGCGCGACTGCTGCGCGCGACGATCGACTATCACGTGACACGCAGCATCCCGGCGACGATCGCCCTCGTCGACGCTGCCGACGGCATGGGACCCGATGAAGTCCGCGAGACCTACCTGGAGGCCTTCGCGTCCCTCATGTTCAGCGTCGACGAACCCGGCAGGCTACGGCGGCTCGCCCTGCACATCCGGGAACGGGTGCCACATCGTCAGCCGCCACGTCCGGTCGACCTGCTGCTGCGGGCGTTGGTCGAGCAGAACCTCCGCCCGGTGGACGAGGCGATGCCCCTGATGCGTCGCACTGTCGACGCCTACCGGGAGTACGCCCGCACACCCGACGCGGATCCGTGGTGGATGGAGCGTGCCTGCGCGTTGAGCGTTGACCTCGGTGACAGCGACGCCATGGAGGAGATCGTCGACCGCCAGGTGGAACTCGCCAGGGCGCAGGGCGCCTACGCGATCCTTCCCCATGCGCTGCGCTTCCAGGCGGTCGCACGGACAATCATGGGTCGCTTCGCCGACGCGCAGGTCTGCGTCACCGAGGCGCGTGCTGTCGACGAGGCCGCAGGGACGTCCAACCTCGTCGGGTCCGACCTGATGCTCGCCGCATGGAGCGGAGACGTCGACCGGTTCCGGGAGGTTCAGGAGAAGCTGCGCGGCTGGGAAGGGGTGAACCCCACAGCGCTGCCCTACGCGAACGGCGTGCTGTGCAACGGCAGCGGCGACCACGAGGCCGCGCTGAACGCGTTGCTGCTCGTGCAGGACCAGCATCGGCGTGGCGCGTACGCGGTCACCGCATTCCACCACGAGCTGGTCGAAGCCGCAGCGTACGTGGGACGTCCCGAAGCGGCCAAGGAATCAGTGGAGTGGATCGGGGCCGTCGCACGGGTCAATCCGAACGCGTGGACGACGGGTGCGCATCTGTTGGCGTGTGCGCTGCTGGAACCGGGGCTCGGCGCGCAGGACCGCTACCGCGAGGCGATCAGCCGGTTCGCCGGGAGCAGAATGCGGGTCCACTACGCGCGAGCCCGCCTGCTCCACGGGCAGTGGCTGCGGCGGGTCGGCCGCCGCGCCGAGGCGCGGGTGGAGCTGCGTGCCGCACACGACCTGCTCTCCACCATCGGCGCGCGTGGTTTCGCCGCCCGCGCCGCCCGCGAACTGGATGCCATCGGCGAGCCGACCCTGGCCGACCACGCCGATCCGCTGGCGGGGTTGACCGCGCGGGAGCTGCTCGTCGCCCGCAAGGTCGCCTCGGGCGCGGGCACCAAGGAGGTCGCCGCGCTGCTGTTCGTCAGCCCGCGAACGATCGACGCCCACCTGCGCAACCTCTACCGCAAGCTGGGCATCACCTCACGCCGGCAGCTGCGCGAACTCCTGCGCTGACGGGTCCGGGTCGATCGGGCGGCGAACGGCCCCGCCGGCACGAGACCGGCGGGGCCGTGAGTCGCGTCAGCGGCGGGCCCGCTCACACTCCCGTTCGGCCCGGGTCTTCAGCTCCGTCAACCACGTCTTCAGGCCCTCGCCGAGAGCCACGGTGGAGAATTCGGCGTCCTGCTCCACCTGCTCACCGCGCCACGTCTCCTCGGTACGCACGAGAACCCGGCCGTCGATCTCGGTGAACGTCCACACGTGAACGCCCTCGTCGATGCGCAGCCCGGCACCGATCGCCGGGCCGTCCCACCGAAGGCACCTCTGGTGCTGGAGCTGCCGGACGGTGGACGTGACGACGAGGGTCGTGGCGGGGTTCAACGCGGTCTCGGGCACCGGCGTCGTCCATCGGAACGACGAACCGGGACGCAGTGGACCACGATCGAGCCGCTTGCTGGAGAGGACCGGCTTCTGCCATGACGGCCAGCTCTCGACGTCGGTCTGGATCTTCCAGACGGCGCGTAGCGGGGCGTCGATCGTCGTCTCCGTCCGGTAGCGGATCTTCGCCGCGGTGTCGACGGTCCTTCCCGCGCACCGCAGCGCCGCGCGGTCGGAGCTGCCATCGTGCCTGGCCTCGGCCTGAGCCGGTGCACCTGCGGCGCCCATGACGCCGGCCACGACCACTGCCGTCGCGACGGCAACCATACGGTTCTTCATGAGGCGGTCGCCGCCTCGGCGGTGCGCTTGAGTCGATCCAGCCACCGGGCGAGGGTCGCGTCGAGGCCCCCTTGGAACTGGGCAGGGTCGGCATCGACGGGCGGGCCGGCGAAGGACTCCTCGGTCGACACCTCCACGCCGTCGCCGGCCGGAGTGAGCGCCCAGACGTGAACGCCGAGGACGCCGTTCGGCCCGTCACCGTATCCCCGCCACACGAGGCGTTCCTGCGGTCGTGCCTGAACGATCGTCGACTCGATCTCCATGCCGGCTGCGGACCAGCGGAACACGGAGCCCGGCGCGAGCGGACCGGGTGTCTCCAGGCGTGCGTACGGGATCTCCGGCAACCAGGTCGTCCATGCGTCAATGTCCGTGAGGATCCGCCAGACGGCGTCCGCCGAGGCGGTCACCGTGACACTGTGCCGGCTGACCACCGGCGCTGACACGTCAACGCCGGCCTCGTCGTCGTCCGTAATGTTGTTCATCATGAAGCCCCTCTGCGGTCTCTGACGACCGGTTCGCCGGGGCATGGGAGAGCCGCTGGATCCACACCCGCTGGCAGCCATCGTGCCAAGACGGCAACCGCCCCACATCAGCAAGAATTACCTAGTTCGCAGTACGTGGGGCAGCCGGCCAGCGTCCCGTCGTCGTCAATCTGGGCGGACGGTGAAGTTCCTGCACTTGTGGGCCAACGCCACCTTCGATAGATAATGGACAACACCGAGCGCCGCTTCAGCGACCAATGTGATCCGCCGACCCGATGGAGGCCAGTCCATGGCGTTGACCCCGGCGACTGGGGGCGGTTGCGGCGAGTCGACGCCGCGCTCGCCGATTCAGTCACCGAGGCCGGTCAATTCCGACGTCGAGTGGGACAGCTTCGACCCGCAGGCATATGTCCGGCACAACTACGCGGATCTGCGGTCCGACGATCGGGAGATACTCTGCCGCATCCGAGACTTCTTCGCCGAGGCGAAGCTCTCCGACGCGCGGTGCGTCGACGTGGGATCGGGAGCGAATCTGTACCCGGCCCTGTCGCTTCTGCCGTTCGCGAAGGCCGTCGACCTGTGTGAATGGTCGGCGGCGAATGTGAACTGGCTGCGCACACAGGTCGACAGCTACGACCAGCTCTGGGACCCGTACTGGCAGGTGTGTGCGGAGCACCCGGCGTACGCGGCACTGGCGGACCCGCGTCGGCGCCTGGCGCAGGTGGGCAGGGTGGTGCGGGCCAGCGTTTTCACCCTGCCGAGGCATGTGTGGAGCGCCGGCACGATGTTCTTCGTGGCCTGCTCCATCTCGGCCGACCGCGCCGAGGCCGAGCACGCGATCGGTCGGTTCCTGGACGCGCTGCGGCCCGGGTCGCCCTTCGCCGTGACGGTCATGCTCGGGTCCCTCGGCTACAGCGTCGGTCCGCGGATGTTTCCGGCGGTGGCACTGCAGCGCGCCGACGTGGTGGCCAGCATCGCGGCGGGCGCGTACGACCTGGACGTCCACGAGGTGCGGCCCAAGCCGCCGCTGCGGGACGGGTATTTGAGCATGCTGCTGGCCACCGGCCGTACTCGCGGATAGCGCCGAGGCGTGCCCGTGCGATGCGCCGATGTCGTGCTGTCGGCGCATCGTGGCGGCGCGGCAATCCGTCGCGCCCCATCGACCGGAGTGTCAACACGCGGCCATCGAAGCCTTTCAAGTGGCACTCGACTGGCCCGCTACCATGATGCTGTACGCCATCGTGGGCACGGCAATACCAGAGGTTTCGAGTCGACGACTACAACAGACGGCGGTGGGTCATGCGGATGCAGCCGCGCCAGGAGATCCTCGACATCTGGCGGGCTACGGTTCGCAGTTGCTGGGCGAACGGTGAATGGCACTGGGGTGGCCGAAGTGGCAGCAACTCGATCGGCGACGCGGAGCAACTGCTGACCCTGCTGCTCCCCGCGGCAAAGGTCCCGGTGTTGTCGCTGGACGACCCGGACCGCGCCGACGAAGAGGTGATCGAGGCGCTCAGCCCGATCGGCGGCGCGATCGAAATCCCCCGCCGGCTGGTCAGCGTGATGATCGACTATTTCCGGCGGTACACCGACGACGCCGGCACTCCGATCTTCGGCGGGGGCAGCTACCTCACCTCGCTCGAGGGTGGTCCGGAGCTCACCGACGAGCAGCGTTCGCGGGACATCGTGGACTCGTTCGCGGTGTCGGTCACACTCACGCTGGCGACGATCGGTTTCGTCAAGGTCTACCGGAGCTCCACCCAGCGGCGCGACCTGTTGGCGCAACTGGACGAACTGGAGGCGATGGCGAGCGTGCGCCTCACGGCGGCGATGGTCGGCCTGCTGCGCAGCTTCAGCACCTTCGTCTTCACCTCCACCGACGAGTACGGCATCCGTCTGTGCGACATGGTCAACCAGGACGAGCTGCCGCGCCGCGAGCTGGTGGCGGCGCTGCGCGAGCAGTTGCGGGACACGATGGCGAGCCTGCGTAGCGTGATCATCGGGTCGGGCCGGGTGACCGAGGACCTGGACAACAGCGAGATGCTGTTCGAGTGCGGCTGGTCGTGGGGTATCATCTCCGGTGCTGAGGAGGTTCCGACCACCGAGCCGATCGGCCGGCAGCGTGAGGGCTCCGCGGAGAACGCTCCCTACCTCTACTTCACTGTGATCGCGATGGACGCCATCGAGGACCTGAACTCCGAACGCACCCGGCTGCTCGGGTTGCTCAACGAGGAGCAGCAGCGGCTGTCCCGGGCGCTGCAACTGCGCTGGGAGCTCACCCGGACGTACTGGGCGACGGTGGCAACCTTTGGCAACCGACGGCGGTGGCCCATCGAGGACATCCCCTGGCGGACGACCGACGGCGACCGGACCGACTACTACACCCTCCAGGCCACGTCGCTGGCGGTGAAGGGTCTGATCGCCGTCGGGCGCGGCGGTGACGAGGAACTGGGGCGGATCGCCTCGGTGCTGGTGGAGCTGGCGCAGCGGGCGCGGATCACCCGGCGGGCGTCGCCCGGCGAGCCGGCACTGTTCGTGCACGCGCCAGGCAAGCGGGTGACCCTGAACGACGACACCTCAAAGCCGATCATGACGTGGAACGTGAACGAGTTCTCCGTGGTGCTGCTGCAGCGGGCGGCCACCGTCGCCGGTCTGCTGAGCAATGCCCGACGGCGCAGTGAACTGCTCGAGCTGGCCGACGAGGTGTGGGACCACCTGCTGCTGCGGCGCATCCCGGATGGCCGGCACCAGGGGCTGTGGGACCACGCCGGTGGTGCTTTTCCCGGCCTGGCGCCGAAGCCGGACGCACCCTCCTGGTATCTGACCGAGCGGGTGGTGCAGGCTCTGGTCACCTCCGGTCAGCTGCTGTGGGAGCGGCCGTTCCCACGGGCCGGCCGGCTGGCCGACTACGCGCAGGATCTCATCGACGAGGCGGAATACCTGTTCGACCGGGAGTTGATGCGCGGCACCTTCGACGGTGAGGCGATGCAGCGCAGCATGCGCAGCATCCGAGCCAGCCTGGGCCGCGCGCAGCTGCTGGTCGACGAGCGTCCCGGCACGGCGGCCGCTCTGGTGAACACACTCCTGTTGCTGCTCAACGACATCGCCACCGGGCAGCAGAAGGCCAGCGAGGGGATCTGAATGCTGGTCTTCGTCACGTCGCACAAGGGCGGCACCGGGCGGTCGGTGACCGCGGCGAACATCGCCTACCGCAGCGCCTTGTCCGGTCGCCCCACCTGCTACCTGGATTACGACTTCGGCTCGCCGACCGCCGGCATCACCTTCCAGATCCCGCAGGCCGTCAACGGCGTGGAGGGCGCCGGGCCCAACGGTGGCGGCCTGCACCGGTATCTGCGCGGGGAGATTCCGTCTCCGGAGCAGTTGGACGTGTGGGGCACCTCCGAACGTGCCAGTCTGCGTCAGAGGCCCATCGGGTCCGGTCCGTTGGTGCTCCTGCCGGGCCAACGCAACGGTAGCGAGTTCGGTTTCACCAACGACATCGCCAAACGCTGCGCCGAGCTCTTCCTCCGCCTGGAGGAGGAGTTCGACCTGACCCTGGTGGACCTCAGCGCCGGCCGGTCGTACGCCAGCCAGATCGCGCTGGCCGCCACCGCGACCTCGACCCTGCGCAAGGTCGCCGTGCGCTGGTTGGTCTTCCACCGGTGGACTCCCCAGCACGTCACCGCAGCGGCGGACCTGGCGTTCGAGGCGGGTGGGATCGTGGCCATGGGCAAGGAGTACGGCCACGAGCCGGACAGGCTACGGGAATCGCTGCGCTTCATCCGTACGGCGGTGATCGACTCACGTGGCCCGGAAGTCGGCCACCTCGGCCTCGCCCAGCAGGCGTTCCTGCGCAAGTGCGACGCGGAGCTGTCGGAGCTGGCCCGACGCCGAGGTGTCGGGCGTACGACGCTGCTCGGCGCGGTGCCGCTGGATCCTCTGCTGCAGTGGCGGGAGCAGCTCATCTCCGATCACGACGTGCAATCCAAAATTGCCAACGTCAAGACGGTGGACGCCTTCGTTGACCTGACTGAGAAGCTTTTCGACGAGACGGCATGGGACACCGCGTGATTGGCATGGATGTCAGGTTCCAGGAGGCAGCTGCGGTGCGTCGGACAGAGAGCGTGGCGTACTCGCATCTGTCCGTGGAGCTGGGGCACTTCTACGCGGAGGACTTCGGCGACGGGTGTGACGAGCTGAAACGCAAGTTCGAGCGGATCGCGGACTGGTCTGCCGCGATCCCGGCTCTGGCCCGACGTGGGCTGCCCGCCCACCGGGAGCCGCGAATCAGCACCTGCTTCATGATGGACGACTACTTCCACCGCTTCGGTACCCCCCGCGAGGTGATACCGCAGGTGCAGAGCGCCGCGGCGGAGCACGGCCTGGTCCTGGACTACGTGGCCCGGGAGTCCAGCTTCGCCCGGCACGACGGTGCCGAACTGGCCCGGTTGGTGGTCGACACGCTGGTGGTCGAACCACCTCGGCACACCACCGGGAGTCGTCCACCGCTGAACGAGTCGGGCTGGCTGTCCAACGGTAAGCGGTCCCCCGGGCACGTCGACGCGCCGGCGATGACGCTGCCACGCCCGTGGGCTCCGCCGTTGCAGTCCGGTGATCCCCGGCACTCCATCTTCGTCGACATCGAGCTCTGGTCCGACGAGCCGGACGCCCGGGTGTGGGCCTGCGCCCTGCTCGCCTCGGTCTGGCAGATGACCCGACTCGGCGTGCTACGGCATCGCGGCGAGACGATGACGCAGCCGTGCCGGCTCGCCGGCGAGCTGCCGACGGACTGGGACGAACTGCCGGCGATCGTCCAGCTGAACCCGGCGGCCGCGCCGTTCTGCGCGTATCGCACGCTGACCCTGATGGGCACCCAGTACCTGCCGGTGGAGCTGGCCGTACGGACCATCCTCGGTCAGGTGGCGGTGCCGCCGACGGTCGCGCAGCAGGTCGCCAAACGGGCCGGCGGTGAGGGCTTGCTCCTGCCCAGCGAGTTGGTCGACCGGTTGAGCTACGTGTTCATCAGCGACTGAACGTGCTCAGCTCCCGCACGGCTCGTCGACGGCCACCCGGCCGGCCAGGTCGCGCAGCAGAGCCATGTTGCTCACGCTGATCTGATCCCGGATCCAGTTGACCGACGAGTTCCACTGGCGGCTGAAGCCGGGTACCTGTTCCAACTGCTCCCAGATCGGCCGCAGCCGCGGGTGCACCCGCGCGCCGGGCAGCCACAGGTGCAGCAGGTGCTCCAGCACCGGCCGCAGCCGCTCGACGTGCTCCTGCCCGGAGGCCGATCGGGTGACCGCGGACTCCACCAGCGAGGACAGCATGGTCAGCAGCCAGTCGTGCAACGCGAGATCTTCGCAGAGCCCGGCCACGGCGGCCGGCACGTCCTGCGGGTCGAGCACGAGTTCGACCGTACGCAGGGTGGGCGAGTCCACGGTCACCACCGCCGAGACGTCCCGGTCCGGGCGCGCGTCGGCCTGCGCGGTCCAGCGCAGCCGTGTGCGGGCGGTGCGCAGTGGCGGGCGCCGGTCCAGCAGGTCGGACATCTGCACACCGTCGAGAACCCTGCCGGTGATCGCCTCCAGGTTCAGCACGTCGGCGTTGTTGCCGTGCAGGAAGCCCGCGCTCAGGTCGGCGACGTCCAGCTTGCCGACCGTCTCCAGGACGCCGGGGTTGGCCAGATAGTGCGACCACGGCTGGCGGCGCTCGCCGGCGACGACGTGGATGACCGAGGATGCCTGCACCATCCGGCCGCCGGTGACGATGGCCCGGGTGACCACGGCTCCCACCCCACGTAACTGGCGCCCTCTGGCGCTCGGGAGCCAGCAGTCGACACCGGTGCGGACATCGGGTGACACCGCGTACAGCGATGGACGCCGGGAGGTCAGCACGGCCTCGCCTTCGATCAGGCTGAGCATCTCGGCGCTCTGTTCCTGGGCCAACGCCGTGCTGTGTTGCAGAAGGCTGGTGTGCACCTCACCGACAGTGAGCATGGCTTCCTCCGCAACGCTGCCACCGACCCGCGTTCATCGCGCGGTATGCGGCTCATGCTGATTGACGTACACCCCTCGCGACCGGCACTGACACGGATCCGCGCCGGACAACCGAGACTCCGCGGGTACGAGTTTCGACCGCCCGGATCCGTATCTGTTGACGGTCATCATAGGCCCGGGATGAGCGGGAATCCCATGTGCGTCGGGCATTCGGAGTGTTCGCGGGTCGGACGGACGTGACAACTGCTGATATTTTCGATGGTGCGGTCGCCAGCCACTCCCTGGAGTTTGCCGTTCATGAAGGTCTACATTTCGGCCACACAAAAGGACCTGCTGGAATACCGCGCTGCCGTGCACGCCGTGGCTCGCCGTCTGGAGATCGACGACGTGGCCATGGAGGCGTACGGCGCCGACATCCGTCCGCCGCTGGAACGCTGCCTCGCCGACGTGCGTCGATGCGACCTCTACGTGGGGCTGTTCGCTTGGCGGTACGGGTTCCGGCCGCCCGGCCAGGAGTCCTCGATCACCGAGTTGGAATACCGGGAGGCGCTCGCGGCGGGAAAGCCGTGCCTGGTCTTCCTGCTGGCAGAAGACAAGCCCTGGCCGGTCGACATGATCGACCGGGACGCCGACTGGCAGCAGATCGTCGCCTTGCGCCGTGAGCTCAAGGAGCGTCACCTCTGCGCCTTCTTCTCCGGCGTGGACGACCTCACCGCCAAGGTGACGGCCGCACTGGCCGACGTACGCAGTGGCAGGTCCCCGGCGCGCGAGCCCGCCGACCCGGACACCCACCTGCCGACGGCCGTCCGCAACCAGTACTACAAGCAGTTGTCGCTGAGATACCACACCGTCTCGGTGGACGCGGTCTCACCGCGTCCCACCATCGGTTACCTCACCGTCGGGCTGCCCAAGGTGTTCGTGGAGCCCCGCGTCCACGAGGACGCGCGACCGGAGATGCCCCTGGCGTGGTGGCGATGGGCCGGGTCCACGCCGGGCGACGACGTCGGCGGGCTGCCCGGGGTGGTCAACCCGGAGGAGGTGGAGCGGCTCTGGGAGGAGTACGCGGCCAAGGACGAGCTGTCGTTGTTCGATGTGGTGTCCGACCCGGGGCGGCGCACGATCGTGCTGCTCGGCGACCCCGGCTCCGGCAAGTCCGCAGCCGCGCGGTATCTGGCGCTGACGCTGGCCGAGGTCTGCGTCGAGCCTCGACTGAGTGCGCTGGACCGGTACCTACCCGTCCTGATCGAGCTCCGCTCGTACGCCACCCATCATGGGGACGGCCGGTGTGACGGCTTGCTCGACTACGTCGGCCACCGCCACCAGCAGGGGCTGGCCGGCATCGACCAGGACGTGCTGGAGGCGTACCTGCGCCAGGGCGGTCAGGCACTGTTCCTGTTCGACGGCCTGGACGAGGTGTTCGACCCGGCCCAGCGGGAAGAGGTGGCCGCGCAGATCGCCACTTTCGCCAACGAGTACCCGGGAGTGCTGACAGTGGTCACCTCGCGGGCGGCCGGCTACCAGCGGCACACCTTTGCCAACGCCGGCTTCGACCACTTCACGCTGGAGGATCTCGACGACGAGCAGATCGCGAGGTTCCTCGGCAACTGGTACCGCTACGTGATGCCCACGCCGGCCGCTGAGGCAGAGCGGCAGCGGCGGCAGATCCTCGACGTGGTGGGCAGTTCTCGAGCGATGCGCGAGATCGCCGGCAACCCCCTGCTGCTGATGCTCATGGCGATCGTCGGGCGGGGTCACCCGCTGCCCCGCAACCGACGCCGGCTCTACGCGCACGTGACCGACGTTCTGATCTCCGAGTGGGATGTGACAAAGCAACTGCGCGAGAGCCACGGCGACGTACCGTCGCTGGACCTGCAGGCGAAGCGTCGGCTGCTGCGTCACCTGGCGTATTGGATGCAGTTCCGCGAGTCCGGCCCCGCCGGAAACTACATTGAGTCCGACGAACTGGCGCGCATCTTTCGTGACCACCTCGTCGCGTTCTACGGCTTCGAGAATGAGCGGGCGCTCGCCATGGCCTACTCAATGATCGACAAATTGCGGCAGCGAAGCTTCATCCTGGAACGTTACGGGCTACGACTGTTCGGGTTCGTGCACCGAGCGTTCCTGGAGTTCTTCTGTGCAGAGGAGATCGTGGACAGATGCGAGCATGATCCGACCACCTGGGGCCTCGATCGTCTGCGTTCACTGTTTCGCGAGCACTGGGCCGATCCGTCGTGGCGCGAGGTGCTTCGACTGGTCGCCAGCGCCCTCCCCGCCCAGACCGCCAACGAGCTGGTCACCTTGCTCGCCACCGAGGCCACCCAACCGTGGCCGCCGCTGAACCTGACCGGGCCGCCGTGGAACCTGGTGCTGGCGGCGCAGTGCGTGGCTGAGGCGCCGCAGCCCGCCGAGCTGGCCGACGCGGGCGACGCGGTGCTGCGGCAGGTCGTGCGTCTCATCGAGCATGGCATCTCCGCCGACGACCCGAACCTGGTGGATCTCACCGAGCAGGAGCTGCTGTCCTCGATCCGGGCGCTCGGCCCGAGTTGGCCCGGCAGGGAGATCTTCCTGCACTGGTACCGCCGCCGTGGTGTCCGGACCAGTTGGCGATCCGGCTCTCCCTTCGCCACCCGGATCGCGGCGGTGCTGTCCACCGCCGAGGAGCAGATGGAGGACCTGCTCGTCCGGGAGCTGGGACAGGGCCGCGAGCGTCAGGCCCACCTCACCCTGGTCGCCGGGCTGGCCGAGGCCGCCGGCCGCCTCGAGGCCACCGGTGGCAGCAGTCGCCGATGCCGGGACCTCCTGGTCGCCCAGGCGCAGGCCGAGGTCTCCACCGCGGTACGGCAGGCCGCCGTACGCGCACTGGTCGCCCACTTCGGTGCCGACCCCGACCTCGTGGACGTGCTGCGCGGTTTCGCCAGTTCCCCCGACCTCGCGGTGCGGGCGCTGGCCGTGCAGTCCCTCGGCGCCCGGTCCGAACTCTCCGACGACGTCCGTCAGGTGCTGGCCAGAGCCACCGGGGACACTGCCGTCGCGGTGCGGCGAGCCGCCGCCGGAGTGCTCACCGCACGTTGCGCCGACCTGCCGGACGCACCCGAGACGATGCAGCGACTGCTGGCCACCGACGCCGACCCCGGTGTGGTGCAGTGCGCGCTGAAGGGTCTGCTGGTTCTGCCGGAGTACGCCGAGACCGCACGAACCACGGCGTTGCAGCGGGTCACCGGCGATTCCCCGGATGAGGTCCGACGCTGCCTCCTGACCGAGCTGCTGCCCGAGCGACCCGACCCGGAGAGCACCGAGCTGCTGCTGAAGCTGGCCTGCTCGGACACGTCGGCGCGGGTCCGCGCGGTCGCCGTGCAGCGGTTGGCGCTCGTACCCGACCCCGAGGGGCGCTGCCGGGCCCGGCTGATCGATCAGATCGAGCAGGACGAGGAGTCCTCCGTGCGGGCCGCCGCGGTCACCGCTCTGATCGACCGGGACCGCGCCGACGACACGGGGTGGACCGTGGTTGCCCGCTCGGCTCGCGTCGACGAGGACGCGACGGTACGCCTCGCCGCGGTGCGCGCGTTGGCCGAGGCCTACCCCGACCACCGCACCGGGGAACTGCTGCTGGAGAGCGCTCGACGCGATCCGACCGCGAGCGTTCGGCTCGCCGCGGTCGACCTGCTCACCGGGCGACCGTTGTTCGGTCACGCGACCCGAGATCTGCTCATCAGCCGCGCCTCCCAGGAGCGGGACCCGATCGTCCGGCTGCGGGTCACCCGTAGCCTGGCCCGTCTCGCCGACCCACCGGATCTTGAGGTGCGGGAGTGCCTTGCCGAGCAGGTCAGTCGGGACCCCGACCCGAACGTGTTGTGCGCCGCCGCACAGGCGCTCGCCCGCCACGGCGAGGCCCCGGGCCTGATGGAGACACTGTGCCGGCGGGCACGCCGGGACAGCTACGTCGGCATCCGGTTGGCCGCCGTGCAGACCCTCTGCGCGTACGGGAGCCCGGAACTGGTGACCGACGTGCTGCTGGAATGCGTCGAGTCCGACACCGACCCGACAGTGTTCGACGCGGCCGTGCGCTGTCTGACCGAGCAGGGGTCGGCGTCCATGGCGGTGACGCTGCGACTCATGCGCCGCCTGTCGGACCAGAACCCGGCGATCCGCGCCCGCATCGCCGCCGCGCTCGGCGAGCACTTCGGCGCCGACCCGGAGGTTCAGGTGCTGCTGGTCGGGTTGGTCCGCGACGATCCGGCCCTGGAGGTTCGCCGCCGGGCCGTCGAGCAGCTGGGCGCCAGCCTGGCCGGCCGCACGGGGGTACGGGACCTGCTGCTGCGGCTGGCTGACGACGATGACTGGGAGATCCGCCGGACCGCGCTGCTCGCGTTGACCCGGCACTACGACAGGGACACCCGGACCCGGGAGATGCTCGTCCGGCTCGCGTATCAGGAGGATGACGGCGCGGTGCGGCGGCTGGCCGGGCAACTGCTGGCCACGCTGGCCGACACCCAACCCGACGACTTTCCGTGATCGATCCGGAGCCGTAGGTGTGCGTGGGTGCGCGTCGAGCGACGATCCGATCGACCTCGTCAAATACCATGAGCTCATGACGGATCCGGTCGCCGGCTCGTCCCGCCCGACCGGCTGGAGTCTGCGAGTCCTCTTCGGAGTGATCGGGCTGGCCGCTCTCGTCCTCGGCTATGTCGGCTTCGAGCGCCTGCTGCAGGCCCGACCGGACGTCGCCAACGATCCGTACGACCTGCTCTACTACGACCTGCAACTCTTCGTCTTCGGCGCCGAACCATTCCAGGACGCCGGCCCCTACCCGTGGCAGTTGCAGGTCGCCCGGTTCGCGGCCCCGCTGTTCACGCTTCTCGCCGTCGCCGAGGCCAGCCGGCTGCTGCTGGCCGCCGAGAGTCGTCGCCTGCGCGCCCGGCGGGCACGTGGTCACGTCCTGGTCTGCGGGGACTCCCAGTTCGCCCGCATGCTCGCCGACCGACTCTTCGCCGACGGTGAACGTGTGGTGGTGGTGCGCTCCGAACCGTTCGGGCCGCTGGAGTACCGACGGCGCCGGTACCTCGGCGTGGTCGGCGACCCGACCAGCCCCGAGGTGTTACGCGGCGCCGGCCTGCCCCGAGCCCACACCATCTACGCCTGCAGCGAGGACGACGACCGCAACCACGCGATCGCCAACACCGTCAACCGGCTCATCCAGGACCGACGGCAACCACCGCGGGTCTACATCCTGGTGCACGACTCGGAGATGTGTCTGTCTCTGCAGGCCCGACGGCTCGGTGCCGCCGGGTCCAGCCGGCTGCGGCTGGACTACTTCCACGTCGACGACGTCGCCGCCCGCGCGCTGAACCGGCACCACCCGCTGCCCAGCGGGGGAGACCGACCAACCAGGATCGTCATCGCGGGCACCGGCGCCTTCCGCCGGGCTCTCCTGGTGGAGACCGCCCGGCACTGGCGCGCATCCCGAGCCGACACCCCCCCGGGCCAGGACGTGCCACCCCTGCGGGTGGACGTCGTGGCACCGGATGCCGGGACCGAGATCGCTCTTGCGTCGTCGCGGTACCCGTTCCTGGCCACCGTGTGCCAGTTGACCGCGTACGACCTGGATCTCGACCGTGTCGTCGGTCTCGGCCGCGACCGCTACGACCGCATCTACGTCTGCGCGCCGGACGAGATCAGCGGCCTGCGGTTCGTGCTGGACACGCCCGCCCTGTGGCAGGGCACCGAGAGCGCCGTGTTCGTGCCGGTCTACCGGCAGGCGGCGCTCGCCGCGGCCTTCCACGGCGACCCCCGTCACGATCTGCTCGACGAGGTGCACGGCAAGCTCCGCCTCTACCCGGTGCTCACCCACGCCTGCGACGCCCGGCTGATCGCCGAGGACCTCACCGAGCGGCTGGCCCGGCTGATCCACGAGCGGTACGTCCAGGCTCAGCAACGCGCCGGGGTACGCCTCGGCGATGCCCCGGCGATGGTGAACTGGTCACGACTACCCGAGTCGTTGCGGCGGGCCAACCGGGCCCATGTGCAGGACATCGCCGCCAAACTGTTGGACCTCGGTTGCGTCGTGGCCCCCCGCCACGGTGGCACCGGTGACGCCTCGGCCGCCGGGCAGGCCATCGACGACAGGATCGAGGAACTCGCCCGCCTGGAGCACGACCGGTGGTGCCGGGAACGGCGCGGGGACGGCTGGACGTACGGTGACCCTCGCGATGACGTTCAGCGGCGGCATCCCGCCCTGCGGCCGTGGGAGGAGCTGCCGTCCGACGTGCAGGAGCAGAATCGTGAGGGGATCCGGGCCCTGCCCGATGTGCTGTCCGACAACGGGTTCGAGCTGATCCGGCTGGCGCCCCCGGTGCCCGCGCAGCGCGGAGGCCCGAGGGATGCCGCCTGACCTCGGCCCGGTCCGCGTCGGCGTGACCGGGCACATCAACCTGACCCGCGACACCGAACTGCTTGTCGCCGACGCGCTCCGCGTGGAGTTGGGCCGGATCAGCGAGCGGCCCGTGCACGGCGTGACCTGCCTGGCGGCCGGCGCGGATCAGGTCTTCGCGCGTACGATCCTCGATCTGGGCGGCACCTACGAGGTGGTCCTGCCGGCCCGCGACTACCGGGTCGCGGTGATCAGGCCGGAGAACCGGCTGGCCTTCGACGAGCTGCTCGACCGGGCGGCAGCGGTCGTCCACACCGGTCACGACCGCTCGGACACCGCCGCCTACGTGGTTGCCAACCGTGAGTTGGTCCGACGGGTGCAGCGACTCGTGGCGGTGTGGGACGGCAAACCTGGCCGCCACCCCGCGTCGACGGATCGGACCATCGACTGGGCGCGGCAACACGGCGTCCCGACCACGATCCTCTGGCCCGTCGGTGCCCGCCGAACGCCCATCGAGGACTGACGGGCCGATCCTGCCGCCGGGCCCGACGAGCGGCAGCGCGGAAAACGACGGATACTCGCCTGATGACTGGACCCGATCTCGACCCGGAACAGTATCCGCCCATCGACCCGCGCGAACCGGTGCCCGACGACGCGGGGATCCTTCTGCCCGGCGCGCCGGACGAATTGCCAGAAGCCCCGGCCGAACCGATGCCGGACGACGGTGGAAACGCCGGTGGCGTGCGCGAGCCGGCATAGATCAGTCCGTCGTGTCCGATGCCGCGCGGATCCGTTCATCGGGGGGCGGGGGGGGCAGGCGGACTGCCGGCGGCGGCCGGTGACAGGAGCAGGCCGACCGCCGCGGCGACGAGCAGCGGGTACGGCCTGCGGACCTGGGCAACGCGAGCCACGCTCGCATGGTAGTGGCCGCACCGGCCTCCGTCCGACCTCGGCCAGCGCGGATGGCAGTTATGACATAGATGGGATTACATGTCTTGAGTGAACTCAGGTAGGAAGGCCGAAGGCACGTCTCGGTGCTGATTCCTGAGAAGGAGCGACGGATGAAACTTGCCCTGCGCCGCCTGCGAACGGGGGCGGTCGTGCTCGCTGCCTGCACACTTGGGCTGAGCCTCCTGTCGATACCCGCCGCCGAGGCGTACTCGGTTGCCCCTCTCGCGCCAGGATCCGAGCGGGCACCGGAATCGAACCAGTTCTCGGCAGAGGGCGTGACGACGATCGGTGAACTCCGCACCGTGAGCAGCTCTCTGTCCTACGCCCCCAGCGGCGGGACACAGATCATCCAGCATCCCGGTGCCACCTACGTCAAGGTGCACTTCAGCTCACTGCGACTGGCCGACGGCGACTACGTCACCGTGTCGAGCCGCGACGGCAAGGAGAGCTACCGGTACGACCGCGACCTGAACCGGGCGACCGGTTCGGACTACACCACCGACGGGCAGCCGGGCTTCTGGGCGATGTCGGTGGAGGGCGACACCGCCGTCGTGACACTGCACAGCAGCCGCCCCGCACGTGGCAACGCCGCAACCATTGACCGGTTCTGGCGCGGGTACGACCGCACGGAGATCAAGGCGCACAACTTCTCCACCCAGTCCGTGTGCAGCACCGACGCCCGCCGGGACGTGGTCTGCTACCAGAACAGCCACCCCACCGAGTACGCCCGCGGCAGGGCGGTGGCGCGGCTGCTGATCAGCGGCGGTGGACTGTGCACCACCTGGCGGGTCGGCAACACCAACCGGATGCTGACGAACAAGCACTGCTTCTCGACGCAGTCCGCCGTGAGCGGCAGCGAGATGCAGTTCAACTACCAGTGCGCCACCTGCGGCGGCGCGAACCCCGGTGCCGGCACCAAGGTCAGCGGTGCCACCCTCTACCGGGTGAGCAGCGGCGGCTCCAGCCAGCTGGACTACGCCCTGTTCTCGGTCAACAACTTCGCCACCATCCAGGGATTCGGCACGCTGTACCTGGCAACTACCGCCACCAGCAACGGCACCCGGATCTACGTCCCCGGCCACGGCGACGGCACTGCGAAGCGGCTGTCGATCTTCGAGGACACCCAGAACGGCGCGACCTGCGCCGTCCGGAACGCGAACTACAACACCTGGAACATCAGCTACAGCTGTGACACCTCCGGCGGCAACTCGGGTTCACCCGTGCTGAACGCCAGCCACCAGGTGATCGCCCTGCACCACCTCGGTGGTTGTCCGTCGAACCAGGGCGCGAAGGCGCACCTCATCTACAACGAGATCGCCAGTCTGATCGACAACGGCTGAGACGGTGGGCCGCCGACGCGCGCCCTGCGCCTCGGCGGCCCAACGGCTCACCGCCGGCCACCGCGCACTCCGGCCCGGCCGCGCGCCAGAGCCCACCGATTAGCGGACCCTGGCAATCGCGGAGACGCTCAGCGCAGGGTGTCGATGTCGATGACGAACCGGTACCGCACGTCCGAGGCGAGCACCCGCTCGTACGCGTCGTTGACCGCCTCGGCGCCGATGACCTCGACCTCGGGAGCGATGCCGCGCTCGGCGCAGAAGTCCAGCATCTCCTGCGTCTCGGCGATGCTGCCGATGCTGGAGCCGGCGAACGACCGTCGACTGCCGAACAACGCGAAGACGGGCACCGGAAGCGGCTCCGGCGGGGCACCCACGCTGACAAGAGTGCCGTCCAGACGCAGCAGACCGAGGTAGCTGGCCATGTCGATCGGTGCGCTGACCGTGTTGATGATCAGGTCGAAGCTGTTCTTGAGCACCTCGAACGTCGCCGGATCCTTGGTGGCGTAGTAGTGCTCGGCTCCGAAGCGCAGGCCGTCGTCCTTCTTGCCCAGCGTCTGGGACAGCACTGTCACCTCGGCGCCCATCGCTGCGGCGATCTTGACAGCCATGTGGCCCAGACCGCCCAGGCCCACCACGGCGACCTTCCTGCCGGGACCGGCATTCCAGTGCGCCAGCGGAGAGTACGTGGTGATGCCCGCGCACAGCATCGGCGCGGCCGCCTCGTACGGGATGCTCTCCGGCACCCGCAGCACGAAGTCCTCGTTCACGACCACATGGGTCGAATAACCGCCCTGGGTGACGGTGCCGTCGCGGTCGACGCTCGCGTACGTCTGGGTGTTGCCCTTGAGGCAGTACTGCTCGTTACCGGTGCGGCAGTTCTCGCACTCGCGACACGAGTTGACCATGCAGCCGACACCGGCGCGGTCGCCGACCGCGTGACGGGTGACGTCGGCGCCGACCTCGGTGATTCGGCCGACGATTTCGTGGCCGACGGTGAGTGGGTAGGGAACGCTGCCCCAGTCGCCGCGCACTGTGTGGATGTCAGAGTGGCAGATGCCGGCGTAGCGGATTTCGATGAGAACATCGTGCGGGCCCAGGTCCCGCCGTTCGATCGTGGTGCGCACGAGCGGTTCGGTGGCGGACGGCGCGGCGAGGGCGTTGACGGTGAAGATGATGTCCTCCGGTGACGTGATGCTGACTCCTGGCGGATCGCGCAGACGTACCTTGCCGTCCCTCGGGCCATGGTGAGACGCCGTGGTGGACGCATGAAACGCCAAACGGCGGCCCGCTGAATCAGTCGGGCCGCCGTTCGCAGAGTGTGGATCAGAGCGGGCGGATGTTCTCCGCCTGCGGGCCCTTCTGGCCCTGGGTGATGTCGAACTCCACCTTCTGGTTCTCGTCGAGGCTGCGGAAGCCGCTCGCCGAGATCGCGGAGAAGTGGGCGAAGACGTCAGCGCCACCGTCGTCCGGGCTGATGAAGCCGAAGCCCTTGTCGGCGTTGAACCACTTCACGGTACCTGTAGTCATGTCTGCTCCTCGCAGGCTGTTAGAGACCGCACTGTGCGGACCCTTACGCCGCCGCGTTGATCACCCGCGTCGAAACGACACGAAAAACGAAAAAGCGCCTGGGCGGGTTCAGATGACCCATCAGGCGCTGAAAAACGTCTACGGAAATCAAAACTGCAACGTGGTTACCGTAGCAGATGATCTGTCGTCGAGCCCGTTGGGTCAGCTGGTTTCTCGCACTCATCACTGAGCACCACATCGACGTTACGGACAGTAATCTGCCGGAATCACCGGCCCGCCAAGCGTAAAGGCGGCGTTGGGCGCGGAGTCGCCCAAAGATTCTGAGAATCTTCCTGGGTGACGGCAACCTGCGGGCGGTGGATCGCATGTACCCGGATGTAAGCGACGATCGCCACGATCCATAGGGGCCTGGAAATGTCTGCACGTCCTCTCCTGCTGCTGCCCGTTGCCGCTGTCCTACTTGCACAGACCGCCTGTGGCTCCACGCCGGCGTCTGGTCCTGGCCCGACCGCCTCTGCGTCGACGTCGGCTGCTGTCGCCGCTGGCACCCCCAGTGCATCGCCCGCCGTGGCTACCACGGCCGCCGACTGTCCCTCGGCTGCGACCCTCCAGACGCTGGTCGAGCTGCCGAAGGGCTCGTCTCTCACGACGGTGAAGTGCGTCAAGGACTGGGCGGCGGCCGACCCGCAGGGTCCGACCGCCGGTGACGGCGTCTATCTGTTCCGCTACGCGAGCGGCACGGGCTGGAAGTACTACGACCAGGGCAGCGGCTATGACTGCAAGGATCTCGGCCTCAGCGAGCCTGCGCCGTTCTGCATCTCGGAGCCGGTGACGACGACGAGGAAGCCGGCGAACAGCGCGGCCACGACTGCCGCATGCCCTTCGGCGAAGACCCTGGAGGCCCTTGTCGAGCTTCCGAAGGGCTGGACGTTCGGCGGTGTCGAGTGCGTCAAGGACTGGGCGGGAGCTGATCCGCAGGGCCCGAAGGCCGGCGACGGCGTCTACCTGTTCCACTTCGTGACCGGCACGGGCTGGAAGTACTACGGCGAGGGCAGCGGCTATGACTGCAAGGACCTCGGCCTCACCGAGCCGGCGCCGTTCTGCATCTCCTGACTGGTTGACCGCGGCCGATTGACTGTGGCGCACACCAGCTAAGGTGTGCGCCACAGACAAAAGGACCCCAACAAGCCCCAGCAGCCAGAAAGAACAAGGGGAAGGGGGGGGGCCG
>NZ_JBEXHV010000015.1:0-147916 GCF_040608275.1 Micromonospora sp. NPDC005205
GGGCAGGTGACCGGGGTCGACATCAACCCGTTCGCGGTGGCGATCGCCCGCTTTCGGCTGCTGATCGCTGCGATGAAGGTGTGCGGACTGACCAAGCTGGAGCGGACGCCGGCATTCCCGGTCCGGGTGGCGACCGGCGACTCGCTGCTGCCCTGGGGCGCGTTCCGTTCCCGTGCGCAGGGCGACCTCTTCGCCGCGTCCGAGGGGCGGCAGGTCTTCGCGTACGAGAGCGAGGACGCCGACCTGCTCAAGGACTACCTGGCCGAGAATCAGTACACGGTGGTGGTTGGCAACCCGCCCTACATAACCGTGGCCGACCCGGCCCGTAACAAACTTTACCGTGACATCTACCCGACAGTCTGCCACCGCCAGTATGCGCTGACCGTGCCGTTCGCCAAGCGCTTCTTCGACCTCGCCAAGCGGTCCGACGAGCATGGCGAGGTAGCTGGGCATGTCGGCCAGATCACCGGAAATGCCTTCATGAAGCGCGAGTTTGGCAAAAAGCTTATCAACGACTACTTCGCGCACGAGGTCGAACTGACCGAGGTCATAGATACCTCCGGTGCATACGTCCCCGGTCACGGTACGCCGACCGTGATTCTGGTTGGTCGCGCCAACAAGCGTCGCCGCTCACCCAGCCTGCGCACGGTCTTCGGCATTAAGGGAGAATCGTCCACCCCAGCCAATCCTGCAAGCGGCACGGTCTGGCAGGCGATCGTCAACCAAGTGCAGCAATCGGGGTCCGAGTCGGACTGGGTTAGCGTTGCTGATTCACTCCGCACCCAATTTGCTAGCCATCCGTGGAGTCTCAGCGGCGGTGGTGCTACGGGTCTATTGGAGCGAATTGAAAGCGCTGGGCGAGCGAAAGTTGGAGACGTTGTCACGGCAATTGGGCGAGTAACGCATACCGGTATGGATGATAGCTATTTTGCCCCCAATGGAAGTTGGCAGCGCTATGGCGTCGAGCATTCATCGGTTGTTTCGCTCGTTGCGGGCGAAGCTGTTCGGGATTGGGTTATTGCGCCGGAAACCGAGGCGCTATTCCCGTATGATGCAGACCTTCGCCCGTCGCTGCGGGACGAAGCGACCCGGCGGATCCTCTGGCTTACGGCAAGTGTCCTATGGCGTCGGCGTGAACCCGGAGGTACGCACGAAGAAATTGGTCTGACCTGGTTTGAGTGGAGCCGCTGGCACCCGGAGCGCTTCCTTGTTCCCCTTGGTATCGGGATGGGTGAGGTAGCGACACATAACCATTTCGTGTTGGACCGCGGCGGGAAGATTTTTAACCGTACTGCACCAGTCATGAAACTGTCAGGAGGGGCGAGCGAGGATGATCACTTGCGACTGCTTGGGCTGCTAAACAGCTCGACCTCTTGCTTCTGGCTCAAGCAGGCTTGCTTCCCGAAGGGTGGTACTGCGAACTCCAGTGGGGGAGGGAATCGGTGGAGTCCCGAGCCCTGGTTCGAAAGGTATGCGTTCAACGCATCCAATGTCGAGCGGTTTCCGTTGCCGGGGGCGTACCCGTTGGGGCGGGTGCGGGAGTTGGATGGGCTGGCGCAGCGGCTCGCGAGCTTGACCCCGGCGGCGGTTGCCGCGTCGGGGGTGCCCACCCGGCAGCGGCTCGCGGAAGCTGAGGCGGAGTACCACTCGGTGCGGGCGCGGATGATCGCGCTTCAGGAGGAGTTGGACTGGGAGGTCTACCGGCTCTACGGACTGATAGACGAGGACCTGACCTGTGACAACCCGCCCGAGTTGGCGTTGGGGGAGCGGGCCTTCGAGATCGTGCTGCATACGAGTGGGGCGCAGACCGAGTGGTTCAACCGGCACGGGTCGAAGCCGATCGACCGGCCGCAGCCGCACTGGCCGGCGGAATACCGATCCCTCGTGGAGCGGCGGATCGCCACCATCGAAGCGAACCGGCACATTGGGCTGATTGAGCGGCCGGAGTGCAAGCGGCGTTGGTCCACCGACGGGTGGGAGAAGATGCAGTCGGCCGCGTTGCGGGACTGGCTGCTCGACCGGTTGGAGGCGCCGGAGCTGTGGGGTGGGCAGCCGACGCCTTTGTCGGTGGCGCAGCTCGCCGACCGGGTCGGCAGCGATCAGGACTTCCGGGCGGTGCTGGACCTGTGGGTCGGGCACGACAACTACGACCTGACGAAGACGCTCGGCGTGCTGGTCGCCGACGAGCATGTGCCGTACCTGCCGGCGCAGCGTTACAAGCCGGCCGGGCTGCGTAAGCGGGCGCAGTGGGAGCGGACCTGGGCGTTGCAGCGCCGGGAGGACGCGGGGGAGAAGGTCACGATCGAGGTGCCGCCGAAGTACGCCTCGGCGGACTTTCTTCGGCCGTCGTACTGGCGGGCGCGCGGCAAGCTCGATGTGCCGAAGGAGCGGTTCATCTCTTACCCGCAGGGGGGGCGGGACAGCGACGGCAGTGAGCTGCTCGGTTGGGCCGGGTGGGACCACTTGAAGCAGGCGCAGGCGCTCGCCACTGTCTACCTTGACCGGAAGACGCAGGAGGCGTGGCCGGCGCACCGCCTGCTGCCGCTGCTCGCTGGGCTGGTCGAGATTGAGCCGTGGCTGCACCAGTGGCACTCGGGTGAGCAGCCCGGCTTCCCCGGGTCGCCCGCCGAGTTCTTCACCGACTTCATCAACGCCGAGCTGGCCCAGCTCAGCTCCGACCGTTCGGCGTTGGCGCTGCTGCGCGGGGTGCCCGAGCTGCCGTGAACTATCCGGGCTTGCTCGACTTGGCCGCAACGTGCGCACAGGCGGCTTTTCCTTACCACCGAAAGGCACCTGCATGGCACCACCAACCAAGATCCAGAATGCGGATGAGGCCATTCGCTGGATCAAGGAGGGCCGATCGTACGCCTGGATGACAGCGGAGCACGAGCGGAAGTACAACATCAGGATCAGCGCGTCCGGATGGAGTTACTTCCGCGGCAAGAATGGTCTCGACGTGCGTGCTGTCTCCGATGAGGAGTTGGTGCCGTGGTCAGTCAAGCACGAGCACCGCAACAACTACTACCTGTACTGCCTGCGGCAGGAGGGCCGGCGACGTCACGGCAAGAAGCTCGATGAACACGCCGAGACTCGGGTCAACGCCTTTCTGCGCGACCTGGCGGAGCAGCGCGTGGTGGTTGATTACGATCCGAGCACGGAGAACGGCTTTCGCCTTGTTCTACGAGAGGCGCAGGACGAAGGCAGCCTGGTCCGACGGCCCGCGAAGACGGGTGCCCGAAGGCGGCGGGGCCCGCAGTAGGAGGACGGCAGCCGTTCTTTTGACTAGCTTTCGTGGCGACCGAGCCGGGTTGCCTCGGATCGCCGCAGTCGCCAATCCTTCGTACGACCCGACTACCGGCAATTGATCAATCCGGTCTCCACGTGTTCGAAGCGTGGTTCAGGAGGGCCGTGGCCAGCAGTTGCCGTGAATCTTCTACGGAACTCTTCGGTTGGTCACGGGCCCCGTGGTCGGATGTCTCCCACACGCTCCTCATCAGCCTTCGTACTTCTGGAATCGCATGCATGTGCTCAAACCAGACATCGGTGGCTCTGCTTACGCTTTTCGTTGAATAGCGCTGCTCGCGATCGCGCCAACCGAGTCGGTAGGCACCGCCTTGAGAAAACGAGGAGACGCTCACCAGCCCACCTTCCAGGTCGGCGATCTCCCTGCCGTCGCTGACGCTTCCGCGAATGAAGGAGTGTTGGCTCAGCGACCGATCCTCCCACATGGATCGCTCTGGGCCGATTGAAGCGACAGCGGTCTGCATTTTCACGCCTGGAAGAATTCCCCGCCATCCGAGCCACGGATCGTAGGTGGGCTGCCGAAAGCCTACGAAGCCATTAAAAGGGTCGTCCTGGTGAAAATCAGTCACGATGCAGTTGGTGTAGACGCCGAAGAGGAGGAGCGCCGGTGTATCGAAGACGTAGAAGACTGATCCCTGCTTGCGCCGCTCCTCGGCCGCGTCCCGAGCAGACGCCTGATTCAAGAACATCGCGGCGCTTCCCTGGTAGCTGCGGATCCACTTCGAGTGCCATGCGTTCCGACCCTCAAGGAGAAGGGTGACTCGCTTGGGCGCAATGCCCACGAGTACGTCGTGCTCGTCGCCATCCTCCGGCCACTGGTATGGGCTGATTCTCACCGCTTCTCCTCGACCGTGGATCATGACTTAGGCGTGGACGCGAATCGTACACCGCGGTAAGGAGCTTTGTGCCTTGCGCATGGTCGGTTCGCCGGCCGTCCACGGCCGCAGGCATTCCACGTCCGGTTGCCACCGCCGCTGCGGTCGTTCGTGCAGTTGTGGTGCCTATTAGCTGACGATTTGCCATCTATCGTTGCCCGCCACAACTCCATGATCGACGGATTAGGGGAACGGAGGGCGGCGAATGAGGGCCGGAGTTGAGTAGGGAGGGAGGGTGCCAACGAGCGTGATGACAGGCGGGCATCAATATGCCTCAGAGTCATCACGCTCAAAGTGAACAGTGTCGTGCGGTCTGCTGGCCGAGTTGGCGTCGCTGGCTGGGCAAACACGGCGAGGGGATGCCGACAGGCGGCTTCCCCTCAATAAGTCGGCGTCAGTTGCCGAACGTCTCCCGCTTGACGTTGGCGACGAAGGTCGACCACACGCTCGGGTCGAACGTCAGCACCGGGCCGGTCGGGTCCTTGCTGTCGCGCAGCCCGACGACGCCGGGAAGGTTGTCGGCGACCTCGACACACTCACCGCCGTTGTTGCTGCGGGTCGACTTGCGCCAGACGGCACCGGTCAGGTCAGGCACGGGAGTACTCCTCTGCGACTTGCTGGATCAGATCCTTCGATTGGGACTCGTTGAGGGCGCGGCTGGTCATGTCGGCCCAGATCATGTTGTAGGCCTCAGTCTCGTGCGGCTTGTCCAGGTAGATCGCCCCGGTCGCGGCCTCCAGGTACGTCACCGGCGGTTCCGCCTCCTTGCCACTGCTGTCCCGCGGGAACCCCAGGATCGAGAAGGGGCCGGTCATCGCTCCGGCGTGGAGCCCGGCAGAAAAATTCAGCACCTGCACGGTTACGTTGGGTAGCTCCGCCGCCTTCAGGATCTGGTGTAGCTGCTCGGCCATGATCGTGGCGCTGCCGACCGGACGACGCAAGACTGCTTCGTTGATTATTACTCTGAGTTCCGGGGCGGAAAACCGCGTGAGAAGTGCCTGCCGCTCCACCCGGAGCTGGATTGCTCGCTGCTGCCCGTCGTGGTCCTCCGCCTCGATAGCACCGCCGGGCATTCGGAATAGCTGCTCGGCGTAGGCGCGTGTCTGAAGCAGGCCGGGCACCAACTCGGCTTGGTACTGCCGGATGGTGGAGGCCGCAGCCTCCAAGCCGATGTAGAGCTGGAACCAGCGGGGCAGGCCGGAGCCGATGTAGTCGTGCCACCAGTTCTTGTTCTCGCGGGTGGCCGCCGCCATCGCGAGGACCAACTCAATGTCGTCGTCCGAAGCGCCGTAGAGCTTGAGCATCTCCTTGACGTCCGCCGCGCGGAAGCGGACGTTTTCGGCACCACTCTCGATCCGGTAGAGGGTCGCTCGCGCTCGGTCCAGCTCCTCGGCGGCCTTCTCCATCGTCAGGCCGGCGGCCTTGCGAAGTGCTTCGAGCTTCCTGCCGAGCTGCCGCCGAAGCATGGTCGATCCCGTTACGGCCTGTGACACCCCTGCCTCCATGCTCAGGTCGCGGTTGACACGCGTCCGCCCAATTAGACGCTCCCGATGTATCAGAAACAATAGACACGTCACACTCCGCTGTCCTATCGATATCCGAGCATGTAAGACAGCGATTGTTAGACGTTGCATCTGACTCGAGGCGGTGCTTGACTGCCCAGGCGGCCACTGTGGAGCTATCGCTGCTCAGCCGCCATCTGTGCCCTGCTGTCGTACTGCTATTTGAAGGCTGCGGTGGCAAGTGCCGGGGTGGGTCCGCCGGTGCGGGGTGGGCCGGTGGGCTCACCCCATCCACGGGTCAATCTCGACGGTGAGAGGCAGGTCCTGTCATGCGCGTCTTCTTCCGGCGTGCCCGGAGTCGCCAACGGTCGGTCAGCGGGCCGACCTGCTACCGCTCGGTGGTCTACCATCCGCTGCGGCCCTGGCAGGTGCGCGAGCGGGGTTTCCGGCCGACTCCGCTCGGCCGTCGCGGGCTCGATCCGCAGGAGGTGCGGAAGTTCCTCGATCGGGTCGCCGGTGACCTGGCCGTGGTCTACGACGCGCTCGCGCAGAGTCGCCGGGAGACCGACCGGGTCAAGGACGCGCTGCGCCGCTGGCAGTCCCAGCAGGCCCGCGCCCGCAACGAGCGGGGGTACGACCGGTGACCGAGCGTTGGGTCATCCACCTGCCGGTGGTCGTGAACGACCTGGTCTCCGCTCAGCGCCTCGCCCGGGTGGTCGCGCACTGGACGCACGTCCTGCCGCAGACCGACCCGGGCGGCACCACCGTGTCGGCCGAGGACGCGCAGAACGTACGCCACTGGGTCTTCTGCGACCGGCTCTTGCCGGGCGGCCGACGCTGCCTGCTCCGGCCCGACCACGACGGCGGGTGTTCCCGGCGTTTCCGGCGGCGATGAGCGCGGCGGGACGGATCTCCTGAGCGCCGGACCGGCGGGCTGGGACCTGCGGCGATGACACCTTAGGATCGGCGGGTTGCCGGTGACGCCGGCCTCACGGGGCGCAAGTGCGAGGAGCGGTGATGACCCTGCTACGGGACGTGATCGAAATTCCGACCTCGGTCGGCGACGGTGACTTCGTCGTCCGCGCCGCCGAGGGCGCCGACCTGCGCCGCTACGTGGTCACCGACCAGCTCCGGGACAACTTCGCCGAGGCGCTGCGCCGAATCGGCCACGCCGTCACCACCGGCCGCTCCCAGGCGATGTTCCTGCACGGCTCGTTCGGCTCCGGCAAGTCGCACTTCATGGCGGTGCTGCGGGAAGTCCTCCAGCACAACCCCGCCGCCCGCGAGGTGCGCGGCCTGGCCGAGCCGGTCCTCGCCGCCGACCCCTGGCTGCGCGACCGCAAGCTGCTCACCCTCACCTTCCACATGCTCGACGCGCGCTCCGTCGAGCAGGCCGTCCTGGAGGGCTACCTCAACCAGATCACCGCGCTGCACCCGGAGGCGCCCGTCCCCGCCGTACACCGGTCGGACGCGATGCTCGACGACGCCGCACGGCTGCGCGAGCGGATGGGCGACGACGCCTTCTTCGCGGCGCTGCGCGACGGTGGCGGCGCACCCGCGGCCGGCGGCGGCCTCTCACTCGCCGCGCTGCGCGCCCAAGCCGACGGCTGGACCCCGCAGAGCTACGCCGCCGCTGCGGCGGCGGCGCCCGGCACCGAGCAGCGGGACCGGCTGGTTAGCGCGCTGACCAGCACGTTCTTCACCGGTGCGGTCCGCAGCGGGGAGTACCTCGACCTGGACACCGGCCTCGCAGTGATCACCCGGCACGCCAAGGCTCTCGGGTACGACGCGCTGGTGCTCTTCCTCGACGAGCTGATCCTCTGGCTCTCCACCAAGATCAGCGACCACACCTTCGTCAACACGGAGGGTGCCAAGCTCAACAAGCTCGTCGAGTCGGCCGACGCCACCCGGCCGCTGCCGCTGATCTCGTTCGTCGCCCGGCAGCGCAACCTGGAGGACTTCCTCGGCCCCCAGGTCGGCGGCACCGAGCGGGAAGCCCTCGCGCACGTCATGCGCAGCGTCCAGGGCCGCTTCGGTGAGATCGTCCTCGCCGACACCAACCTGCCCGAGATCACCGAGAAGCGGCTACTCAAGCCGCTCACCGACGAGGGCCGGGCGGTCATCGACAACGCCTTCGCCGCCGTGAAGGGCAACCGGGAGGTCTGGGACGCCCTGCTGCTCGGCGCCCAGTACGGCGACGCCGGAATCGGCTCCGACGCCGCCGCCTTCCGCAAGCTCTACCCGTTCTCGCCCGCGCTGGTCGCCACCCTGGTCGCCCTCTCCCAGGCGTTGCAGCGCGAGCGCACCGCGTTGAAGGTGATGACCGAGCTGCTCGTCGACCGCCGGGACACCCTGCGGGTCAACGACCTGATCGGGGTGGCCGCCCTCTTCGACCCCCTGGTGCTGCACGGCGAGCTGCCCGACCGGCCCAAGCTCAAGCAGCTCTTCCAGGCCGCCCGCACCCTCTACACCCAGAAGCTGCGCCCCATCCTGCTCAACCTCAACGGCATCACCGAGGAGCAGGCGGCCGGCCACCAGCAGTTCCAGCTCGACGACAAGCTGGTCAAGACGGTGCTGCTCGGCGCGCTGGTGCCCGAAGTGCCGGCCCTGCACAACCTCACCGCCGCCAAGCTGCACGCGCTGAACTTCGGCTCGATCACCTCGCCGATCCCCGGCTACGAGCGGCAGATCGTGCTCAACCGGCTCAACCGGGTCGCCGACGGCGCCGGCGAGCTGCACCTCACCAAGACCCCCGACCCGGTGGTCAGCCTCAAGCTGCACACCGTCGACTACGACAAGCTGCTCGACCTGGTCCCCGAGGACGAGGCCACCACCACCGGCGTCCGGCAGCAGCTCATCCGGGAACTGGTCACCGCGGAGATGGGCATCGCCGGCGCCGAGGGGCAGCTCGGTGAGCTGCTGCACTCCCGCGACTGGCGTGGCCGGCGGCACACCGTCCAGGTCAAGTTCGGCAACGTCCGCGACCCCGACACCATGCCGGTCTCCGCGCTGATCGCCACCGGCGAGGCGTGGCGCGTCATCATCGACTACCCGTTCGACCCCCAGGGCTACGAGCGCGTCGCCGACCGCGCCCGGATCGAACGCCTGGAACGTGGCTCCCGGACCGTCTTCTGGCTGCCCTACTTCCTGACTGACGAGCTGATGGGCAAGGTTGGCCAGCTCGCCAGGATCAATTACCTGCTGGGCAACGGCACCGGCGACCGGCTCAACTCGCTGGCCGCCGACTGGCCCCTCGCCGACCGGCAGCAGGGCCGGGTCTACCTCCAGCAGCGCCAGACCCAGCTGCGCGGCACGCTGATCAGCGCCATGATGCAGGCGTACGGGTCGGCGACGTCGCGCGGCTCCGACGTGCAGGACGACACCATCGGCGTGTTCCACACCCTCGCCGAGGGCCTGCACGTCGGCGACCCCCGAGGCGGCACCCTCGCCGAAGCGTTCGCCAACCTCACCGGCGAACTCCTCGCCTGGTCCTACCCGGGCCGTCCGGCCATGCCGGACGACGAAAAGCCCGTCACCCGCAGCGAGATGACCAAGATCCTGGAGTACGCCCGGCTGGCCGCCGCCGACCCTGCCCGCGGCGTCAGCGTGCCCAACCCGGTCGACCAGCGCATCCTCCGGCGCGTCTGCAACAACCTGCGCCTCGGTGAGCTGATCGAGGGCCGCTACGTGCTCAACACGAGCACCTGCCGGTGGAGTCAACACCTGCTTCAGGCCGCCGCCAACGAGGGCTACACCGACCACTTCCCGGTGCACGTGCTGCGCCGGCTCATCGACGAGCCCGCCGCGTTCGGCTTCGACCGGGAGCTGCAAAACCTGATCATCGTCGTTTTCGGGCTGGAGCAGCAGCTCGCCTGGTACCAGCACGGCGGCAAGGTCGACGTGGGCAACCTCGCCCTCGTGCGCGACGAGCTGGAGCTGCGCCACCCACCGATGCCCGACGAGCATGCCTGGGCAGATGCGGTCCGCCGGGGCTCGGCGATCTTCGGCGGCGTGCTGCCCGTCTGGCGGACGCCGGCCAACCTCGGTGAACTCGCCGGAACGCTGCGCACGGCGGCGAGTACGCGCACGAAAGCGGCGGGCGACCTCGTCCAGGCGCTCGAAGCCCACGCCGACGTGCTGGGCCTGGACATCTCGGCCCCGACGGGCCGGCTCGCCACCGCACGCCGCGCGGCCCGACTCGTGACCGAGCTGGCCACCGAGCGCGACGACGTGGTGCTGGTCGAGACGGTTGCCCGGGCCGACCTGGGTGACGTCGACGACCAGGCCGTCGGAGAGCTGCTCAGCCAGGCGGGCATCATCCTCACCGCCATGGCCCGAGGCCACCAGTGGTCCCTGCTCCAGGCGATCTCGGCCAGGGCTGCTCACGACGAGCAGGCGCAGGCAATCATCGGGCAGCTCCGGGAGGTCGCCCGGCACCAGCAGCACGGGCAGGACCTGGTGGACGCCCTCCAGACGGCAGTCGACGCGTCGGCGGCGCTGCTTGCCACCAACCCGCCGCAAGATCGCACCGTCACCCCCCGCGACACCACGCCAAACGGCGGGGGGACCATCCCCACCGTCACGGTGCCGGGGCAGCAGCCCCGTGAGTCCGGCCCTGTCGGGGTGGTGCCCGCGAATGGTGGCGATGGCGGGCCGGGCCGTGCGGCTGAGATCGAGGGGACCGGTGGGGCTGGGCCGGTCGCGGTGGCCGGTGGCGATCGGCTGATCGCGGTCGCCCATCAGCGTCGCGAGGTCGCCGATGCGGCCACCTGGGAAAAGGTCGCTGCCGAGATCGCGGCCGAGGTCACCGCCGGGCGGCGGGTCACTGTCACCTGGGAGATCCGGTGACCGGCTCGGCGGCCGGCCGCCTCGCAGACCGGCGAGCCGGCGCGGCGGGATCCGCGGCCGGTCGTAATGAGGTGACATCGTGAGCGTGCCAGTCGGTGTGGCCCCGCCCGACGCGATCCGGCGCAAGGTCGAGGCGTGGCTGGCCGAGGACGACCCGGCGGACGCCATCGCGCTGACCGCCCGCCCCGACGGGCCGGCCGAAACGGTGCTCAGCATCAACGGCTGTCGGGTCCGGGTCGTCCCGTGTCCCACACCGCTGGCCGCCCGCGCCGCCCTGCACGACCGGGCCGACGGCGAACGGCTGGTCCTGTTGACCGAGCTGACCGACAGCGAACTGGGCGACGGGGTCCTCGCCCACCTCAGCAAGCAGACCGTCCGCAAGATCGACCCGTGGGATCTGGTCCGGCAGATGTTCGGCGGGGTGGGCGCCCTCGACCCCACCCTGGTCCGGGTCGGACGCTGGGTCGCCAACGCGCTCACCGACCACGCTCCAGCCGACGGCTGGCCCGCCCCGCCCGGCGCGATCCTCACCCGCGACCACGCGCTGCGCAGCCTCACCTCCGAACTGCTCGACCTGCCACCCGCCGAACTCGACGACAGCGGCCTGGTGCAGTGGAGCACCGACGCCCGGCGGCAACTGCGCTTCACCCAGCTGCCGGAGGCCGTCGCCGACGGCATCACCGCGTACCTGACCGGGACCGCCGGCCATGCCGCCGTCCCGATGATGGCCGCCGTACGCGCCGGAAACGGCGTCGACGTCATTCCGCTGGGGCTGCTGGCCGGGCTGCTCTGGCCCGCTGGAAGCGAGCGGGCCGCCGAGGTGGAGGCTGCTGTCGGTCGTACCCGACTGGAGCCCCGATTCGGTGGGCTCCGGCCCAGCCCGCAGCAGGCCGAGTCGCTGCACCAGGCGGCCGAGGCGTGGGTCTACCGGACGCTCGAGTCGGGCGACAACGGCCGGGACGAGGCGATGCGGCTGCTGCGTCGGGCCGAGGCGATCGCCGCTGAGGTCGAGATCACCGCACTGCTCAGCGCCTCGACAGTCCTGCCCAGCGGGTTCGTTCAGCGACTGCGGGCCTTCGCCGACGCCGTACGACTCGCAGTGCCGGCCGGTGGGTCGGCATTTTCGGCGGCGGTGGCACGGGCACAGTGGGCCCTCGCCAGGATGGAGGAGCACCGGGCCGCCGAGCCGCGGCGCGTCGAGACCGCCCGGATGGCTGTCCGCCTGCTGCGCTGGCTGCACACCACCGACGGCCCGCCACCGGCCACGCTGCTCGACGCGTTGCACCGGCAGGTCCGGCAGGACGGCTGGGTCGACAGGGCCCGGCTCGACGTCTTCGCCGGGGACCCCGACGCGCAGGTCGCCGAGGCGTACCGACTGCTGCACCGGGCTGTCGACGCCCGCCGCTCTCGCCACGACCAGCAGTTCGCCACGCTGCTCGCCGCCGCCACCAGCGCCGAGACGGAGCCCGGTGCGCTACTGCGCGTCGAAGACGTGCTCGACCGGGTGGTCCAGCCGATCCTCGACACCGGTCGCCGGGTGCTGCTGCTCGTCATGGACGGCATGGGTGTCGCCGCCGCGACCGAGCTGGCCGAGTCCGTCACCCGGACCGGCGCCTGGGTGGAACTCACCCCCGACGGCGGCCCCCGCACGGGCGTGCTGGCGGCTTTGCCCACCGTCACTGAGGCCAGCCGGTGCAGTCTGCTGAGCGGGCGCATCGCTGCCGGCGGCCAGCAGGCCGAGCGGAAGGCGTTCCGGCAACGGTTCGCCGCCGGACGGCTGCTGCACAAGTCTGCGCTGCGAGCCGGAGCCGGAGCGGCCCTCGACCCGGACGTGCTCGCCGCCCTCGACGACAAGTCGATCCGCCTGGTCGCCGCCGTTGTCAACACGATCGACGACGCGCTGGACCGCAGCGACCCGGGTACCACCGTCTGGGGCGACGACACCATCACCGCCGTCGCCGACCTGCTGACGTCCGCGAGCGACCCGGACCGGGTGGTCGTCATCGTCTCCGACCATGGCCACGTCGTCGACCGAGGCCCCGAGTCGGTCACCCTGCCCAGCGCCAGCAACGAGAACCGGTGGCGACCGCCCACCGATCCGCCCAGCGACGCCGAGGTGGCCGTCGCCGGCAGCCGGGTAGCGCTCGGCGGCGGATCCGTCGTCCTGCCCTGGCGAGAAGAGGTTCGGTACGGGCCGCGCAAGGCGGGCTACCACGGCGGCGCAGCGCCGGCGGAAGCCGTCATCCCGCTGCTCGTGCTCATCGCCGGTGACGACTCCGCCGTGCCCGGCTGGGCCGGTGCGCCGGTGGCCAGCCCGGACTGGTGGCGGGAACCGCTGACGGAGAGCACATCCCTGCCGGCTGAACCCCCGCCGGCAACCCGGCGGCGCCCGCGCAAATCCGTCGAGCACCAGACCGACGGTCTGTTCGACCTGACGCCGGCCGTCGTCGCGCCGGCTGCCGCACCGCAGCCCGTACCCACCGCGCCCGACGCGGTGGCGGCCCTGCTCTCCAGCGAGCGCTACGCCCAACGGCGCGACCCCCGGCTGCCCCTGGCCGACGAACGGGTCGCCGCGCTGCTGAACACGCTGATCGCCGGCGGTGACCGGGCGACCCTCGACACCCTCGCCGCGCGGTCCGGCGTACCGGCGCACCGGATCAATGGCACGATCACGGCGTTGCGTCGGCTCCTTCAGGTCGAGGGATATCCCGTGCTTACCCTCGACGCGGACGGCCGTACCGTTCACCTCAACCGCGCGTTGCTGATCGAGCAGTTCGAGCTGGAGCCGCGGTGACCGTGGAATTGTCGGCCCGCCGGCGCCGGGACATCGTCGACGCGCTGCGCCGCGGGGTAGTCCCGAGCAACGGACTGGACGCACTCGCGGTCGGGCTGGACCGGTTCACCACCGCGCTGGACGACGACCTGGAACGGGTCGCCGGCGGCGGGAGCGTCTTCAAGGCCGTGCGCGGCGAATACGGGGCCGGCAAGACGTTTTTCACGCGGTGGCTGGCCGAACGCGCCAAGCGACGGGGCTTCGCCGCTGCAGAAGTGCAGATCTCCGAGCTGGAAACACCACTGCACCGGATGGAGACCGTCTACCGGCGGCTGGTCGAACACCTCAGCACCGAGCAGTTCGCCCCAAGCGCCTTCCGACCCGTACTCGATGGCTGGATTTTTGCGCTCGAAGAGGACGTCCTCGCCGGCGGCGCGGTCACCGAGGACGATGCCGAGGCGCTGGACCGAGCCGTCGGCGAGCTGCTGGAACGCCGGCTGGGCGACATCTCGCGGAGCACCCCGGGCTTCGCCGCAGCCCTGCGCGGTTACCGAGCCGCCAGTGCCAGCGGTGACCACCTCACCGCCGACGGATTGGCAGCCTGGCTGGGTGGGCAGCCGCACGTCGCCGCGTCCGCGCGGCGGGCAGCTGGGGTCAAGGGCGACCTTGACCACTACGGCGCGCTGAGCTTCCTCCAGGGGCTCCTCACCGTTCTGCGCGACAGCGGCCACCAGGGGCTGCTACTGGTGCTGGACGAGGTCGAGACTCTGCAACGGGTGCGCTCCGACGCCCGGGACAAGGCACTGAACGCTCTCCGGCAGCTCATCGACGAGGTTCACGCGGACCGGTTTCCGGGACTCATGCTCGTGATCACCGGGACGCCCGCGTTCTTCGACGGCCCGCAGGGCGTCCAGCGGCTCGCGCCGCTCGCGCAACGTCTCGCCACCGACCTCGGCCCCGACCCGCGTTGGGACAACCCCCGCGCCACCCAACTGCGGCTATCCGGGTTCACTGTCGACGCCCTGGTGGAACTCGGCAGCCGGGTCCGAGACATCTACGCCAGCGCACAGGTCGACGCTCGGGTGGACGACGACTACCTCGCCACACTGGCCCGTGCCGTCACCGGCGCGCTCGGCGGTCAGGTCGGGGTGGCACCCCGCGTCTACCTCAAGAAGCTCGTGGCGGACGTCTTTGACCGGGTGGACCAGTTCGCCGACTGGGAGCCGCGGCGACACTACGCACTCACCCTGCGGGCCGACGAACTGACCGAGGTCGAACGCAACGCCGCCGCTCGCGCCGACGACATCGAACTGACGCTCTGACGTGTTGCCAGACCTTGACCCGGTCGTGGTGCACCACGTGGTCAACACCCTGGGTTGGCGAGACCTGCGTCCATTGCAGCGCGCTGCGATCGCCCCGGTGCAGGGCGGTCTGGATGCGCTCCTGCTCGCCCCGACGGCGGGCGGCAAGACGGAGGCCGCGCTGTTCCCGCTGCTGTCCCGGATGGCCGCGCACCCCTGGACCGGTACGTCAGTGCTCTACCTCGCCCCGCTGAAGGCGCTGCTCAACAACCTGGAGCCTCGGCTGGAGCAGTACGCCGGTTGGCTCGGGCGGCGGGTGGCCCTCTGGCACGGGGACATCGGCGCCTCGCGGCGGCGGGCCGTGCTCTTCGAGCGGCCGGACATCCTGCTGACCACACCTGAGTCACTGGAAGCCATGCTGGTCAGCGCCAACGTCGACCACCGCCAGTTCTTCGCCGGTCTGCAAGCGGTGGTCATTGACGAGGTGCACGCCTTTGCGGGAGATGACCGAGGTTGGCACCTGCTCGCCGTCTTGGAACGGTTGGCCCGGGTGGCTGGTCGGCCCCTGCAGCGGATCGGCCTATCCGCCACCGTCGGGAACCCCGACCATCTGCTCACCTGGCTCCAGGGCTCCGGCGCGGGTAGCCGGCCGGCCCAGGTCGTCGCACCCGAGGCGGTCCATATCGCGGGTGGCGTACCAGCGGGCGAGATCGAGCTGGACTATGTCGGCTCGCTCACCAACGCCGCGGCCGTGATCGCCGCCCTGCATCCGGGCGAAAAGCGGCTGGTCTTCTGCGAATCCCGGCAGACAGTCGAGGAGCTCGGACAACTGCTACGGGAGCAGGGCGTTACCACCTTCCTGTCGCATGCGTCGCTGTCCGTGGACGAGCGGCGCCGCGCGGAACAGGCGTTTGGTGAGTCACGAGACTGCGTCATCGTTTCCACCAGCACACTCGAACTCGGCATCGACGTTGGCGACCTGGACCGCGTGATCCAGATCGACGCGCCAGCCACCGTAGCGTCCTTCCTGCAGCGGCTCGGGCGCACCGGTCGCCGTCCGGGAAGCAGCCGGAACTGCCTGTTCCTGACGCTCGGTGGCCAGCCGCTCGTGGAGGCGGCCGCGCTGCTCCTGCTCTGGTCACGAGGTTGGGTGGAGCCGGTCACCGCACCGCCGGAACCTCGGCACATCGTCGCGCAACAGGTGCTCGCGCTCTGCCTTCAGGAGCATCGGATAGGTGCGGAGACCTGGATCCAGGCATGGAATGAGCTGCCGCCCTTTGAGAAGAACGCCCGACCGATCGTTCGACACCTCGTCGAGCACGGCTATCTGGAGCAGGACGAGGGCATGCTCTTCATCGGTCCCACCGCCGAGGAGCGGTTCGGCCGTCGCCACTTCATGGAGATGACGGCCGTATTCACCGGGCCGCCCGAGTTCACCGTCCTGCTGGGCCGTAGCGAGCTGGGTCGGATCGATCCCAGCCTGCTCACCGAGGAGGTCCGGGGCGAACGCCGCCTGCTGTTGAGCGGCCGGAGTTGGCGCGTTACCTACATCGACTGGCGCCGTCGGCGGTGTTTCGTCGAACCTGCCGACGGCGGCGGACGTGCCCGTTGGACGGGCACCGGGTGGGCGTACCGCAGTCACGAGATCACCCGGGCGATGCGTGAGGTGCTGCTGGGAGCGGAGCCTCCGGTCACCCTCACCCGTCGTGCGGTGACTCGCCTGGCGCGGGAGCGCGAGGAGAAACTGCACCTGGTGCATCCCGGTGGCACTGTCATTGTCCGCGAGAGCGGCGGTGACCTGCGCTGGTGGACCTGGGCGGGTTTCCGGACGAACGCCACGTTGACCGCCACGCTGGGCGAAGTCGTCGATCCGGTGGAGCGGTTCGACGGCAACAGCATTCGACTACGGGAAGACGTCACACCTGCGAGCTGGCGGGCACTCACCGCGGACGCTGCCACCCGACTGTGCCTGCCCGAGGTCAACGACAAGGCCGTAGACGGTCTCAAGTTCGGCGCGGCCCTGCCGAAGCGGTTGGCCGCGGCCACGCTGGCTGCGCGCCTGGCTGACCTGGACGGGGCTGCCGTGGTGCTGGACGAGCCCGTGCGGTTCGTCATCGTCTAGCAGTGGCTGCACTGGTTCCTCAGTGAGTGTCGGCAATGGGCGGGGTCAGCGGCGGGGGGTTTCGCTGGCGATTGTCGCCTCGCGGGGCAGGGCCGCCGCGCGCAGCGCCCAGTCCAGCGCGTAGTCGGCGATCGGCTCCCAGCCGGGTTGTCCGACGGTGAAGTGCGATCGGCCGGGGAACTGCTCGTACGCGGTGAGGGCCCGGGACTTCTGGTAGAGCCCGGCGTTGGCGCGGACCACCGACGCCGGCACCACATGGTCGGCCTCGCCGGCCATCAGCAGCAGCGGTGCCCGGTCGTTGCGCCCGACGTCGACCCGGGCGGGTGAGCGCGGGTCGACGTTGGCGAAGGCACCCTCGAAGAAGACCCGGCCGGCGCCCGGGACGGCGTAGCGCTGCCAGGCCCGGTCGGACTCCTCGCGGTTCATCGTGTTGCCGAAGGTGTAGGCGAAGTCGTCAGGGGTGAACGGGACGGCCTTGCTGCGGTTGGCGGGGCTGCGCAGGATCGGGAAGCCCGAGCGGAGCTGACTCAGCGGCACCTTGAGCACCCCCTTGATCGCCGCGGGATGCACCCCCACCACTGCCGCGCCGAGACCCCGGTCGGCGAGGACCTGGGCGAACAGGCCGCCGAACGAGTGCCCCATGATGATCGGCGGTCGGGGCAGCGCCCGGATGATCTTGTCGTAGTGCGCGACGATGGTGGCCATGCTCTGCTCGGCGATGGGGCCGGGGTCGTCGCGCAACTGCTCCACGGACCGGTCCATGCCGGGCCAGGCTGGGGCGATGACGTGCATGCCGCGTTCGGTGTACCGCTGGGCCCACCCCTCCCAGCTGCGCGGCGTCATCCAGAGCCCGTGGATCAGCACGATCGTGTCGACCTGACCCTGCGGCGTGGCACCCATCGCGTCCTCCCGGTGTCGCGGCTTCGGCCCGGCGGTTACCCGCTGCCGGGCGTGGAAACCCTCCGGGGCAACGGGCCCCTGACAAATGTCACGGTCGGAGCGTGACGACCGCTCCGGGCATCGGGGTACGCGCCGCCGGAGCATGACTGGCATGACCAGTACCCATCCGGCTGTCGAGTTGGACGGCCTCACCAAGAGCTTCGGCGCGGTCACCGCTGTCGACGGGTTGAGCCTTCGGGTGCAGCCCGGCGAGGTGGTGGCGTTCCTCGGCCCGAACGGCGCGGGCAAGACCACCACCATCGACATGCTGCTCGGGCTGTCCCGCCCGGACACTGGCACCGTCCGCATCCTCGGTGGCACCCCTGACGACGCGGTGGCCCGAGGTCGCGTCGCCGCCGTACTCCAGACCGGTGGGCTGCTCAAGGACCTCACCGTGGGCGAGAAGGTGCGGATGACCGCGCACTTCTACCGGCACACCCGCCCGGCGGCGGAGGTGCTGGAGCGGGCCGGTATCACCGACATCGCCGACCGGGTGGTCGGGCGCTGCTCGGGTGGTCAGCAGCAGCGGTTGCGCTTCGCGCTGGCCCTGCTGCCCGACCCGGACCTGATGGTGCTCGACGAGCCGACCACCGGCATGGACGTCGAGGGTCGGCGGGACTTCTGGCAGGCGCTGCGCCGTGACGCCCGGCGCGGACGGACAGTCATCTTCGCCACCCACTACCTCGACGAGGCGGACGCGTACGCCGACCGGATCGTGCTGGTCCGGCAGGGACGCATCGTCGCCGACGGCACCACCGCAGAGATCAAGAACCTGGCCGCCGGCCGTACCGTGCGGGCCACCCTGCCCGGTGCCGACCAGGCCGCGCTCGCCGCGCTGCCCGGCGTGGACGCCGTCGAGGTGCGCGGCGACAGCGTGCTGGTGCGGACCGGCGACTCGGATGCCGTCGCCCGGCACCTGCTGACCCGGACCGCCGCCCGGGACGTCGAGATCACCTCCCGCAACCTCGAGGACGCGTTCCTCGCCCTGACCACAGCGCAGACCGGAGCCTGAGATGACCACCCCCACCCCCACCCGCGCCGCTGTCACCGAGCCGGACCGTCGGCTGCCCGCCCTGGGCGGGTTCGCTCCCGGCGCCCTGGGCATCGAGCTGCGCCGGGTGCTGCGCAACCGCCGCACCCTCGCCTTCACGCTGATCATGCCCGGCGTCTTCTTCCTCATCTTCGGCCTGCCGCAGGGCGGGCAGTCACTGGACAACGGTCGGCCGGTGACGGCGTACGTCATGATCAGCCTGGCCGTCTACGCGGCCATGGTGGCCACCACCAGCGTCGGTGGCGCGGTGGCCACCGAGCGGGCCCTGGGCTGGAGCCGGCAACTGCGGCTCACCCCGCTGCGCCCGGCGGCGTACGTGGCGACCAAGCTCATCACCGCGATGAGCCTCGGCCTGCTCGCGGTGGTCGTCGAGTTCCTGGTGGGTGCCGTGGCCGGCGTCCGCGTCCCGGCGTACGTCTGGCTGCTGTCCGGGCTCGCCGCCTGGGTCGGTTCGCTGGTCTTCGCCGCGTTCGGTCTGTTCATCGGCTACCTGGCGCCGGCCGAGAACGTCATGCAGATCATCGGCCCCGTGCTGGCGGTGCTGGCCATGTTCGGCGGGCTGTTCGTCCCGGTCGAGGTGCTGCCAGACGTGCTCCAGCAGGTCGCGAAGTTCACCCCGGTGTACGGCATGGGCGTGCTGGCCCGTGCCCCGCTGACCGGCGACGGGGTGAGCATTGCGGCGGTGGCGAACCTCGTCGTCTGGGCGTTGCTCTTCGGTGTCGGCGCGGCCCGGCTGTTCCGCCGGGACACCGCGCGGGTCTGAGCGACCGCGACCGCTAGCGTGAACCCGATGGACCTCCCGACCGGGCAGCCGTGGCCGGTGAGCCGCCACTGGCGGGTCACCGGCTGGCTGCTGGCCGCCGTCTGGCTGTTCTTCCTCAACGTGCCGCTCGCCACCGCGCTGCACCAGCCGGAGCTGTGGCGGCGGCTCCTCGGTGTGGTGGCCCTTGTCGTCTTCGGCATCGGTTACGTGTTGCTCTTCCAGTGGGCGCGCAAGCTGCGCCAGTCACTGTCGCCCATCCCGACCGGCCGGGCTCGGGCCGGGCTGGCGCTGCTGCTCGCGGTGGGCCTGGCCAGTGTCCCGGGCACCGAAGGGGACTGGCTGGCCACCCTGGTCTACGTGGCCGCGGCAGCGGTCTTCCTGCTGCCGCTACGGGAGGCGTTGGCCGTCGTCGTGCTCTGTGCGGTGACCCCCGTGGTGGCGTCCCAGCTGGTGCCGGGGTGGGAGGCGGAGAACGGCATCGTCTTCGCGGTGCTGCTCGCCTCGTTCGCCATGTTCGGGGTGGCCCAGTTGGCACAGCGCAACAGCGAGCTCCGCGCCGCCCAACAGGAGATCGGTCGGCTCGCCGTCGCCGAGGAGCGGTCCCGTGCCGCCCGCGACCTGCACGACATCCTCGGGCACTCGCTGACCGTGGTGGCGATCAAGGCCGAGTTGGCCGGCCGTCTGATCGAGGTCGACCGGGAGCGGGCCGCCACCGAGATCGCCGAGGTGGAGGCGCTGGCCCGGGCCGCGCTGGCCGACGTACGACAGACGGTCGGGGCGTACCGCGAGGTCAGCCTCGCCGCGGAGCTTGCCGGCGCCCGCTCCGCGCTGGCCTCGGCGGGCATCGCGGCGGACGTGTCGGCCGAGGTGCCCGAGCTGCCGCAGGAGTGGGACCGGTTGTTCGGCTGGGCGGTACGGGAAGGGGTGACCAACGTGGTCCGGCACAGCGGGGCGCGGTGCTGCGTCATTCGGGTACACCCGGATCGGGTCGAGATCAGTGACGACGGTGGCGGGCCGTCCACTCCCGACCCGAGCGGGCACGGGCTGGTGGGCCTGCGGGAGCGGGCGCGACGGCTGGACGCTGTGGTGACCGTCGGCCGGCGGCCGACGGGCGACGGTTTTCTGCTGCGGGTGCACGCGCCGGGGGAGGCCCGGTGAGCGGCGGCTCCACGCCGATCCGGCTGTTACTCGCCGACGACCAGGCGCTGGTCCGGGGTGCACTGGCCGCCCTGCTCTCGTTGGAGGAGGACCTGACAGTGGTCGCCGAGGTCGGCCGGGGCGACGAGGTGGTGCCCGAGGCCCGACGTAGCGCTCCGGACGTGGCTCTGCTGGACGTGGAGATGCCCGGCCTGGACGGGATCGCCGCCACCGCGGCGTTGCGGGCCGCGCTGCCGACCTGCCGGGTGCTGGTGGTGACCACCTTCGGTCGACCCGGCTACCTGCGGCGGGCCATGGAGGCCGGTGCGAGCGGTTTCGTGGTCAAGGACACGCCGGCCCGGCAGCTCGCCGACGCGGTCCGCCGGGTGCACGCCGGGCTGCGGGTGGTCGACCCGACGCTGGCCGCGGAGACGCTGGCCGCCGGGATCAGCCCGCTGACCGAGCGGGAGACCGAGGTGCTGCGGACGGCCCGGGGCGGTGGCAGCGTCGCGGACCTGGCCAGGGCGTTGCACCTGTCCGAGGGGACGGTACGCAACCACCTGTCGGCGGCGATCGGCAAGACCGGTGCCCGCAACCGGGCCGACGCGATCCGGGTCGCCGAGCAGAACGGCTGGTTGCTCGGCGACTGACAGTGCGAGCCGGTGCTCAGGTGCTCAGGCGGTCGGCGGTGGGGCGGCCAGTTGGTCGACGACGACGACGCTGCTGCCGGGGCGGACCTCGGCGAGCAGTTCCCGTTGACCGCTGCGGGTCAGCCGGATGCAGCCGTTGGTGGTGTTCTCGCCCAGCTCGTCGTCGTTGTGCCAGGTGTGCACGCCGATGTGCGCGCCGCGCAGCCCGGACGGCACCGACTCGGGGTCGTCGGGCACCGACCCGAGGGCGTAGATGTCCACCCCGCCGTAGACCTCCTCCGGCGGTGGGGTGCGGCCCAGGACGAAGGTCCGCCCCAGTGGAGTCTCCTGGCCCGACTGGCCGAGGCTGACCTCCCAGGAGCGCACCGCCTTGCCGGCCCGGTACCAGGTGAGCCGGTGGACCTTGCGTTCCACAACGATCTGGTCGCGCAGCGCCACCGTCTCGAACCCGCCGGGCGGCAGCCAGGCGAGCCGGCGGTTGGCCGAGGGCAGCAGGACCGCCGTCCAGCCGGCGCGCCGCTGGGCGATCGGCATTGTCAGCTCGACGCCGCGGATGGTCGGTTCGAGGAAGGCACGCGGCCGACCGCCGGGCGCGTCGTACGCGGCGATCCGTCTCGTCGGGTGCGCGCCGTCGGCCAGCGGTGTGACGTCCATGGTGAACGGATCGGCGGGGAACCCGCCGGGGGCGGGGTCGTAGTCGACCACCGGCAGCCCGTCCGGGGCGGGCGCGGCCGGGGGGATCGACTCCTCCGGGCTCTGCTCCACACTGCTCGGAGTGGGGTCGGCTGCCACCACGTCGCGGTCGTCGGGGGCCGTCGAGCTCGGGGTGAGGGCCTGGCCGACCAGCAGCGCGGTCACCAGCAGCGCGGGTACGCCGATGGCGGCGGCCACCCAGACGCCGCGACGGCGGTACGGAGTCTTTCGGTCAAACGGCACGAAACCACTCTATGGTGGCGGATGCTTCGGGGCCCCCGGTTCGGCGAGACCCGCCGTCCGGAGGCCCCGATCGCGTCAGACCCGCGCGCCGATGTGGATGGCCACCGCGTCGTGCGCCGGCACGTTCGCCGCGAACCAGCCGTTACCGTCCACCGTGATCACCGGACCGCTGCACGTCCCACCCGCGTAGGTGCCGTGGATGACGTCGCAGTACCGACCGGCGGGCAACCCCGTGTAGTAGGAGCGGCCGTTCACCGCGGCGTCCTCGTCGTTGACGGTGAGGAAGCCCTTGCCGCTGCGACTGAACGCGATGTGGTTGTTGCCGTTGTCGTACCAGTTGGCCACGCCGGCACCCTCGGTGGCGTTGCGGAAGCCGACCATGTTGGCGATCACCGGCCAGCGGTGCTCGCACTCCCAGCCGGAGTAACAGGTGGCGTTGAGCGTCTTGTTGGCGCCGTCCGACGGTGGGCCGGCGTCCCGGTTGCTGAAGGTGTAGCTGGACATGACGGTCGGAGAGCCGTACGGCCAGGCCAGCATGAAGGCGTTCGCCAGCGCGTAGATGCCCCGGTCGCGGTAGGTCAGCACCCCACCGGAGTCGCGCTGGGTGTCGTGGTTGTCGACGAACACCGAGGCCGGGCCGGCGGGCAGGTGCCCCCAACCCTCGCCGAAGTTGCGCAGGTACGCCAACCGCTCGGAGCGGAACACCCGGGCCAGGTCCTTGCCGTAGCGGAACTCGTGCACGTCACCGTTGCCGGTGTACTCGGTCGGCTGGACCGGCTCGCCGGCACCGTAGATGACCTCCTGCACGATGTACGCCGAGCGGGACAGCTTGCCCCTGATGGCCGCGATGTCGGCGGCCGGCATGTGCTTGCTGGCGTCCATCCGGAAGCCGTCGACGCCGAGCGAGAGCAGGTCGTTCAGGTACGAGGCGATCTTCGTGCGGACGTAGTCCGACTCGGTCTTCAGGTCCGAGAGGTTGACCAGTTCACAGTTCTGCACCTCGTACCTGTCGTTGTAGTTGGCGATGTCGTCGCCGCCGTTGCGCCCGCAGTGGTGGAAGTCCTGGGTCTGGTAGATGCCCGGGTAGTCGTAGTGCGAGTAGGACGAGCCGGCCCAGCCGGTGCCGCCGTTGTCCTGGCCGGACATGTGGTTGATCACCGCGTCGACGATCACCTTGACCCCGGCCGCGTGGCAGGTGTTCACCATCGACTGGAACTGGGCCCGGGTGCCCTTGCGGGACTCGATCCGATAGCTGACCGGCTGGTACGCCAGCCACCACTGGTTGCCCCGCACGTGCTCCTGCGGGGGCGAGACCTGCACGTAGCCGTAGCCCTTCGGGCCGAGGGTGCTCTGGCACTCGCTGGCCACCGAGGGCCAGTTCCACTCGAAGAGCTGGACGATGACCTTCTTGCCGCCGGACGGGGCGGCGGCGGCCGGGGGTGCCGTCACGGCGGTGGGGACGAGCAGGCTGACGAGCAGGCCGAGGGCGAGGAGCGTCGAACCACGTCGACGTCGGTGCATGGGGACTCCTGACGGGAGCGGGAGCGGGAGCGGGGGTGGTGGTGCGGTGGGGGAGTGCTATCGGCTTGCCGGGATCTTGCAAGCCTGACTGAAAATTGCTGAAAGGTTACAAGCGTGTTGCGAGGACTGTCAATGCATGGGCATTCGTCACTGTCCTGATCGGTGGGTGGGAGCGGGTGGAACGCACTGCCGCGCCCCTCGGTTCGATTTCGGCCGAGAAATTTCCTTCCGCAGGTGATCCGCGCGCCCCGCCGGCCCGTACTGGATGGGGGAGCAGGGGTCGGCCGGTGGTGCGCCGCCGCGAGACGATCGAGGAGCAGATGGCCCGGGCAGAGCAGGACAAGAAGGCGGCGACGGTCCGGACCAGCGCCAGCAGTCGGGGGGTGCGCGCGCCGTCACGGTCGGCGAGCGCCCTGCTGATCGCGTCGGTGCTCGCCGCGCTCTGGGCGGCGATCATGCTGACCGGCGTTGGCCAGACGGCGTACGCGTACGGCTTCTTCTTCACCGAGTTCTTCGCCGGGGTCATCTCCCTGGTGGCGTTGAGCCTCACCGTGATGCTCGGTCTGCTCGCCACCGACCGGCTGGTGCTGCGCATCCCGCACCGGGTGCTGATGCAGTCGGCGCACCGGGCCACCGGCGTGCTGGGCGTAGCCGGGCTCGGCTTCCACGTCCTCACCAAGGTCGCCACCGGGCGGGCGGCGGCGACCGACGCGCTGGTTCCGTTCGTCGGCGGCCGCGGGCTCTACATCGGGCTCGGCACCGTGGCGGCGCTGCTGATGGTCAGCGTGATCTGGACCGGCATCATCCGCGCCCGCTTCGCCGGCGTCGGTCCGAAGTGGCTGTGGCGCACGCTGCACTCCACCGCGTACCTGGCCTGGCCGTTCGCTGTCTTCCACGGCCTCAACGCCGGTCGGGCCGCCGCGCCCTGGGTGATGTTCAGCTACCTGGGCTGCATTCTGCTGGTGGTGCTGGCCCTGCTGGTCCGGTTCTCGGTCAGCATCGGTCGGCGCAGCCGCGAGCAGCACCAGGCAGCGGTGCGCAACGCGGTGATGATCGGCCGGGCCGAGGAGGCGAAGACCGCCAGATCGCTGCTGGCCGGGTTGGGTCGACGCCCGAAGGCCGCCGAGAAGCGTCCCGCCTGGGCGGACACCACGACCGCCACCTGGGCCGCGCCGGCCACGCGGCGCGACCCGGAACGGTTCACCGTCCCGGTGGTGCCCGAGCCCGGTTCCCTCGTCGAGCCGGCCCGGCCGAGCCGTCGTCGGCGGGAGGAGGAGCCGGCCGCCCGCCGCGACACCGAGCGGTCCTCGCGCGGCCGACGTGCCGAGGAGGAGTCGACGACCCGCCGGTCGGCCCGCCGCAGCGTGGAGGAGACCGACACCCGTCGACGGGACGAGGAGGAGGTCGAGCCGGTGACCCGGCGGCGCGCCTCGCGTACCCGCGACGAGGCCGTGCCGACCGGACGGCGCCGCGTCGAGGAGCCGGCCGCCGAGCGGTCCCGTCGCCGGTCCCGCTCCGAGGACGACGGCAGCCGTTACTCGGCGCCGCCGCTGCCGGCCCTCGCCGAGCCCGAGGAGCCCTGGGACAGCCCGCGCCGGTGGCAGGCCGACGAGCCGATCTCCGCCGGCCCGGTCTCCAGCAGCCCGATCTCGTCGGCGCCGCGCAGCGGCAGCGGCCGGCACAGCGTCGACGACGACCTGCCCGAGGAGCCGGACTACTGGCGTCCGCCGGCCCGGTACGTGCCGGACGAGGTGGCGCCGCCCGTCGACGACACCCCGACCCTTGTCGACCTGGCGTCCCGCCGCGCCAAGCGGGCAGCCGGCGAGGGCAAGTCCAAGCGCCGCAAGGCCAGCGCCGACGCGGTGGACGGGGCGTACTGGGCCGGGCTGCGGGGTGAGGCGAAGTGATGCGGACCGCCGTGCCACCCGTCGCCTGTGTGGGCGAGCCCCGGCTCACCGCCGGCTTCGCCGAGTACGGCCGACTCGACCTGCGCGCGCACGAGGAGGTGCACGGACCGATCGGCCCGATGGAGCCCGCGCAGCTGCTCCAGCTCGCCGAGGGCATGCAGCTCAAGGGCAAGGGCGGGGCGGGGTTCCCGTTCGCCCGCAAGATGCGCGCGGTGCTGGAGTCCTGCGAGCGGCAGGACCTGGCCGCCGTGGTGGTCGTCAACGCCACCGAGGGGGAGCCGGCCAGCTGGAAGGACAAGGTGCTGCTGACCCGCGCTCCGCACCTGATCCTGGACGGTGCCGCGCTGGCCGCGTACGCGCTGGACGCCGACGAGATCGTGATCGGCGTGGCGGACGACGGGGTCGGCCGGGACTCACTGATGGACGCGCTCGACGAGCGCCGGATGCCGGTGCAGACGACGATCGTCACAGTGCCGCACCGGTTCATCTCCGGCGAGGGCGGCGCACTCGTCAACGGCATCAACGGGCTGCCGCACATCCCGCCGGGCACCAAGAAACGCTCCAGCGACTCCGGGGTCAGCGGTCTGCCCACCCTGCTGTCCAACGCCGAGACGTTTGCGCAGCTCGCCATCGGTGCCCGACTGGGCCCGTACGAGTACGCGGCGCTCGGCACCGACGACGAGCCGGGCACCGTGCTGCTCACGGTGACCGGCGCAGCGGGCCGACCGGCCGTGGTGGAGTGCACCGCCGGCATGCCGCTGCGCGACGTCCTCGACCTGTGCGAGGTGCCGGACGTCCAGGGCATCCTCATGGGCGGCTACCACGGCAAGTGGATCACCCAGGAGGCGGCGGAGAAGGCCGAGGTCTCCCGCAAGGGCCTGGCCGCTGTCGGCGGCACCCTCGGCGCGGGCATCATCGTCCCGCTCGGCGTCGACACCTGCCCGCTCGGTGAGGCCGCCCAGGTGGTGCGCTACCTGGCCGGCGAGTCCGCCGGCCAGTGCGGGCCGTGCAAGATGGGTCTGCCGGATCTGGCCCGCGCGGTGGACCTGGCCGTGGCCGGCAGCCAACCGGCGGACGTGGTGCGCGCCGCCGCCGGCGAGGTGAAGGGCCGGGGCGCGTGCAGTCACCCCGACGGCACCGCCCGGTTCGCGCTCTCCGCGATCGAGGTCTTCGTCGAGGACCTGCGGCTGCACAGCACCGGCGACGGCTGTGGCCGGCGGGTCAAGGGCATGATGGGGCTGCCGGGCGCACCCGATGCGAATCCGCAGAAGCTCACCCTGGACTGGTCCCGCTGCGACGGGCACGGCCTCTGCGCGCACGTCGTACCGGACTTCATCCGGCTCGACGCCAACGGATATCCGGCCTTCCCGGCCACCCCCGTGCCGACCTGGCTGCGCGAGGGCGCGCTGAAGGCGGTCAAGGTCTGCCCGGAGTTGGCTCTCCGACTCGCCAAGGCGGAATAGCGAAGCGTCAGGCCCACCAGGGGTCCCTTCCGGACCGGAACGGAGAAACGGATGCGGATCAGCATGGCGTGGACAGGGGCCGGGCAGTTGCGCCGCGGGACCGCGGCCGGGCAGTTGCGCCGGGCCGCTGCCGCCGGGGCGTTCGTGGTAGCCCTGTTGGGTGTCGCCGCCTGCACCGGCACCGCGCCGGGTGGGCCCGCCGCCGCCGGGTCGGCCCCGGCCTCGACCGATGCCTCGTCAACCACGACCGGGGCGCCATCCGCACCGACCGGGGCAGCGTCCACGCCGACCGGCGGGCCGCCGGCCGCTCCGGCGCAGGTCCCGGACGTGCTGCGCTTCACCGGGACCACGCTCGGTGGGGCGGCGTTCGACGCGGCGCGGCTCGCCGGCAAACCGGTGGTGCTGTGGTTCTGGGCGCCGTGGTGCGCCACCTGCGCCAGCCAGGCCTGGACGGTGGCCGAGATCGAACCCCGATACCGCGACACCGTGCCGATCGTCGGCGTCGCCGGGCTGGGCGAGCGGAAGGCCATGAAGGAGTTCGTCACCGAGTTCGACCTCGGCGCGACGACGCAGATCGAGGACACCAGGGGCGCGCTCTGGAAGCGGTTCAAGGTGACCGAGCAGAGCATCTTCGTGGTCATCGACCGGAACGGCGCAGTCGTGCACCACGGCTTCCTGGACGGTGAGGCGCTCACCGCCAAGGTCGCCGCACTGGCCGGGGCGTGACCGCCACACTGCTGCTCGCGCTGACCGCCGGCATGCTCGGCGCTGTCAACCCGTGCGGCTTCGCGTTGCTGCCCGCGTACCTCTCGCTGTTGGTCGCCGGGAAGTCGGACACCCGCGGCGCGGTCGGCCGCGCGCTCACCGCGGCGGCCGGGCTGACAGTGGGGTACGTGCTGGTGTTCGGCGCGTTCGGCCTGGCGCTGGCACCGCTGGCCGGCTGGCTGCGACCCCGGCTGCCGTGGCTGACAGTGGCGCTCGGCGTGCTGCTGGTGGTGGCCGGCTGCTGGTTGCTCGCCGGTCGGCGGCTGCCCGCCCCCGGCTGGTCGGCCCGGGCACCTCGGCTGACCCGCTCCTGGCCGTCGATGGTGCTGTTCGGCGCCGCGTACGCGTTGGCGTCACTCGGCTGCGCCATCGCGCCGTTCCTGGCCATCGTGGTGACCAGCCTCCAGGCCGGCTCGACCGGTCAGGGGTTGGCGCTGTTCGGCGCGTACGCCCTCGGGATGGGTCTGGTGGTCGCGGTCGCCGCGCTCGGGGTGGCGCTGGTGCGCGACGGCCTGGTGGCCCGGCTGCGGGTCGCCGGCGCGCTGGTGCCCCGCCTCGGTGGACTGGTGCTGCTGGTCGCCGGCTGCTACGTCGCCTGGTACGGCTGGTACGAGCTACGGCTCGCCGCCGGCCGCCGGGACGCCCTGGACGACCCGGTCGTCCGGGTGGCCGCCCAGGTCCAGCGAGCCCTGGCCGACACTGTGGATCGCGCGGGCCCAACGGTCCTGCTGGCCGCCCTGGCCCTGCTCCTCCTGGCCGCGCTCCTGGTGAAGCGCGCCCACCGCCCGACCCCAGCCCTTGTTGATCATGAAGTTATCGCCGTGACACGCCGGGGCGACGGGCAATAACTTCATGATCAACCATGAGGGCCCGGTGGGGATTGACCACGGCGGCGGGGCCGGTGCGGACGCACCGGGCCCGCCGCCGTCGACCGCTTCGGGGGCCGGCTAGCGCAGGGGGGTCAGACGGTCGGTGCCCAGGCGGTCCTGGAGGACCTTGGGGACCAGGACACTGCCGTCGGCCTGCTGATTCTGCTCCAGGATGGCCGGGAAGAGCCGGCTGGTGGCCAGTGCCGACCCGTTGAGGGTGTGCACGAAGCGGGTCTGCTTGCCGCCCGGCTCGCGGTAACGGATGGCCGCCCGACGCGCCTGGTAGTCGCCGGCCCAGGAGACCGACGACACCTCCTTGTACTTGCCAGTGCTCGGCATCCACACCTCGATGTCGAGGGTCTTCTTCATCGAGGCGCTGGCGTCACCGGCCGAGAGCAGCGTGCGCTGGTAGTGCAGTCCCAGCCCTTCGACCAGGCTCTCGGCGTGGGCGAGCATCTCCTCCAGCGCCGCGTCGGCCTGCTCCGGCAGGGTGAACTGGAAGATCTCCACCTTGTTGAACTGGTGCCCCCGCACCGTGCCGCGCTCGTCCGAGTGCGAGCCGGCGGACTCCCGCCGGTAGCACGGGGTGTACGCGAACGCCTTCAGCGGCAGCTTCGGCGTCTCCAGGATCTCGTCCTGGTACGCGCCGAGGATCGCCGTCTCCGACGTGGGCAGCAGGAACTGCCCGCGCGGGGCGGACGCCGAGTCCAGGTGGTAGACGTCGTCGTAGAACTTGGGGAACTGCCCGGCGGCGAAGCCGGCCGAATCCAGCAGCAGGTGCGGCGGGAGCAGGAACTCGTAGCCGGCCCTGATGTGCTGGTCGACGAAGTAGTTGAGCAGCGCCCACTCCAGCCGGGCACCGACCCCGGTGTAGATCCAGAAACCGGACCCACCGAGCTTGACCCCGCGCTCGTAGTCGACCAGGCCCAACGCGCGGCTCAGCTCCACGTGGTCGCGGACCTTCTCGATCGCCGGCGGCTCACCGAAGGTCTTCACCACCCGGTTGGCTTCCTTGCCGCCGGCCACCACGTCGTCGCTGGGCAGGTTGGGCAGCTCACTCATCGCGTCGCGCAGCCGGGCCTGCACCTCGTCCAGCTGGGACTCCAGCTCGGCGAGCTGCTTACGCTCCGCCTCCGGTGCGGCGGCCTGCGGCTCCTCGCCGGCCCGCTTCGCCAGCGCGTACGCCCGGGCCTCGGCCTTGCGGCGCTGCCGCTCGGCGTCGATCTCCGTGATCAGGGCGCGGCGTTCCTGGTCGAGCCGCTGGATCTCGTCCAGGGCACGGGTGACCTCGGCGGGATCCAGACGCTTCGCCAGCGCGGTCGCCACCGCCTCGCGATCCTTCCGGATCAACTCCATGTCGAGCATGCTGCTCCGTACGCCTCCGTCCGGGGTTCACTGGTGAACCATCAGATGCTACCGTCGCGGCCCTCTCGGCCCGGGACGGGGAGGTTCTCCAGCCGGATCGGCATCAGCACCGAGTAGGTGTCGACGTCATCGGGTCGGCGTACGGCCAGCGGTGCGATCGGCCCATCCAGCTCCAGCACCAGTTGCGGCGCGCCGGCCGCGTTCAGCGCGTCCAGCAGGTAACCGCCGTCCACCCCGACCCGCAGCGCGTCGGTGCCCAGGTCGGCGGCGGGAAGCAGCCGCAGCCCGCCCTGCTCGTCGACGCCGAGCACGGTGACCGGCCGGGTCGTGCCGTCGTGGTCGAGGGCGACAGTGGGTGCCGCCGGGTCGGCCAGCGCGGCGCGCAGCGCGGCCACGTCCACCGGGATCCGGCGCGCGGTCGGCCGCTCACCGACGGACTTACGCAACAGCCGGTGGTAGTCCGGGAAGTCGTACGGCAGGGCGGCGGCGGTCAGCGTGCGGTCGGCCACCCGCACCCGCAGGTCCATGCCCGCCACCGTCAGCCGTACCGGCCAGGTGTCGCCGGTGTCGAGCAGCGGCCGGAGCTGGTCGACGAGGGCGACCGGCAGGAACACCCGCACGGGCGGCCCGTCGACGTCGGCCCCGGCCCGAGCCAGCGCGAGCCGGTACCGGTCGGTGGCGACGAGCCGGACGCCGTCGGACTCCACGTCGAACAGCACCCCGGCCAGCATCGGCAGCTCCGGATCGACGCCGACGGCGAAGCGCACCGCGTCGAGCGCTGCGGCCAGGGCGGTGGGGGTGACCAGGAGTGTGGTGGCGGTCGGCGGGGCCGGGTCCACCAGGGCGCGGAGCCGGTCGACCTCGCGGCGGGCGTCGCTGAGCCCGTCGGCCAGCCGACGTAGGTGCGCGTCGAGCAGTTGGTGCACCACTGCCGGCTCGGCGCGTACCGCGGCGGCGATCTCCGGCACCGGCATGCCGATCCGACGCAGCCCGGCCACCAGCCGGGCCGGCGCGATCTGCCCCTCGGTGTACCAGCGGTAGCCGGTCACCGGGTCGACCAGGGTCGGCTCCAGCACCCCCGCCGAGTCGTAGAAGCGCAGCGCGCTGACGGTCAGGCCGCTGGCTCGGGCCAGCTCGCCGATGCTGTGCAGGTCACTCACGCTGGGCATCCTGCCCCCTCGACCCGGTTGAGGGTCAAGCCGCAGGTTCCCGCGTCTCCTGCTTGAGCACCCGGAAGGTGAGGCCGGCCCGGACGAGCCGGTCGAGCAGCGCGTCACCCATCGCGGCGACCGGGGTGAGCTGACCGGCGGTCGACGGCAGCTCGTCGAACGCCAGGCACAGCGCCGACTCGGCGAGCATCTTCGCCGTCTCGTCGTAGCCGGGGTCACCGCCGGCGACCTCGGTGACCACCCGCTGCCCGCCGCCGGTGCCGACGAACCGGACCCGGAACCAGGACGACGCTCGCTGCTCCGCGGTGGGCCCCTGCCCGGACGCGAGCCGGCCGAGCAGCCAGCGTCGGCTGGGCGGCAGCTTCACCAGCCCGATCAGCGCGCCGAGCCCGGCCGCGCCGGCCAGCACGGTGGGCAGCCGCTTCACGGCGGCGAAGTGCCGGTAGCGGAAGTCCGGGCCGTACTCCGCGCGGGCCGCAGCCGAGCGGCGGACCACCTGCGGGTCGATGGTCGGCAGCGGCACGGTCCAGATGCCCAGCTCCGCCGAGCGGGCCAGCCGGCCGGGCACCGCCCGGACCCGCCGGTCGGTAGGGCGCGGCTCGACCGCCCGACGGTCCCGGGCGGCCTGGCTGGCCTGCCCGGCACGGGAGAACGCGGTGAGCGCCGAGTGGTAGGTGCCGGCGGAGAACCGACCGCCGGCGCGCACGTACCCGTCCACTGTGATCGGGACGTCGGTGGGCAGTTGCTTGACGGTGAACCAGACGCCCAGGTCGTGCGGGACGGAGTCGAAGCCGCAGGCGTGCACCAGCCGCGCGCCGGTGCGTGTCGCCTCGGCGTGGTGACGCACGTACATGAGGTCGACGAACTCCGGCTCGCCGGTGATGTCCAGGTAGTCGGTGCCGGCCCGGGCGCAGGCCCCGACCAGCGGCTCCCCGTGGTGGATGTACGGGCCGACAGTGCTGGCCACCACCCGGGCGCTCTCCGCCACCGCCCGCAGGGACTCGGCGTCCGTCACGTCGGCGGTGAGCAGCGGCAGGTCGGCCAGGCCCGGGTCGATCGCGGCGAGCCGGTCCCGCACGGCGGCGAGGCGCTGCGGGTTGCGCCCGGCCAACGCCCAGCGCAGCTCGGCCGGCGCGTGCCGGGCCAGGTATTCGGCGGTCAGGCCGCCGGTGAACCCGGTCGCTCCGAACAGCACCACGTCGTACGTTCGCTCGCCAGTCATCCTCAGAGTCTGCCATTCGTGGTCGCCGATCAGCGATCACGAGGAGGCGGTCACGGTGTGAACACGGCGCGTACGCAGCCGTCGGCCCGGTCCCGGAACAGCGCGTACCCCTCGGGGCCCTGCGCCAACGGCAGCCGGTGGGTGGCCAGGTGTTCGGTCCGCAGCTCGTCGCGGGCCATCCGGTCCAGCAGCATCGGCACGTCCCGCAGATCCGGCCGACCGGCGCCGCGAAGCGTGAGTCGCCGCTCGGTCAGCGCGCCCAGCGGGAACGCGTCGACGAACCCGCCCGTCGCGCCGAGCACCACCACCACACCGCTCTTGCGGCACGCGTGCACGGCCTCACGCAGCGCGTCCGGTCGGTCGGCGTGTTGGCCACCGAACCGGTCGGCCCTCGACCGGGCCGGCGGCGTGCCGACCGCCACCACGCACACGTCCGGCCCGCGCCCACCGCTTCGGTCGCGCAGTTCGGCCGCGACGTCGGTGTGGCGGTAGTCGAGCGGCTCGGCGTCGGAGTGCCGCTCGGCCATCCGCAACCGCTGCTCGTGCCGGTCCACGACCAGCACCCGGGCGGCTCCGCGCAGCACCGCCGCCCGGGCGGTCACCTGACCCACCGCCCCGGCGCCCCAGATCGCCACCACGTCGCCGGGACGCACCGCACCCAACTCGGCGGCGAGCCACCCGGTCGGTGCCACGTCGGCCGCGAACACCGCCCGGTCGTCGGCGACGGCGTCCGGCACCCGGAAGGCGCTCACATCGGCGTACGGCACCCGCACGTATTCGGCGTGGCCGCCCGCGAAACCGCCCGCCGCCCGGGGCCGGCCGAAACAGCCTGCGTCGGAGCGGGCCCAGTCGGGGTCGGCGCTGGGCAGGTCGGCGTGGGCGTTGTCGCAGCAGGAGTGCAGGCCCTGACGGCAGTACCAGCAGCCGCCGCAGCCCACGCTCGCACCGACCACCACCCGGTCGCCGGCGCGGTGTCGGCGGACCCCGGGGCCGACCTCCACCACCTCGCCCAGGAACTCCGCGCCGAGCACCTCGCCGGGCCGCAGCAGCGGGTGCCGGCCGGCCAGCAGCGGCAGGTCACCGCCGCAGGTGGCGCTGCGCCGAACCCGGACGATGACGTCACGCTCGTTGCGCAGCTCCGGGTCGGGGACCTCGCGTACGGCCAGTTCGTCGGCTGCCACCCAACAGAGCGCTCTCACCCGGGGACCCCGGGGCGGTCCAGCGCCGAGCGGTCCGCGCGGAGCACCTCACCGGTCTCCACCCGTTGCTTAATCTGGCGCAGGGTCCGGCGGACCAGCAGACCCGGGTCGTCGCCGACGACGTGCGCGGCGAGCCCGGTGGGCGGGGTGACGCCGGCCAGCGCTCGGGCGGCCAGTTCGGTGCCCCGGTCACCGGGCGCCGGGCGCACCCGCACCTCGACCGCCCCGTCCAGGCGACGCAGCGGCTCCGGCCAGCGGCCCTCCGGCAGCACCTGCTCCGGCGGCCGGTCGACGGTCACCACCTCCCACCGGGCCGACGCTGCGGCGTCGCCGTCCGCGCCGTGCCGGCCACGCGCCGCGGCGTCACCGTCCGCGCCAGGCCGGCCACCCCGACGGGGTACGCGCAGCAGCCGCGCCGCCCCGGCCAGCGCCGCCCCACCGAGTGCGGGTCCCGCCCGCGCCAGCCGTCCCATCGGTACCACCCGTCCTCCCGGTGCACGTCCCCCGATCGTCGGTCGCACCCGGGTGAAGCGCGCTCGCCCGGAAGGGGTGAACCGGCCCGTGCCGGGTAACCGCTCGCCGACCGGGGGCGGAGCGCGTGGTGGGGGTGGGGCTGGGTGCCGGAACAGGATCACGTACGGGTCGAACCGGCATCGGGGCCACCGCTGTTGGCGTCCCGGCTGACGCCGGCCGTGCCGCCGGAGCCGGTGGTCGCCCGGCCCCGCCTGCTGCGCCGGTTGGACGAGGGCAGCGCGGGACCGGTCACCCTGGTCGCCGCTCCCGCCGGCTGGGGCAAGACCACCCTGCTCGCGTCCTGGACACGGTTGGGCGGCGCGCCGCCCGACGTAGAGCCGGGCGGGATGGTGCCGGACTCCGGTGACCTGTCGGTCTCGTCGGCTGACGTCCCGGTCTCGGCGTGGATGTCGGTGGAGGCCGGCGACGACTCCGACCGGCTCTGGGCTTACCTCGCCGCGGCGCTGCGTTCGGCGACCGGGGCGACGGAGGGCGGCCCGGTGCCCGACCGGCCGCCCCGCCCCGACCAACTGGAGGCGCTGGCCGCCATGCTCGCCGCCGCCGACCGGCCGGTGCTGCTGATCCTGGACGACCTGCACCGGGTCGCCGACCCGGCGGCGTTGACCGGCCTGGAGTTCCTGCTGCGGCATGCCGGGCGGCGGCTCCGTCTGGTGATCGGCGCGCGGGCCGGACTGCACCTCCCACTGCACCGGCTTCGTCTCGCCGGCGAGCTGACCGAGATCGGCCCGGACGAGCTGGCGTTCACCGACGACGAGGTGGCCGACCTGCTCACCGCCCACGCCGCCGCGCTGCCGGCGACCGCGGTGCGCCGGCTGCGGGAGCGCACCGGCGGCTGGCCGGCCGCGCTGCGCATCGCCGCCCTCGCGGTACGCGGACAGTCCGACCCGGAACGCTGGGTGGGGCAGTTCGGCGGAGACCACCCGGAGATCGCCGGTTACCTGCGCGAGGAGGTGCTGGCGACGCTCGACCCGGCCGAGGAGGAGCTGCTGCGCCGTACCGCAGTCGTCGACACCGTCTGCGCCGACCTGGCCGAGGCGCTGACCGACCGCGCCGACGCCGGGCAGGTGCTGGCCGACCTGGCCGGGACCGGCGGTCTGCTGCACCGGGAGGACACCCGGCCGCCCTGGTACCGGTACGACTCCCTGCTCGCCGAGCTGCTCCGCGCCGACCTCGCCCGGTTGCCCGTCGACGAGCTACGCGACCTGCACGTCCGGGCCGCCAACTGGTACGCGGGTGACGGGCGGCCCGCCGACGCTCTCCGGCATGCCCTGGCCGCCGGCCGCTGGGACCTGGCCGGTGACCTGTTCGTCGCGCACTGGCCGGAGCTGACCCGCTACGACCGGGACCCGGTGCACGCCCTGGCACCCACCCCGCCACCGGCGGAGGTGATCAGGGCCGACCCGGAGGTGGCGCTGGCCTGCGCCGCCGAGCGCGCGTACGCCGGTGACCTGCCGGCCGCCACCGGTCACCTGCGGGCCGCCGCCGGTCACGCCGCAGGGCTGCCGGTGCCGCGCCGGGACCGGTTTCTGCGGTTGGTCACCGCACTGGAGCTGACAGTGGCCCGGCTCGCCGACGACCGCACCGAGGCCCGGGCCGCCGCCGCTCGCCTGCTGCGCACCCGCCCGGCGGAAGCCACGCCGACCCGGCTGCCGACGGGGGTTTCCAGTTCCGCCCCGACGGCCGGTGGCGGCGGCGCCGCCGACGACCTGGACCTGCGGGCGTTCACCGGTACCGCGCTGGGGCTGGTCGAGTTGGCCGACGGGGCGCTGCCCACCGCCCGGTTCGTGCGGGCCCGGGCGGCCGCGCGGGAAGCCGGCCGGCCGCGCACCGAGCTGGTCGCCGCAAGCCGCGCCGCGCTGCTGCTCGCGGTGCGCGGTGAGCTGCGAGCAGCCGAGCAGGCGGCCAGGGAGGCGCTCGGCATGCCGCCCTGTCGGGGCTGGTCCTGTCGGCTCGACTGCGGCCACGCGTACCTGGCTCTCGCCCTGGTGGCGCTGCTGCGCGACCAGCCCGAGGAGGCCGCCGCGAACCTCGCCCTCGCCGTCGGGGCGCTCGACGTCACTCACGGCTGGGCCGGCGACCCCTCCCTGGGCGGCGACTGGCTCGCCGCCGCCTCCGACGAGCCGGTGGCGGCGGCGGTGGCCGCGCTGTGCCGGGCACAGCTAGGCCGCGACTCCGGCGACCCGGCGACCGGCCAGCGGCTGCTCGTCCGGGCCCGGGAGGCGCTGGCCGACCGGCCGTCCGCCGACGAGCTGACTGGCCTGTTGCGGGCCGCCGAGGCCGAACTGCGGGCCGCGCGGGGCGACCTGGACTCCGCCCGCGACCTGCTGGCCGACGCCACCGACGAGGGGGCCGACCCGGTGCTCGCCGTGACGTTGGCGAAGGTGCAGCTGCGGGCCGGTGACGCCGCCATCGCCGAGCGGACCCTGCCGGACTGGCAGGCGCCGGCCGCCACGTCCTGGCCGCTACCGGTACGCCTGGACGCCGGTCTGCTCGACGCGGTGCTGGCCCAGCGCGCCGGGGACGGGCGTCGGGCGGGTCGGATCCTGGAGCAGACGCTGAGCCTGGCCGGCCCGCAGGGCTGCCGCAGGGTCTTCACCCGCGCCGAACCACCGGTGCGGGACCTGCTGGCCGCGCACCTGGACGCGGGCACCGCGCACTTCACGCTGGTCAGTGACCTGGTGCGGGGCGCGGGACAGGGCGCCGTCGGGCCGACCGCCGGGCCGGGGGGCGCGCTCGACGAGCCGCTCACCGAACGGGAGCTGACCATCCTGCGCTACCTGCAGAGCATCCTGTCCAACGTGGAGATCGCCGCCGAGTTGTCCCTCTCGGTCAACACCGTCAAGACCCACGTCCGCAACATCTACCGCAAACTCGACGCGACCCGCCGGCGCGAGGCGGTCCGGCGGGCGCGCGAGCTGCGTCTGATCTGAGCGGGTCAGGCGTTGGCGGCGGCATCCGCTGCCGTCAGCAGGTCGGGCAGGTCGTACCCGCCGTCGTGCCTGATGCCGTTCACGAACAGTGTCGGGGTGCCGTTCACCCCGCTGCGGATGCCCCCCACGAAGTCCCGACGCACCCGGTCCGCGTGCGCACGGTTCTCCACCTCGGCGTTCAACTCGTCCGGCGGCAAGCCGACCTGCTCGACGCCGAGCGAGAGGTGCACCGGGTCGAGCTGGTCCTGATGCTCGTAGAGCCAGTCGTGCATCTCCCAGAACCGGCCCCGGACCCCGGCGGCCTCGGCCGTCTCGGCGGCCCGTTCGGCGTACGGGTGCACGTTGGCGATCGGGAAGTAGCGGTAGACCAGCCGTACGGTGTCGGCCCGCTGCCGCAGCAACTCGTGCAGGTTCGGGTACGCGGCACCGCAGAACTGGCACTGGAAGTCGCCGTACTCGACGATGGTCACCGCCGCGTCGGCCGGCCCCCGGATGTGGTCGTCGGTGGTCACCGGGTCTCGAAGTCGGGCGGTGACCTGCAGTGGCGTGCTCATCGGGCCATCACCTTCCGATCGGCGGCGAGTTGGTCCAGCGCGTCGAAGATCCCGTCGGCGCCGGGGTTGACGTCGGGCGGCGACAGGTAGCTCCAGGTCACCTTCCCCGCCGGGTCCAGCACCACGAGCGCGCGGGCCGCCTCACCGTTGGGCATGTACGCGCCGTAGCTGCGGGCCACCTCGCCCTTGGGCTCGAAGTCGGCCAGCAGGGGGAACTCGATGCCCCGGCTCTCCGCGAACGCCCGGTGTGACCAGATGCCGTCCACCGACAGGCCGAGCACCACCGCCCGGTACTGGGCGAAGACGGGTGCCGCCGACTGGTAGAGCGACATCTGGTCACCGCAGACCGGGCTCCAGTCGGCGGGGTAGAAGGCGAGCACGACCGGCTGGCCACGGAACTGCTCGGGCCCGAGCAGGGCCCCGTCCGGGGTGGCCGGCAGGGTGAAACCGGGTGCGGTGCGTCCCGGTTGGATCAGCCCGTTCGGATCACTCATGCCACCAGGCTGCTCCCGGGGTGGGTGAGACGGGCTCACCCACCCCGGGTGGTTCCCCGCCCGTTCAGCGCCCGCTCAGCGGGCGTCCGCGCCCGCTCAGCGCAGCACCGGGGCGACCGCGATGTGGTTCTGCACCTCCCGGATGCCCGGTGCGGACCAGGCCACCTGCTCGACCTCGGCTCGTTCGGGCATCGAGTGCACCAAGCCGGCGAGGATCGCGGTGTCGCCGTGCACCCGGACGCTGATCCGTTCGGCCTCGGTCGCTCCGGCCCGGGCGAGGGCGTCGACGATCCGGTCGGCCAGGTTGCGGGCGTCCGGCGCGCTGGCCGGTCGGACGGTGATGCCGTTGCTCACCCCGCGTACGCCGGTCAGCCGGGCCACCGCGCGTTCGGCCGCCCGCCGTTGGTACTCCCACTCGACGTCGCCGTGCAGCGTCACCCAGCCGGCGGAGACGGTGACCTGGAGCTTCTCGATGGGTACGAACGCGTCCCACTCCAGCCCGTGGCTGGCCGCGGCGGCCAGGTCGCTGTCGGCGCGCTCGGTGCCGTTGGTGAGCTGCACTGCCAGGTCGTTCGCGACCGCCCGGACCGAGGCGACCCGGTGGGTGGCTCGTTCGGCGGCCCACTTCTTGGCGTAGCTGTCCACGCGGCCGGTCAGGGTGACGACGCCCTCGGCGACGGTGACGCCGATTTCGTGCGGCTGCACCCGTGGTTCCCAGGTCAGCTCGTCGAGCACGGCGGACTGGATGTCCTGGTCGGTACGACTGATCTCCGCGATGGCCATCTGTCCCTCCTCCGCTGTTCCGATGGCGGACCGGGTGCTGGCCGCGGCCGGAGGCCCGCCGTGCTGCGATCTTGCCGCCGCCCCGGGTGAGCCGTCCTCGCCCGGACCGGGTGACGGAGGGGCCCGACCTGGGCGGGGCGGGTGGGGGAGCGCGTCGAACATCGATGATGGGAGCGCTTCCAAAGCGAGCTGGTTTCGGTTACGGTAATCGCATTCCTCGATTGCGGGAGCCGTCGCGTCGGGTGGTGGAGCCAGGGCAGCTCTAGCCGTCTCGTCGTCGTGCTCGTCCCCCGGGCCACGGCGGCAGTCAGGTGATCGACCCCGTCCCCCGGGGCCCGATCCCGAGAGGAACAGCCCTTGCGCAGATCAGTCCAGCGACCTCCACCGGCGCCGACGTCCACTTCGGCCTGCCACCGACCGACAGCCTCCGAGTACCGCGCCGACAACCACCCAGACCTGCGGCCGACACGGGCGCGAGCCACCGATCAGGTGATCCGGACGGGATCCCGGATCACCACCGATGCACCGGTCCGCCGGGCCGCCTGAGGGGTCCGGCACCCGGCGGACCGGGTTCCACCCGAGCGGGCAGATGACAGCAGGCCCCGCCCGACCGGGGTCGAGCGGGGCCGATGGTGGTGCCGTCGGTCAGACGGCGGGGGAGTTGGGGCGATCGACGTCGACGAACTCCACGTCGTCGACCGTGTCGTCCCGGCTGCCGGCGGCCCGCGCGGCGGAGCCGACGGCCCAGCCGACCGCCGCGCCGACGAGGGCGGCGCCGATCAGGAGCGTCCAGGGCAGTGCCGGCTGGCGGCCGGCGAGCGCGTCGAAGGCCAGCGAGGCGCGGCGTCGCGCCTCCTCGGCGGCGGAGCCCACCAGGTCACCCGCCCCGTCGGCGAGGTCGCTGCTGTTCTGGCGGGCCGATCGGGCGGTGTCCCGCACACTGTCACCGGCGTAGCTGACCGCTGAGAGCAGGTGCTCCCATGCCTGGTCCGCGATCCGCTCCGGCTTGCTGCGGCGGTCCAGCAGGTTGGTTCCGAACATCGTGGTTACCTCCTCAGGTGCCGAAGCCGCCGGCCACTTCGGACTTCGGCGTCTTTCCAGCGCGTCACGGTGTCGCCTATCCCGCAGTGCCCCGCGTCAGCCGGACGCAAACCCCGAGCTGCACGCAGCACCAGTAGCCCGGCGCGCCGGAACTCGGCACGCCACCGAATCAGCGCACGGCTGACACGGCGACACCTCGGGCGAAGTCGTCGTCATCGTCGTCATCGTCGTCTCCGCCACCGAAACCGCAGGCCAGGACGAGGGCGAGCAGAACACCGACGCCGGCCAGCCCGGCAAGTCGCTTGATCATCGAAGATCCTCTCCGTAGCGGTGGTGTCCCGGCCGATGCTAGGGCGCGTCGGCAACCGGGGGCGCGGGCCGCGCCGGCCGACGGTGGGCGACACGCCGACGGCACACGGGGCGGGCGTACGTCACGGGCCGTATGTCGGGCGCGCCGGTTCCGGACCGCTACCCTGGTTCGGCGGCGGGCCGGCCCCGACTGATCGCCGATGGTCAGATAACGAAAAGTCTTGAGTAATCAGATACTGAAAAGTACGGATATGGGTGGCTTTGTGGGCCCGGATCCGTGAATTGCTCATCCCGAGGGGTGGCGACCGAGGCCGTCAGAGGAATACTCTCGGTCGCGGCCCGCGTACTGATGAGGCGCCCGGGGGACGGGCGGGTGGAGGTGCTCGCGTGAGCCTGTCGATCGTGAAGTCGGTTCTGTCCGGTGGTGTCGTGGAGATCGCCCCGCGGGGTGAGATCGACGTCGACACAGCGTACGAGGTGCGCGAAGCGATCGCAGAGGTGCTGGCCAAGGGCCGCCCGCTGCGCATCGAACTCAACATGAGGTTGGTCACCTTCATCGACTCGGTCGGCATCAGCGCCATGGTCGCCGGCTTCCAGACGGCTGAGGTCAGCGACGTCAAGCTGGTGGTGACCCAGCCGAGCCGGTTCGTGCACCGGCAGCTCTGGGTGACCGGCCTGCTCGGCCTCTTCGGTGCCCCGGAGCCCTACTTCGCCGGCGCTGCCACCCCCGAGGTGCTCCCCGGCGCCTGAGCGCGCCGGGTCTCCCCGTCAGGGCTGCTCGTCCAGACCGGTCAGGTCGATGTCGGTCGCCTCGGTGACCGCTCGGATGGCCGTCACCGACGCGTACCCGGCGGCCAGCAACGCCACGTCCGTGCCCGGCTGTGCGGCCTGCCCCGGCTCCTCCAGCGAGGTACGGACGAACCCGTGGCCGGATTCGGCCACCGTCATCTGCACCTGGCCGAAGCTGGCCAGGGTGCCGCGCCGCACCCCGCGCAACTGCCCGTGCGGCAGGTCCGGGGTGTTCACGTTGAGCACGCTCTCCATCGGCGCGGAGGTCAGGCGAGGGAGCAGGTCCAGGGCGACCCGCGCGGCGGTGCCCCAGTGCCTCTCGGCGTCGCGTATCCGGGCTGCGGCATCCACCGCGGAGCCACCGCTCGCGGCCGTCGCCTCGCCGACGGAGAGCACGTCCAGGGAGACCGCCATCGCCCGGCAGCCGTTGCTGGCGGCGGTGAACGCGGCGCCCACGGTCCCGGAGTGCAGCACCGCCCGGCCGGCGTTGGCGCCCCGGTTGACGCCCGAGAGCACCACCGCCGGCGGTGGTCCGAACGCCCCGTGCAGGGCGATCAGCGTGATGAAGCCCGGCGACCCGGCGACCCCGTACGTCGGCACCCCCGCCAGGTCCGGCAGCGGATGGTCGTTCACGACGACCCGCCCGTCGCGCTCCACGGCGCTCATCGCGGCGCTGGTGCCGCTCGCCTCCTCCATCGGGGCGGCCACGACGACGTCCAGGCCCCGCCGCCTGGCTGCCCAGGCCAGCGCCTGGATGCCCGGCGCGGCGACCCCGTCGTCGTTGGTGATCAACACCCGCAGGGTCATCGCTCGACCACCCGGCCGGCCAACTCGTCCGGGGTGGTCCGCTCCTGTTGACGGCTGTCCGCCGGCACCAGCCGGACCCGGTCCACCAGGCCGGTGATCGAGTCCAGGCGCCCGGTGCCCAGGCCGTGCCGGGTCACGTTCAGCGCGCCGGCGGCGGCGCCGGTGCGGATGGCGGTCCGAATGTCGCCGCCCCTGGCCACGACGGCGGCCACTCCGGCCGTCATCGAGTCGCCCGCGCCGCGTGGGTCGGCGGCCTCCAGCCGGGGCATCTCGACCTGGAACAGTTCCCCGTCGATGAGCGCCAACGCCGGCTGGTCGGCGCGGCTCACCACCACCGTCTCGGCGCCGCCCGCGTGCAACTCGTACAGGGCCCGGGTCAGCTCCTCGGTGTCGTCGCTGCGGGCGCGGCCGTCGCGGATCAACTCCTCGTGACTGACCTTGAGGAAGAACACCCCGCTCTCCAGCACCGAAGCGAGGTGATCGCCGGAGAGGTCGACCACCACCCGAGCACCGTTCGCGCCGAGGTCGGCGGCGAAGCGTCGGTACAGGTCGGCCGGTACGAGCCACGGTTCGTTCGGCCCACTGAGGATGCTCACCGAGGCCCGTAGGCCCTCGCCGAGGGCGAGGTTGTACAGCTCGTCGATCTCGTGCCGACTCAGCGGCTGTCCGGGCACGTCGGCGATCTCCTGTCGGGAGCCGTCGCGGCGATCGTGCACGTACCCGCCGCTGCCGGAGTCACGGACCACCACCTTGAGGTCCACACCCTCGCTGACCAGCAGTGGCTCCAGCACCTGGCCGATCTCACCGCCGAGGGCGGCGCAGAGCACCACGTCGACTCCGAGGGAGAGCACCATCCGGGCCTGCCAGACACCCTGCCCGCCGGGGTGCAGGTGCAGCTCGGGGTGGTCGTTGGGCTGGTCCACCATCACCGTCAGCTGTGGGGTGGGCGCGAAGACCATCACGTGCCCACTCATCGGTCGTCGCCGTTCATGCTGGCCGCCCTCCGGCACCTTCGGAAGATTTCGTACTAACCGACCTTAATGGCGCAGGTGGTGGCAGGTCGTCGCATCGGCCCGGTCCGGCGCGGCGCTGAGGGTCCGTGGGGCGTTGCCAGCCAGACATCGGTACGGGACGATCGGGCGACCAGACGACGGCGGGAGACGGTGTGCTCAGCAGCGATACCTTCAGCTACACCGTCCAGGCCCGGTGCTCACCCGCCGAGGCGGCAGCGTTGCTCAGCGACCTGACCCGGCAGGGCGAGCTGCATCCGCTGATCGTGCGGGTTCGCCGGGTACCGCCCCGGCCCGGTGCCCAGGCGAGCTACACGATCAACGACCGGTTGGCGGCCGGTCCGCTGCGCTTCCGGACCACCTACCACGCGGACGTGCTGATCAGCGAGGCCGACGAGATCGTCATGGTGGCCCGCCAGTGGCCGGCCACCACGGTGCGGAACCACACCCGACTACGCGCCGAGCCGGACGGCCTGACCCGCATCGACGTCGAGATCACCCTGACCGCGCCGAGGCCCCTGTTCCGCTACGCGTTCCGCCAGGCCCAGGCCGCTCACCTCGCCCTCGCCACCCGACTGGGCGCCGCCCTGGACCGCACCAACAACACCCCGCCCCCCTGACCCGCCCCTGGCGCGCCGATCTTGCAGTTTCGGCTGTCGATATCAGTGGGATGAACCCATATGTCGGCGCAGTAACTGCAAGATCGCGGGCGTGCGGGGTGTGCGGGGCGGGCCGTGGGGTGCGTTAGGTCGGGGTTGGCGCGCTGTTGCGGGTCGGGCGGGTGGTGGGACGTCGGCCCCACGGCTTGTAGGTGGAGAGCACTGTCGCGATGACCATCAGGCTGGTCGACACGGCCGGTGCGATGACCAGGTCGGCGCGATCGCGGGCGGGCAGAGCGGCGCCGACCGCTCCGGCGTGACGCAGAGTCGGGGTGAGCAGGAACAGCACCAGCCCGACCATCACCGTGGTGAGCACGAGCTTGACCAGCACCCACCGGTGGCGCAGCAGGCCCCACGGGGTGAGCAGCGAGCTGGCGACTCCGATCAACCACACCAGGACGCTCAGCGGCGCGAACAGCACCGTGCCGACCAAGGCCGTGACCGGATAGACCACTGCCGGATCGGCACCCCGCTGAACGGCGACGCCGAGGGTGAGCAGCACCAGGTCGGCGCCGAGCCAGCCGAGCGAGGTGACGAGGTGCAGGGTGAGCAGCGCCTTGCGGGTGGTGGGTCGGATCCGAGGCATACCGCGATGCTGCCCGCCGGCCACGGCCGGGTCGTCCGACGAGCGACGACATCAGGGGTACGCCCGGTGACGTAGCCCGGCCCCTGACGCACGTGATGCCTGTGAGCCATCCAGTGGCTCACAGGCATCACGACGAGTGGGTCAGTAGACCGACAGGTGTACGTGGTTGGTGTGGTCGCTGGACGGGTCGCCGCCCGCCCCGCTGTACGACTTCCACCCGCTGCTGGGCAGCCAGATCTGCCTGTACCAGATCACGTAGAGCACGGCGAGCCGGTCCGCGTTGCGGATGAAGTACGCGGCCAGGTTGTTGCCGTACGTCTTGTCGCCGCCGGTGGCGTCGCCGCCGAAGCCGTTCTTCTGCGCCGCGAAGTCGCAGGCCCGGCCCTTCGGGTGTTCACCCGAGCCGCTGGGGCGGTGGCACGAGACGTACCGGGTGAATCCCGCGGCCTTGGCCTGGTTGAGCGCGTGCAGGGTGCGCGGGGTGATGCAGCCGTTGGCCGGCGTGGGGTCGTTGACGCTGCACGACTCGGAGGGCCAGGAGCCGTCGGAGTTGCGTGGTGCGGCCTTCGCGTTGGCGCTGGAGGTGCCGCGGTTGGAGCCGGCGTCGGCGGTGGTCTGCGGCTTGGGCGTGGTGGCCACGGTCAGGGCCCGTTCGGCCTGCTCCTTGCGCTTGGCCATCACCGCGACCTGCTTGCGCTGTTCGTTGATCTCGCCGTCCAGGGCGACCCGGGTGCGGTTGGCCTTGTCCTTGGTGTCCAGCAGGTCGCGCAGCACCCGGTCCTCGTTGGCCGCCACCGCGTCCAGCGCGGCCGCCCGGTCCATGAAGCCTTCCGGGGTGTTGCTGTTGAGCAGCGCCGACACCGCACCGAGCCGGCCGGTGCGGTAGGCGACCTCGGCGATCTCGCCGACCTTGCCGTTGCGCTGGTCGATCTCGACCTCGATGGTCTCCAACTGGGTGCCGAGCTGCTTCTGCCGTTGCACTGAGGTGTCCAGGGCGCGCTTCGCGTCCAGGTAGCCCTTGCTGGCCGCATCGAGCTGGGCCCGCAACGCCGGGGTGCCGCCCTCCTCGTCGGAGTCGGGTGCGGCGGCTCGCAGGCCGGTCGGGGGAGCGGCCGAGGCGGTGCCGGCCGGAAGCGCGACGCCGAGGGCGAACATCGCGACGATCAGGGCCGCCAGTCGGGCGGCGGGTGGTCGTGCTGGTGCCACTGCGCATGTCCTTCCGTCAGCCGCCGACCGGGTTAGCTGACGGGTTCGGGACGGAAGATCCCTACCGCTGACGCGGATACACCCCAGGAACATGGTTCCCCGGTTCGCCCAGGTGGGCGATTAGGCGGCGACCGCCACCGGCGCCGGGAGGGCGCCGCCTGGTGACGGCCGGGACCGAGCCTACCGGTGCGGGTGGGGCCGCTGCAGCCGATGTGACGGACGGTGCGTGCGTCACCACGGAAATCGACGAACCGGTCACCATTCGATGGAGCCGCAGGCTCCAGAAGCGGCGCCAGGCTCGATCTGCAAGGTCGCGTGTTCGATGCGGAAGTCGTCGTGCAGGGCCGTACGTGCTGCGGTGAGCACCGCGCCGACCTCCGCGCCCGGTGCCATGGTCAGGTGGGCGGAGGCCACCTCCATGCCCGAGGTGAGCGTCCAGACGTGCAGGTCGTGCACCTCGACGACACCGGGGACGGCGGCGAGCCGGTCGTGCACGGCGGTCACCTGGAGGTGCTCCGGGGCGGCCTGCACCAGGATGCGGATGGCGGCGCGGGCCAGCCGCCAGGTGCGCGGCAGGATGAACACGCCGATGGCGACCGCGACCAGAGGGTCGGCCCACCACCAGTCGGTGACGGTGATGAGCAGCGCCGCGCCGATGACGCCGACCGAGCCGAGCAGGTCACCGAGCACCTCCAGGTAGGCGCCCTGGAGGTTGATGCTCTCCTTGGCTCCGGCGCGCAGCAGCGCGAATGCGGCAATGTTCGCGAGCAGGCCGAGCACGGCCACCACGAGCATCGGGCCGGCGATGACCTCATGCGGGTCACCGAAGCGGCGGATCGCCTCGACCACCACGTAGATCGCGACGCCGGAGAGCAGAACGGCGTTGGCCAGCGCGGCGAGCACCTCGAGCCGGTAGAGCCCGAAGGTGCGCTGCGGGTCGCCGGTGGCCCGCCGGGTCGCCGTGATGGCGGCGAGCGCCATCCCGATGCCGAGCACGTCGGTGAACATGTGCCCGGCGTCGGAGAGCAGGGCGAGCGAGCCGGTGTGCAGTGCGACCACCGCTTCGACCACCATCAGGGTGGCGAGCAACCCGAACGCCGCCCAGAGTCGACCTCGGTGCTGGTGTGCGGCATTGGCGACGGACCCATGGTGGTGGTCATGACCTGCGCCCACGAGAACCACCTTCCGCTGCTGGTCGGGACCCGGTCAAATGTATGCTCACATCGCTATGTATGCAAGTGTACGGGCAGGGCGTTCCGCCGGCGGCAGTCCGCACACGTCAGCCGGTCGGGTCGATGGTGGTGAGACGCTGGGTGGCCCGGGAGAGCGCCACGTACAGGGTGCGCACCCCGGCGCCCGGATCCGCCCGGATCTCGCTCGGGGCGACCAGCACCACCCCGTCGTACTCCATGCCCTTGGCCTCCAGGCTGGTCACCACCTGCAACCTGGGCGCGCCGAGCGCGCCCAGCCAACCGGCGACCTCGTCCCGGCGGGGGACCGGCGTGATCACCCCGACCGTGCCCTCCACCTCGGCCAGCAGGCCGGCGGCGGCCTCCACGGTCGCGGTCTCCAAGCCCGTCGGGGGCACCACCAGCTCCACCGGCTCGACCCCGGTGGAGCGGACGGCGGTCGGCAGCGGCAGGTCCGGGTAGAGCCGCCGGATCTCCGCCGCCGCCACCGCGAAGATCTCCGCCGAGTTCCGGTAGTTGGTGGTGAGCGTGAAGTCGTGTCGCTTACGCCGGCCCAGCGCCTGGTCGCGGGCCCGGGTCAGCTCCTCCGGATCGCCGGTCCACGCGGTCTGCGCGGGGTCGCCCACCACGGTCCAGGAGGCCAGTCGGCCGCGTCGACCGATCATCCGCCACTGCATCGGTGAGACGTCCTGTGCCTCGTCCACCACCACGTGCGCGTAGTCCCGGTAGTCCTCCGGGCGCTCCCGGGCCGCCGCGCGGGCGGCCCGTTGCCGTTCACCGAGGGTGCTCAGCTCACGGACGCCGCCGGCGAGCTGGAACGGGTCGCGTCGCGCGCGGGCCGGCTGCGCGGGCTTGCCGAGCAGCGCGTCCAACTCGTCCAGCAGTGCCACGTCGGCGATGGTCAGCCCGGCCGAGTCCAGGTTCCGGTAGGCGGCGTTGAGCAGCCGGATCTCCGCCGAGGAGAGGATCCCGCTGGCGTACCGGCGCAGCCGATCCGGCTGCGCCAGCCAGCCGAGGACGTGCCGGGGGTGCAGCCGAGGCCACCACGCCTTGAGGAACTCCCGGAACTCCGACCGCTCGGCGATCTCCGCCTCGAAGGCCGGTTGCTCCGGCAGCCGACCGCTGCTCAGCTCACGGGCCTGCGCCCAGAGCGCGGCGAACACCCCGTCGAAACCGGCCCGGCGCACCTCGTTGCGCCGTGCCCCGCGTTGCAGCGCACGGTCCCGGACCCGGTCCAGCGCGACCCGGTCCAACCGCAGCAGCGTGCCCCGGTAGAGCAGCCGCAGCTCACCCGGGCCGCCCGGCACCGCGTCGCGGGCCGCCCGCTCCAGCACCCGACGCATCCGCAGCGAGCCCTTCACCGCCGCCACCTCGGGCGGGTCGGGGCGGGTGGCTGTCATCCCCGGGAAGAGGGTGCCCAGCGAGTGCAGGGTCGCGGTGTCCTCACCGAGCGACGGCAGCACGGACCCGATGTACTCGACGAAGACCGACGACGGGCCGACCACCAGGATGCCGCCGCCGGCGTAGCGACTGCGGTCGGAGTAGAGCAGGAACGCGGCCCGGTGCAGGGCGACAGCGGTCTTGCCGGTGCCGGGACCGCCCGCGACGATCGTCACCCCGGAGCCGGGCGAGCGGATCGCCTCGTCCTGCTCCCGCTGGATGGTCGCCACGATGTCGCGCATGCCCCGGCCGGTGGCCTTGGACAGGGTGGCCAGCAACGCGCCGTCACCGACGACCGTCATCCCCTCGGGGGCGTCGGTCGGGTCCAGCAACTCGTCCTCGATCCGGGTCACCCGCTCGGCGCGGGACTGGATCGTGCGCCGCCGCACCACGCCCAGCGCTTGCGCCGGGGTGGCCTGGTAGAAGGCGGCGGCGGCCGGCGCGCGCCAGTCGACGACAAGCGTGACGGCGTTCTCGTCGCGGATCCCCAGCCGCCCGACGTGCAGCACCTGACGGTCGCGCAGGTCCAGCCGGCCGAAGACCAGCCCCTCGTGCTCGGCGTCCAGGGTGTGCCGCCGCTGCGCCGCGTGGAAGACCATCGCGTCGCGCTCGACCAGGGCGCCGTGCGTGCCCACCCGGGCCATCCGGTAGCCGTCACGCTCGGCGCGGACGGCCGACTGCCGCAGCTCGGCCAGTCGGGCGTACACCCGGTCGAGGTGTCGTTGCTCGACGGCGATCTCCTGCTCGAGGCCGGTCTGGTCGGTCAACGCACGCTCCTTCAGAGGTCGCCGGCAGGCGGCGAAAACCGCGCGGGCCAACCGAGAAGAGTACGGCCCTGCGCCCGACCCGCCGCGCCCGAGGTGCGCGAACGTGCTCAGGCACCCGTCTCGGCGGGGGCCGCGCCACGGTGAGCCGGCGACGACGCGCCGAGGTGGGCCGGCGGCGATTCGGCGAGCGCCCGTCGTACGACGCCGGTCAGCGCGGCGTTGACCTCGTCCGGACGCTCCATCATCAGCATGTGCCCGGCGCCCGGGCAGACGGTCAGCTCGGTGGCCGGCAGAGCCGCCGCGATCGACTCGGCGCACGGCGGTGGGGTCAGCCGGTCCCGGTCGCCGACCAGGGCGGCGGCCGGCAGGTGGGCCAACGCGGCGAGGGTGTCCAGGCGGTGCTGGGTGCCGATGGAGGCGCGGAACCCGCCGATCGAACGCAGCGAGGCCCGGGCCACCGCCGACGTCACCAGGCGGATGTCGGCCGGCTCGCAGCGGTCACCGAAGAGCATCCACCGGATGCTCGGTCGCAGCGCGTTCAGCAGTGCCCGGGGAGCACGCCACGAGCCACACCGGGCCAGCACACCGGCGCCGGTCGTCTCGGCCAGCCGGATCAACCGGGCGATCCGCGGCGAGAGCCCGTAGACGGTGTGCGTGTGCCCCTCGGCGGTGGTCGAGACGAAGACCAGGCCGGCGGCACGGGCGGCGAAGTGCGCGGGGTGGCGGTGGGCGTACTCCATGATCGTCATGCCGCCCATCGAGTGCCCGACCAGCACCACCGGGCCGGTCGGCGCGACCGCGTCGATGACCGCGGCCAGGTCGTCACCCAACTGGGCCAGGGTGGCAGTGGGCAGCGCCATGCAGCTGGACCGGCCGTGCCCCCGCGCGTCGTAGGCGACCACCCGCACCGCCTCGCCGAACTGCGGCGCGGTGAGCGCCTCGACCTGCCGGTGCCAGGCGCGCCCGTCCAGCGTCCAGCCGTGCAGCAGGATGGCGGTGACCTGGGCGTCCGTCGGACCCGTCGCCTCGACGTTGAGCCGTACACCGTCCGGCAGGCCGACCTCGAACCGCTCCGGCATCGCCACCTCCCCAGGGCCGCCCAGTATCACCAGCACCTCCGATACCCGGCGGTAACACCGGCTACCCGCCATGACACCACGCCAATCGCGCCGTGGCGAACATTCCCGACCACGCCCGTGCCGGACGGCGGCGGGCCAAGCTGGACGGCATGGGGTCGTCGGGAGCGCCCATGGGTGCGACGTCGGGGCAGGGGCGGCAGGCCGGCGGTACGCCCCGCGCCGCCCTGGCCGACCTGCTTGCCGGCAATCGGCGGTTCGTCAGCGGCCAGCCGGTGCACGGGCACGACGTCACGGCCGCCGCCGCGGCCTCCGGCGACCAGCAGCCGTACGCGGTGGTGCTGGGCTGCATCGACTCCCGGGTGCCGTTGGAGGCGATCTTCGACCAGACCTTCGGCGCGATCTGCGTGATCCGCACCGGGGGGCACGTGCTCGATCGCGCGGTCTGCGGCTCGATCGAGTACGTGGTCGGCCAGCTCGGCGTACCGCTGGTGATGGTCCTCGGCCACGAGCGGTGTGGCGCGGTGCAGGCCACGGTAGAGGCGCTGCGCATCGGCCAGCGTCCCGGCGGGTCGCTGGCGCACCTGGTGGACGAGATCGCGCCGGCGGTCACCGAGGCGGGGATCGACGATCCGGCGGTGCTGCCGCTGGCTATCCGCCGGCACGTCCGGCGTACGGTGCGCACCCTGCGCCAGGACGATCTGCTGGCCGGGCCGGTGGCCGCCGGCCGGGTGGCAGTGGTCGGCGGCCTCTACGACCTGGCCACCGGCGAGGTCGCCCTGCTCGATCCGGGCTGACCCGCCCTGACCCGTGAACCGTCCCCGCCGCCGCCCGCCGCCGCCCGCGTCGATCATGGAGTTGTGGTGGGTGACAAACCGGCCTGGATGACTCCAAGCCGGGCACCACAACTCCATGATCGACGAAGTTGATCCTCGCGCATGCGAAACCGCCCGCCGGGAACTCCCGGCGGGCGGTTCGTTGGTGCGGTGGGGGAGGGCTCAGCCCTCGAAGACGCCGGCCGCGACCAGGCGCTTCTCGGTGGCCTCCCAGCCGTCACCCGGGTGGGTGGCAGCCAGGTTGTTGATCTCAGCCCGGATCTTGGCGGCGTGGCCGGCGGCGGCCAGAACGCGGATCTCCTCGACGAAGGCGTCGGAGTCCGTGCGCAGGTGCGCGGTCTTGCCGTTGGTCAGGTTCCGCACGTAGGCGTGCTTGCCGCCGTTGAGCGGGATGAGGTACTTGAACTCGCCCAGCACGCTGAGGGCGCCACCCTGGCCAGCCTGGCCGGCCCGGACTGACGCGCGCGCGGTCTTAGAGGTGTTGCTCGCCACGGAGGTACTCCTTGCAAGACGTACGGGAGGACTAGACGTCCGGGGGCTGTGTGCGGGTCGTACGTGACTCGGCCCGCGAAGGTGTAACGCGGCATAAGCCGCCGGTGGAACTGTACAGGACCACGACATCATGCTGGTCGTCGCGGTGTCCTGAGAGGCAACGGCGACCACCCGTCCGGCTATTCCACCCGGCGTTCTTTCCGATTCCCTGGCGCACCACGCGTCACAGGAGTCATCATGTGTTGCAGCAGCCACCTGGGTGGACGAGGTCGTAGGGGAAGACGCACCTCGCTCTCCGGGAGGTCACCGTGCCAACGCGTGGCGTCGTATACGTCCACTCGACCCCGCTCGCCGTGTGCTCACACGTCGAGTGGGCGATCGCGCGCGTCCTAGCCGCGCCGGTCAACCTGCAGTGGACGGCTCAGCCCGTCGACCCCGGCGCACGCCGGGCCGAGTGCGGGTGGACCGGTCGTCCGGGGACGGGCGCCGAGCTGGCCGCTGCCCTACGGCAGTGGCCCATGATCCGTTTCGAGGTCACCGAGGAGCCGAGTCCCGGCGCCGACGGTGAGCGCTTCATGTACGTGCCAGCCCGTGGCCTGTTCCGGGCGACGGTCGGCGTGGCCGGCGACATCCAGCTCGGCGAGGACCGGCTCCGAGCGCTGATGGCGGCCTCCCGGGCCCCCGAGGCCCTGGCGCACGCCCTCGACAAGGCGCTCGGCACGGCATGGGACGCTGACCTGGAGCCCTACCGGTACGCCGGCGACGGCGCCCCGGTGACCTTGCTCACTCGGGTCGGCTGACCCGGCCGGCGGGCCGCTGGCCGTACGCCCTCGCGCCGGCGACGACCGGTAAGGTCAAGTTGCCCCGATAAGGGAGAAGCTGGTGGGATGGGCGACGTGTCGAATCGCCCGTGGCGCGCCAGTGTCGCTGTCGCCGCCCTGACCGCCCTGCTCGTCTCCGGCTGCTCAGGTGACCCGGAGCGCCCCACGCCGACGCCCAGCCCCGTCGGGACGTCGGCGGGCCCGAGCGTCCCGCCCGCGCCGCCGGCCAGCGACCCCGCCGGCCGCGCCGCCGCGCTGGTGGCGACGCTGTCCGACGAAGACCTGGTCGGCCAGGTGCTGATGCCGTACGCCTACGGCGACTCGGCGACGAAGGTCTCCGCCGGTTCGGCGGCCGGCAACCAGGCCCTCGCCGGGGTGGACACCCCCGCCGAAATGATCGCCAAGTACCGACTGGGTGGCCTGATCCTGGTCGGCTTCAGCGCCGACGACCCGACCAAGGGCAACCAGGAAACCACGAACGTCGACAACCCCAAGCAGGTCCACGAGCTCACCACCGGGCTGCGCAGCGCCGCCGGTCGGCTCGCCGCCGGTTCGGCGCCGCTGCTCATCGGCACCGACCAGGAGTACGGGGTCGTCACCCGCGTGACCGACGGTGTCACGGTGCTGCCCAGCGCCCTCGCGGCCGGCGCGGCTGGTGACCCGAAGCTCACCGAGGCCGCCTGGCGGGCCGCCGGCGCCGAGCTGGCCGCGATGGGCATCAACATCGACTTCGCCCCGGTGGCCGACGTGCTGGCCACCCGCAGCACAGTGATCGGCTCCCGGTCCTACGGCTCCGACCCGAAGCAGGCCGCCGCGCAGGTGGGCGGCGCGGTCCGTGGCCTCCAGGCGGTCGGGGTCGCGGCCACCCTGAAGCACTTCCCCGGGCACGGCCACAGCGCCGACGACTCGCACAAGGACCTTCCGGTGCTGACCCAGTCCGCCGCGGCGTTGCAGAGCGGCGCGTGGCCGCCGTTCACCGCCGGAATGGACGCGGGCGCGATGGCCGTGATGTCCGGTCACCTGGACGCGCGCGCGATCGACCCGGGGACCCCGGCGACGTTCTCGCACAAGCTGCTCACCGACGTCCTGCGCGGCCAACTCGGCTTCAAGGGCGTAGTGATCACCGACGGGATGAACATGCCGCCCGCGATGCGCTGGGCTCCCGGCGAGGCGGCGGTCCGGGCGCTCAACGCCGGTAACGACCTCATCCTGATGACCCCGAACGTCGGTCAGGCGTACGACGGGCTGCTCGCCGCGCTGCGCGGCGGGTCGCTGCCCCGGACCCGGCTGGTTGACGCGGTCACCCGGGTGCTGACGATGAAGTTCCAGCTCGCCGAGCTGCCGGCGGCGCAGATGTCCACGCTCAACACCCCGGCACACCGGGCGGCGGCCGACGCGCTGGCCGCTGCCGCCGTCACCGTGCTGCGTGGCGCCTGCGGAGGAGCGGTACGCGGGCCGGTCACCGTCACCTCGTCCGGCGGTCGGGACGGCACCCGGGCCGCCCTCACCGCCGCGTTGACCGCCGCCGGAGTGCAGGTCAAGCCCAGCGGCGGCACTGTCGTGCACCTGGTGGGCTACGGCGACGGCGCCAAGGACCTGAGCCCCGACGCGGCGATCACTGTCGCCATGGACACCCCGTACGTGCTGGCCGACGCGAAGTCACCGAGGCTGCTGGCCACGTACTCGTCCAGCCGGGCATCGATGACCGCCCTGGCCGCTGTGCTCGCCGGCAAGGCCCGGCCGGGCGGCCGGTCCCCGGTGACCGTTCCCGGACTTCCTGCGACGACCTGCGCCAGCAACTGAGCCAACGGGGCCGATCTCAGCCGGCAGGCGTGAGCCCGCGCACCGCGAGCCGGTACGCCGGCAGCACGTCGGTCCGTTCGGTGATCAGGCCCTCGTTGACCGCGAAGACCAGCGTCTGCCCCGCCGACTGAACGGCCAGCGCCCAGTTCCGCGCCGCCTCCTCCTCGGCCAGCGGGCTGGTGGCGAGCCAGGTCGTCTCGGTGACGTCGAAGCCGCCGGCGCGGAGGTCGCGGAACTGCTGGCCGGTGACCGTCTCGCCGGCTCCGGCGGCGAAGCTCTCCAGCGCGGCGCGCGGAGCGGCAGTCGGCGTGTCCGTCGCCCAGATCCGCAGGAACCCGCCGCCGGCCGGCCGGCCGTCAACCTCGCAACGCACTGTGGTGCCGCCGCGCTTGGTGAGCGCCTCGCCGACCAGCTCGGCCAGCTCACCCTCGGGAGGCTCGACTGCCTTCGCCGTCCACCCGTCGGCCAGCGGAAACGTCACCGGTACCGGGCAGGGGGAACCAGCGCCGCCGGTGGTGCCGCCGGACGCCGCCGGGGTCGTCTCGTCGTACCAGGGCTCGCCAGTGGCCTGTGGGGCCGGGTCGCCAGCCGCGGGCCCGGCGGGAGCGGCGGCGTCGTCGCCGCAGCCGGCCAGCAGGCCGAGGATGAGCGCCGCCGACACGGCGACGCGGGTACGAGCGTCCATTGTGGTGATCCCCGTCAGTCGATCTTCAGTCGGCCCATCTAAGCGGCGCGGTCCCTCGACGTCAATCCGGATCGAGTGCCCGCGACGGAAATCCGGTCGCCTCCGCGCCGATCGGTCTGACAGCCTCACCCCATGGGAGCGGCAGCAGGATTCCGGCACGTACGACGGGCGGACGGCACCGTGGTCATCACCCACCACGGCCGGGTCGCCGGCACGCTGCGTGGCGCTCGGGCCGCCGAGTTCCTGGCCGAGGTCGACGACGACCCGCAGCTGGTGATGGCCCGCTGGACCGGCAACTACCGCCACGGCAACGAGCGCACCGCGAAGCAGCACCCCCGCAACCGGGGCTGAACGACGAAAGGGCCCCTCCTCTCGACGAGGAGGGGCCCTTTCGCGGGATCTCAGGGACGGGCGAAGACGAGCGCCACGTTGTGGCCGCCGAAGCCGAACGCGTTGTTCAACGCGGCCGGGATCTCCATGTGACGGGCCTTGTGCGCGGCGACATCCAGGGTGAGGCCTGGCTCCGGGTCGTCGAGGTTGATCGTCGGAGGAACGACACTGTCGCGGATCGCCAGGATGGTGGCGATCGACTCCAGCGCACCGGCCGCACCGAGCAGGTGACCGGTCATCGACTTCGTCGCGGACAGCACCGGGTGGTCGCCGAGCGCCTTGTGCAGCCCACCGATCTCCAGCATGTCCCCGACCGGGGTCGAGGTGGCGTGCGCGTTGACGTGCACGATGTCCCGCTTCGCCACGTCCGCGTCGGCGATCGCCTTGGCGATGGCCCGGATGGCGCCCTCGCCCTCGGCGTGCGGCTGCACGATGTCGTACGCGTCCGAGGTGATGCCGGCGCCGGCGAGGCGCGCGTACACCCGGGCGCCCCGGGCCGCGGCGTGCTCGGCCCGCTCCAGCACCACGATGCCGGCGCCCTCGCCGAGGACGAAGCCGTCCCGGCCCCGGTCCCACGGGCGGGAGGCCCGCTCCGGGTCGTCGTTGCGGGTCGACATGGCCCGCATCGAGCTGAAGCCGGCGATTGGCAGGGGGTGGATGACCGCCTCGGTGCCGCCGGCCACCACCACGTCGGCCCGGCCGGAGCGGATGATGTCCAGACCGAGGGCGATCGCCTCGGCGCCGGTGGCGCAGGCGCTGGCCACCGAGTGCACGCCGGCCTTGGCGCCCAGCTCAAGCCCGACCCAGGCGGCCGGACCGTTCGGCATCAGCATCGGGATGGTGTGCGGGGAGACCCGCCGTGGCCCGGAGGCCTCCAGGATGTCGTCCTGGGCGAGCAGCGTGGTGGCACCACCGATGCCGGAGCCGACACTGACGGCCAACCGCTCCCCGTCGAGGTCGGAGCCGGCGAGGCCGGCGTCCGCCCAGGCCTGCTGCGCCGCGATGATCGCGATCGCCTCGGAACGGTCCAGGCGGCGCAGGCGGACCCGGTCCAGCACCTCGGACGGCTCCACGGCCAGCTGGGCGGCGATCCGGACCGGCAGTTGCTCGGCCCACTCCTGGGTGAGGGCACTCACCCCGGAGCGGCCGGCGAGCATTGCGTCCCAGGTCGACGCGACGTCCCCGCCAAGCGGGGTCGTCGCGCCGAGCCCGGTGACGACGACGTCTGGACGACTCATGATCAGGACTGCGCCGCGATGTAGCTGACAGCGTCGCCGACGGTCTTCAGGTTCTGCACCTCGTTGTCCGGGATCTTGACGCCGAACTTCTCCTCGGCCGCGACCACTACCTCAACCATGGAGAGCGAGTCGACGTCGAGGTCGTCGGTGAAGGACTTCCCCTCGGCCACGTCGTCCGGGTTCACCCCGGCAACCTCTTCGAGGATCTCGGCGAGGCCGGTGGTGATCTCGTCACGGGTCATTGCGGTTGGTTCCTTTCATCGGGGTTCTCTGGCGGCCGGCGTCGCCGACCGCCAATCCTGGACGCGTACGCGCCCGAGGGGGTCATCAGGGGCAGCGGACGACCTGACCGGCGTAGGTCAGGCCACCGCCGAAGCCGAACAGCAGCACCGGTGCACCCGAGGGCACCTCCCGGCGCTCGACCAGCTTGGACAGGGCCAGCGGCACGCTCGCCGCGGAGGTGTTGCCGGACTCGACGATGTCCTTCGCGATGATCGCGTCGGGGATGTTGAGCCGCTTGGCGATGCCGTCGATGATGCGGGCGTTGGCCTGGTGCGGCACGAACGCGGCCAGCTCCGACGGGTCGACCCCGGCCCGCTCGCAGGCCTGTAGCGCGAGCGGCGCGATGGCGGTGGTGGCCCAGCGGAACACCGCCTGCCCCTCCTGCTGGATGTACGGGCGCCAGCCCTCGATGCGGACCGCGTCGCTCTTGTCCGGCACCGAACCCCAGACGACCGGGCCGATGCCGGTCGGCTCGTCGTCGGCGGTGGCGGAGACCACCGCGGCACCGGCCCCGTCGGCGAAGATGATGCAGGTGGAGCGGTCGGTCCAGTCGGTGAAGTCGGACAGCTTCTCCGCGCCGATGACGATCGCGTTGCGCGACGCCCCGGCCCGGATGGCGTGGTCGACGGTGCCCAGCGCGTACGCGAAGCCCGAGCAGGCGGTGTTGAGGTCGAACGCGCCCGGCGCGGTGATGCCCAGCTTGCCGGCGACCCGGCAGGCCACGTTGGGGCTGCGGTCGATGGAGGAGCAGGTGGCGACCACGACCAGGTCGATGTCGGCGGCGGTCAGGCCCGAGTTGGCCAGTGCCTTGCCGGCAGCCGCGGCGGCCATGTCGGCGACCGTCTCGGTGTCGGCGATCCGCCGGCTGACGATGCCGACCCGGTCGCGGATCCACTCGTCGTTGGTGTCGACGAGCTGGGCGATGTCGTCGTTGGTCACCACCCGGGAGGGCTGGTAGTGCCCCATCGAGACGATGCGACTGCCAGTCATGAACGGCCTCCGATACGGGCGATCAGGTCCCGTGCGGCCGGCAGGTCGTCCGGGGTGTTGAGGGTGACGATCTCCGGGGCGCCGTCGCCCTTGAGTTCCCGCTTGACCAGGCCGGCGAGGGTGCCGGCCGGGGGTAGTTCGATCACGCCGGTGACCCCGAGGTCGGCCAGCGTACGCATGCACAGGTCCCAGCGCACCGGCGCGGTGACCTGACGAACGAGGCGCTGCACCATTGCCGCGCCGTCGTCGACAGCGGTGCCGTCGAGGTTCGACAGCAGGGTGCGGGCCGGGTTCGCCGGGGTGATCCCGGCGGCTTCAGCGGCGAGCGCGGTCTCCGCCGGAGCCATGTACGGGGTGTGGAAGGCGCCGGCCACCTGGAGTCGGATGATCCGGGTCCGGGCGGGCGGCGCGGCGGCGAGCTTGTCGAGCCCGTCCAGGGCGCCCGCGGCGACGATCTGCCCGGCGCCGTTGCGGTTGGCCGGGTAGAGCCCGTTCGCCTCGATCGCGGCGATCACCTCGTCGGGATCACCACCGAGCACCGCGGCCATTCCGGTCGGCTCCAGCGCACACGCGGCGGCCATCTCCCGGCCGCGGACGCCGGCCAGGGTGATCGCGGCGTCGGCCGACAGCACACCGGCCAGGGCGGCGGCACCCAACTCGCCGACGCTGTGGCCGGCGGTGACGGCGACGCCGTCCAGCGGCAGGTGCTCGGCCGCGAGCAACGCCGCGGCAACCAGCAACGGCTGGGTGCGGGCGGTGTCCTTGATCTCGTCGGCGTCGGCGTTGGTGCCCAGGTGCAGCAGGTCGACCCCGGCCAGCGCCGACCAGTCGCGCAGTCGCGCCTCAGTGCCGGTCAGGTCGAGCCAGGGGGTCAGGAAGCCGGGTTTCTGAGAACCCTGGCCGGGACTAAGTACGGCGAGCACGTCTATGACTCTCCCGGATAATGGCGGGTAACGCGGTGCCGCCTTCGACCAAACCACACTAGGACCTTTAGAGGTTTCCTACAAAGATCGGCGGGGATCATCCTCGGTTTGGGCGGATTTCCGGGTCGCCGGGGTCATTGTCTGAGTCGGGACCGGCGAGGCCAGCGGGGCGACCGGATCCAACCGACCCACGGTCAGCGCGACCTGAAGGGCGAACGCGTCGCGCGGCGACAGTGGCGAGAACCCGGTCACCTCGGCGATCCGGCGCAACCGGTAGCGCACCGTGTTCGGGTGCACGAACAGCGCCCGGGCCGCGCTCTCCAAGGTGCCACCGGCCGCCAGGAAGGCGTCCAGGGTGGCCAGCAGCTCCCCACCGGCGCGCACCAGCGTCGCGTACACATCGTGACGCAGCCGACGACGGGCCTCGGTGTCGCCGGCGAGGGCCCGCTCCGGCAGCAGGTCCGCGGCCGGCACCGGCCGGGGCGCGCTCGGCCAGGCCGGTGCGGCCCGAAAGCCGGACAGCGCGGCCCGCGCCGACTCGGTCGCCTCGTCCAGGCTCGGTACGGCGGGACCGACCACCACCGGGCCGTCCCCGAACGCGCTCAGCAGCTTCGCGGTGGCGGTCAGCGGGTCAGGTGCGCCGCCCAGCACGATCACCAGCCGGTCGCCGTGGACGCCGCCGATCACCTCCACGCCGATCCGGCGGGCCTGCCGGTAGACCACGTGCAGCACCGCGGAGACCTCGCCGCCGGGCGACCGACCGACAGCCACCGCCACCGGCGGCGCGTCCGCCCAGCCGAGAGCGGCGGCCCGACTGGCCAGGACGTCCGGCGAGTCACCCCGCAACAGCGCGTCGACGAGCAGCGCCTGCAACCGGGCGTCCCACGCGCCACGCGACTCGGCGGCCCGCGCGTAGACCCTGGCGGCGGAGAACGCGATCTCCCGGGAGAAGCGCAGCACCGCCTCGCGTAGCTGCTGCTCCTCACCCTCGGCGGCCAGGTGCGACACCTGCTCCTCGACCACGTCGATCGTCACCTTGATCAACGCCACGGTCTGCTGGAGGGTGATCGACCGGGCCAGCGCCTGCGGGGCGGCGGCGAAGACCTCGTCCGAGACCTCCTGGGTGCTGTCCGCGGTGCCGCCGCCCTCGCGCAGCCACTGCACCAGCGACCTCGCGCCCGCCTGCGCCACCAGCATCACCCAGGACCGCTGGTCGGCCGGCAGCGCCCGGAACCAGGGCAGCGTCTCGTCCATCCGGGCCACGCTGGAGGTGGCCAACGCCCCCGCCGATCGTTCGATCCGGCGCAGCGTGGCCGACAGCTCCCCACCGCCCGGCGTGCTCACCGCCCTAGCCTGACACGTCGTGAGCAGGCCAACCACGCCGGCACCGGTCCGCCGTGCGCCCAACGGCCCGTCTCACGACTGCGGGGGAGCGGGCAGGCCCACCTCCTGGGCCAGGATGGCGGCCTGCACCCTGCTGCGTAGGTCCAGCTTCGCCAGGATCCGGCTCACATGGGTCTTCGTGGTGCTCTCCGCCAGCACCAGTCGATCGGCGATCTGCTGGTTGGACAGACCCAACCCGAGGCAGGCCAGCACGTCACGCTCACGCGGGGTGAGGGTGGCCAGCGCGGCCCGCGCGTCCGCCGACGCACCCGGCGCGGTGGCCGCGAAGGCGGTGATCAACCGACGGGTCACAGTGGGCGCGATGAAGCCGTCGCCCCGCGCCACCGTCCGCACCGCGCCGACCAGGCCGTCGGCGTCGGTGTCCTTGAGCAGGAACCCGGCCGCCCCGGCCCGCAACGCCCCGAAGACGTACTCGTCCAGGTCGAAGGTGGTGAGCACCAGCACGTCGGCGAGCCCGTCGCTGACGATCGCCCGGGTCGCGGAGATCCCGTCCCGGTGCGGCATCCGCACATCCAGCACCGCCACGTCGGGGCGCAACTCCCGGCACAGGCGCACCGCGGCGTCGCCGTCGGCCGCCTCGCCGACCACCTCGACACCCGCTGAGCTGTTCAGGATCAGGGCCAGTCCGGCCCGTACCGCCGGCTGGTCGTCGGCGAGCACCACCCGTACCGTCGCCGGGGCCGTGTCGTCCGACGGCCGCGCCGGCCTGGTCACCCGCCCTCCCCGGTGGGCAGGGCCGCCCGCACCTGCCAACGGCCGTCGTGCGGCCCGGCGGTGAACCGGCCGGCGAGCAGCGTGGCCCGCTCCCGCATGCCGATCAGCCCGGCCCCGGCGCCCGGCAGCCCGGCCCCGCCCCCACGCACCGGGTTCTCCACAGTCAGCACCACCTCGGCCGGCCGGTACGCGATCGTCAGCTCCGCCTCACCCGTACCGTGCTTGAGCGCGTTCGTCAGGGACTCCTGCACGATCCGGTACGCGGCGAGGTCCACCCCCACCGGCAACGCGCCCGGCGTGCCATCGGTCCGGACCCGCACCGCGAGGCCGGCAGCCCGGACCCGGTCGACCAGTCCGTCCGCCTCGGCCAGTCGCGCGGTGACCACCTCCGGCGCGGCCGGGTCGGCGCTGGTCCCCGGCTCGCGCAGCACCTCGATCATCTGACGCATCTCGGCGAGGCCCTGCACGCTGCTCTCCCGGATCACCCGCAACGCCGACTCCACCTGACCGCGATCCAACCCGGGTACGGAGAGCACAGCGGTGGCGTGGATGGCCACCGCGCTGAGGTGGTTCGCGACCACGTCGTGCAGCTCCCGTGCCATCCGGGCCCGTTCGGCGCTGACCGCCTGCCGACGGTCCAACTCGACCAGCCGGGCGGTCTGCTCGGCCCGCGCCCGCTCGGCGGCGGCCTGATCGCGGTACTGCCGCACGCTGATACCGGTCAGGACCGGCAGGAGGCCGACGAGCACCACCAGCACGCCGATGGCCACCCCGCTCCACTGGTCGGAGAGGATCACGCCGACGACCGCACCGAGCACGCTCAGCCCGATGGTCGCCCGCAGCAGCCACCGCCACAGCCGTGGCGGACCGTAGACACAGGCGTCGTAGAGGACCTGCGTGTAGATCAGGATCGCGCCCAGCGAGCCCCCCAGCGCGATGTCCACCACCACTGCCACGGTGCCGACGGCGAGGCTGGCACGCGGGGCGGCGCGGCGCAGACCCACCGCGACGCACATCGCCAGCAGCGACGGCAGGAACAGGACCGCGGGCACGTCCGGGTGCGGACGGATCTGCGGTTGCCAACCCAGCGTCCACAGCACCAGCCCGCCGGCCAGCGACGCCCCGGCCAGCGCCAGGTCCCGGCCGCGGGTGCCGGAGCCGAGCCACGGTGTCGGACGCATGCCCCGATCCCACCACAGTCGCACCGGGTCGGAGTCCGACCGGGGGAGGAGACCGCCGCCTGCGACATGCGCCGAAAGGGGTACGCGGGCCGCGCCTCCCACGCCCTCTGCGTCATCGACCGGGCTGAGGGCGGGGCGCAGGCGCTCGCTCATCACGGCGTGACACTGCGGGCGCTCTTCGCCCGCGCCGACCTGGAGGCTCACCGCGCCCGCTGCCCGCCGGTCCGCCTCGCCGCCGAACCTCACGGTGAACGACACGAAAAGAAGCTGTGAACTGCGTAACCGGCGCCCGCGCTCAGCGGCGTCTTCGGGGACCGGCCGGTCCGGACCCCGGGTACGCTGCGCGCGGCCCGTCGGTTCCGGCCAGTACGGTGACAGGGCACCTCGGGGAGCATTCGAGGGTGAAGCGAGCGTGAGGAGACCGGGGATGGCGCACGGGGAGGCCGAGCACGGCTGCGCCCAGGGCGAGCCCTGCCGGCCGGGGCACCACGACCCGCAGGCGGCTGGCAAGCCCCGCCGGCCGGTCGGCGGTGCGCCATCGCACCCGGTGGAGCCGCTGCCGGGGCGCGTCGACGACGAGCCCGTGCTGCCGCGTCAGCGCTCTGCCGAGCCCGACTCGGACGTTCCCGCTGGTTGCCTCAGTGAACTTTCCGGCTGGGCCGGGGCGCACCGGCACGGCGCGGTCCGGCCGCGTCCACGAGCCACCCGCCGGGAGCGCCCACCGCGCCGCTGGTGCTGAACACCGCGTTCCGCTGCCCGGTCGGCCGACGCACCCGCTGACCAGCGAGTGCGTCGGACCGTCGCGTGTTGCGGGTCAGCGGAAGCGTGACCTCAGTGCGTGCGCCTGCTCAGTGCGTGCGCCTGCTCAGTGCGTGCGCCAGCTCAGCGCGTGCGCCAGCTCAGCGCGTGCGCCTGCGGATCAGCAGGGCGATCCCGGCGAGGCCGACGGTGATGGTCAGCATCACGCCGACGTTGAGCAGCAGCAGGCGTTGCAGGTCGCCGAGCGCCTCGTCGAGGTCCTTCGCCGGGTCGAGCGTGTCCTCCGGGAGAACCCGCTCACCGCCGCCCGCGCCGCCGCTGACCGTGTCGAACTGCCGCTCCAGCGGCACACCGGCGGTGCGCAGGGTCTCGGACATGCTGAGCCGACCCAGGAACCAGCCGGCGCTGGTCTTACGGCCGTCCGGCTGCTTCGCCGGCCGGAAGACGCGAGGGCCGCCGATCGCCTTGGGGTAGAGGTCGTAGGTCTGCTTCGGCGTCTCGCCGGCGAGCACCACGACGGTGTATTTCGGACCGAGGTTGGCTGCCTTCGGACCGGTTGGCATGCCGGTGCGCGCGAGGAAGTTGACCTGGTCGATGACCGCGCCCACGAGGGCGGGCTCCTTTTCCGCGCGCAACCGCAGCGGTGCGGACAGCCCCGTGCCGGTGATGTCCACTCCGGCGGGTGCCGGCTTCGGCGCCGCCGAGGCCGAGCCGGCGGTGCCAAGCGACAGCAGTGCCACCGCCATCGTGCCCGCCAACACGGCGGCCAACCGCCTCATGTGTCGGAGCATCCCGCCTCCTCGCCCCGTTCGATGGATGGCTTCGTGGTGACGTCTGGACCGATCTGCCGGTGCGGCATCGACCGGATGGTCGCGTCCACTCCTACAGACTCCGCAGAACGTCGATGAGTTGCAGCTTTTGGAACAGTAATTGGAACTATCTGCGATCTCTGCTCGACTAATGAGGAGCCGTTTGATCAGCGGGCGGATCGTACCCTTACGGAGGGGTTCATGGGGGGCAGGGTTACACGTACGGTGCGGGTCGTGCCAGTGGTGCTCGGCGTGGCGTTCGGTGTGTCGTTTTTGGTGCCGGCGACTCCGGCCGCCGCTCACAACCAGCTGACCGGCAGCAACCCGCGCGACGGCGCCCGCGTGGCGTCGGCACCCGCCCGGGTCGAGCTGCGGTTCCTCGCCAAGCCGTCGCCGACTACGACGAAGATCACAATAACCGGACCGGACAATGTGGTCGCTGGCGGGACTCCCGCCTTCGACGGCAGTCGGGTGCGGGTGCCGTTCAAGCCGGCCGCAGCCGGGCTTTACATCGTCGGCTACCAGCTCGCGTCGTCCGATGGGCACCCGGTGAAGGGCGAGGTGCGGTTCACCCTCACCACCGGCACCGCAGCCGACCCCACTGCCTCGCCGTCGGCCACCGCCGGAACCAACCCGGCGAGCTCGCCGTCGGCTGGCGCGTCGGCCGTCGGCGTACCCTCCGCCGGCTCGCCGTCGGCGGCACCTGGCAGCCCGACGGCCTCCCCGGCGCCGGCCGCCTCGGAGCGGTCCGACTCCGGCAGTCGCTGGTGGATCTGGGCTCTCGGCGGCCTGCTGCTGCTCGCCGCACTCGCGGCCGGCCTCGTGTTCCGCCGCCAGCGACGAGCTCGGTAACCCTCTGATCCTCGCCGCTCCCGGTGGGCAGGCAGGCGTACGCATCATCCTTTGCTCTGCACCCGCGGATGCGACGGCAACGGTCGGTGACCGGTGCAGATCGGGGTGCAGAGCAAAGTCAAAGCGATGCTGAGGTACGCCGGCGACGCTCTCCTGACGAGTGGACGGGCGACAGTCAGACGAGGCGCAGGCGGGCGGCGCGCATCCGGGTCAGGGTGCGCTCCCGACCGAGCACCTCCAGCGACTCGAACAGCGGCAGACCCACTGTGCGACCGGTGACCGCGACCCGCACCGGCGCCTGCGTCTTGCCGAGCTTGAGGCCCCGCTCGGCGCCGACCGCCTCCAGCGTCGACTTCAACGACTCGGCGTCCCAGGACTCCAGCGCCTCGAACGCCGCGACGGCGTCGTCCAGCAGCTCGGCGGAACCGTCCTTCATCGTCTTGGTCCAGGCGGCCTCGTCGATCAGCGGTGAGGCCAGGAAGAGGAAGTCGACGTTCGGCACGATCTCGCTGAGCACCGCGATCCGCGTCTGGGCCAGCGGCGCCACGGCGGCGAACGCGTCGGCGTCGAACTCCTCCGGCTGCCACGGCGGCGGCGCGATGGTCCCGGTGCCGGTCAGCCACGGCTGGCAGGCGTCGATGAACTCGGTCACCGGCAGCGCGCGAATGTACTCGCCGTTGAACGCGCGCAGCTTCTTCTCGTCGAAGAACGCCGAGGAGAGGTTGACCTCGTCCAGCCGGAACTCGTCCTCGATGACCGACCAGGGAACGATCTCCCGGTCGCCGGAGGGAGCCCAGCCGAGCAGCATGAGGTAGTTGCGCATCGCGCCGGCCAGGTAACCCTCGTCGCGGTACGCCTCCAGGGCGACCTTGTCCCGGCGCTTGGAGAGCTTCTGCCGCTTCTCGTTGACCACCACCGGCACGTGTGCCCAGATCGGCGGCTTGACCCCGAGGGCTTCCCAGAGCAGCTGCTGCTTGGGGGTGTTGGGCAGGTGCTCCTCGGCCCGGATCACGTGGGTGATCCCCATCGTCATGTCGTCGACGACGTTGGCCAGCAGGAAGACCGGCGAGCCGTCACCGCGGGCGATGACGAAGTCCTCGATGAGCTTGTTCTCGAACGTGGGCTCACCGCGGATCAGGTCGACCACCACTGTCGCGCCCTCGTCGGGCGTACGGAAGCGCAGGGCGTGCCCGGGGCCGGGGCCGAGGCCACGGTCGCGGTGGTAGCCGTCGTAGCCCTGGTACTGCGAGCCGGTGCGGGCCTGCACGTCCTCGCGGGTGCAGTCGCAGTAGTAGGCGCGGCCCGACTCGTGCAGGCGCGCGGCGGCAGCCCGGTGCTCCCCGGCGTTGGCCGACTGGAAGTACGGGCCCTCGTAGCTGCCCCGGGAGATCCCGATCCAGTCCAGCGCGGAGAGGATGCCCTCGGTCCACTCGGGCTTGTTGCGCGCCGCGTCGGTGTCCTCGATGCGCAGCACGAACACGCCGCCCTGCTGCTTGGCGTAGATCCAGTTCTGCAGCGCCGAGCGGGCGCCGCCGACGTGGAACATACCGGTCGGGGAAGGGGCGAAGCGCACACGTACTGTCACGTCCCCCAGCCTACGGCGGTCCGCGACTGCATTCCGCCACCGCCCCCCACGGCTCAGGGGACCGAGCGGATCTTGACGACCAGCGCGCTGCCGAGCAGGGTGACCACGGCGGTGACCGCGTAGAGCGTGGGATAGCCGCCCAGGTACACCACGAGCGGGGCGGAGAGCGCCGGGCCGAGCACCTGCGGCGCCGAGTTGGCGATGTTGATGACGCCCAGGTCCTTGGCCCGGTCGGTGGCCCGGGGCAGCACCTGGGTGATCAACGCGGCGTCCACCGAGAGGTAGACGCCGTAGCCGGCGCCGAGCAGCAGCGCCGCGACGATCGCCATCGGCCAGACCGGCGCGACCGCGAGCAGCAGCGCCGCCACCGCCATGATCAGCCCGGAGACGATCACGTAGATCTTGCGGCGGCCGGAACGGTCGGACAGCCGGCCGGCGACCACAGCTGTCAGCATCATCCCGAGCGTGTAGAGCAGGATCAGCACCAGCAGGCCGCCCTCGGGGTCGGGGTGGCGCACCCCGTCGCTGAGGAAGTACAGCAGGTAGAGGGTGCCCAGGGCGTTGCCCAACTGGACCAGGAAGCGGGTGATCCAGGCCCAGGCGAAATCCGGGTGCCGGCGGGGGCTGATCCACATCGAGGCCAGCAGCGCCCGCGTCCGGATCGCCGGCCGATGGGTACGTGGTAGCGGTTCGTCGGGGGTGAGCAGCGCGAACGGCAGCGACAGCAGCAGGACGGCCACGGCGATGGCCAGGTAGCCGGCGGCGTTGCCGGTGACCACTGCGGTGACCAGCACCGCGCCGAGCACCAACCCGAGCGCCTGCGGGATGCCCACCCACCCCGAGACGCCGCCGCGCTGCCGCACCGGGACCCGGTCGGGGATGGCGGCGCTGAGGCTGGCCAGCATCGCGTTGAAGCAGACCTGCGCGGCGACCCAGCCGAGGGCGACGCCGAGGATGGTCCGTTGCTGGGCCAGCAGCACCAGGGCCGCCGCGCCGAGCACGGCCCCGCCCGCCGTCCAGACGTGCCGACGGCCGAACTCGCGGCCGGCGATGCGCAGGCAGGTCCGGTCGGAGAGCGCGCCCGCCAAGGGGTTGGCCAGCACCGCGGCCAACGCGCCGAGGCCGGTGACCACGGCCAGCATGTTCTCCTTGTCGCCGGGCGCGATCTGCTCGATCTGCTGCGGCAGCAGCACCTGGATGGGCGTGAAGAACGCCATCCACACGCCGAGGTTGGCCGCGAAGATCAAGCCGATCCAGCTGCGCCGTACCGGCACCGTCGGCTCGGCGAGCGCCGCCGGCAGCGACGCCGGCGTCGGGTCGAGGGTGGTCACCGCGCCGACCCCGGCCGGCTGGCCGCGATCACGTCCCGCAACCAGGTGTACGACGACTTCGGCGTACGGGTCTGGGTGGGGTAGTCGACGTGCACCAGACCGAAGCGCTTGGTGAACCCCTCGGCCCACTCCCAGTTGTCCAGCAGCGACCAGACGAAGTACCCCCGGACGTCCACCCCGTCGTCGATGGCGGCCCGGACCGCCCGCAGGTGCCCGTCGAGGTACGCGATCCGTTCCGGGTCGGCCACCTGCCCGTCGGCGTCGGGCTCGTCGTCGTACGCGCAGCCGCTCTCGGTGATCTCGATGGGCGGCAGCGCGTCGCCGTAGGTGTCGCGGAGCCAGCCGAGCAGCTCGTGCAGCCCGTCGGGGTCCACCGGCCAGTCGAAGGCGGTACGCGGGTAGCCGTCCAGCGGCACGAGGTCGAACGGCAGGGGTGAACCCTCCTCGGCCGCCCGTACACCGGTGGGGTTGTAGTAGTTGACCCCGAGCACGTCGATCGGCGCGGCGATCGTGTCGAGGTCGCCGGGGTGGATGACGCTCGGGTCCAGGCCGGGCAGCTCCGGGTAGCCGCGGCCGAGCAGCGGGTCGGTGAAGAGCCGGTTGTGCAGCGCCTCGTACGCGGCCCCGGCGGCCCGGTCGGCGTCGCGGTCGCCGAGCACCCGCACCGGCGAGTAGTTGTTGGCGATCGCCACCGGGCTGGCGGTGTGGGTCCGCAGCGCGGCGACCGCGAGCCCGTGCCCGAGCAGTTGGTGGTGGGCGACCGGGAAGGCGTCGAACAGCAGCATCCGGCCGGGGGCGTGCACACCCATGCCGTAGCCGAGGCTCATGTGGATGAACGGCTCGTTGAGGGTGATCCAGAGCCGGACCCGGTCGCCGAGGCGAGCGGCGGTCTTCTCGGCGTACTCGGCGAAGCGGGCGGCGGTGTCGCGGTGCATCCAGCCGCCGGCGTCTTCGAGGGGTTGCGGCAGGTCCCAGTGGTAGAGGGTGGCCACCGGGTCGACTCCGGCGGCCAGCAACTCGTCCACCAGGCGGTCGTAGAAGTCCAGGCCGGCCGGGTTGGCCGGGCCGGCGCCGGTGGGCTGGACCCGGGGCCAGGCGATGGAGAACCGGTACGCGGAGACGCCCAGGCCGGCCAGCAGCGCCACGTCCTCGGTGTGGCGGTGGTAGTGGTCGCAGGCCACCTCGCCGCTGCTGCCGTCGCTGATCCGCCCGGGGGAGCGCGCGAAGGTGTCCCAGATGGACGGAGCTCGGCCGTCGGCGGTGGTGGCGCCCTCGATCTGGTGGGCCGATGTGGAGACGCCCCAGCGGAAGCCGGTGGGGAACTGGGGCATCGGTGCGGTCGACATGCGCCCTCCCGGTCAACGTGAAACGTGTTCGGGACTTTAAAGCGCTCTCGATGAATGCGCCATAGGCCGCCCTGGCCTAATCCGCAATGGTTGATCGGCGTGTCTTTTTCCGAACCCGTCCAGGTAAGTCCGATTTAACGCATAGAGTGCCGATATCGTGGGATGTCCTCACCGGAGGAAAGACGGAAATGATCCTCGTGGAACGCAGTGCGCACGTGGCGGCGCCAATTGAAGTGGTCTGGGATGTCGTGCAGCGGGCCGAGCAGTTGCCGGCCTGGCTGGCTGGGGTCCGAGCGGCCGAAGTGCTCTCGGGAGAGGGCTTCGGGCGGCGACAACTCGTCCAGGCTGGGCGCGGCTCGGCGCATGAGGCCGAGGTGATCGCCTACCAGGAGCCGACGCTGATCGGCTGGCGGGAACGGGCCAAGGGCGCTGGATCTCGGGCGGAGGCGCGCACCGAGATCTACGTCCAGCTCACCGGAGACGAGGAGGAAGGCGGGACCATCGTGCGCCTCATCGTGGTCCGCTGGCCGGCCGGCCCGGTCAAGGCGGCCATGCTGCGCCTCGGACTGCGTCGGGTCGGCGCCGACCTGGAGGACTCGCTGGCCCGGCTCACCGACCTGGCCGCCGTCGGCTGACGAGCGCCCATCCTCCCGGCGTCACCCGCGACGGCGGTGGTCCGGATCCCCGCCAGGGCCCCTGGACCACCGCCGCTCCGTACCCCCCGACCGCAGTTGGGTTGGGCCGTAGTCGAAGAAGGGCCCGGCGCTGATGCGCCGGGCCCTTCTTCGGTCGTGCTGGGTCTTAGCTGTCGCCGCCGGTCTCGCCGACCGGGGCGGCGTTGACGTCGTCGATCGCGTACTTCTTGGCGGCCTCGGCCGGCACCGTGATCGCCACCGCGCCGCTGCGGGCGAGCTGCCGCAGCGTGGCCACCACGATCGACTCCGCGTCGACGTGGAAGTGCCGGCGCAGCGCGTGCCGGGTGTCCGACATGCCGAACCCGTCGGTGCCGAGCGACGTGTAGTCGCCGGGTACCCAGCGGGCGATCAGATCCGGCACCGCACGCATGAAGTCGCTGACCGCGACCTTCGGCCCGTCCGCCTCGGCCAGCTTCTGCTGGATGTACGGAACCTTCGCCTCGGCGCCCGGGTTGAGCAGGTTGTACTCCTCGGTCTCCACCGCGTCGCGGCGCAGCTCGGTCCAGGAGGTCACCGACCAGACGTCGGCACCCACCCCCCAGTCCTGGGCGAGCAACTGCTGGGCCTTGAGCGCCCACTGCATCCCGGTGCCCGAGGCGAGCAGGTTGGCCTTCGGGCCGTCGACCTGCGGTGCCGGCGAGTAGCGGTAGATGCCCTTGAGCAGGCCCTCCACGTCCACGTCGGCCGGCTCGGCCGGCTGCAGCGTCGGCTCGTTGTAGACCGTCAGGTAGTAGAAGACGTTCTCCTGCGCGTCCCCGTACATCCGGTGCAGACCCTGCTCCAGGATGTGCGCGATCTCGTACGCGAACGCCGGGTCGTACGCCACCACCGCCGGGTTGGTGGCGGCGATCAGCAGCGAGTGCCCGTCCTCGTGCTGAAGGCCCTCACCGTTGAGCGTGGTCCGACCCGCTGTGGCGCCGAGCAGGAAGCCCCGGGCCATCTGGTCGGCCGCTGCCCACAGCCCGTCGGCGGTCCGCTGGAACCCGAACATCGAGTAGAAGATGTACATCGGGATCATCGGCTCGTCGTGCGTGGCGTACGCCGAGCCGGCCGCGGTGAACGAGGCCACCGAACCGGCCTCGTTGATCCCCTCGTGCAGGATCTGCCCGGAGGTCGACTCCTTGTACGACAGGAACAGCTCGCGGTCGACCGAGGTGTAGCGCTGGCCGTGCGGCGAGTAGATCTTCGCGGTCGGGAAGATCGAGTCGAGACCGAAGGTCCGGGCCTCGTCCGGGATGATCGGCACCCAACGCTTGCCGAACTCCTTGTCCTTCATCACGTCCTTGAGCAGACGGACGAAGGCCTGCGTGGTGGCCACCTTCTGCTTGCCCGAGCCGCGCTTGATGTCGGCGAACCGCTCCGGGCCCGGGATGGCCAGCCGCTTCGTGCTGGTCCGCCGGGACGGCAGGTACCCGCCGAGCTGCTCGCGCCGCTCCTTGAGGTACGCCAGCTCCTCGGACTTCTCGCCCGGGTGGAAGTACGGCGGCAGGTAGGGGTTGTCCTCCAGCGCCGAGTCCGGGATGTCCAGGTAGAGCCGGTCGCGGAAGGTCTTCAAATCCTCCAGCGTCAGCTTCTTCATCTGGTGGGTCGCGTTGCGGCCCTCGAAGTGCGAGCCGAGGGTCCAGCCCTTGATCGTCTTCGCCAGGATGACTGTGGGCTGACCGGTGTGCTCGGTGGCCGCCTTGTAGGCCGCGTAGAGCTTGCGGTAGTCGTGCCCACCCCGCTTGAGGTTCCAGATCTCGTCGTCGCTGAGCGGCTCGACCATCTTGCGGGTCCGTGCGTCGCGGCCGAAGAAGTGCTCCCGCACGTACGCGCCGGACTCCGCCTTGTAGGTCTGGTAGTCACCGTCGGTCGTGGTGTTCATCAGGTTGACCAGCGCGCCATCGGTGTCCGCGGCGAGCAGCGGGTCCCACTCACGACCCCAGACGACCTTGATCACGTTCCAGCCGGCACCCCGGAAGAACGCCTCCAGCTCCTGCATGACCTTGCCGTTGCCCCGGACCGGGCCGTCCAGCCGCTGCAGGTTGCAGTTGATCACGAAGGTGAGGTTGTCCAGCTCCTCGCGGGCGGCGACGCCGATGGCGCCGAGCGTCTCCGGCTCGTCCATCTCGCCGTCGCCGAGGAACGCCCAGACATGCTGCTGGGAGGTGTCCTTGATGCCGCGGTGCTGCAGGTACCGGTTGAACCGGGCCTGGTAGATCGCGTTCAGACCGCCGAGGCCCATCGAGACGGTGGGGAACTCCCAGAAGTCCGGCATCAGCCGAGGGTGCGGGTACGAGGGCAGCCCACCACCGGGGTGCGACAGCTCCTGGCGGAACCCGTCGAGCTGGTGCTCGCTGAGTCGCCCCTCCAGGAACGCCCGCGCGTACATGCCGGGGGAGGCGTGGCCCTGGTAGAAGATCTGGTCGCCACCGCCCGGGTGGTTCTTGCCCCGGAAGAAGTGGTTGAAGCCCACCTCGTAGAGCGACGCCGAGCTGGCGAAGGTGGAGATGTGCCCACCGACGCCGATCTCCGGGCGCTGAGCCCGGTGCACCAGCATGGCGGCGTTCCACCGGACGTACGCCCGGATCCTCCGCTCGACGTGCTCGTCACCCGGGAACCAGGGCTCGCGCTCCGACGGGATGGTGTTGATGTAATCGGTGGTGGTCAGGGGCGGAACCCCGACCTGGCGCTCACGGGCCCGCTCCAGCAGGCGCAGCATGACGTAGCGAGCGCGTTTGGCGCCGCGTTCGTCGATGACACCGTCAAGCGACTCGACCCATTCGCTTGTCTCTTCAGGGTCGATGTCCGGAAGCTGGCTCGGTAGGCCGTCGCTGATCACCGGGCGCTTGCGTTCCGTAGCCACAGGCGTTCCCTCGGTTGTGTGTGGGATAGGTCTCTAGCGCCATCCTGCCCCCTGGTGGCACCCCTCGTCACGTCTAGGTCCCCCCGACGCGATGCTGAACACAGGTACCCGCCGGTAACTTAGCGCGACGATCGAGTGAAGGCTGAGCGGTTTGACCGCCACTCCTACCGTTACCGCCATGAACGGACGCCGTGTCGCGGTCGCCGCGAGCATGATCGTTGTCGGGGTGGTCGGCCTGGTCATCGGCGCCGTCGCCCTCGCTTCCGGCAACCTGCCGATGGTCGGACTCGTAGCCCTCGGCGCCCTGGTGGCCGTGCTCGGCGCGGGCCTGCTGCGCGACGCGAGCCGAGCGGCCCGTCCGAGCGGCCAGGCCGGCGGTCGTCGCCGTCGTCCGGACTCGGGTGGCGGTGGGTACGGCTACCACCCGATGCCCGCCGGGGACGCCGGGAGCGGGAACGTCGGCAGCCAGCGGGACGGCGACCACGACCGCTCCGACGACACGGAGCCGGCCGGCGGCAGCGGCGACTCCGGGGGAGGCTGGTCCGGCTGGGGCTGGTCCAGCGGTGACTCCGGCGGCGGCTGGTCCGGCAGTGACTCCGGTGGTGGCTGGTCCGGTGGCGGCGACTCCGGCGGCGGTGGCGGCAGCTCCTGAGCTCACCCTGCGGCAGAATGCGACGTATGCGCAGCGATGTGATCACCGTCCAGACCGGGTCCCGGCCGACCGTCCGGGACATCACCGCGGAGGCCCAGCAGTTCGTCGCGGGCGAGGGCGACGGCCTGCTGCATGTCTTCGTGCCGCACGCCACCGCCGGCCTGGCGATCATCGAGACCGGGTCGGGGTCCGACGACGACCTTCTGAGCGCCGTGGACGAACTGCTCCCCACCAAGGACCGCTGGCGGCACCGACACGGCTCGCCCGGCCACGGCCGTGACCACGTGCTGCCGGCGTTCATCCCGCCATACGCCACGCTGCCGGTGCTCGGCGGTCGACTGGCGCTCGGCACCTGGCAGTCGATCTGCCTCGTCGACACCAACGGCGACAACCCGACCCGCCAGGTCCGCCTCTCCTTCCTCCCCGCCTGACCCAGCCTCAATCTTGGCGATCTTGCACTTGCTGTCCCGACACAAGGGGCATCCCACCCATACAGGCAACCGAAACCGCAAGATCGGCGCGGAGGGGGCGCGCGGGGGGTGATCAGGCTGGGCTGCGGTGGGCGGGCTGGTGCGTACGATGTGGTCGTGACGGGGCAGGTGGGTTCCGTGGTGGGCGGGCCGGCGGATCGGGCTGGTCTCGCCGCCGACGTGCTGCGCCGGATGGCCCACGTCAGCGACGCGGTACGACACCGGCAGGGCAGCGCGTTCGCCGAGGTTGGGCTCACACCGGCGGCGGCCCGGGCGCTGCGGGAGCTGGACCCTGATCATCCGCTACCGGCCCGGGATCTCGCGGGTCAGCTGGGTTGTGACCGGTCGAACGTGACGGTGCTGGTCGACAAGCTGGAGCAGGCCGGGCTGGTCGAGCGTCGCACCGACCCGGCGGATCGGCGGCAGAAGACGCTGCTGGTCACCGAGGAGGGCCGCGTCGTACGGGCCCGGGTGATCGAGGTGATGTCCGACTCCCGACTGCTGTCCGGGCTGGGCGACGAGGAGCTGCGTACCCTTCGTGACCTGGTCTGGAAGGTGTCCGACGGCGGCTTTCCGGAGCCCTGCGGGTCGGAGTGAGCGTGACCCTTCCGGCCGTGTCCCACTGGGCGAGCGGAGCTTCCGTCGGTAATGCTGTCCGACGTGACCACCCCGCAAGATCTCGACGACCGGTTCCGGGAGACGCTGGCGGCGCTGCCTGCCGCCGAGCGGCGGCGTGACCCCGCCGACCCGGTCACCGACGACGCCCCGCTGACCGGCGGGCAGGTGCTGGACCTGTTCGACGCGCAGGTGACCAGCCGGCAGCTCGACCTGGCCGGCCGCTGGTTGCGCAGCTTCGGGGAGGGTTTCTACACGATCGGCTCCGCCGGGCACGAGGGCAACGCCGCGGTCGCCGCCGCGCTTCGTCCCACCGATCCGGCGCTGCTGCACTACCGCTCGGGTGCCTTCTACTGCCTACGCGCCGCCCAGGCCGCCGCCGACCCTGCCCTGGCTCCCGTGGACCCCGCGCCAGCCGCCGCGGACGCTACCCAGGCCGCCGCGCACCAAGCGCCGGCCGCCAACCGGGCGCGAACTGTCGATTCCGAGCGGTCCGCCCCGGCGGGAACCGTCGAGTCCGAACCGTCAACCGGCACTCGGCCGTCCGTCGACGGCGCACCGTCCCGTGACCCCGACCCCGGCGCCGATCCGCGGCTGTCCGAATCGGAGCCGTCCGGGATCGAACAGGCCCCGGCCGCCAACGGGTTCGCGGCGTACGCCGACGCGGCACGGGACGTGCTGCGCGGGATGGTCGCGTCCAGCCTTGAGCCGATCGCCGGGGGACGGCACAAGGTGTTCGGCCGGGCCGACCTGGCCGTCGTGCCGACCACCTCGACCATCGCCTCGCACCTGCCCCGCGCTGTCGGAATGGGACTGGCAGTGGAGCGGCTGCGCCGGCTGGACAGCGCCGGACGGCGTACCGGGGCCGGAATGCGGGTCGGCAGCGGCGCGGGCGCCACGCACGCCCCCTGGCCACCGGACGCCATAGTGGTCTGCTCCTTCGGCGACGCCTCGGTCAACCACGCGAGCGCCACCGCCGCCTTCAACACCGCCGGGTGGTACGACCACGCGGGGCTGCGGATTCCGGTGCTCTTCGTCTGCGAGGACAACGGGTTGGGCATCAGCGTCCGCTCGCCGGAGGGCTGGGTCGAGGCGACCCTGCGGGCCAAGCCGGGCATCCGCTACTTCAGCGCGGACGGAGCCGACCCGGTGCGGACGTACGAGGTGGCGGCGGAGGCCGCGGCCTGGGTACGGCGCAACCGGCGGCCGGCCGTGCTGCACCTGCGCACCGTCCGGCTGATGGGGCACGCCGGGGCGGACGCGGAGTCGGCGTACCGGGGCCCGGCCGAGCTGGCCGGGGACCTGGACCGGGACCCGCTGGCCGCCACCGCGCGGCTGCTGGTCGGCGCCGGCGTGGCGACCGGCGAGGAACTGCTGGCCCGGTACGACGAGACCGGCTGGCAGGTACGCCGGCTGGCCGAGGAGGTGCTGGGCGAGCCGAAGCTGGCCTCCGCGGCCGACGTGGTGTCGGCGCTGGCCCCACGTCGTCCGGTGCGGGTGGCGCGGGCGGTGGCCGACGCCGCGGCGCGGGCCAGTGGGCCGGGAGCGGGCGCCCGGGCGGAGGCGTTCGGCGGCAAGCCGCCGGAGCTGGCCGGGCCGATGACCCTGGCACAGAGCATCAACGCCGCGCTCGCCGACGGGATGCTCGACCACCCGCAGATGGCGCTCTTCGGTGAGGACGTGGCCGCCAAGGGCGGCGTGTACGGGGTGACGAAGGGGCTGCGCGACCGGTTCGGGGCGGCCCGGGTCTTCGACACCCTGCTCGACGAGACGTCGGTGCTCGGGCTGGGCCTCGGTGCCGGGCTGGCCGGGATGCTGCCGGTGCCGGAGATCCAGTACCTGGCGTACCTGCACAACGCCGAGGACCAGCTGCGCGGTGAGGCGGCCACCATGCGGTTCTTCTCGCAGGGGGCGTTCCGCAACCCGATGGTGGTGCGGGTGGCGGGCCTGGCGTACCAGGAGGGGTTCGGCGGGCACTTCCACAACGACAACTCGGTGGCCGTACTCCGGGATGTGCCCGGGCTGGTGGTCGCGGTGCCGGCGCGGCCGGACGACGCCGCGCCCATGCTGCGGACCTGTCTGGCGAGCGCGGCGGTGGACGGCAGCGTCTGCGTGTTCCTGGAACCGATCGCGCTCTACCACACCCGCGACCTGTACGCGGAGGGTGACGGCGAGTGGCTGGCCGGCTATCCGGAGCCGGGCGGGTGGGTGGCCGGGCACGTGCCGATCGGGCGGGCCCGGGTCTACCCGGTCGGCTCGGCGGACGACCTCACCATCATCACCTTCGGTAACGGGGTGCGGATGTCGCTGCGGGCCGCGGCCGTCCTCGCCGAGGAGGGGGTGGGCACCCGCGTGGTGGATCTGCGCTGGCTGGCTCCGCTGCCGGTGTCCGACATCATCCGGGAGTCCTCGGCGACCGGCCGGGTGCTGGTGGTGGACGAGACGCGTCGCTCCGGTGGGGTCGGCGAGGGCGTGATCGCCGCGCTGGTCGACGCCGGATATGTCGGTGCCGCACGTCGAGTAGCCGGAGTTGACTCGTTTGTACCATTAGGTCCGGCAGCACGTCACGTACTGGTCTCCGCGGAAGCCATTACCGACGGTGCCCGTACGCTGCTGGCACGGTAAATTCCGTTCCACCCGGTGCGCCACTTGCGCGCAGCCCAACAACTGTGTGGACTTTGCCTGACGGCGTCGCACCGACGTCGCGAGCAGGGACGAGATGAGGAGGCACGCGACAGTGAGCGCGACCGCTGGTCAGGCCGCCGACGGGGTACGCAGCCTGGCGGACCGGTTCGGGATCGAACCGGGGATGGTCGTCATGGAGATGGGGTACGACGACGACGTCGACCAGGATCTCCGAGACGCCCTGACCGACCGCTGTGGAGATCTGGTCGACGAGGACACCGACGAGGTGGTCGACGCGGTGCTGGTTTGGTACCGGGACGGCGACGGTGACCTTTTCGAGCTGCTCGTCGATGCCCTCGGCCCGCTGGCCGACAACGGCGTCGTGTGGCTGCTCACCCCGAAGGCGGGGCGCGACGGGCACGTCGAACCGAGCGAGGTCGCGGAGTCCGCGCCCACCGCCGGCCTTCAGCAGACCTCGACCGTCAACGCCGGCCGGGACTGGAGCGGCGCGCGTCTGGTGCTGCGTCGAGGTGCCAAGGCCAAGAAGTAGCCAGCGCCGCTCCGCTCGCCCGACGGTCCGCCCACCGTCGGGTAGCAGGCTGGTGCCGTCCCCCCGCCCCGACGCCGTCGCCGGCGTGGCCGAGCAGCGAGGAGAGTTCGCATGCCCCTACAGGTTGGTGCCGAAGCACCCGACTTCGTGCTCAAGGACCAGAACAACCAGGAGGTCCGCCTCTCGGACTTCCGGGGCAGGCGCGCCGTGCTGCTGGTGTTCTACCCGCTCGCCTTCACCGGCACCTGCCAGGGCGAGTTGAGCGAGGTGCGCGACAACCTCGGCGAGTACGTGAACGACGACGTGCAGGTGCTGACTGTCAGCGTCGACTCGGCCTACAGTCACAAGATCTGGGCCGACCGTGAGGGCTACCAGTTCCCGATGCTCGCCGACTTCTGGCCGCACGGCGCCGTCGCCCAGGCGTACGGGGTCTTCAACCACGTGGCCGGCTTCGCCAACCGGGGCACCTTCGTCATCGACAAGGCCGGAGTGGTCCGCTTCGCCGAGATGAACGGCCCGGGCGAGGCCCGCGACCAGCAGGGCTGGCGCAAGGCCATCGCCGAAGCGACCAACTGACCGGGGTACGCCGTGCGCCCGGGTCGGTGGCGGGCAGGTAAGCTTGCCAGCCACCGGCCCGCCACATGGGCGATCCGGGCGCGTAGCTCAGTGGGAGAGCACCCGCCTTACAAGCGGGGGGTCGCAGGTTCGAAACCTGCCGCGCCCACCCTGTAGTACGACGCGGCCTGCGAAGGCACGCCGCGTTCAGGTCAGCTGGTGAAGCCGCCGTCCACGTTGACCACCGCACCTGTCACGTAACTGGCCTCGGGGCTGGCCAGGTGCGCGACGGTGGCCGCGATGTCGGCGGGGTGCGCGTACCGGCCGACGGCGGTGAATCCGCTGATCGCCGCCGCGTTCGGTCCGTCCGCCGGGTTGGCGTCGGTGTCCGTCGGCCCGGGGTTGACCAGGTTGACGGTGATGCCCCGTGGGCCCATTTCACGGGCCAGGCCGCGGGTCAGCCCGACCAGAGCGGTCTTGCTCATCGCGTAGAGGGTCAGCCCGGGAAAGACCGCCCGCTCAGCGACGTTGCTGCCGATGCTGATGATCCGTCCGCCGTCGCCCAGGTGCCGCAGGGCCGCCCGCGCGGCGACATACGGTGCCCTGATGTTGACCGCGATGGTCTGCTCCACCTCTGCCGAGCCGAGCTCGTCCAGGGCGCCCACCAGGAACACAGCGGCGTTGTTCACCAGGATGTCCAACCGGCCCAGGTCGGCGGCCGCCCGGTCGACGGCGCCCCGCACGGCGGCCGGGTCGGCGCCGTCCGCCTGGATCGCCAGCGCTCTGCGGCCCAGCGCCTCGATCTGTTTCACCACGATCGCAGCCCGCTCGGCGTTTTGCCGGTAGGTCAGCGCCACGTCGGCCCCGTCCTTTGCCAGGCGCAGCGCGATGCCGGCTCCGATGCCTCGGGAGCCTCCGGTCACCAGGGCGACCCTGTCGTTGAGTGTCGTCGTCATGCAAACGATCATCTGGCCGCGCCGAGCTTCCGTCTGGCGGCCATCGGACGTCTCGCTCCGACCGCGAAGTCCGATACCCGCGATCCTCGGCGGCCTGCCGAGCCCGGTGGGTCACCCTGATCCGCGCACCTTCACGGATCCTGCTGCCTCACCGGGCGACGAGACAGCAGGATCACCGAAGTTGCGCGGATCTTGCGAGGTGGGGGAGGGTGGGGCGAGCGATCCGGGGAGCGTGGTGGTGGAATTGGCGGGCATTGGCGCGGTGCTGTTCGACATGGACGGCACCCTGGTCGACTCCGACGCCGCCGTTGAGCGGGCCTGGGAGCGGTGGGCGGCCGAGTACGCCGTCGACCCGGCCGCGGCGCTGGCGATCGCGCACGGCAGCCCGGCCGACCGGACCGTCCGCCGGCTGCTGCCCACGCTCGACGACAGCGCGGTCGCCGCCGCCGCGGCACGACAGCTCGCGTTGCAGTACGACGACCTGTCCGACGTGACGGCCACTCCCGGGGCGCACGAGCTACTGAACGCGCTGGCCCGGCTGGGGTTGCCCTGGGCGGTGGTGACCAGCGCCGACGCGCGGCTCGCCGAGGCCCGGCTCGGTGCCGCCGGAATCAAGGCGCCGGTGCTCGTCACGGTGGAGGACGTCAGCGTCGGCAAGCCGGACCCGGAGGGCTACCTGCGGGGCGCGGCGCTGCTGGGCGTACCCGTGGGGCGGTGCCTGGTCGTCGAGGACGCCGAGGTCGGCCTGCGGGCCGGTCGGGCTGCCGGGGCGATGACCGCCGCGCTGAAGGGCCTCGACGGCGACCTGCGTCTGCGCGACCTGGCCCAACTGGCGCACCACCTGGAGTCGACGCCCTGACCACTGTCAACCAGCGCGCCGCTGCGTCAGGCGAACCGCGGTCAGAGCGATGAGCAACACTGTGACGCCGAAGAGCAGGGCGTTGAGGGCGACGTCGGGGTACCCGAGTCGGGGTACGTCGAGGAACGGGTAGAGGTAGCGGCCCTCGGCCCCGCCGAAGGCACCCCGGACCAGGATCACCGTCAGCCACAGCAGTGGGTAGCCGAGCAGGCTGACCGCGTACGCCGGACGCAGCGCCGCCTGAGGTCGGCGGTTGAGCCACTGCGCGGCGGCCAGCGGCGGCACCACGGCGTGCAGCAGCAGGTTGCCGGCGTCGGAGACCAGCCCACGAGCCTCGGGGTTCGCCACCATGGCGTAGCCGCTCCACGGGTTGGCCAGCACGAGGACGAAGACCACCGCGGTGCCGGCGAGGTAGACGGTGAGCGCGGTACGCACCCGGTCACCGCACCCCGCCAGCAACACCACCAGGTAGGCGAGGTCGACCTGCACCGTGAAGTAGAAGAGCAGCTCGACGGGCTTCTCGCGGGCGGCGATTCCGGCGAGGGTCAGCCCGACGGCGAGCACCAGCGCGGTGCTCACCCGCAGGACCCGGTCGGCCACCGGCGGACGCTACCACCGCCGCATCGATGAACGCCACGACGAGCGCCCGCGCCCGGTCTCCGGTGCCGGCTCGGTTGGTCCCGACGACCCCGCGTCACCTCGCCGCGCCCCGGGGGTGGCAGCGCCTCCCGCTGGGCCGACGGGCGGCAGCGACGCGTACAGCGTGACCAGTTCGGCCAGGTAGCGCTCCGCGGACCAGTCCGTCGCCGCCGCCCGGCCGTCCCGGATCACGGCCCCGCGCACCTCCCGCTCGGTCAGCAGCCGGGTGAGCAACGCCCCGAACTCCGCCGGGCTGGGCTCGGCGACCGGTCGGGCGGTGCCGGTGCCCGGCCGCTCGACGAGCTGAGTGTCCACGATGGCCACCGGTAGTCCGTAGGCCTCGGCCTCGGCGAGCACCAGGCCCTGCGTGTCGGTGGTGGAGGCGAACGCGAGCACGTCCGCCGCCCGGTAGTGGGCGCCGACCCGGTGGCGTGGCACCGGACGGAGCAGGTGCAGCGCACCGCTGACGCCGTACCGGCGGGCCATCCGGCGGACCGCGAGCCGGTGCCGCCGGGCCCCGAGCAGCACCAGCCGGGCAGCCGGCAGCTTGCGGCGGACCTGGGCGAACGCGGCCAGCAGCAGCTCAGGGTTCTTCTCCGGAGTGGCCCGTCCGACAGCGAGCAGCACCGGCGCGTCCGCCGGGATGCCGAGCCGGGCCCGCAGCCGCCGCCGGTCGTCGGCGTCGGGGTGCGGTGCGGCGGCCGGGGTCGGCAGGACAACGACCGGGGTACGCCCCGCCATCGTCGCCATCGTCGCCGCGGTCTTCGCCGAAGGGGCGATCAGGACAGTGCTGTGGGCCAGGAGGGTTCGCGCGAGCGCCGCCAGTCGGGCCTGTCGACCCGGCCCGGGGTGGGCGAGCGCCCACAGATCGCCCGCCCGCCACCGCAAGCCCAGCCGCAGGCCGGCGTAGGCGGCCCCGATCGGGACCTCCGGGTAGTGCGCGGCGTACGCGACAAGGTCGGTGTGCCAGGTCAGCACGGTCGGTACGCGACGGGTGGCGGCCCACCGCAGGCCGGCGACGCCGAGCGGGCCGGTGGTGTGCACGTGCACCACGTCGACCGGTGCGCTGGGCGGCCGGGGCAGTGCCAACCGGTACGGCCGGGTCGGCACCGACAGCGAGGGCACCTCGCCCGGTCGGCGGCGACACCGCCACACTGGGCCGGGGCAGTGCAGCACGACCCGGTGCCCGGCGGCGCGCAGCAGCGCCACGGTGGTGCCGACCGAGGTGGCCACCCCCTCCGGGTTGGTGAGGTGGCTGTCGCTGACGTGGGCGATCCGCACGTTGTCATCGTCGCCCGCCCGCGCACCCCCGGCCGTCCCGTCCGCCCCGGGTGGGGAAACAGTTGGCGTGGCCGGGCCGGTTCTGCTGCACTACCGGCTCGCGACGAGGAAGGGGAGACGCGGTGGAGTTGACGTTGACGCCGATGACGGCAGAGGAGTTGGCCCGCCTGCTCGAATCACTGGAGCAGGGGTACGCCGACGATCTGGTGGCGCACCGGGGGATGACCCCCGAGGCGGCCCTCGACCGGTCGGTCAGCCAGATCCGGGAGTCGCTGCCGGCGGGCGCGGCCACCGAGGGGGCCCTGCTGCGGGTGGGCCGGGTCGGCGACACCGAGGTCGGCTGGATCTGGGTGACCCTGCCGACGTCAGCCGCCCCGGACCAGGCCTGGATCCACAACATCGAGGTGCACGAGGAGCACCGGGGACGCGGGTACGCGCGGCGGATGATCCAGCTCATCGAGGCCGAACTCACCCAACACGGTGTGCCCGAGCTGGGTCTGAACGTCTTCGGCACGAACTCCGTGGCGATCGGCCTCTACCGCAGTCTGGGCTTCGAGGTCACCTCGCAGCAGATGGCGAAACGCCTCACCCCGGGGAGCTGAGCCGGCGGCCCGGGGACGGGTCCCTTCGGCAGGACTGTTCACCTGCCCAGCGGGAAACCGGCGCGGACCGCACCTGGGGAGGAGCGACGGATGACGCACGGCGCCGGACTGACCATCGGTGTGCTCGGCTCGTACGGTGGGCGAAACCTCGGCGACGAGGCGATCCTCACCGGCCTGCTCACCGATCTGCGTACGCAGGAACCGAACGCCCGGATCATCGTCTTCTCACGGAACCCGGCGCACACCCGGGCTGCTCACCCCGATGTCGAGGCGGTGCCGTGGGAGGGCGTGAGCCGCACCGACTCGGCACTGGTTCTGGCCCAGCTCGACCTGCTCATCCTGGGCGGTGGCGGCATCCTGTACGACCGGGAGGCCCGCCGTTACCTGCGGGTGGTCCGGGTTGCCCAGGAACGCGGCCTGCCGCTGATCACGTACGCGGTGGGGGTCGGGCCGCTCAGCGAGGGGGTGGACACCGGCATGGTCCGGGAGACGCTCTCCAGCGCCACCCAGGTGACCGTCCGGGACCAGGAGTCCCGGATGGTGCTGGAGGAGGCTGGCCTGCTGAACCCGATCACGGTCACCGCGGACCCGGCGTTCCTCCTGCAACCGGAGGAGTTCCCGGCCCACCTGTTGGCCGAGGAGGGCGTGCCGGTCGGCAAGCGCCTCGTCGGGATAAGCGTGCGGGAGCCGGGCCGGGCCGCCGAACGCCTCGACGTGGACGGCTACCACCGGCTGCTGGCCCAGATCGGTGACTTCCTGGTGCACCGGATCGACGCGTACGTGCTGTTCGTGCCGATGGAGCGCGACGACATCCGGCACGCCCACGGGGTGCTGTCGCACATGGTCGCCGCCGACCGAGGTCGGATCCTGCACGGCACCTACTCACCGCAGCAGGTGCTGGGGTTGATGCGCCACTTCGACCTGGCCGTCGGCATGCGCCTGCACTTCCTGATCTTCGCGGCGATGGTCGGTACGCCGTTCCTGCCCCTGCCGTACGCCGGCAAGGTCTTCGACCTGGCCCAACGACTCGGCGTGCCGGCGCTACGCGGCGTGGAGCGGGAGGTCGAGGGCCCGCTGCTGGCCGAGGTCGACCGGCTCTGGGACGAGCGGGAGCAACGCGCCGAGGCCACCGCACGGCGGGTGGCGGAGGTGTGCGATCAGGCCCGGGGCACCTCGGAGGTCACCCGAGGCGTGCTGGAGAGCCTGCGCAGCCAGACCCTCACCCGGGTCTGAGCTGGCTGTCACACCGCCGGGCCGGTCCACCGGTAGCGCCACTCGCGGGCCTCCTCGCGGGCGGTCTCCAACTCGTAGATCTGCGCGTCGGCCAGCCCGCCGGAGCCGAGGTGATGGTGGGTCAGCGGCGGACGGCCGTTGCTGTCCAGTTCGACGGTGATGGTCTGCCCGTCCGCCGAGCCGCCGACGAGAAGGATCTGCACGGAGGAAGCCATGCGCCCATCCTGCCCGGCCCAGCGCCGGCCCGCAGCGGATAGCGGGGCAGCGGGGGACCCGGCCCGTGGCTAGGGTCGGCGGATGGAGCAGACGATCGATCCGACGCTCGGTCCGGTGCTCGCCCGCACCGGCGACGAACGCGCTGTCCTGACCTCGTTCCTCGACTTTCACCGGGCCGTGCTGCTGCGCAAACTACGCGGTCTCTCCGATGCCGACGCCCGACGTCGGCTGGTGCCGTCGGCGACCACGCTCGTCGGGCTGGTCAAGCACCTGACCCTGGTCGAGCGGAACTGGTTCCCGACCCTGTTGGCCCCCGAGCCCGGCGACGTCTACCTGACCTCCGAGGAGGACGCGGTCGCCAGCTTCACGCTGAGCGACCAGGAAACCATCGTCGGTCTCACCGAGGCGTACGAACGGGCCTGCGCCCGCTCCCGGACGGTCGTCGCGAGCATCGACCTCGACCACGTGGTGCCGCACCCGCAACTCGGTGAGGTGTCGCTGCGCTGGATTCTGGTGCACATGATCGAGGAGACGGCCCGGCACGCGGGCCACGCCGACATCCTGCGCGAGTTGACCGACGGCGAGGCCGGCGCGCTCTGAGCCCCGGGTCGCCGCACGCCGTCGGCCGTCACCCGGTGGGCAACAGGCCCGGCGGGTATTCCATCCCGTCGTGCGTGCACGCCGCAGCGGCAACCCGCGCCGCGTACCGGGCGGCATGCGTCAGTGATTCGCCGCGCAACCGGCCGGCGATCAGGCCGGCCGCGAAGGCGTCGCCCGCCCCGTTGCTGTCCACCACCGGTTTTCCCGGGACGGCGGGCGGCACTGGTACCGCCGTGCCGTCGCCCGGGTACAGCTCGGCGCCGTCCGCACCGCGGGTCACCACCATCGTCCGGGGCGCCAGCGTGCCGGCGAGCGACGCGGCCCGGTCGCCCAACCGCACCCCGCTCAGCAGAACCAGGTCGGCGACCTCCGCGAACGGCTGGTGGTAGGTGTTCTCGCCGTCCCAGTCGTGCAGGTCGGTGGAGAGCGTCACGCCCGTCGGAACGGCGGCCCGCACGGCGGACAGCAACGGCACCACCCAATCCATGATCGAGAGGTGGACGTGCCGGGCGTCGCGGACCAGTGCGGCCAACTCGGTGGCGGTAAAGGGTGGACCACCCTGCCATGGGCGCGGGTCGTACAGCGACGTGCGCCGCCCGCCCGGGTCCACCAGGTTCACCGATCGGCGGGTGCCGCCCTGGTGCTCGGCCAGCATCGCCGGCACCTCGGCCCGGGTCAACGCCGCCCGGACCAGCTCACCGGCCGGGTCGGCACCGAGGGTGTCGACGACCAGGACGCGCAGGCCGAGTGCCCGGGCGGCCAATGCCACCCCGGCACCGGTGTTGCCGATTCGCAGCTCGATCGGCTCGACGGTGTGGGAGTCGGCAGCGGGGAGCGGCAGCGCGGGCACCCGAACCCGTACGTCCACCCCGAGCCCGCCAAGAACCAGAAGATCGACCACGACGCCGACGCTAGACCGTTGCCTCCCTCCCGCGCCTCCGCGATCTTGCACTTTTTGTGGTGACGAAAGGCGCATTGTTCGCATAGCGTCGACACAAAGTGCAAGATCGCGCGAGTGCGGCGACGGGTGCGGATCGCCGGCCAGGTGGGCCGCCCTATTCTGGGGGCGGGCGGCGAGTAGGGGGAGCAGGTGCTGGTCATCCACGGGCTGTGGCTGCCCGGCGGCAGTTCGACCGGCGGCCTCGCCGTCTGGGCCGAAGACAGCGCCGCACCGATCCCCGCTCCGCGTTCGGGCCGGCCGGCCCGGGAACGCCCGCATCCCTTCGCCGCCGGGCACTCCGACCTGGCCGTCGTCCTCGCCGACGCCGCCGAGCCGAGCCGGCCGGGCACCGCGCTGCTCACCCTGCCCACCCTGGCGGGCGCGCCGACCGACTCACCCGAGCTGATCCGGACCACCGTCGCACCTGCGGCCCGCGGTCGGCTCACACTCGCCGGGTGGCGGGTTCCCACCCTGGTGTACGCCCCGGACGACGCGCTGTCGCTGCTGCAAGCCCTGGACGACATCCCGGCGGTGGCCGGGGCCACCCTGCGACACCTCGCCGAGCTGGCCGACTTCGCCGCCGACCTGGTGACCCGTGGCCGCGTCCTCCCCGGTGTGCGTACGACGACGGCTGACGGGACGCCCGGCGCTGACGTGCCGGTGGCGTCCGGCGCATCCGTGCAGGCGGTGTGGCGTCCGCTGCTGACCGGCACCGACGCCGCCTGGGCGCGTTCGCTGGCGCTGGCCCTGCCACCCGCCGCCCGAGCCACCGTCCTGCCGCCCACCTCCAGGCTGACCAATCCCGAGCTGCCCGGTGCCGAGCCGCCCACTGCCGAGCTGACCACTGCCGAGCCGCCCACTGCCGAGCTGACCACTGCCGAGCCGGCCACTCCCGAGCCGGCCACTCCCGAGCTGACCGCTGCCGTCCTGGTCGCGGATGCGCTGGACGCGCTGACCGACGCCGCCGCGCGGGCTGCGCTGGCGACCACCACGCTGGCCCGGGGGCTGCGGCCAGGGGGTCCGGCGCCGGCCTGGCTGGCCGCGCTCGCCGGACCGCAGCGGGACTTCACCATCGACCCGGCCGGGCTGGACACCCTCTCCGCCGAACTGGACGCCTGGCAGCGCGACGCAGCCGGTGGCCCGGTGCGGGCCAGTTTCCGCCTTGTCGAACCGGCCCCCGACGAGGTCACCGAGCCGATCCTGGCCACCCGGGCGCTGTCGGCCGGCGGTGTGCCGGTGCCTGCCGACAGCGCGCCGGTGTCGGTCGGGTCGATAGGTGCCGGGCGCTGGCGTTTGGAGTTCGGGTTGCAGGCCTCGGACGAGCCCGGCCTGCACGTCGACGCCGGGGACATCTGGCGAGCGCCGCAGACCCTCGGCGGCCTGGTCGGGCGGACGACCAGCCCGCAGGAGACGCTCCTCGCCGAGCTGGGCCGGGCCAGTCGGCTCTGGCCGGACCTGGATGCCGCGCTGCGTACCGCCGCCCCGGAGGCGATGGACCTCGACGTCGAGGGGGCGCACCGGTTCCTCAGCGCGGGCGCCCCGGTGCTGCACGCGGCCGGTTTCGGGGTGCTGCTGCCGTCCTGGTGGCAGCGTCCGTCGGCGCGACTGGGCGCCCGGCTGCGAGCGCGCAGCCGCACCGCACCGGGCACTGTGGGTGGTACCGAAGCCGGTGTCGGTCTGGACGCCCTGGTCGACTACCGCTGGGAGATCGCGCTCGGTGACCAGCCGCTCTCCGCCGAGGAGTTGGCGGCGCTGGCCGAGACGAAGACCCCATTGGTACGGCTCCGCGGCCGGTGGGTGGAGCTGGACCCGGGGCGGCTCGCGGCGGGGCTGCGTCTGCTCCGCTCCGCGGGCGAGCTGACCGTCGCCGATCTGCTCCGCCTCGGGCTGGCCGACGGCGAGGCCACCGGCGAGCTGCCGGTGTTGGAGGTGACCGCCGACGGTGCGCTGGGCGACCTGCTCGCCGGCGCGGTCGAGCGGCGGCTCACCCCGCTGGACCCGCCGCCGGGCTTCCGGGGGACGCTGCGGCCGTACCAGCAGCGCGGGTTGGCGTGGCTTGCCTTCCTGCGCTCACTCGGTCTGGGCGGTGTCCTCGCCGATGACATGGGGCTGGGCAAGACGGTGCAACTGCTCGCGCTGCTCGCCGGGGACCCGCCGGAGGCCGGGCCGACCCTGTTGGTCTGTCCGATGTCGCTGGTCGGCAACTGGCAGCGGGAGGCGGCCCGGTTCACCCCGGAGCTGCGGGTGCACGTACACCATGGTGCCGAGCGGGCGCGGGGGGCGGAGTTTACAGCGGCCGCGCACGGCGCGGACCTGGTCCTCACCACCTACTCGGTGGCCGCCCGCGACGCCGCCGACCTGGCCGGCATCGACTGGCACCGGGTGGTGGTGGACGAGGCGCAGGCGATCAAGAACGCGTCGACCCGGCAGGCCGAGGCGGTTCGCGCGCTGCCCGCCCGGCAGCGGGTGGCGGTGACCGGCACGCCGGTGGAGAACCGCCTCGCCGACCTCTGGTCGATCATGCAGTTCGCCAACCCGGGTCTGCTCGGGCCGGCCGCGATGTTCCGCAAACGGTTCGCCGAGCCGATCGAGCGACACGGCGACGCCGAGGCCGCCGAGCGGCTCCGCCGGATCACCGGCCCGTTCGTGTTGCGCCGGCTCAAGACCGACTCGTCCATCATCTCCGACCTGCCGGAAAAGCTGGAGATGGAGGTGCTGTGCAACCTCACCGCGGAGCAGGCCGCGCTGTACCGGGTGGTGGTCGACGACATGCTCGCCCGGATCGAGACCAGCGACGGCATCGAGCGACGCGGTCTGGTGCTGGCCACCATGACCCGCCTCAAGCAGGTCTGCAACCACCCCGCCCAACTGCTGCGCGACGGCTCGGCGCTGGAGGGTCGCTCCGGCAAGCTGGCTCGGCTCACCGAGATCCTTGAGGAGGTGCTGGCAGCGGGGGAGAAGGCGCTGCTGTTCACTCAGTACGCCGAGTTCGGGGCGATGTTGCGCGGTCACCTGTCGGCGCGGTTCGGCCGGGAGGTGCTGTTCCTGCACGGTGGCCTCGGCAAGGCCGAGCGGGACGCCCTGGTGCAACGTTTTCAGTCCGCGGAGGGTCCGCCGCTGTTCGTCCTCTCCCTAAAGGCCGGCGGCACCGGGCTGACCCTGACCGCCGCGAACCACGTGGTGCACGTGGACCGGTGGTGGAACCCGGCGGTCGAGGACCAGGCCACCGACCGGGCGTTCCGGATCGGGCAGCACCGGCGGGTGCAGGTACGCAAGTTCGTGTGCGCCGGCACCGTCGAGGAGAAGGTGGCCGCGATGATCGCCGACAAGCGCAGCCTCGCCGAACGGGTGGTCGGCACCGGCGAGCAGTGGATCACCGAGTTGTCCACCGGCCAGTTGCGGGACCTGTTCGCACTGGAAGCCGGCGCGGTGGTGGAGTGAGCGAGCGGAGCGACTTCGCTGATTACGGGCGTCCCCGTCGGGTCGACGGGGGCCTGCGGGCGCGCAGCGCCCGGGGCGCGATCGGCCGGTCCTGGTGGTCGAGGCGTTTCCTGGAGGTGCTGGAGTCGTTCGCGCTCGGCACCCGGTTGACCCGGGGCCGGTCGTACGCGCGGGCTGGTCAGGTGCTCACCCTCGACATCGCACCCGGGCAGGTCAGCGCGGTCGTGCAGGGCTCCCGGCCGAAGCCGTACCAGGTGTCGATCGCGCTGAAGCCGTTCCCGGCGGCGCTCTGGTCCCGCATCGAGGACGAGCTGGCCGGGCAGGCGTTCTTCAGCGCCCGGCTGCTCGCCGGTGACCTCCCCGACGAGTTGGAGGAGGTCTTCTCCGCCGCCGGCGCACCGCTCTTCCCAGCGGGTGTGGACGAGCTGACCCAGCGCTGCAACTGCCCCGACTTCGCGGTGCCGTGCAAGCACCTCGCGGCGACGTTCTACCTGCTGGCCGAGGCGTTCGACGCGGACCCGTTCGAACTGCTGCACTGGCGCGGTCGGTCCCGGGCGGAGTTGCTCGACGAACTCCGGGCCCGGCGGGCCGCGACCACCGGTGCCACCCCGCCGCCCCCACCGCTCGACCCACCGTCCGAACCGGACGGTGCGGGGTCGAGTGTGGACGTCGTGGCGCCAGTCGGTGCCGCCCGGGCGCTCGCCGGGCTGTCGGCGACGCCGCTGGCGGATGCGGCGGACCGGTTCTGGTCAGCGCCGGTGCCGCTGCCGGATCGGCCGCCCCGACTGGTGACCGGCACGGACCTGCTGCTACGACAGCTCGGAGCACCGGCCCCGGCCATCGGTGGGCCGGGACTGCTCGAACGGTTGCGCCGCGCGTACCGGGCGTTCGGCCCGGCCGACACATGAGCTGTCACGTCCACCGGTTGAGCCGTCCCGTCGAGCGGTTCAACAGTCACGTCCAGCGGCGGCGAAACCGCCACATGATGGCGGCGTTGGCCACCAGCACCACCGCGCAGATCGCGCCGGTGAGTCGACCGGCGAACACGGCTATCGCCGGCAGCGACGCCCACAGCACGATGGTCAACAACATCAGGTAGCGGCCCCTGCGGGCTCGGGCCCGGTGGTCCAGCCGCTTAAAGAAGGCCGGGTCACTTTCCCGGAGCTGACGGGTGATCTGGTCGAATCTGCGCTGATCCTCTTTGCTGAGCATGGCGCTGCCTTCCCCTCACGCGTTCAGCGGTTCGGCGGCATACCCGCTGCGGTGGTGGCTCACGCTCGCCCGCTGCTGCTACTTTTCCTCCACGCGAGCACGGTTCACGTCCGGCTTACCTGAACCTTAAGTTTGCCTTTGGTGGTGAACGACGCCGAAACCGTCGGGTACGGCGTCGAGGTCCGATCCGTGCTCGGCTGGCGCGCGTACGCCCTGCTGGGAAGCTCTGCGGGCGGGTCCGTTGCTCCGCCCGCCGCCGAGGTCGCACTGAACGCTGTCTTAAGTGCCCTCCCGAGTGGGTTCCGGCCACCTTGAAGGGCCCTGGGGCCTTGGTTACTTTGCCGTAGCAACCCCCTCAGGCAACAGTCGCCGCACCTGCCGCACCTGCCCGGTAGCAGCTTCCGGCGCTCATCAGAAATCGGGATTGGTACATGGCCGACCAGAATGTGCCACCACGTCGACCGCGGGACGACCGCGGTTGGGACGGACATCAGCACCCCAGCGCTGACGGCTACGGCGACCCCCACCCGCCGGCGCCCTACGGCTACGACTCGCCCCACCCCTACCAGGGCGGCTACGCCGCGCAGGCCGACCCGCGTGAGCAGTACGCCGGGCAGCCCGCGCCCGCTCCGCGCGGTCCGCAGTGGGTCGGCCCGGAGGGCCTTGGCCGCCCGGCCCCGGCGCGACCGGCCGGCACCGGACTGCCCACCCTCGACGATGACAACGAGCCGGATCGCAAGGTCGGCCGACGTAAGGCGATGGTGGCCCTCGGCGGCACCGCCGCCGTCGTCGCCGGTGGCGCGGCGCTCGCCATGACCCCGCAGATCCGTGGCCTCTTCGGCGACGACGCGGTGGCCGGCGACGCGACCGGCAGCACGGTCACCGACGGCACCGCGGCGCGGCCCAGCGGCCAGCAGCCCAGCACCGTGCGTACCTACACCGAGCAGAACGAGAGCTACATGGGCTCCCGGGCCGGTGAGGCGCTGAAGAAGAACGCGCCGGCCGGCGGGCGGACCTTCTCCGGCCCGGCCGCCGCCGCGGCGGCGACCACTGTGACAGTGAAGACGGTGCTGGCCAAGGACCCGATCCTGCACCTGGCCCGGCGCGCCACCTTCGGCGTGACGCCCGCGGTGGTCGCCGACATCAAGCGCGAGGGCATGGACGCCTGGATCCGCGCCCAGCTGGACCCGGGGAAGTTGGAGCCGAGCAAGGGCGAGCTGAAGCTCGCCGAGCTGCCGACCCAGAAGCTCTCCGTGCAGCAGCTGCGCGACCAGCGGGACAAGCTCAACGAGCAGGACGCCCACCCCGAGCGGGAGATGGTCGACGCCACCATCGCCCGGCAGATCTGGTCCAAGCGCCAGCTGTTCGAGGTGATGGTCGACTTCTGGAACGACTTCCTGCACGTCGCCGCCGACTTCGACGGCGGCGAGGTGTACCGCAACTCGTTCGACCAGGACGTCGTGCGCAAGCACGCGCTGGGCAGCTACCCGGAGATGCTGGTCGCCGCGAACAAGCACCCGGCGCTGCTGATCTACCTGAACCAGAAGGACTCCCGCAAGGACGCGATCAACGAGAACCTCGCCCGGGAGAACCTCGAGCTCTACTCGGTCGGCGTCGACGGCGGCTACAAGGAGCCCGACGTCCGGCAGGCCGCCATGTTGCAGACCGGCCGCGGTGTCGACGACAAGGGCAAGTACGTCTTCCGCCCCGAGCAGCACTACGTCGGCAAGGTGAAGATCCTCGGTTTCACCCACGCGAACAACTCGGCCGACCCGAAGAAGGCCGAAGCGGCGATCGACGCGTACATCACCTACATCGCGACGCACCCGTCGACGGCGAAGTACGTGGCGCAGAGCCTGGCCACCCGGTTCGTCTCGGACACCCCGCCGAAGTCCCTCGTGGACCGGCTGGCCAAGACGTACACCACGAACAAGGGCATGATCAAGCCGGTCCTGATGACGCTGTTCTGCTCCTCGGAGTTCTGGGCCGGGGTGGGCCAGAAGGTGCGCCGGCCGATGGAGTACCTGGTCGCCACGTACCGCACCCTGGGCGTCTCGCCGGAGGCGTCGCCGAAGCACAACAACGGCGACAGCAAGCGCACCGCGTACGCCCGGGGGCTGCGCCAGATCCACGACAAGATGCGCGAGCTGGGCCAGTCCCCGATGGGTCACCCGACCCCGGACGGCTACCCGGACGTCTACGTCGCCTGGACCTCGGCCGGCACGATGGTCAACGGCTGGAACGAGGCGGGCGAGATCCTCGCCGGCTACCGCACCACCTTCACGTACACGGCGCCGGAGAAGCTGGTCGCCAAGCCACCGGCGACGGCCGGGGCGTACGTGGACGCGCTCTCCCAGCGGCTGGTAGGCCAGAAGTTGAGCACGCGGGAGAAGAACCTCATCCTCGGCGTGGCCGGTGTGGCGGCGACCACCAAGGTCGACGCCACGTTCAACGGGGCCATCACCGCCGTCGCGCGGGCGATCCTCGCTTCCCCCCAGCACCACCTCCGGTGAGGCACCCGATGGAGAAGACTGTGTACAACTCTTTCCCCCTGCACCCCGAATGCCCCGACGTGCGCCGGCTGGCCGACAACCCGGCCGAGGCTCTGCTGCGCGCCGAGGCGGACATCGTCGCCGCCGAGAACGCCGCCGAGTTCGACAGGTACCGCACCCTGGAGAACCTGGAGGAGGCCCAGCAGGACGGTCGCGGCGTGACCCGGCGGACCTTCGTCGCCGGTGCCGCGGCCACCGCCACCGCGCTGGCCACCGCCCAGTTCGTCACCACCTCGGCGTCGTTCGCGGCGACCAAGACCGGCACCCTGATCCACGTCTTCCTCTACGGCGGGCTGGACGGCCTGAGCCTGATCGCGCCGGACAACGACGCGGTGCTCAACAAGGCCCGGCCCGACCTGCTGCTCGGCAACGACTCGCTGTCCCTGGGCCGCGGCTTCAAGCTGACCAGCGCGTTCAAGCCGCTGGAGAAGTGGCTCACGGCCGGTCAGCTGGGCTTCATCCCGGCGGTCTCCGACGAGCGGCTGTCCCGCAGCCACTTCCAGGCCGCCGACGCCTGCAACCTGGGCGGGCTGCCCAACGAGACCGGCGGTCGGGGTTGGCTCGACGGTCTGGTCGACAACCTGGGCAAGGGCACCGCGTTCCGCAGCGTCGGCATCGGCAGCACGCTGCCCCGCTCGCTGGTCGGCAACAACGGCGCGATCTCCCTGAACAACGTCGGCTCCCTGCGGCTCAACGGTGACGAGCGGTTCCGGGCCGCCACCGAGAAGGCCATCAAGGGGCTCTTCACCGGGATCAACCACCCGGTCGAGGAAGCCGTGCAGGAGGGCATGGGCGCGCTGGCCACCGCCCAGAAGCTCGCCGCCAAGCCGTACCAGCCCGCCGAGGGCGTCAAGTACGAGGGCGTCGGCAACGCGTTCCAGCAACTCGCCCAGCTGATCAAGGGCGGCGCCAACGTCCGGGTCGCCACCGTCGGCATGGGTGGGTACGACACCCACGAGAACCAGGGCACCCGCGAGGGCGGCCAGCTGCACCGCCGGCTCAACGAGCTGGCCAACGCCATGGCCGCTTTCTTCACCGACCTCGGCCCGAAGGCCGCCGACGTGACGATCATGGTGTCCAGCGAGTTCGGCCGTCGGGTCGGCTCCAACAACAACGGCACCGACCACGGGCACGGCGGCGTGGTCACCCTGCTGTCCGGCAAGAAGCTGGCCGGTTCGCTGCTCGGCACCTGGAACGGTCTGGACAAGCTGGACTCCGGTGACGTGCCGGAGTACAACAACATGTTCAACGTCTACGGCGCGGTGGCGCAGGGCCGGTTCGGGCTCACCAACGCGGAGGTCGACAAGGTCTTCCCCCGCCAGAAGTACGCCCCGATGAAGCTGTACGCGTGACGTACCCGCACACCCACGCCGCCGGCCGTCGTACCGGGACCTCGTCCCGGCACGGCGGCCGGTCGGCTGCGCCCGTACCCCCGCAGATCCCGGCCCGGCGCGGGCCCGGCGGCCGACGGTTGCTGGGCGTGCTGCTCCTGGTCGGCCTGCTCGCCAGCGTGGTGCCCTGGTGGCTGGGCACCCCGGCCGGATCGCTGCGGACCACAGCGGCCACCGTCACCTCCGCCGGCCGGATCACCGGCCTGGTCGCCGGCTACCTGCTGCTGGTGCAGGTGCTGATGATGAGCCGACTGCCGGTGCTGGAACGGTGGATCGGCGGCGAGCACATGGCCCGCTGGCACCGGGACATCGGCGCCACCCTGCTGGTCACCGTGCTGGCGCACATGTCGCTGATCCTGGTCGGCTACGCCGACCTGCGTAATCAGTCGATCCTCGCCGAGGTCGGCACGTTGCTCGGCGACTACGAGGACATGGTCTCGGCGTTCGTCGCCACCGGCATCATGATGCTCGTCGGGTTCAGCAGCATCCGGGCGATCCGGCGGGCGCTGCCCTACGAGATGTGGCACCTGCTGCACCTGTCCAGCTACCTGATCCTGCTGCTCGGCTTCGGCCACCAGTTCACCCACGGCGCGCAGCTCTACCGGCCCGGCCCGGTGCGCACCGGCTGGATCGCGCTCTACCTGCTGGTGGTCGCCGCCCTGCTCTGGGGCCGCGTGATCGCACCGCTAACGTTCAACCTGCGCTACAAGCTGCGGGTCGCCGACGTGGTCGCCGAGAGCACCGACACCATCTCCATCTACCTCACCGGGGAGCGGCTCGACCGGCTGGCGATGCTCGGCGGCCAACACTTCCGCTGGCGGTTCCTCACCCGGGGCTGCTGGTGGCAGTCGCACCCGTTCTCCGTCTCCGCCGCCGCCAACGGCCGCTGGCTGCGCGTCACCGTCAAGGTGGTCGGCACCCACACCGCCGACCTGCGCGACCTGGAACCGGGCACCCGGGTCTGGGCCGAAGGCCCGTCGGGAACCTTCACCGCCGCGCACCGGCTCGGGGAGCGGGCGCTGTTGATCGCCGGTGGCAGCGGCATCACGCCGATCCGGGCCATGCTGGAGGAGCTGCCGCCGGGCGCGGCGCTCATCTACCGGGCCCGCACACCGGCCGACGTGCTGCTCAGCCGCGAGTTGGACTGGCTGGCCCAGGAACGCGACACCTCCATCTGGTACGTCATCGGCTCCCGCGACGACCCCGGCCCCCGCCAGCTGATGAGCCCGGACGGGCTGCGGCAACTGGTGCCCGACGTGGCCCGGCGCGACGTCTACCTGTGCGGGCCCCCCGGTCTGGTGGAACAGTCGGTGCGGGCGCTGCGGCGGGCCGGCGTGCCCCGACGGCAGATCCACCTTGCCACGTTCGAGCTGTAGGAAGGGCATCCCCATGCGTCGCGCGCTCCTCGCGATCACCGGCCTGGCCGCCAGCACCACCGCGCTCGTGGTGTTCAAGGGCTCGCCAGGCACCAGCCAGGTCGCCCAGAACCTGCCGACCGCCCAGCCGGTCAACCCCACTCCGCTGGATGTCGAGCCGAGCGCCGACCCGTCGGGCGGGGCGCCGAAGCCGTCGGCGACCGCCGACGCGTCCACGTCGCCCAAACCCACGAAGAGCAGTGCCCGTCCGTCCGGCACCCGCACCACCACGAAGGCCGCACCCCGGACCACCACCAAGGCGCCCCAGTCGACCACCCGCCGGGTCACCGGCAACGGCTTCGACAATGAGTACGGGTACGTGCAGGTGCAGATCGTCGTCTCGGGTAACCGGATCGTCGAAGCCGTCGCGCTGTCGCTGCCCAGCGGGGGTGAATCCGACATCCACAGCGGCGACGTCCGCAACCGTTACGACGGCAGGGGCGGTGAGGTCGTGCAGAAGCAGAACGCGAACCTCAACACCGTCTCCGGCGCCACCGAGACCAGCAACTCCTACAAGCAGTCGCTGCGGTCCGCCATCGAGCAGGCATTCTGACGTGCGGGCCACGCTGACCCGACCCGGGCTGTGCCGGGTCGAACAGATCATGGGTACGACGATCACACTGGACCTCGCCGACGACCTGCCACCGGCGACGCTGCGCGAGCTGGCGGATGAGGTCTTCGCCTGGATGCACGAGGTGGACGGTCGGTTCAGCACCTACCAGCCGGACAGCGAGGTCTGTCGCTTCGACCGTGGTGAGGTGCTGCTCTCCGAGGCGTCAGCTGACCTGCGGTTCGTGCTGGAGACCTGCGCCGACCTCTGGGGTGCCACCGACGGGTTCTTCGACGCGTACGCCACCGGTCGGCTCGACCCGTCCGGCTTCGTCAAGGGCTGGGCCGCCCAGGTCGCCTCGGACCGCCTCGTCGCCGCCGGTGCCGTCAACCACTGCGTGAACGCTGGCGGCGACGTACGGGTGCGGGGTCTGTCGCCGTCCGGGGAACCGTGGCGCATCGGTATCCGGCACCCGTGGGACGCGATGGCGGCCTGCCTGGTGCTCAGCGGGACCGATCTGGCGGTGGCCACGTCCGGCGTGTACGAACGCGGCCGGCACGTGCTGGACCCGCGCCGGGGCGCACCGGCCAGTGGGCTGCGCTCGGTGACGGTGGTCGGCACCGACCTCGGGGTGGCCGACGCGTACGCCACCGCCGCCCTGGCCATGGGCACCCCCGGCCTCAACTGGCTGGCCCGCCTGGACGACCACACCCACGCGGTGATCACCGACAACGCCCGCGAGTACCACTCGTTCGAACTCCCCCTGACCGACTAGCCCGCGCCCCACACGCCCCCGCGCCCCCCGCACGCCCTCTCGCGCCCGCGATCTTGCATTCTCGGTTGGTGTTCTGTCCCTTTGCGTGGAGATTGTCGGGACAGCAAGTGCAAGATCGCGGTGAGCGGGGGCGGGCGGGCAGGCAGGGCTGGGGGAGAGGGTTGCGGCGGCGGACTAGCGGAGGGGGCGGTGGGTGCCGGCTGGGCGCGAGCCGGTGGGGCGTGGGCGGCCGGGGCGGGACCCGGACGGTCGGGTGCCGGCCCAGCGGCGCCCCCGGTGGCTGCGCCGGGGCGGCTCGGTGCCGCCGGGGTGAGGCGCTCTGTCGTTTGTGGACATCGTTCCCCCGTTCGTGGCGCGCGTTCGCACCGTCCCCCTGTCAACGAGGACCGACGCCTCGGCGACGCTGTCGGGCACCGGATCGAATCCTCGACCGGGCCGGTTTCACATGCCGCGTCGGGGCAGCGGCAGGTGACCGGGGAGCAGGTCGGGGGCGAGCGTCACCCCGGTGGCGCGCAGCGCCCCGATCAACGTGTTCTGCACGAGGTACGAATCCGGAAGCTGCCAGCGTGCCTGCTCCGGGGCGACCGCCCAGCGGACCGTGCCTTCCGGCAGCCGGGTGGGCGGCGCGGGGATCCACGATCCCGGCCCGTGCCGGACCACGTGGAAGCAGTGCTCCAGCTCCGGCCTGAGCGGGTCGCCGGGGCGGACCAGGAACATCCACCGCCCGGTGGGAGTGACCAGCACCGGCCCGCGTACGCCGGTGCCGGCCGGGTGGATCTGGATCGCGTCGAGCACGTGCCGGCCGAGGTGGGCGGGCACCTCCAGCACGTCGAAGGCCCGGCCGGTGGGCAGCAGCACCCCGTGCGGTCGGTTCCGCCACCAGGTCGCCACCCGGGCCGGGTCGGCGCTGGCGGCCAGTTCCCAGTTCTCCAGGGCGGGGTGGCAGCCCACTGTGGGGCAGCCGGCCCGCCCGCAGACGAAGCGGCTACGGGCCAGACAGGCGCCCGGGGTGACTTCCCAGCCGTGTACCGCGTACCGGATGGCGACCCGGCGCAGCCGGACCCGTTCCAGCGGCGACAGTTCGGCAACGCGCGGTACGACATTCCCCCACATGTGTGCCAACTCCTCTCGTCGGGCCCGGCGTTCGCCAGGTCGCATGTCGAGCACCGTCACTGCCGTAACCCACGATCGTTGAGGTTGACGAACGGCCCGTGCAACTTGCACGAAAAGTACGAGGACTACCTGTCCGGCTGACGTACATCCTGTGCGACCAGCCAAAACCTGAACACGAACGGCAGTCGCCGCACCCGCGGACATCGCCCCGACTCGATTGGTTGTCGGTGGCAGGGGAGGATGGGGAGATGGACGAGCTACCCATAGGACGGCGAGTTGCCTACTGGCGGGGGCGGCGCAAGATGTCGCAGCAGGTCTTCGCGGACCGGCTGGGCAAGTCCAAGAGCTGGGTGGACAAGGTCGAACGTGGCGTCCGCCGGTTGGACAAGTTCTCCGTCCTCTACGAGATCGCCGACATCCTCCAGATGGACGTGCAGCTGCTGATGGGCAAGGACCCGGAGCGGCGCGCCGACGCCCTCAACTGCATCGACCAGGTCGAGGTGCAGGAGATTCGGGCGGCGCTGGAACGCTACGACTCGATGAGCGCGTACTTCGACGCGGCGCCGTACCCGCCGCCGATGGACGACATGCGCAAGGCCGTCAACCACGCCTGGCTCACCTACCAGTACGGCCGCTACGGGATGCTCACCCGGGCGCTGCCGAAGCTTCTGCGCGACGCTCAGGCGGCCGACGCCGCCTACGGCGGTGAGCAGGCCGCCGAGGCGGCCCACCTGCTCGGGCAGGTCTACCAGATCGCCTCCTCGGTGCTGCGCAAGCTCGGCGAGTGCGAGCTCGCCTGGTTGGCCGCCGACCGGTCGATGGCGGTGGCCCAACGGGCCGACGACCCGCTGCTCGCCGGGATCGCCACCACCCGGGTGTGCAACGCCCTGGTCGCGATGGGGCGCGCCCGTCCCGCGCTGGAGCTGAACGTCCAGATCGCCAACCGGCTGGCACCGGGTGGAAGCAACGCGGTCTCCCCGGCCCGCCTCTCCGTCTACGGGATGCTGCTGCTCCAGGGCGCGATGGCCGCGTCCCGCATCGGTGACTCGGCCAGCGTCGACGACCTGATCAACTGCGCGCAGGAGGCCGCCACACTGCTCGGCGGCGACTACAACCACTACTGGACGTCGTTCGGCCCGACCAATGTCGAACTGCACCGGGCCGCCGCCGCCGTGGAGCTGGGCGACGGGGGGCGGGCCGTGGAGGTGCACCAGCTGCGCATCGCGGAGCCCGCCTTCAACGCGCTGCTGCCCGAGCGCCGCGCCCACCACCTGCTCGACATCGCCCGCGGTTACGCCCAGATAGGTGACGTGGCGAACGCCGGCGAGATGCTGCTGCTCGGTGATCGGCTCGCCCCGTCGGAGATCCGCTGCCGGCCGATCGCGCACGAGGTGATGTCCGACATCCTCCGTCGCACACGTGGTGCGCCGCCTTCTCCGGTAGCGGAGTTGGCTGAGCACATGGGAGTAGGGGTATGAGCGCGGAGCCGGTCTGATGGCCGGTACAGCGCACAACAGCGGGCACCGTGAGGTGCTCTACGTCATCGCCTGCGGTTCGCCGCTGGCCCGGCACGTCGGTCGTCTGGTCGACCTCGCCCAACAGGACGGTTGGGACGTCTGCGTGGTCACCACGCCGGACGGCGCGAAGTTCGTCGACCAGTCGGCCCTGATTCGGCAGACCGGTCACCCGGTGCGGACTCACTACAAGAACCCCGGTGACCCGGACGTGCTGCCGCCCGCCGACGCCATGATCGTCTGCCCGGCCACCGTCAACACGGTCAACAAGTGGGCCGCCGGGATCACCGACACGCTGGCGCTCGGGCTGCTGGTCGAGGCCCAGGGCAAGGGCGTCCCCATCGTGGCGGTGCCGTACACGAACGCGGCGATGGCCTGCCACCCGGCGTTTCGTGCCGGGGTGGCCCGGTTGGCCGAGTGGGGCGTCACGGTGCTCTTCGGCGACGATGTGATCGCCCTGCACCCGCCCGGAACGGGGGAGCAGCACCTGCACGCCTTCCCCTGGGCGATGCCGCTGGCCGCATTGCAGACCGTCTCCTGGAGCGCCGCGTAGCGCGTCCGGCAGATCTTCCACCCGACGCGGCCGGGCCGGGTGTCACCGCCCGGCCGCCCCGACGCCGGTAAGCTGGCCCGCCGTGAGCACAAGCGGATCCGCCCCCACAGTCAGCGACGTGGTGGCCGCGCTGGAACGGCGCTTTCCGCCGGTCTGGGCGGAGGAGTGGGACCGGGTGGGCCTGGTGCTCGGTGAGCCGGCCGCTCCGGTCCGCCGGGTGCTCTGCGTGGTCGACGTGGTGCCCGAGACGGTCGACGAGGCCCTCGCCGCCGAAGCGGACATGATCGTTTCGCATCATCCGCTGCTGCTGCGCGGGGTGTCGTCGGTCGCCGCGACGACGTTCAAGGGGCGGATCATCCACCGGTTGATCCGGGCCGGGACGGCGCTGTACGCGGCGCACACCAACGCCGACGTGGCCTCCCCGGGCGTCTCCGACGCCCTCGCCGCCCGCTTCGGGCTCACCGGTCTGCGCCCACTCCAACGACCCGCGCCCGGCTCGCCCGCTCACGGCGACGACAGGGGTTTCGGTCGGGTCGGCGAACTGCCCCAGCCGATGACCCTCGCCGAGCTGACCCGGCACGCGGCGGCGGTGCTCCCCGTCACGTCCTGGGGAGTTCGCGCGGCGGGGGATCCCGGGCGTATGGTTCGTACCCTCGCCGTCAGCGGCGGGTCGGGGGACAGCTTCCTCGGCGCCGCGACCGCCGCCGGGGTGGACGCGTTCCTCACCGCCGACCTGCGGCACCACCCGGCCGGCGAGCACCTCGCCGCCGATGGTCCCGCCCTGATCGACGCCGCCCACTGGGCGACCGAACGACCGTGGCTGGACGACCTGGCCGCCTTCCTCAGGGAGGCGCTGGACGTCGAGACGCTGGTGTCCGACCTGGACACCGACCCGTGGACCGTGCACGCCGCCGCACCCGTTGTGGACGACAAGGAGCCCGACCGTGAAGGCTGACCCTCAGGTGCAGCGCCGCCTGCTCGACCTCCAGGCGATCGACACCAACCTCGCCCAGCTCGCCCACCGTAGGCGAACGCTTGCCGAGCGGGCCGAGCTGGAGTCGCTGGCCCGGGAGCTGTCGTCGATGGAGGACGAGCGGGTTCGCGCCCAGGTGGCGGTGGACGACCTGGACCGGGACATCGCCCGGTTGGAGAAGGACGTCGAGCAGGTCCGGGCCCGCAAGGAGAAGGACGAGAACCGGCTGGCCGCCGGCACCGGCCCGGCCCGCGAGCTGGAGGCGCTCCAGCACGAGCTGGTCTCGCTCAAGCGCCGCCAGGGCGACCTGGAGGACGCCGAGCTGGAGCTGATGGAGCAGCGGGAGACCGCGCAGGGCGTACTGGACGGCGTGGAGCAGCGGCTGGCCGAGACCCGGGACAAGCGGGCCGCGACCGAGCAGCGCCGCGACGAGGCGCTGGCCGAGATCGCCAAGGAGGAGGAGTTCAAGCGGGGCGCCCGTCAGCCGCTCGCCGGCGATCTCCCGAGCGATCTGGTCAACCTCTACGACAAGATCCGCGAGGACACCGGGCTGGGTGCCGCGCTGCTCACCGGGGGCCGCTGCGGCGGGTGCCGCCTGGACCTGTCCGGCGCCGACCTGGCCCGGATCCGCAAGGCCGCCCCCGATGACGTGGTCCGCTGCGAGGACTGCCGACGGATCATGGTCCGTACCAACGAGTCGGGCCTGTAGGTCGTGGCGCCGCGCGTGGTCTCCATGGAGGCCGACGGTGGGTCCCGGGGCAACCCCGGCCCCGCCGGCTACGGCGCTGTGGTCCGCGACCCGGAGACCGGCGAGGTGCTCGCCGAGCGCTCCGAGTCGCTCGGCACGGCCACCAACAACGTCGCCGAGTACCAGGGCCTGATCGCCGGCTTGACCGCCGCCGCCGAGCTGGGCGCCGCCGAGGTGGACGTCCGGATGGACTCCAAGCTGGTGGTCGAGCAGATGTGCGGCCGGTGGCAGATCAAGCACCCCGGCCTGCGGCCCCTCGCCGCCCAGGCAGCCGCGCTGGTGGGCCGGTTCAGCGCGGTCCGGTTCAGCTGGATTCCGCGCGAGCAGAACCGGCACGCCGACGCCCTCGCCAACGCCGCCATGGACGCCGCCGCAGGTCGTCCGTCGGCGACCGCGGCCCCCGGCCGTCCCGAGACGACGCCGGCCGCCGGCCAGCCCTCGACGACGCCCGCCGCCCCGATCGTCGGCAGCGACCCGGCGACCGCGCCGGCCTCCTGGGAGCCACGGCCGACCTTCACCGCCACCCGGCTCATCCTGGTCCGGCACGGCGAGACCCCGTACACCGAGCAGGGGCGTTACTCCGGGCGCGGCGATGTGCCGCTCTCCGAGCGTGGCCGGGCCCAGGTGCAGGCGACGGCCGCCCGGGTGGCCGAGCTGGCCCCGTCCGTCGCGGCTGTGCTCAGCTCACCGTTGTCCCGGTGTACGGCCACCGCGGCGTCGATCGCCGGGGCGCTCGGTGACGTGCCGGTCCGCACCGAGGACGACCTGATCGAGTGCGACTTCGGCCAGTGGGAGGGGCGCACCTTCGCCGAGGTGCGCCAGCAGTGGCCGGGGGAGATGGACGCCTGGCTCGCCTCACCCCGGATCGCGCCGCCGGGCGGGGAGTCGTTCATCCAGGTCGCCGAACGCGCGCACCGCGTCATCAGCGGGCTGCTCACCGCGTACCCCGGTGAGACGGTGGTGGTCGTCTCGCACGTCTCGCCGATCAAGCTGGTGCTGCGTGACGCCCTCGCCGCCGGCGACGGCTTCCTGCACCGGCTCTTCCTGGACGCGGCCGGCATCTCGGTGTTCGACATGTGGCCGGACGGCGGCGTGGCGGTGCGCACTGTCAACGACACCGCCCACCTCGCGGCCCTCTGAGCCGGTAACCCTTCGGCTGGTGGCCTGCGCCGTTCGGCGCAGGCCACCAGCCGTTCGGCGCAGCACCTTCTAAACGGGTCACGTGACGCCCATCACAAAGTCATAGCCTCCGGCCGTTGCATCGAAAGCCACGACTCCCCGGAGGTGTGTCAGATGGCTGCACCCGAACCGGAGGCGCCGCCCACGGCGCCGACCAGGGCAAAGGACCACAGCCCCTGGAACTGGTTGCTCTTCATCCCCATCGTGGTGCCGCTGATCCCGGCGTTCTTCAATGGCGACTCGCCCCGGGTCTTCGGCTTCCCGCGCTTCTACTGGCTGCAACTGGCCTTCATCCTGCTCGGCGTCGGCACCACCACGTTGGTCTACCAGATGACGAAGAAGCGGGGAGGCCGCTGATGTGGCGCGACCATCTCACCGAGATCATCGTCTTCTCCCTGCTGTTCCTCCTGGTCAGTGTGATGGGCTTCGTGGCGGCCCGGTGGCGGGCACCGAAGGACATGGCGCACCTGGACGAGTGGGGGCTGGGCGGGCGCAGCTTCGGCGGCTGGATCACCTGGTTCCTGGTCGGTGGTGACCTCTACACCGCGTACACCTTCGTGGCGGTGCCGGCGTTGATGTTCGGTGCCGGCGCGGCCGGGTTCTTCGCCGTGCCGTACACCATCGTCATCTACCCGCTGGTCTTCCTGGTGCTGGTGCGGCTCTGGTCGGTGTCGCACCGGCACGGGTTCGTCACGCCGGCCGATTTCGTCCGCAACCGGTTCGACTCGCCGGTGCTGGCGCTGCTGATCGCGATCACCGGCATCGTGGCCACCATGCCGTACATCGCGTTGCAGCTGATCGGCATCGAGGCGGTGCTCAAGACGATGGGCGTCACCGGCGACAACGCGCTGGCCCGACACCTGCCGATCATCATCGCGTTCGCCATCCTGGCCGCCTACACGTACCAGTCGGGGTTGCGCGCGCCCGCGTTGATCGCGTTCGTCAAGGACAGCCTGATCTACATCGTGATCCTGGTGGCGGTCATCTACCTGCCGTACAAGCTGGGCGGCTGGGGTGACATCTTCGCCGCCGCGGACGCGAAGTTCGACGCCTCGCCCAACCCGAACGACGGCATCCTGCTCAACGGCAACAACCAGCTTCAGTACGTGACGCTGGCGCTCGGCTCGGCGTTGGCGCTCTTCCTCTACCCGCACAGCATCACCGGTGTGCTGGCCAGCCGGAACCGCGACGTGATCAAGCGGAACATGTCGGCGCTGCCCGCGTACAGCCTGCTGCTCGGGTTGATCGCGCTGCTCGGCTACATGGCCATCGCGGCCGGCGTGAAGCCACTGCCCGGCAGTTCGGCCGGCTCGGTGGACAACAACACGGTCGTGCCGTTGCTGTTCGACCAGCAGTTCCCGGACTGGTTCGCCGGTGTCGCGTACGCGGCGATCGGCATCGGTGCGCTGGTGCCCGCGGCGATCATGTCGATCGCGGCGGCGAACCTGTTCACCCGCAACATCTACAAGGAGTACCTGAAGCGGGACGCCTCCCCGGCCCAGGAGGCGAACGTCTCGAAGATCACCTCGCTGGTGGTCAAGGTCGGCGCGGTGGCCTGCATCGTCTTCCTCGACCCGCAGTTCTCCATCGACCTCCAACTGATCGGTGGCGTGATCATCCTGCAGACGCTGCCGGCGGTGGCGCTGGGCCTCTACACCCGTTGGTTCCACCGCACCGGCCTGATCGTCGGCTGGGTGGCCGGCATGGGGCTGGGCATGTGGATGCTCTACCAGGTGGCCAGCCCGACCCGAAAGCACTTCGGCGGCTCCGCGTTCCCGCTGTCGGAGTTCGGTTTCGACACCACCAAGACGATCTACGTCGGCATCGTGGCGGTGGCGGTCAACCTGGCCGTGGCGGCGCTGGTGACGCTGGCACTGCGGGCTGCGAAGGTCGAGGAAGGAGTCGACGGCACCGAGCCGGACGACTACTTCGCCGACGAGGGCGACCCCCGCGTAACCCCGGGCACCGAACGCGACGCCGACCCAACCCGAGAACCAGTCGCCTAACCCCGGGCCCCGGCCCTTCCGCGTCGATCATGGAGTTGTGGTGCCTGGTTGATGACTGTTCACGGCAGTCGTCCCCCACCACAACTCCATGATCGACGGAGTTTGCGGCGGACAGCTACGGTCGGCCGGCTGACCCGATGCCCCTGAGGGCGAGGGTCAGCAGTTGTTCCGCCTTGGGCGCGCCCATCGGTTGCGCCGCTAGTGAGATGCCGTTGGCGAGGATCATCAGGTCGGCCATGGTGACGTCGGGCCGTACCGAACCCTCGTCGATGGCTCGGCCTAGCAGCGGTTCACCGGCGGAGACGAGCATCGCGCCGCAGGCATCGGTCTCCTCGGGGGGCTCGTTCAGGAGGGATTCCGCGAGGCCGCGGGTTGTCGTGGCGTACGCGGTGACCTCGTGCAGCCAGGTCGTCAGCCCGTCGAGGGCGTCCGGCGCGGCGAGCAGATCTCCGGCACGCGCCGCCAGGTTGCGGACGCACCCGCGGAAGACCGCCTGAAGCAGCGACCACCGGGTGGGGAAGTGCCGGTGCAGGGTCGCCGAACCGACCCCGGCGGATCGCGCGATCTCCTCCAGCGAGGCGTACGCGCCGTCGCGGGCGATCGCCTCGGAGGCCGCCGTGACGACGAGGTCGTAGTTGCGCTGCGCGTCCGCTCTCATGGCCCGCCTTGCAGAAATGGGGTGGTCCCCCGTATCGTAGCCGACTGAAAGTGGGGGATCACCCCACTTGTTTCTCAGGAGGCATCGTGGCTGTTCTCGTCATCGGCGCGACGGGTAAGCAGGGCGGGGCTACGGCCCGAGCCCTGCTCGACAAGGGCGTCCCGGTCCGTGCCCTGGTCCGCGATCCCGGCGCCGACAGCGCCCAGGCTCTGCGGGACCGGGGTGCCGAACTGGTCACCGGCGACCTGGACGACGCGGAGTCGCTGTTCGCCGCGGCCGACGGCATGGATGGCCTCTTCTCCATCCCGTACCCCGACGTGACGGACATGCAGGGCGACGCCGAGGTGACCCGCGGCCGCAACGTCGTCGAGGCGGCGCGCCGGGCCGGTGTGTCGCACGTCGTGCACAGCAGCGTCTCGGGTGCCGGCGACTACCACCGCAACCAGCCCGGATGGGCCGAGGGCCGGTGGGACCGCCACTACTGGGAGAGCAAGGCGGCCATCGACGAGATGGTGCGCTCTGCTGGCTTCGCGCACTGGACCATCCTGAAGCCCTCGACCTTCATGGAGAACCTGGTCGGCTGGTCCTACCTCTTCGGGGACTGGTCCAGCGGCACGATCATCACCGGCTTCGCCGCTGACACGCGGATGCCGTGGATCGCCGTCGACGACATCGGTGAGGCTGCGGCGATCGCGTTCACGAACCCGGGGAAGCTCGACGGCCAGGACGTCGAACTCGCTGGCGACCTGCTCACCATGACCGAGGTCGCGGCCACCCTGAGCGAGGTCACCGGCCGGGGGATCACCGCTCCCGTGCTCACCCCGCAGGAAGCCGTTGAGCGCGGCCTGCTGCCCGCCATGGTCAAAGCGGTCGAGCAGATCAACGAGAACGGGAGCCCGGCCCGTCCGGAGATGACCCGCGCCCTCGGCCTGCCCGCCACCGACTTCCGCACGTGGGCGCGGCGAACGTTCGCCTGAGAACCGGTCGGGCCGGCTCGGCGGGTTCACCGCCAAGATCGTGCTCGATCATTGTTGTAGTGGTGTCAGGCCGCGCGGCAGGCCACTACAACATGGATCCTGCGCGATCTTGGTTGTAGAAGAGCTTCTCGGGCGGCCCGACCGGCGCGGTGAGCCAGACGACGAGACCGCCGCGCGCTCAGCGGCGGCGGTTGCGATCCACCAGGGCCTGGTTGAGGCGGCCCAGCAGCCGTGCCAGGGTCTCCCGGTCATCGGTGGTCCAGTCGGCGAGCATGTCCCCATAGAGCCGGGTGCGGGCGGCCTGGACGGCCGCCATCCGTTGCAGACCGGTCGAGGTGGGGGAGATGACAGTGCCGCGGCCGTCGGACGGGTCCGGGGTACGGGTGATCAGGCCGTCGCGCTGAAGCGCGGACACCTGTCGGGTGACCGTCGAGCCGTCCAGGTTGAGCCGGGCGGCGAGCGCCGAGACGTTCTGCGGGCCGGCGTCGGCCAGGTGGCGCAGGATGACGTACGCCGCGCGGTCCAGCACCCGGTGCTCGGCGGTGCCGGTGGCCCGCCGGGTGGCCTCGCCGAAGCGCATCAGCAGGGCCACCTCGGTCTCGATCTGGCCGAGGGTGCTCTCGTCAGTGTCGTCGCTCATAGCTGTATCACACAGAATAAATACCTGTACGATACAGCTATCTGAGGAGTCGGAGTGGATCGGCGTTCCGAACCGAACCGCAGTGCCATCTACGCCACCACGCTGGTGGCCTTCCTCGCCATCGCCGGCATCGCCGTCGTCGACCCGATCCTGCCCGCCATCGGCGAGGCGATCGGCGTCACCGCCTGGCAGGTCGAGCTGCTGTTCACCGCGTACATCGCGGTCATGGCCCTTGGCATGATCCCGGCGACGCTGGCCAGCGGCCGCTTCGGCTTCAAGCCGGTGCTCATCACCGGCGTCTCCGTGGTCGGCCTCGCCGCGATCCTCGCCTCGTTCAGCGACAACATCGTCCAGCTCTCCGTGCTGCGCGGCGTCTGGGGGCTGGGCAACGCGATGTTCTTCGCCACCGCCATGGTGGTGCTGGTCAACCTGGCCGTCGACAGGGAATGGGTGGTGGGCCTGTTCGAGACGGCGCTGGGCCTCGGCTTCGCCGTCGGACCGCTGATCGGCGGCCTGCTCGGCGAGGTCAGCTGGCGGCTGCCGTTCTTCGTCTGCGGCGTCTTCATGGTCCTCGCCCTCGGCGTGGCCTCCCGCAAACTCCGCGAGCCCACCAACCGGCAGGCCCCGGTACGCGTCGGCCAGATCTTCGCCACCTACCGCCGCCCGGCGTTCATCGCCCTCTGCGTGGTCACCGCCGCGTACAACTTCGTGTTCTTCGTCGTGCTCGGCTACACGCCGCTCTTCCTCGGCCTGGACGTCATCCCGCTGGGGCTCGCCTTCACCGGCTGGGGTCTTGGCCTGGCCGCCGGCATCATGGTGACCGGTCACCGGCTGGCCCACCGCATCGGCGCGGTACAGACCGTCGGCGTGGCCATCGCCGGGCTGCTGGTCTGCATGGTCCTCTTCGCCACCTCCACCAGCACCGCCGAGGCGCTCGTGGTGCTGGTGCTCGCCGGACTCTGCATGGGCCTGGCCAACGCCAACCTCACCGACCTGGCGCTCGGCCTCGGCTCCAGCGACCGGCGCGTCGCCACCGGCGCGTTCAACCTGGTCCGCTGGGGCGCCGCCGCGCCGGCACCGATCATCTCCGGCAAGCTCGCCGAGCAGTCGCTGGCGCTGCCGTTCTGGGTCGGCTTCGGGGTGCTCGCCGTCGGCGTGCTGGTCTACCTGGCCTTCGCGCACCTGATGGCCGCCGGCTACGGCGAGCGGGTGCTCTGGTCCCGCTGGAACCGCGCCGCCGCCGACACCGAACACGAGCCCGTCGGCGAGACCTACTGACGCGTCAGTGCAGGGCGCGCCAGAGCAGGTAGAGGCCGATCGTCGTACCGAACACCACGATCACCGTCTTGAGCACCACCGGCGGCAGCCGGCGGACGAGCCGGGCGCCCGCGTACCCCCCAATGAGGGTGGCGGGCGCGACCACCGCGACCGCCGCCCAGTTCAACGGGCCGAACACTGCGAACACCACGAGCGTCGTCAACCCCACCACCGCGGAGAGCAGATTCTTGATGGCGCTCACCCGGGCCAGGGTCGCGTCCAGCACCAGGGCCAGCCCGGCCACCAGCATCACCCCGAGCGCCGCACCGAAGTACCCGCCGTACACCGCGCCGAGCGCGACCATCGTCTGCACCGCGACCGTCCGTCGGCGTGGCGACAGGTCCCGGGGGTGACCGACCAGCCGGCGCAGCGGGTCCTGGAAGGCCAGGACCGCTGTCGCGCCGAGAACCAGGAAGGGTACGACCAGCTCGAACGCGCGGGCCGGAGTGGCCAACAGCAGCAACGCCCCGACGATCGTGCCCACGATGGTGGTAGGAACGAGCGTGGCCAGCGCCCGGGGACGCGGCAGATCCTGCCGGCTGCCCGCCACACTGGCCAGGTAGCCGGGGAAGACCGCAACGGAGTTGCTGACGTTCGCCGGCACCGGGGGCAACCCGATCGCGATCATCGCCGGGAAGGTGATCAACGATCCGCCACCGGCCACCGCGTTGACAGTGCCAGCGGCGAGACCGGCGGCGAGCAGCAGCGCGGCGTGGGAGAGATCCATAGCCCCACGAGGCTAGTACGCGCGCCGAACCCGTCGTGAGCTGGCCGGCGAGGCGGAACAGGCCAGCGGTATACCGGTCGTATACTCCGGTCGTGGATACCACGATCAAAGTCGACACCGAGGTACGTGACCGCTTGGCGCTCCTGGCGAACGAACGTGGAACGACGATGCGGGACCTCGTCGCCCAGCTCACCCAGGCGGTACTCACCGCCGACGAACTGCGCGACCGCGCGGCGCGCGCAGAGCAGTACGTCCGGCTCAAGATCGCTTCTGACCTCACCGCCGACGACCTCACCCGGGGCGAGGACGTCTGGGCGGCCGTCGAGGCTGGCAATGTCCCGGAATCTCTAGCCGAAGATGGCCGGCGGGCGGCGTGACCGAGGCTGCGGTCATCCTCGACCACACGGCGCTGCTCGCGCTCGGTGCCGGCAACCCGGCGCTCTCGGGGCTCGTGGTCACCGCACACAGGGACGCGAGGCGGCACGTCCACGTGCCGGCACTCTGCCTTGCCGCGGCCACCTCCGCCCGCCCGGCCCTGGGAGAGCACATCGGTGCCCTACCAGCGCTGGAGGTCGTCGAGCTGGGCTACGCGACCGCTCTGTTGGTGGGGCGTCTGCTACGTCAAGGTGTGGACTGGCAGCTAGCCCATGCCGCCGCGCTGGGACGTCCCGACGCCGAGTGGCCCACCGGGCGTCCGGTCCTCACCGAGTTGCCGAAGGCGTACGCCGGAACCGGTGTCGTGACAATCAGCGTGAACTGACTGCTCGCTACCCAACGTCCGTCCTCACGGCGCGCTGCCCAGCGGGCCGGGTCTGTCGAAGGCCCGACTGCGGGGCAGGTCTGCGCGGGCACCCGCCTGCGGGGCGGCAATAGGCGCGCCGGCGGCGTCGTTAGGATGAGAGCGCGACGGACGAGTCGACCGGGCGGCCGCGTCGGCGGGCTTCGGCCCGCCGCCGAGGAACGTCCGGACTCCACAGGGCAGGGTGGTTGTTAACGGCAACCCGGGGCGACCCGCGGGACAGTGCCACAGAAAACAGACCGCCGACCCCAACGGGGACGGTAAGGGTGAAACGGTGGGGTAAGAGCCCACCAGCACCCCGGGTGACCGGGGTGGCTTGGTAAACCCCACCCGGAGCAAGGCCAAGCAAGGGCCGTCACCGCAAGATGACGACCCGGCGCAGACGCTTGAGGGCTGCCCGCCCGATGTCTGCGGGTAGGCCGCTGGAGCCTGCCGGCAACGGCAGGCCGAGATGGATGGCCGCCGCCGGCGCAAACCCCTCGGGGTACGCGCCGCGCACAGAATCCGGCGTACAGGTCGACTCGTCCGTCGCCCACCAGCTCAGGGACCTGATCAAGGCTCTGAGCTGGTTCCATGTTCGGGTGTCGATGGTCGTTCATGGTCAACATCGGGCGCCGTTTGACGCCCTGACGACGCCCTGACGCCCTGGAGACGCCCTGAGTCTTGGGTCAGTAGCCGCCAACTCGGCGCGGCGCATCGCCTTGTCCTGACGGTCGTTCGATGGCTTGGCGGGGCTTCTGCGCGGCGGGGTGCGATCAACCGGCGCACCTTCGATAACAAGAGTTGGCGTCCCGCCGTGGTGGCGGCCGGCATCACACCGACCCGGGCCACCGGGATGCACGCGCTACGGCACTTCTACGCCTCGTCGCTGCTCGACGCGAGGGAGAGCATCAAGGCACTCGCGTCGTACCTCGGGCACGCCGATCCTGGGTTCACGCTCCGGGTCTACACGCACCTGATGCCGGCCAGTGAGGAACGCACGCGGCGTGCAATCGATTATCTCTTCGGCTTGTCCGACTTTTCCTGACGTTTCGGACGACCCTAGGTCGGGTGATTAAACCACTGACCCCGCTCGCTAGTGGATGGATACCCAGGGGTGCGATCAGTGATGATGGGTTAATGACTTCTCGACGCTGGGTGATCTTTGGCATGGGTCTGGTGCTGTTGGGCGCGGGGCTCTCGTGGCTCATCAGCTACTTCATGAGTCAAGGGCTGGAGCGGGCGTCCTGGTGGGCAACGATCATCAGTCTGTTCGTCTCAGCGGCGGGCCTGATCGCTGCTGTGCTGGCGTGGCGCCGTCCGGTTGGACTCTCCGCTGCCGGTGCTGAGCGAACAGGTGCTGTGGCAGGGGTGAGGGAGGAGGCGGGCACTGTTGCTAATCGGCCCACTCCTTCGGGGAGTGTGACGGCTTCCGGGCCCGGCTCGGTGGGATGGGCCGTCGGAAGCACGGTAATTTCGGGTGATCACAATGTGATGGAGCGTTCACGGGATGACCATTCGTGATTAGCTCTCGGCCGCCTAGCCCCTCGTCCGTTAGTGACCTCGACGTGTCGGGTGCTGGGGCCGTCGGTGTCGCGATCAACAGCACGGTGATTACCGGTGACGGCAATGTCATCCTGCGAATCGACGGACAGATGTTTAGTCAGGTACCAGTCCCTGACAGCGCCGCCGGAGTTGAGCGGTTGCTGTTCGAGTCCGTGGCGGGACCGGACTCGGCGCTGGTGGGCTCTTGGTTACGCCCGGATGCGGGGGTAATCGAGCCGGAACCGCGCCCACAGGTCGAGACGCTTGTGGACTGGTGTTCCTCGGGGCGCGGCCCCCTAGTGCGGCTGCTGGTCGGGGCAGGCGGTCAGGGAAAAACGCACCTAGCGGGACAGGTGTGCGCCAGGCTACGGGGGAACGGCTGGCTGGCAGGATTCGTACGCCTGCCCTCGTCGAACTGGCGCGCGGCACGGCTGGCCGACTTAGCCGACGGTGGGGCGAAGGGACAACGGGCGCTTCGCGAGTTGCGGCGGGTTCCGGAGTTGATCGCTGCGGTGGAGGCAGCGGCGCAGCTTCAGGTGCCGACCCTGATAGTCGTCGACTACGCGGAGAACGTCGGCCCAGTGGTGGCGGAGTTGCTGGATACCATTGCAGAGTGTGATGCGGGGAAATCGGTCCGCTTGCTGTTGCTGGCTCGAACGGATGCAGACTGGTTCCGCGAGCTGGCAGTCGATCATCGACTTCATGATTGGGTGCATCCGACGCCGATGCGTCTGGGTGCCCTGTCAGAAGCCTGGGATGGTGAACGCATCGGACACGCTTGGGCCACCTCGATCGACCTCTTCACAGAACGTGCTCGGCAACACGGTTTTGCCGTCCCAGGCAGAGTTGCGGCCGTGCCGCCAGCGCGGTTCGCCACTACATTGGACCTTTACGCGACGGCGTTGGTGGCGGTGTTAGATGCTGCCAACGGATCCGAGCATGTTGATCCAGTCGATGGAGACGCTCTGGCAGGCGTGTTGCGGCATGAGCATCGTCAAGTCTCAGTCGCACTACGAGCGGCGGGCCTGCATCTGAATGAGGTGCAGCAGGCTTGGGCATTGTCGGCCGTAACGCTGACCGTTCCGGCTACGCAGGCCGAGGCGGTTGATATCGTGAGCCGGATATTCGCGCTAATCGAAATTGGCCAGCCACAGCAACGTAGATTGGTGGAGGTGCTGTGTCGTTTGTATCCGGACGGTTCCCGTGAGCGGGTGTGGCAGGCGCCAAAGCCGGACCGTCTTGCCGACATTAACCTGTTGGAATTGGCGATGCGGACGCCGAGTCAGCGGCAGTGGCTAAATGAGCTGATTGCAGTCTGCGGCGGTGATGACGCGGGAGCAGCAGGATATGCGACCGAAGTGCTGCATCGATGTTTGTCCACACCAGACCCGGCTGAAATGCGCCGTGAAGGTTTGGCGTTAGTGCGGAGCGGGCTCGCCGGATTGCTCGACCATTGCCCAGGGGTGTATGTGTCGGCGTTGGTGGTGGTGGATCCTGCCGGCTTCGAGTCAGAGATCGTGGATGTGGTTTCCGGTAGCCGCGGTGGCGTGGGGCTGACAGTCGCTCAGGTGCGTGAGTTGGATGCACTGCTTCATCTATTGGGGTTTGCCACGACTCGGACCGGTGTTGCCGTAGCGGTTTCACAGCGGCTGGTAGAGGCGACCCGCGTTGCTGATGGGAATGAACCTGAGCTGCTGGATCGGTATGCGGTTGAGTTGACCAATCTGTCGATCAGGTTAGCGGAAATTGGTCGACGCCATGATGGTTTGGCTGCAGTCGAAGAAGCGGTCGCAGTCTACTGGGAATTGGTTGAGGTTGAGCCCGGAACCTACCTGCCCAAACTTGCAGCCTCACTGACCAATATGTCAGTTGACCTAGCGGCGGTGGGTCGGTATGAGGAGGGTTTGACGGCGGCTGAGAAGGCCGTGGCTGTTCGTAGGCTATTGGTGGAGGTCGACCAAGCCGTCCATGTTCCTAGCCTGGCCTCGTCGTTGAACAACTTGGCAATCTGCCTCGATGGATTGGGTCGGGGGGATGAAAGTTGGGCTGCCGTTGACGAGGCGACTGCGATCCTTCGGGAGTTGGCTGAGGTTGACCCAGTCAGCTATCTTCCTGATCTCGCGAAGTCTTTAACTAATTTATCCATTGGACTCGGCCTGATGGGCCGGCATGATGAGCGTGTGGCCGCGGCTGTGGAAGCTGTTGCAATTCGTCGGAAGCTGGCTGAGGCGAACCGTGCTGCCCACCTTCCTAGCCTAGCGAAGGCGTTGCATAACCTGGCAGTCGGCCTTTATAGCGCGGATCGACCGGTCGAGGGATTAGCTGTAGCTGTGGAGTCTGCTGCCGTCCATCGCGAATTGATCGAGGCAGGACGCGCCGTTTATCTGCCAAACTTCGGAGCGTCATTAAACACTTTAGCGGTGTCCATGTGCGTAGTGGGCCGGTTGGAGGAGGGGCTGGCTGTGGCTGAGGAGGCCATTGCGGTACACCGCGAGTTGGTTGAGGCAAATCCGGCTGCCTATCTTCCTGTCCTCGTGCAGCTACTAAACCTCTTGTCAAATATTTTGAATAGGCTAGATCGAGCAGGCGAGGCTAGGGTGGCCAAGCGCGAGGCTGACCGGCTCTCTGCGTTGTAGTCCATTTCTCACCGGAGCAAGCATGAACTTGACCCGCATTGGCATTAGACCCGGCCGGATACCCCGGACGCCCTGGCGACGCCCTGCGGTACCTCCTGGCTGACGGAGCGCCTGGCCAGAGCCGGTGTCACGTTCATAATCCGGCGTACAGGTCGACTCGTCCGTCGCCCTCCACGTCGCAGAGCCTCGGTCATGCCCCTGAACTGGTCGTTTATCTGGTGCCGTTGGTTGACCTTGGTCATCGTTGGGTGGCGTTTGACGGCCTGGCCGCGGCCTGGGACGGCCTGGAGACGGCCTGGCTCGTGGCGGTTCCCGTCGCTGTCGTACATCGCTGGCAGTCTGTAAGGCGTGCGGATGACCGATGACGACGGGCGTGCTCAACGCGGAGTTTGCCGTCGAGCTGGACGGCCCGGGACTTGCGGTGGTTTTGGAGAGTGCCGGCGGGACGAGTTCGACCGGCCCTTCGCGCAACTCCGACTACATCCCGTCCCTTGAGCTGATTCTCGCCCGACTCCAGACGCTGGGTGCCGTGCTGGTTTCGGGCGTGGTCGATTCCCGTAAGACCGAGCACCTGCCCGAGTCCGAACGCACGGTTCTCGACAGACCGCTCAGACTCTCTGTCGTCGACGATCTGGCGGCGCTGCGGTTACAGCTCACGAGCCGGCAAGGTCGCATCGGGCAGGCACCGAACGCGCCCAAGGCGGGGAACAACCGAAAGCGGCTCCGGCTGCGAGTTGAGGTTCCCGGATACGGTCCAACGGACGCTTTGCGGCTGGCCACCGAGATTGCTCGTCCCATCGCGGCCCCTGCCTCGTTAGAGTCCGCCACCGAGTTGCCGGCCCAGCGGCGCTCCGGGGAGCCCGGCTCGGTACGGCTCAATGAATGGTGGCAGGACGATCCGGCCGAGTGCTATTGGCTGGAGATCACCGACCGGAATGACATCGGCGCGAACGTGCAGGCTCTTCAGCGCGACGGCAGCGGCCGGGAAAACTGGTCGTACGCCCTGGTGACGCGCTTCGGCCGGGAGACATCGTCCTGCACTGGCACAAGACGCAGCACCAGGTGCCCGCCATCGTCGGCTACTCCCGAGCCGTCGACGGTCCCTTTAACGACGAGTTGGTTTGGCAGGCCCGAGGCACGTATGGCCAGAGCCGACCCACCAACCCGCTGCCGCAGCCGTCCTGGCGGTACGAGCTGACCGGCTACACCCAGCTGCCCACGCCGGTGGACCAGTCTGCCTTTCAACGGGCAGAGACGGCCCTCAAGGAGATCAAGCAGGGGCTCGACGAGACGTATCCGGCCCCGTTGTACTACCCGTTCGCGTTCTACGCGAATCGCCCGGTACGAGTCATGCAGGCGTACCTGGTCAAGTTCCCCGCGGCCATCCTTGACGCGATCCCGGAACTAGCCGCCATCCCACGAAGCCGTGCGCCACAACCGGTCCGGCCCACACCCCAGCCGCGCAGCAGCCCCCAGCGGAAGGCCCGTTCCAGCGGCTCGGGGTTCATCGCGGACCCTGTACTGAAGGTGGCCTTGGAACGGCACGCCGTAGAGCGAGCCGCGGCCCTGTATCCGGACTACGAGGTTGCCGACGTCGGCGCGACACGGTCGTACGACCTGCAAGCTGTCAAAGGTGCCGAGGAGATCCACATCGAGGTCAAGGGATCGTCCGGCACCGCGGAGAACGTCCAGCTGACCAAGGGCGAGGTGGACCACGCCCGCGAAGAAGCTGCCACCCACCTCGTTGTCGTCGACCAGATCGAGTGGACGCGCCTTCCCAACGGCGAGATCCAGACCAGCGGCGGGCGGATACGACACTGGACCTCCTGGACGCCACACGACGACGACCTCAAAGCGACGCACTACCGCTACAGCCTTCCCGGCGGCGGCGTGGAGCTGGCTGATCCGCTCGCAGGCGCACAGGGCTGATCGCCACGGCCAGGGCTTGGGGGAGCCGAGGGCAAGCCAGTCCTGGGTTTGGACTGGCGCGGCAGCCGGAAGCTCCAACCCGTCTGCCAGGCCGACTTCACCGGCTTCCGTTGCGGCCACCGCGGCCGGTCATGCCAGGTGTCCGATGTGCTGCGGGGCGGTGTCCCGGCGGTTATCGGTGGCTCACCGCCCCGGCGCCGGAGGCGGCCGGGGCGGCTTGCCGCCGGCCGGGCTTGCCGTCCCCGCACCGCGCGAAGCGTGGTGCCTTGACTTGGGCTGGGTGCACATCGTCCGGCAGGTCAAGGTGGTTCGCTCCCGGCTGGTCTTCGGCCTCCCTAAGAACGACCGGGACCGCCGTGTACCGCTGCCCGACTCGGTAGTCCAGTCGCTTAAGGAGCACGCCGAGAGGTACGACCCGCTGTCGATCACCCTGCCCTGCGAGGACCCGTACAGCGACGAGCGGGTGAAGGTGCCGCTGCTGTTCACCACCACCCGCCGGGGTGCGATCAAGCGGGCCACCTTCGACGACAAGAGCTGGCGTCCGGCGGTGAGGGCGGCCGGCATCGTCCCGACCCGGGCGACCGGGATGCACGCGCTGCGCCACCTCTACGCCTCGGCGTTGCTCGACGCGGGGGAGAGCATCAAGGCCCTCGCCTCTTACCTCGGGCACTCCGACCCCGGCTTCACGCTCCGGGTCTATACCCACCTGATGCCAGCCATCGAGGATCGCACCCGCCGCGCCATCGACGATCTTTTCGGGTCTGCTGTTCGGATCCCGGGATCGAGCCTGTGACACAGCCGTAGTGGAGGACCGAACTCGTCCGTGGAGTTCGTGTCGTGGCTGCCCAATCCGGTGTCCTCGTCATCTCGACGGGTGACGCCGCGTGCTTAGGGTGTTCGTTGGTAGAACGCTGATCGATCACCGAGAAGGAGGAAGTTGATGACCAACCTGCCGGACGGGTGGGTGCAGGTGTGGTTTCTCATGCCGCCTGGCAGCAATGCGACGAGCATAGGGATGGGCGCGGAACTGGTGGCGCCGGATCGGGTACGGCTACCGAGGGCGCCTTGGGCCGCTTTGGATGCCGCGATGCACGACATTTTTCGTGTTGAGCGCGACCACGACGGCCAGTGGTGGGTCAAGGAAAAGGTCTTGGCCTCGGGCTACTGCGCGATCCGCATCTGGGCCCCTGATGACAACGATCTTGAAAGCTTCGAGGACGTTGTCCTTGCTGACTTCGCCCCGCTGCAGGTGAGCGGGGCTGGCATGTTCGGACTTGTCGTCCTCGATGTTCCACCGACGGCGGATCTGCCACGGGTGCGGTGGCTTCTACGCGAGGGCGAATGCGCTGGCCGATGGACCGTCGATGAGCTGTGTGTCACCGCAGCGTGGCAGGCAGCCGCACCGTAACCACTTGTTCGCCTGGGAATCGGCTATGAATCGGTGACCACGGTGCCGGCTGTCGCCGCTGGCGCGTGGCCTCGTCGGTCAACTGGTCTACGACTCCCCGGCGGCCTGGCGACGGCCTACAGCGATTATCGCTAGGTTCCGTCCCTGGTCACCAGGGGTTCGGTGATCTTAATCCGGCGTACAGGTCGACTCGTCCGTCGCCTACCAGGTCAAAGACCTGACCATGGCCCTGAGCTGCTTATATGTCCGGGCGTCGATGGTTGTTCTTGGTCAACTTTGGCCGGCGTTTGACGCCCTGAGGACGCCCTGAGTCCTCGGTCAGTAGCCTCCAGCTCGGCGCTGCGTATCGCCTCTTCATGGCGGCCCTCGGTGGCTTGACGGGGGCCTTTGCGTGGTGCCGCCGGCTGTCGTGAATGCCCCCGGGCACGTATTGGCGGCGGATGCTTCTGGCGAGGCTCGGAGATGCGGCGGCAAGCCAGTCCCGGGGTTGGACTGGCGCGGCAGCCGGAAGCTCCATCCACCCAATCAGGCCGCTCCGTCGGCTTCCGCAACGGCCTCTTGGGATTGGTTCCTCCGGTCGGCGGGGCGGCTTGCCGCCGGCCGGGCTTGCCGCCCCGCACCGCGCGGGAGCGCGGTTCCTCGATCTATGACAGAGCTATTCGGCAATTACCCGACCAGAAACATCTGACTAGGGCGGACCTCTGACCGGGTGGAAGCCTTCTCGGCGGGCTTTTGCTGCCTCAGCATCGCTTCTGCTCATGAACCCTTGAAGTACCGTCAATGGTTCCGTCATTGATCCGACTGAAGGGCGATCGCTGTCGTTATTGAATCTGTAGAATCCCGCAGGAGTCTTCAAAGCGACCATCGCGGATATTCTGATTACGACTGGCATGTCGGCCTGGCCTGTTTCTAGTCCTTGGAGGAGATGTGGATCTAGTTCTCTTCAAGCTGCGTGATGATCTCGAAGAGGGAGACTGGGGTCTGCGGGCTGTGGTCGACGAGGAGTATCAAGACGTGCCCGTTAAGGAAATAGCCGGCCTGGAGATTTGGCTGCACGTTAAAACTTCCAAGGTCAATGTGCCGAAGTGGCAGAAGGATCTGATGCTTTTGGCTCTCGATCAGGCTGCGGAGGGAATAATTGGGCTCAAGAATCAGAGCACGGGCGCAATTGTCCGCATAGAGCGGGGCGGGCATCGCTTCTTGCTCGTCTACGGCACGGGTCGTCATGCGGTCGATTCGAGTTCAATTGAGGCCGGATTTGGCCTGAGGGTGGCGGCAAACGTGATCGATCCCGAGGCACTCAAAGGTGTAGACACTCGGGCGATTGTAGGTTCCGGGCGGAGTCAAGTCATCTCTATGCCATCGGCCGGATCCCTGCACCGGCTTGGTATCGAGCCGACTTCTGATCTTGTCCGTTATCTAGAGGGCAAGCCGCCAGAAGAGATTGGGACAGGGATCGCTGGGGGAGATTCCCTGCGGCTCACGATGAAGTCTTTCAGCTATAGGTCATTGCCAGAGAAGCTCGACGAAGTTATTGCTGCGTATGATTCGCGCGAGTATAAAGCAAAATTCCCATTTTTGGATTACTTTACTCGTGTTCCCCGCACGAGAGGCGACCTTCACTCGAAACTCAAAGCAAGAGTGGATGGGATGCTTTTGTCGGGCGGCGAGGGCGTTGACTTTATGAACCCCGATTCGGATCGGCTGGCCAGCCCTGATCGCATTGTTCTTAAATGGCGTCGGAAGTCTCACCTAGTTCAAGGCGAAATAGGCAAGGATGCCGTCCTGGAGATTGTTTCCCAGTGGGGTGTTCCTGATCCGATGGAGTCGCTTAAAGTCCTCGCCAATTATGAGGGCGTCGAAAACCCTATCCGGACTTCGCTCATGCCGTATGTCGTGACAGAGGTTGAGTTAGGTGAAGGGATTTACGCGCCCTGCGCTGGCGCTTGGTATCGCATCGACCGGGACCATCTCACGGATCTTCAGGAGCGCATCGACCGGATTCCTGACCTGACTGATGAGTTGTCGCTGCGGTCGTGGTCCGTTGGGCAGGAGGATGAAGGTGACTACAATCTTGATGCGTTGGCAGGCGGTATTGAACATGTAGTCTTGGATAAGTCACTCTTTTACAGCAGGGGCGGGAGAAACCTAAAGGTAGAAATTTGCGATCTGCTCACACGGCGTAAAGAGATGATCTGCGTAAAGAAGATGCCCCGTTCGTCCCCTACTCTTTCTCATCTATTTGCACAGGGCTCCGTTTCGGCCCGGCTCTTTAGGGACAATGCGCGCTACCGAGACGTCGTTCTCCAGAGCCTCGGTCAACTGGTGGAAGCTCCTCGCGTGGGCGATCTAGGAGAATGGAAAATTGTTTTTGCAATAGCTACTGACAAGCCAGGAAGGCTTGCGAAATCATTGTTCTTCTTTAGTAAGGTGAATCTTGACCTTGCTGAACGTGCTATTCGTGGGGCCGGTTTAGGCATCGCGCTTGCGAAAATCGATCTCGTTAATCCTGCGACTGTCCCGTCCTCTCGTCGGGCTTCGCAAGAAGCGAGGGTGGCACGTGGTCGCGGTAGCGATAGCAACGAAAGTCCGCGTCTGTTTTGAGATCCGAGTGACTCGATTTGCATCTCATCCGATGGGATGCGGCATTCCGACGCTGGGATGGTCGGCAAGCTGGCCCCGGCGACCCGGGCCGTCGTCTTCGCCCACCTACGGACCATCCTGGGCGCGGCCGTCGATGACGAGCGCATCGCCAAGAACCCGTGCTCGGCAAAGTCGGTCAAGCCGCCGCCACCGGTTCAGCGTCGGGTGGTGCCCTGGCGGTACGACCAGGTTTCGGCAATCCGCGGTGGCCTTGCCCAGCGGTACCGCGCGATGGTTGACCTGGGTGCCGGCTGCGGGCTGCGCCAGGGAGAGATCCTGGGGCTGGGTGTCGACGACCTCGATCTCGACGCGGGATGGGTGCACGTCTCGCGTCAGGTCAAGCTCGTTCGCTCCCGGCTCGTCTTCGGCCTGCCCAAGAATGACCGAGACCGCCTGGTGCCGCTGCCCGACTCGGTCGCCCGGGTGCTGCGGCAGCACATGAAGGAATGCGACCCGGTGACGCTCACCCTGCCGTGGGAGATCCCGGCCGACGACGAGCGGGTTACTGTGCCGCTGCTGTTCACCACTACGCGGCGAGGTGCGATCAACCGGCGCACCTTCGACAAGAAGAGTTGGCGACCCGCCGTGCTGGCGGCCGGCATTGAGCCGACCCGGGCCACCGGGATGCACGCGCTACGCCACTTCTACGCCTCGTCGCTGCTCGACGGGGGGAGAGCATCAAGGCGCTCGCGTCGTACCTCGGTCACGCTGACCCCGGCTTCACGCTCCGGGTCTACACGCATCTGATGCCAGCCAGCGAGGAACGCAAGCGCAACGCGATCGACGACCTGCTCCTAGCCGCTCGGGGTGAAGAAGATCAAGGCACCTCAGCTCGACCACCGGACTGTCAGGGCTCTCTTGTAACCTCCGCCTATGTCTCGCCGCAAGAAGAAGAGAGCCTCTCAGAAGCCTGGGGAAAATGGTGTTGCGATTTATCACGACATGCGCGTCGAAGAGAACTTCGAACGTTGTGCGCAACGCCTGGTGGAAATGGTTGCATCTGCTGCTCGAACTCACCCACGCAAAGAGCGTTACCTGTACCTTGACGTTCAAGGGCATCGAAACGATGTGGGTGGTTGGGATCGAGATGCATACGAAATCATGGGAAATTTCCTGCTCACCTACCTGATGCCTTACCTCACAAAGGCGTTCACTCCCCTTGGCGCTTGTAGAAATCCTCGCAGGCAGCGAGACGATATTCCTGGCCTCGTGCAGATCGCTGATCCTGACGAGCTTCCAGATCAGTTACTAGATCTGGCAAAAAGGGTTAGAGGCGAAAAGCAAGACAGTCGTCGCTCTAGGCCCTCCCTAGCGGCGATCGCTGACTATCTTGGCGTAGATGAGGTTGCCTGCATCGTCTGCTGGTCAACGCCGGTCCATCGGGCTCACGCGGTACCGGACTCCTTGGGTGGTTCGAACGACGTGCGGAACTTCGCGCCCCTTTGCGAGCTTCATCATCGCCAAGCGCCGGACGTAATCGATGCGGAATCATTCTGGCGTTGGATTGACTATGCGCGTGCGAAAGGAGAGCGTGAGCGTGTAGCTAGGATGCGCGAGATGGCTCCTGCGCTGATTCCTGATCCCGGGCCTCGGACAGACGCTCCGGCGGGCACGTTCTTTGGTCAGGTCAAGGGTGAGCTGATCGAACTTTACGGCTGGGTGGAAGGCGACTTCGAGGGGCTTGCGTGGAGTCGGGTGCTCGATGATTTCTATGTCGTTCTAGAGCAGGCGACCGGTAAGCACTTCGGCGTTGATCGCAAGGTCTCGACGTACGCGTGGGCCTATAACGTGGCCAAAAAGCGGGTGGAGTTGAGGGGCCTTGCCGGTAGGGCTTCCTCCACGCCGGACGCCCTGACGACGCCCTGAGCGGGCAACTGGCAAACGAAGCATCTGCTCAGGGTACGTGCCGCGTTCATAATCCGGCGTACAGGTTGACTCGTCCGTCGCCCACCGGCCTTGATCGGGGCTGCGAGCTTTCCCTGCGGGATCGCTCGGTAGCGGTTGGCCGAGGAGCGGTTTTGATCAGCTGCAACGGCCTCGGCGTGGCGATCGGGTCGGCTTTCGATCTCCCCATTCCGGCTGCTCACGAACGCATCAGTGAGCTTGCGGGGAAGAGAGAGCTTGCTGGACGAGCGCGAGGAGGAGCGGAAGAACCCGATCGTTTCCACCGACCGTCGCAGTCGAGTCTGCGCTGTGTTGCGATCCGTCGACGTCGATCAACTGGACGCCGGACTCCTTTGCGATCACGACGCCCGCACCCGTGTCCCAAGGCTTGTTGTTCAGCATGACGAAAGCATCGATCTTGCCATGGGCGAGCCATGCCAGGTCGATTGCGGCCGATCCGTGCATGCGTATTCGTTGAACATTCCGCACTAGTTGATGCGTGATAGCAAGGCGCTGGACATTTTTGGCTACCGCATCAGTTCCTACAGCGTAGTCTCCAATAGCGACGACGGAATCTTGCAAATCTTCTGTCTGACTGCAATGGATGCGCTCTCCGTTGGCGAAAGCACCGCACCCTTGAGCGGCTTGATAACGAGTGCCCAGGAATGGTAGATCAATTATGCCTAGGACTGACCTTCTCTTGTGGATAAGGCCGAGAGAAATGGCGCACAGGGGTGAGCCGTGTACGAAATTGACGGTGCCGTCTACCGGATCCAATGCCCACATGAGTTCCGTGGAATCACCGCTCAGGCCGTGCTCCTCGCCGAGGAAGCCGATGTCGGGTGCCCTGGCAGCCAGGAGTTCGCGGACCTGTTGTTCGATGGCGTAGTCCACCTCGGACGCCATGTCGCGGTCACCCTTGCTGGTAAGAGTGCCAGGTCGGAGAGTGCGCATGAGGTGATGCGCCAGGTCGACAGCCTCGTTTGCCAGGGGCAGAAGGTGCGCAAAGTTGCTCATACGTCGCGGCTGCGTTCCCACAGCGAGGTGAACATCCCGTCGAACACCGTGTAGAGGCCGGGAGTGATAGCGGTGCGCTCGACGACCATCGTCGGGGAGTCAACTCCGCGTATCTGCGGTAGGTAATGCTGGACAACGCAGAGCCGGTCGTCAATCAGGAGCACGTTGACGCGGATGGTTTCGTCGTACACGCGGATGGCCAGGCGTTCGCGGGCGTCGGCCGGGAGCCGATCGCGGATGCGCCCGGCGAGATTCTGGATGTTGAGCTCGGTGAGCGCGCTGAGGTGGCCGTCTGGATAGCCGTCCTCATGCTCCTGCCTCCTAATTGCGTCGCCAGCAGGGTCAAGAAACAGGCAGCGGAGGTGGGTGCCGGCAGCCAGGAGTTTGAGGAGTTGGTTGTCGGCATACTGCTGGCAGAGGATGTTGAGCGACAGGCCGGCGGCCCGGATGTCCATAGCGTCGTCGAAGAGGACGTGTGGTGGCATCTTCGCGGTGAACTCCGACCGGCTCAAGTAGATCGCGGTGACGTCGGAGTACCAATCTCGGGCATCTTCGTCAACCGGCCGGCAGCGGTCGGCGCATCCTGCCTGGGCGGACATTACCCGTGTGCGGGTGCCGCCGTCGCCGCCAGGACGGGGCGTGGTCTGGGATGGGTGTTCACCAAGAAGCAGTGTCATCCGCGCGTGACCGGGCATGGCAAGGCCGGTGCAGATGCGGGTTAGTACGTCGATGCTGCTGACCCGACGGGTACCGCTGATGATCTCGCTGACCTGAGCCTGACTGAGGCCCGTGGCACCGCCGAGGTGGGTTTGGCTGGCGCGGGTTGCGCGTTGGACCAGGCGAAAGACGCGTGCAATGTCGCGGGCGGCCAAAGCGTCGATCATGTCCGTGGTGTCCCAGAGTGAGGGAGGCACGGTGAACGCTGTGGCTGCCCTGACGCTCATTCGTGTGGCTCCTTCCCAAACCTGGGTGGTGGTCAGCTTATCCGGTCGTCATATAACCGGAACTGATCGACATCCAACGTGGATGAAAGTTATCCGCTCGGTTACTACCCGCTGTGATGGACTGGCGCTTGCTGCGCCTGACAGGTTCGGGGCATGTCAGGAGAGGGATCAGCTAAGCGGACCATCTGGCGGGGGTCGCGGTGATCGGGACGATGAAGGCCGGCGATGTCATCCACCTGACCACCGCGGCGAGCGTGCAGTTTCTGCGCCCGATCTTCGTACGTGTCATCCGCGAGTTGCCCGAGCGGCACACGTACCACGGTTGGGTCTGGATTGAGGGTTACCAGCTGAACGCGGCGGGCGACGCGGTCGCGCACCGCGAGTTGTACGTGCGGCGCGCAGGCGTGCGGATGCAGGCCCTGCCGGCCAGACGCCCGCGCCGCCCGGTGCGGGTCGGATGATCCCGCACCTGCCGATGCGCCCGGCGTGGCTGTGCCGCAACTGCGCCGCGCCCTGGCCGTGTGGCCCGGCTCAGCTCGCCCTCGCGACCGAGTTCTACGGTCATTCGATCGCGCTGGCGTTCTACCTGGCGGCGTCGATGCAGGAGGCGACCGACGACATGTACGGCCTGGGGCTGCGCCCGGACCTACCCACGCTGCACGCCAGGTTCCTCGGCTGGTTGTCGCGGGCCCGTCGGTCCCACCGACGTTGAACCAGAGGACGCCGGCCGGGTGGGTTGCCCCCACCCGGCCGGCGTTCGGATCCCTGAAACGTCAGTGCTTCTTGAACACCGGCATGGTGTCCAGCGTGGTGGTGATGTTCTGCGTGGTGCCGCCCCGGTACGTCCTCCCGGTGAAGATGTCCGTCCAGTTGTCGCCCGGCGGGAACCACACCGACGTGGTGGCGGTGGTGCCGGGCGTCGTCACGGGTGCCACCAGGTAGTCCGGCCCGTAGAGGTACTGGGACCCGGCGGTGGCGTACGCGGCCTGCTCGTTCGGGTACGCGAGGTACATCGAGCGGACGATGGGCGTACCCGTGCGGGTGGCCTCCTTGGCGGCGGCGTAGGTGTACGGCTGCAGTTCCTTGCGCAGGTTGAGGAACTTCTTGGCCGACTTGTTGGCCTCCGGGCCGTACTGCCAGGGCAGCCGGTCGCTGTGGTTGGAGTGCAGCCGGTCGATGGGCTGGAACGTGCCGAACTGGACCCACCGGGCGTAGAGGTCGTCGGGCAGCTTGGTGCTGCCTGGTTCGGTGCCCGGCTCCTGGAGGCCGCCGGTGTGCCCGCCGATGTCGTGGCTGACCGCGGCGAGCCCGGTCGCGGCCGACTCGCCCGGCGTGTAGCCGACCTCCATCTGGAGGGTCGACCAGTCGGAGGTGGTGTCGCCGGTGAAGTGCAGGGTGGTGCGCTTGTCGGCCCACGGGCCGGTCGACACGGGGGTCGGGCTGCTGTAGCCGCCGGCCTGCAACGAGCCGTACGCCCGGGAGAAGGCGAAGCCGGTCTTGTCGGCGTACTGCTGGTTGATCCACGCGTCACCGGTCACGCCGGCGAGCGACGACGTCGTGTTGTCGCAGCACCAGTCCAGCCACCACAGGTCCGGGCCCTTGCTGCCCTTCGGGATCATCCCGTCGTGCAGCTGCATGTATGCAGTGAGCTGGTCCGGGTCGCCGAAGTCGAACGTGTAGCAGTCGGGGCCGCCGTTGCAGCCGACGCGCTGGAGCTTGCCCTTCGCGGTGGCCTGCGCCTGCGCGAACTTCGGGTCCGAGCCGAGGATGCTGGGATGGATGTTGATGCCGGTGTGCAGGCCCTGCTTCCTGGCCCAGTCGAAGAACGCCTTCGGGTCGGGGATCCGGGTGGGGTCGATGCTCCAGCCGTTCCACTTGTCCGGCGCCTTGACGTCCGTGTCGAGAACAAGAACATCAAGGGGTACGCCTTCGGCCTTCGCCCGGGCCACCAGCTCCTGGAACTCGGTGGCGGTGCGGTCGTAGTACTCGGAGTACCACACCCCGTACGCCCACTTCGGCAGCAGCTTCGTGGGCCCGGTCAGGGTCGACAGGTCCTTCAGGCCACGGGTGAAGTCCTGCCCGTACGCGAAGACGTAGCCGTCCTGCTCGGGCGCGGGCCGGGGCTTGGTGGTGCTCAGGGCCGAGGCTGAGTCGTCGAGCAGATACCAGCCGTCCTGGTACAGCAGGCCCGGGGCGGTGAGCGCGGAGCCGGTCACGCCGTCCAGGCCCCGGCGGTAGCCGCCGAGCGGTGCGTGCGGGGCGAGCAGTGGGAAGCCCTTGCCCGTGACGGCGACCGTGTCGACGTTGACGTTGCAGCTGGCGTCCGTGGGGCAGCCCAGCGTCACGGTGTTGGTGCCCCGGTCGAGGTGGACCGGCACGGAAACGGTGTTCCAGTAGTCCCACCCGCTGGTCGGCGGAAGGGTCGCCGTGACCGGAGCGGCCGTTCCCGCGGTGACCGACATGGTGCGTGTCTGGCTCGGCTGGGCACCGGCCTGACCGTTGGCGTAGCGGATCTGCACCTGGTAGTCACCGGCGGACGGAACAGCCGTGACGGTGAGCGCGTCGGCGGAGGTGGTGCTCTCCAGGCCGGCCAGGAATCCCGTACCGGATGCGCCGTTGTGGTCGTTCGCGGGCCTCGCGCCGCCGGTCAGCGCGCCGGTCTCAGCCTCTCCCAGCGTGCCGAACCGCAGGGGCTGCGGCTGGGGCGGGGTCGGTGCCGGGAACGGATCACCCGGGTTGACCACCGCGAGGCTGTCGACGTTCACGTTGCCGGAGTCGTTGGGACCCCGCACGACGCTGATCTCGTGCCGGCCCGCGGTGAGGTCGACCGGCACGGTGGCCAGGCCCCAGGTGTCCCAGTTGGCGGTGGGCGGCAGCGTCAGCGTGTGGCCGGCGTCGCCGTCGACCCGAACAGTCAGGGCGCGGTCCACGTTCTGGCCGTCGCCGCCGGTGCTGTTGGCATAGCGGACGGTGAGCTGCTTCGTGCCGGCCGCCGGGGCGTCGAGCGCGAAGGTGATCGAGTCGCCGGCCGCGGCGAAGCCGGCAGCGAAGCCACGCCCGGTGTACCCCTTGTGGTCGGTGGCCACGCCGGGGCCGTTGAGCTGTAGCGATTCGGCCTCGCAGAGCGCGCCGAACGCGCAGGCCGGGGCGGTGTGGCCGGCCCACGGCTGGCCCTGCACGGTCTGCTTGCCGGCCTTGAGCTGCACGGTGAGGTTGTCGGCGGTGAACGCGCCCGAGCCGACCCGGTACCGCACCGTCATCGCGCCGGTGTCGATGGTGAGCCAACCGTGGTCGACGCGCTTCGTGAACCGCGTCCGGGGGAAATCATCGCGCCCGACGGCGTTGAAGGTGGCGGCGTCGGTGAACCTGCCGTCCTTCTGGTACTCGGTGCGGATCAGCGTCGGGGACAGCACCTCGAAACGTGCGTCACCCGAGCGTACGGCGTCGTCCTGGGCCCGGTGGCGGCTCGCCTGCGCCGGCGCGGACGGGGCGAGCGCCAGCCCCGTGATGAGGATTCCGGCTGCGGCGGCTGCTGTCGCGCGGCGACGGTGTGAGTTCCGATAGAGCAAGATGCGCTCCTCGTCTCATATGGAGGAAATGAGTCGATGACAACGCTGTCACTCGCTCGAAACGCATGTCAACGGGCCTCGGAGGGTGTCCCTTCTCTCTTTCGTCACCTGCCGTACTCATCCGGCAGGCGTCCGCTGCGCACTGTGACGTGGATTCGCGCGACCACCAGTTCAGGCGTACGGAGTCCAGGGCTCGGGCTGTGCGGCGTCCCAGCCCAGCTTCTCGAGTGCCCGCAGGACCGCGCCGACGCGGGGGGTCCAGAAGAGCAGGACCTGGTCGCGCTCCTCGACCTCGAAGGCGACGGCGGTCGCCGGCAGCGGGAACCGCCGGTGAAACGGATGGTGCGCCACCGCGGCGACGTAGAAATGCTCCAGGGTGTCCGACCCGGTACGCGACGTGAAGGTCACCGTGCTGTGGTCGGCGTGCAACCGCACCGTCGGCCAGACCATTCGTTGGACAGCCCTGAGCGTGTCGCCCCGGGTGAGGTCGAGGCGGTCAACGTAGGTGAGCCCGCCGCGCGTATCGAAGGTTTCCGAGATCATCGCTGGATGGTACGGAGGGCATGAGGGTCGGGGCCCGGCGGTGGCAGCTACCAGATGTGCGCGCGTTCGTCGATGAACCGGGTCGGTTCGCCGAGGAAGGTGTCGGCCGGAACCGCGCCATGGGCCAGGGCTGGTCAGCAGCGGGGGCGGTCGAGGGGCGCGGCACCGGCGAGGGCTTCGACTGTCGTCGTGGGTGCGACCGATTCCGTTGAAGTCGGTGAGGGCGTAGCGCTGGGGGTCGGCGGGGCCGACGGTGAGTTGCTGGGTGTGGGGGAGGCGCTGGCGAGGGTGGCCGTGCTGCGTTGCACCTGCTTGGTGACCAGGCGGATGCCGGTGGCGGTCGCCTGGCGTCCGTACACGTCGGTGACTTTGATGCTGTACGGCCCGGGGCCGATCCCGCCCTCGATGGCCCAGTGGTTGTCGCTCTGCCGGGCGGCCTTGCGGAAGCCGCCACCCGGCCCTTTCGCCTCGACCGAGCGCAGTGGGTTGCCGTGGTTGCCGACCTGCACCGCGAACCAGTGTTTCGAGGCACCGCCCTTGATCCGGAAGGTGAGCCCTCCGTCGAGCGGTGGGTTCACCACCGCCCGGTACGTCACGGGCGCGATGCCCTGAGAACGGTCCGCGATCTTGCTGAACGCCTCGGTGGACAGGTCGATCTTGCTGGGTCCGCAGCCGCCGCACTGGTCCATCACCATCACCCGGACCGTGCCCTTCGGGCCGCTCACCTCCAGGTAACTGCCGCAGGCCGCCGATCCGGAGTACTGGGATGCGCCGAGGGCCACGTAGAGGCGGTCCGCCGGCGGGCCGGGGAAGGAGCAGTTGCCGCCCGAGCGGCCCGCGTCGTAGAAGCTGGCCTTTCCCTTGTGGACGGCGTTGCCCGTCGGTGGCGCGGCGCAGGCCGGGGTGGCGCCTCCGCGCACGGCGAGGGTGATGCCCAGGACGGCGGCCAGGGCGGTGACACCGGCGCCGGCCAACCAGTGCCGGACCCGCCGACTCAACCGGGGTGTGCTGGCCGGGGTGTGGTTGTCGGGGGCCGCGCCTGGTGCCGTCACGGCGCCTGATGTTGCCGCACCCCGCTGTGGCAGCGCAAAGCCGTCCCACCGATCGTCACTCGCTGGATCGGCGGGGGCGCAGTCCGTTGAGGGCGGTGGTGACGACGAGGTCGGCGTACTCGGCGGTGAGCGGCCCGCTGCGCTGCTGCCAGCGACTGAACAGCGGACCCCAGATCAGGTCCACCGCCACGTCGAGGTCGATGTCGTCGGCGATCTGGCCGGCCTGCTGGGCGCTGCGCAGGCGTTGCCGTTTGGCCTCCTTCAGCGGCCCGTCCAACCGTTCGGCGTACGCCGCGGCTAGCTCGGGGTCGAGCGCGATCTCGGTGGCCAGCGCGCGCATCGGTTGCTCGTACCGGGGATCGTTCATCTCCTCGACCGTGGCGCGCAGCACCACTGTCAGGTCCGCCGCCAGGTCGCCGGTGTCCGGCAGCGTCGGCGGCCCACCCTCGGTGGCCTCGCTGAGCATGAGGAAGGCGTCGAAGATGACAGCGCCCTTCGACGGCCACCAGCGGTAGATGGTCTGTTTGCCGACGCCGGCCCGCGCGGCGATGCCCTCGATGCTGAGCTTCGCGTACCCCGTCTCCTGGAGCAGGTCGAAGGCCGCGGTGAGGATGGCGCGGCGGGAGGTCTCCCGCCGCCGGGCCGTGTTGGGCGTCATGGGCCGAACGATATCAGTTCGCGAGACGAACCGTCTCGTCTTGACGGCGGTGTTGTCGCGCGCCTAACCTCGGTCCATCGCGAGACGGACCGTCTCGTCTTGAAATGAGGAGAAGCGCATGCGTACCTGGTTCATCACCGGTGCCAGCCGCGGCCTGGGCCGCGCCTTCGCCGACGCCGCACTCGACCGGGGTGATCGGGTGGTCGCCGCCGCCCGGACCATCGCCCAGGCCGACTTCGACGAGAAGTACGCCGACCGGCTGCTGGCCCTGACCCTCGACGTGACCGACCGGGCGGCGGTCATCGCCGCCGTGGACACCGCCGTCGAGCACTTCGGCCGGCTCGACATCGTCGTCAACAACGCCGGCACCCTGTCCATGGGCATGATCGAGGAGTTCACCGAGGCCGAGGCGCGCGCCCAGTTCGAGGTCAACTTCTTCGGCGCGCTCTGGGTCGGTCAGGCCGTGCTGCCGCACCTGCGCGCCCAGCGGGCCGGCCACATCGTGCAGGTCTCCAGCATCGCGGCGCTCGGCGGCTTCCCGAGCACCGGCCTCTACAGCGCGAGCAAGTTCGCGCTGGAGGGCATGAGCGAGGCGCTGGCGATGGAGGCGGCGGCCTTCGACATCACCGTCAGCATCGTGCAGCCGGGCGGCTACTGGACCGACCTCTACACGAGTCTGAGCGCCACCATCCCGATGGACGCCTACGCGCCACTGCGCGCCGAACTGGAGCGCCAGTGGGCGGAAGGCTCGATCGACAGCGAACCCCGGCTGGCCGCCGAGGCGCTGCTGCGACTGGTCGACAGCGACGACCCGCCGCTGCGGCTCCTGCTCGGCAGCATGGTGTACGACCTGGCGTTCGACATCTCCCGTCGGCGGATGGACACCTGGGCGGGTTGGGAGCAGGTCAGCCGAGCCGCCGAACACGCGGTCGCTGCCCCTGGACGCCCGTGACCGGCCCGCAAATGTCCTTGTTGCCGACGGCCTCGATTGCGTTAGGCATCAGCTTTGTGGCTGCGGGGACTGTGTCGCGGTCAGCGGGATCAGTTGGTGGACGCCTCTGGTCCAGTCGTGGCGTACCGGGCGGCGATGGTGCGGACGGCCTCGTCGACTACCTGAGCGACGCGTTCAGCGCTCACCTCCCAGCCCGGCACCAGGAGTGTCGGCCAGAAGACGTAGTTGGAGATCATGCCCAGGAACTGGGTGGCTGCGAGGTCCACGTCCTCGACCCGCACCGTTCCCGCCTCGTGTTCAGTGAGGAGGTAGCTGCGTACGGACTCGAAGTAGGGCAACTTCCCGTGCGAGAACTGCGCCTGGGCCAGCTCGGGGAACCGAGGCAGCTCGGCGATGACGATTCGGAACAAATCGGTCATCTGGGGCTGGCTCAACAGCTTGGCGTAGCGGCGACCGATGGTGCTGAGCCCGTCAACGACGTTGCCTGCTGGCGGCGGGTCCTCTTCGTCAGCTGTTGCCCAGGACTCGGTGACGATGGCGTCGAACAGGGCCGCTTTGCTCGGGAACTGCTTGAACAAGGTGGCCCGCGAAACGCCCGAGCGCTCCGCGATCTGCGCCAGCGACGTCCGGTCGTAGCCCAGCTCGAGGAACAGCGCGGTCGCGGCCGTCACGATCAGCGCGCGCTTCTCCTGGGCGACGCGCTGGTGATACGTCGTCACGACCCTGCTCATGAACCGAGCATACGAGGTGAGTGGCTTGACTCGCCATTGCCACCGACCTAGTGTCAGGGCAGTGGTGAGTCGACCGACTCACCACAGGCCGCCGCCATCGCTGGTGATCCCGGTCATTCACCCAGGTACCGAAGGAACATCTGATGCCTCGCTTCGACAACCAGACCGTGCTCGTGACCGGTGGGACCGGCGGCCAGGGCTCCAGCCACGTGCGCGCTTTCCACGCGGAGGGAGCGAACGTGGTGATCGGCGGCATCGACGCGGAACGTGGCGCCGCTCTCGTCGACGAGCTCGGGACCCGCGCTCGCTTCGCCCGCCTTGACGTCACCGACGAGAGCTCGTGGTCCGCCGCTGTGCTGGCCGCCGAGAGCGCCTTCGGCGCCCTGAACGTGCTCGTCAACAACGCGGGCGTCCAAAATCCGCCGGCAACGATCGAAAACACGGAGCAGGCCACGTGGTCGCGCATCCTCGACATCAACCTCACAGGGACCTTCCTCGGCATCAAGGCCGCCGCCCCCGCGCTACGCCGCGCAGCAGGGGGAGCCATCGTCAACATCGCCTCGACGATGGGCCTGGGCGGTACGGCTCACTACGCGCCGTACGTCGCCAGCAAGTGGGCTGTGCGAGGTCTCACCCAAACGGCAGCGCTCGAGCTCGGCCGCGACCGCATCCGGGTGAACACCATCCACCCCGGCGTGATATCGACCGCCTTCATCCACGAACCGGCAGCTGGCGCAGTCGCGGCAATCGCCGACTTCTACTCACCCGAGCCGTTCGCCATCCCCCGGCTCGGGGAGCCGACCGACGTCAGCCGTCTTCTCCTGTTCCTCACGTCATCGGACGCGTCGTTCATCACGGGGTCGGAGTATGTCATCGACGGTGGGCTCCTCCTCGGCCCCGCCCTCCAGGCCGAGACCGCATGAGCACTCCAGACATGACCGGGTCGAACGACTCAGCACGGGACGCGTCTCTATCCCACCTGCCCGACCGAATCCGACGACTGAGCAAGTGTCAACTTCGCCGACCATCGCGGTCGGCCAACACTAGGCTCCGAGATATGGCGGCGGCGTGCCCAGTCCCAATTGGCACATAAGTCCGGGCAGAGCCTTCACCCCATGATTTCTCCTCGCGAGGCGCAAACCTAGACGGAGAGGAAACACGCATGGCTGTCAAAACCAAGACCCGTCCGGGCACCACGGAGATTCGACCGTTCTCGGTCGACATTCCTCAGGCCGACCTTGATGACCTGAAGAGGCGCATCAAGGCCACCCGCTGGCCGGACAAGGAAACGGTGGACGACCAGTCGCAGGGCGTGCCACTCGCGACCATTCAGGCCGTCGCCCGCTATTGGGAGAAAGAGTACGACTGGCGCACTGTCGAGGCGCGGCTGAACGCCGTACCGCAGTTCATGACCACCATCGACGGGGTGGACATCCACTTCATCCACGTGCGCTCGAAGCACGAGGACGCGATGCCGCTCATCGTCACCCACGGGTGGCCGGGCTCGGTGATCGAGCAGATGAAGATCATTGAGCCGCTCACCGACCCGACCAAGCACGGCGCGAGCGCGTCGGACGCCTTCCACCTGGTGATTCCGTCGCTGCCCGGCCACGGCTTCTCCGGCAAGCCGACCGAGTCGGGATGGAACCCGCAGAAGATCGCGACCGCCTGGACGGAGCTGATGAAGCGGCTCGGCTACAACCGGTTCGTCGCGCAGGGCGGTGACTGGGGTGCGGTCATCGTCGACCAGATGGGCCTCCAGGCGCCTCCGGAACTGCTCGGCATCCACACCAACATGCCCGGTGCGATCCCCACCGAGATCGACCTGCTGTTCCAGGGCGACACCACCGGTGCGAACAACGCCATGGGCTCGCTGCCATCGGGGCTGTCCGACGACGAGATGCGTGCCGCCGAGGAAGCCAACTTCGTCTGGAAACACGTCGCCTACGCCCTCATGATGGCGACACGTCCGCAGACGCTGACCGCGCTGGCGGATTCTCCGGTCGGCCTGGCGTCCTTCCTGCTCGACCACGACGCGAAGAGTCTGGCCCTGATCTCGCAAGTGTTCGACGGGGCCACAGCGGGCCTGACCCGCGACGACATCCTGGACAACATCTCGCTCTACTGGTTGACGAACACCGCGGTCTCCGCGTCCCGTCTGTACGCGGAGAACAAACTCTCGTTCTTCGCCGCCAAGGGCGTGAAGGTTCCGGTCGCCGTGAGCGTCTTCCCGGACGAGCTGTACGAGGCGCCACAGAGTTGGGCCGAGCAGGCGTACTCCAACCTCATCTACTACAACAAGCTCGACGTGGGCGGGCACTTCGCAGCCTGGGAACAGCCGAAGATCTTCTCCGAAGAGCTTCGCACCGCCTTCCGGTCGCTGCGCTAGATGGCCGTGCACCTGCCCCCGCTCAACGGGGCGGCCGAGTGGCTCAACTCCGAGCCACTCGGCCCCGCCGACCTGGGCGGACGCGTCGTCCTGGTCAACTTCTGGACGCTGACCTGCATCAACTGGCTGCGCCAGGAGCCGTACGTGCGTGCCTGGTCGCAGGCATACCGCGATGACGGGCTGGTGGTCATCGGGGTGCACACCCCGGAGTTCGGCTTCGAGCACGAGGTCGACCAGGTGCGGCGGGCGGTGGCGGCCCGATCGATCGACTACCCGGTGGCGGTCGACAACGACTACGCGATCTGGAGCGCCTTCGACAACCACTACTGGCCGGCGCTCTACTTCGTCGACACCGACGGCGTCATCCGCGACGAGCACTTCGGCGAGGGACGCTACGAGCAGTCCGAGCGGGTGCTCCAGCAACTGCTCGGTATCGAGCGCGAACCCGTACCCGTCAACGGGCTCGGCCCGGAGGCGGAGGCCGACTGGAACAACCTGCGGACGCCCGAGACGTACCTCGGTTTCGGTCGCGGCGAACACTTCGCGTCGCCGAACGACCCGGCGCTCGACGACCGTCGCGCCTACCAGGTGCCGGAGAGCCTCGGCCTGAACCAGTGGGCCCTTGCAGGAGAGTGGACGATCGGGTCGGAGAACGTCGTGCTGGACCAGGCCGGCGGCGGCATCGCCTTCCGGTTCCACGCCCGCGACGCGCATCTCGTGCTGGCCCCCGGGGCGGGAGGGCCGATGCCGTTCCGCGTGCTGCTCGACGGCGACGCTCCCGGCCCGTCACACGGCGTCGACGTCGACTCCGACGGCAACGGCTTACTCCAGGACGGCCGGCTCTACCAGCTCGTCCGCCAGAACGGCGCGGTCGGGGAGCGGACCCTGGAGATCACGTTCGGCGAGCCCGGCGTGGAGGCGTACGCCTTCACCTTCGGCTGACGCGCAGATCGACAGTGCTGACGGTGCCGGAGACCGGCGAGATGCTGTGCACCTGCGGGCCGGGGCGGAGTCGGGCATCGCTGGCGTACCGGTCGGCGAGGGCCTTCTCCGCGGTCTCGTCGCCGTCGTCGGCGGCGAGCAACAACGCGGCGATCTCGTCCACGAGCGTGAGGTCGGCGGTGGCGATGTCCTCGGTCATCGCGCCGAAGCCGTCCCAGAGCAGCAGCTCGTCCTTCTGCCGGTGGGCCAGCTCGATCAGAACGTAGTCGTGGACGAACCAGTCGCCTCGGATCGGCAGCTCCGGGCTGACGCCGTAGCGCTCGGGGTCGATCGTCCCGGCCCGGTACGCCGACCACACCCGCGCCGCCGAGTCGAAGAGCCCCGCCTTCGGGTCGATGTCGTACCCGTCGAACCCCCAGTCGCCGGCTGGGTCGAGCTCCGGGTCGGCCCAGACCCACCGGTCGCCGTTCCAGTACTCCACCAGCACGTGGTCGTGGTGCCAGTCGGGCGCGAAGTACGAGGCGAAACCGACGCGGCTGCGGCTGGGAATGCCGTGCTGACGCAGCACCGCGACCGAGAGCAGCGTGTGGTCCCGACAGCAGCCTGCCACGCGGTCGACGGCCGGACGCTCCGCCGCGAGGGGCACTGGAAAGCGGGACTGGTCAGTGTCGAGGATGCGGTCCACCCAGCGGCAGTTCACCTCGTCGAGGCGTTCGTCGGGCAACTCGACGCCACCGGCCCGGTAGTGGACGATCACGTTGCGGGCGGTCGCCGCCACGGTGGGGAAGTCGCTCGCCACGGCGTCGAGGAGCCCGCCGTGCCGACCCGGGTCGCTGTACGCGGAGTGTTTCCGGTAGTCATCGAGGTCCATGCGGCCAGTCTCCGGCCCGCCACCGTGTCAGGGTCAAGGCGCTTTTCCCGACTAGTGTCAACTGCCGTGACGACGCCCGAGATCACCATCGCCACGCCCGCCGACCGCGCCAGAGTTGTGGACACACTCGTCGCAGCGTTCGTCAAGGATCCGATCCTGCGGTGGCTGTTCCCCGACGAGGAGACCTATCCCCGGTACTGCGCCGCCTTCTTCGGGCACCTCTTCGACAAGCGGGTGCACCAGAAGTCGATCTGGACGATCGACGGGGGTGCGGCGGTCGCCCTCTGGGACCCGCCGACCGGGCAGTCGGCCGCGGTGCCGGCCGCTGCGCACGCGGTACCGGAGGTCTCTCCGTACCCGGCCGACGTGCTGGCCCGCGTGCAGGGCTACGACGACATCGTGCACGACGCCCTGCCGGCGTTCCCGTTCTGGTACCTCGGTGTCCTGGGCACCCACCCGGACAACGCCGGACGCGGTTGGGGTCGTGCCGTGATGCGGGCCGGGCTGGACCGCGCCGCCGCCGACGGCCTGCCGGCGATCCTGGAGACCAGCAACCCGGTCAACGTCGAGTTGTACCGCCGGGCCGGCTGGGAGGTGATGAGCTTCCTGCCGGAGCCCGTACCCACCTGGCTCATGATGCAGCAGCCGCCGCGCTGATCAGACTGATCTGCGCGCGGCCGTCGGCGACGTGAGGTCATCAGGCGGCGAAGATGCGCGCGTAGATCTCGTCGATGACGTCGTTCTTCGCGAGGCTGTAGTCGCGGGGCCGGTGCGCGGTGTCCCGCGCGAGGCGGCGCTTGGTCGCGGCGTACCGCTCCCGGTCGTCCGGATGCGAGCGCAGCCAGTCGCGGAAAAGTTGGTGCCGGACCGGTTCCGGAGCACCCTGCGGCCAGACGTGCAGGTTGACGTCCTCGGCGGGGCTGAGCAGCATCCGGTGCCCGTGCCACCAGGGTTCCCGAAGGACGAGCCGGTACCCGAGCCGTTCCAGGGTGGGGAGGTAGGTGGCCTCCTCGGCGGTGTCCTCGATGACGAGGTCGACATCGATGACGGGCTTGGCCGCGAGCCCCGGCACCGCCGTCGATCCGACGTGTTCCACAGCGATGACCAGAGCGCCGAGCGCCTCGGTGAGCGACGACCGGACGTTGACGAACCGCTGCGCCCAGGACGGGTCGTACTCCTCGATGACGACGGACTCCCACGTCCGCGGCGGCTCGCCCACCAGGCCGGCGTCGACCTGCTCGGGGGTGCCGTGGAAGCGCTGCACGACGTCCTGCGGATACTCGGCCACGTCGACCTCCTCGGGAAGCAAAGTCCGCCAGGCTACGACACGGCGGTCGCTGGCCGCACCCGACCGATGCGGGCATCGGATGTCGGGTGGGCGACCGACCCTGCGACCTAACGTCGGTGCTCGAAGGGAAGGAGGCCCGGGTGCTGGATCGGCTCAACGAGGCCATGACGTACATCGAGCGTCACCTCGACCGGAAGATCGAGGTGGCGGAGCTGGCGCGGATCGCGCTGACGTCGGAGTACCACTTCCGGCGGCTGTTCTCCGCGCTGGCCGGAATGCCGCTGTCGGAGTACATCCGTCGGCGTCGGCTCACCGTCGCCGGTGCGGACGTGCTGGCGGGGGAGCGGACGTTGCTCGACGTCGCTGTGCACTACGGCTACGGCTCGGCGGAGGCGTTCGCCCGGGCGTTCCACGCCGTGCACGGCGTGGGGCCAGGAGAAGCTCGGCGTACGCGGGCAGCGCTGCGTGCCCAGCCCCGGATGTCCTTCCGACTCACAGTCGAAGGGAGCGGCAGCATGGAGTACCGGATCGTCGACAAGGACGCGTTCGCGCTGGTGGGGCGCAAGGCCCGGGTCCCGCTGGTGCACGAGGGGATGAACCCGGCGATCGTCGCGTTCATCAGGAGCATCGACAAGGAGACGACCGAGCGGATCGAGGCGCTCTCCGATCAGGAACCGAAGGGGATCGTCAACGTCAGCGACAACCTCGCCGACAGTCGGCAGGAGGGCACCGAGCTCGACTACTGGCACGGGGTGGTGACCGGCACCGAGCCGCCGGAGGACATGGACGCGCTGCCGGTGCAGGCGGGGTCGTGGGCGGTGTTCACCACCTCCGGCGCGTTTCCGCAGGCAGTGCAGTTCCTGTGGCGTGACGTGTTCACCCAGTGGTTTCCGTCCAACCCGTACCGCAGCCGACCTGGACCGGAGATCTCCCGGGTCCGGGTGTCGGCGGACGGAACCCAGGCGGACGCCGAGCTGTGGATTCCCGTCGAACGGGTACCCACCCCTATGTAGAGTTCCGATACAGTGGTCGGATGCGGATGACCATTCCGGTCGCGAAGGTGCTCGCGGCGCTGCTCGCCGAACCCGACGAGCAGCGCTACGGGCTCGACCTGATGCGATTGACCGGCCTGCCCAGCGGCACCCTCTACCCGGTGCTGCACCGGTTGCAGGGGGCCGGCTGGCTGGCCGCCGACTGGGAGGCGATCGATCCCGTCGCGGCCGGGCGGCCGGCCCGCCGCTACTACCGACTGACCGCCGTCGGGGTGACGCAGGCCCGCCAGGCGCTCGCCGACCTGCGGGCCGCTATCCCCGACGGCCGTCGCTCGTGGGGCGGCACCGAGCCCACCGGAGCACCGGCGTGGTGACCCGCCGGGCCGCCGAACTGCTGTTGGAGTTGGCCGCGCGCCGCTGGCCGGCCGAGGTTCGCGACGACCTGCGCCGCGAGTGGGCCGCCGAGCTGCACGTGCTGGCCGAGAGCGGTCACCGGACGAGAATGCTGGGCTTCGCGGTGAGCCTGGCCGTCAGTCGGACCGGTGCCCCGATCGTCGACCGCTCAGTGATGCGCGGTCGGGCCGGCCGCACCGTCGCCGCACTACTGCTGTCCCCGATCGTCTGCGTCGGGATCGTGCTCGCCAGTGCCTTCGCCCTCATGCCGATCGAGCGGATGGTGACCCAGGACTGGTCCGAGCGGATGCAGAAGCCGATCTGGACGGCACTCACCATCGGGTTGGCGGTGCTGCTGGCGGTGTTCGCCGCGCGCTGGGCCCGACACACCGCACTCGACAGCCCGCTACGCATCGCGCTCGGCGTGGTGCTTCCCATCGGCGCGGTCGGTGTCGTGTTCCTCGCTGCCATCTCCCCGGACGACCCGGTCACCTTCGTACCCGGGCTGCTGCTCTGGTTGGCCGGCCTGGCGCTGGCCCTCTGGGCCGCGGCGAGCCTCGCCTCCCGCAACCGCCTCCGTGTGGCCTGGTGGGTGGGCATCCTCGGCGCACTCGCCGCCGCCGACCTCGCGGTGATTCTCGCCGTCGTCGACGTCATCGCGGCGGGCCGTCGCGCCGGCCCCGTCAGCAGTCCGACGCCACTGGGCGGCGTCGACTGGATCTCCGCACCGCTGTGGCTCCTCGCCACCTGGACGGAATGGAACATCAGACTGCCCAGACCCGCCATCTCGTGGGAGATCTTCCACATCGTCATCAACGAGGTGCGGGCGGAACCCATGCTCTACCTGGCCTGCACGCCGTACGCGCTCGCGTACACCATCCGGGCGGCCCGGTCGGCCCCCGCCGAGCCGGTCGCCCTCGCGCCGACCCCGGTGTGAACCTCAGTCGGGTACGTCGTCCCACGTCGTACCCGGCTCCAGGTAACCGGCCACCTGCTTCTCGCGCAACGCGTACGCGATGACCAGCAGGGCGTGCTTGTCCAGCTCGGGCAGCTGGTCCAACGGGAACCACCGCACGGCCAACGACTCGTCGTCGTTGACCCGGGCGGTGCCGCCGATCGCCCGGCACAGGAACCCCATGTTCAGGTATTCACAGCGGTCCCCGTTCGGGTACGTGTGCGGGTGCGACACGGCGCTGGACATCCGCACCGGCGCCACCTCCACGCCCGTCTCCTCGCGCACCTCGCGGACCAGCGCGGTGGCCGGCTGCTCGCCCGGCTCGACGAAACCGCTGATCACCGACCACCGCCCGTCGTCGGCGCGCTGACCGAGCAGCAGCTCACCGGCGTCGTTGCGGACCACCGCGCTGACGCTCGGCAGCCAGAGCAGGTCGTGGCCGACGTGTTTGCGCAACCCCAGGATGTAGTCCGGTATCGCCATCCCGCGATCATAGAGGTGCCCACAGCAGGGCTCACCTGCGCATCTTCTGGTGTTCCAGTCCCACGCGTTTCGCCATTTCGGCCCGACGAACGCAATGCATATCTACTGTGGAGATCGTCGGCGACTTGTGCGATCCGGTGGCGGCCGGCCGGTTCGCGGTGCACAGTGATTCCCATGAGCGACAGCGGACGTGGTGGGCAGTTCTACTGGTGCACCCGGCATCACCGGGTCGAGACGGACTCCAACGTGTGTCCGGCGAAGCACGTTCTCGGCCCGTACGACTCGGCGGCCGACGCGGAGAACGCCCTGCAACGAGTGCAGGAGCGGAACGAGGCGTGGGATGCCGAGGACGCTCGTTGGGCCGGGGACGACAGATAGGCGGCGCGGGACGGCTCGCGCCGAGGTTTTCGTGCTCCGCGAGGACGCACGCGAGAGCACGTCCCCCAAGGAGGGAACCACGATGGCCGAAGCACAGCAGGCCACCAAGCGCCCAGCCGCCCGACGCACCACCGCGAAGAAGACCGCCGCGGCGGAGCGGAACACCGCGGCGAGCCGGACCACCCCCGTGCGCAAGTCCACCACGGCTGCCGCGAAGGCATCGGCCCGCAAGGCCGCCGGCGGGGCGGGCCGCGCCCCGGCCAGGAAGACCACCACGGCGGCTACGAAGGCCCCCGCGAAGAAGACCACGACCAAGACCACAGCAGCGGCCAAGAAGGCCCCCGCGAAGGCCTCGACCACCACCCGCAAGACGACCGCCGCCGCCAAGCGGGCCCCGGCGTCCACCGCGCGCAAGACGACCACCGCCGCGAAGAAGACCACAGGCACGGCGAAGAAGACGGCGAGCGCGGCGAAGAAGACCACCGCCAGCGCGGCGAAGAAGACCACCACCGCCGCGAAGGCCTCGGCGCGCAAGACCACCACCGCGGCGAAGGCACCGGCGCGCAAGACCACCAGCGCGGCGAAGGCCCCGGCGCGGAAGGTGGCGACCACGGCGTCCGCCGCCAAGAAGACAGCGACGAAGAAGACGGCGGCGGCGAAGAAGACCGCGTCGACCCGCCCCAGCGGCGGGGCCCGCAAGGCTCCGGCCAAGAAGGCCCCGGCCGCGAAGGTGTCGGGTACCTCGTCGACCACCGCCCGTAAGGCGGCGGCGAAGAAGGCACCGGCGAAGAAGACCGTCGCGGCCAAGGCACCGGCCCGCAAGGTGACAGCCCGCAAGTCGCCGGCCCGCCCGGTCGCCGCCCGAGCCACCGCCCCCAGGGGGGCCCGCAGCGCCGCCCGCAAGGCGACCGGCTGAGCGCGGAGCATCCCCACAGCGTGCGGATTTCCGGCCGGTCACCGGAAGCGGATCACCCGTGGCGCTGTCAGGATTGACCCGTGGTCATCCGACGCGTACTCGCGCCCCGCATCGACTTCGGCGCGTTGCGCCGCGAGCTCGGCCTGCCCGAGGAGTTCCCGGCCGACGCCCAGCGTGAAGCCGACGAGGCGGCTGCGGCACCGCCGCAGCCGCCCGTCGACCGCACCGACATACCGTTCGTCACTGTCGACCCCGCCACCTCGCGGGACCTGGACCAGGCGATGCACCTCGCCCGCCGCCCCGGTGGCGGCTACCGGGTGCGGTACGCGATCGCCGACGTCGCCGCGCACGTCACCCCGGGCGGGGCGTTGGAGGCGGAAACCTGGCGGCGGGGGCAGACCATCTACCTGCCCGACGGCAACGTGCCGCTGCACCCACGCACCCTCAGCGAGGGTGCGGCCAGCCTGCTGCCCGACGACGACCGGGCGGCGGTGCTCTGGACCATCGACCTGGACGCCGACGGCGGCACCGTTGCCGTCGAGCTGGAACGCGCCCTGGTCCGCAGCCGCGCCAAACTCGACTACACAGGGGTGCAGGCGGCAGCCGAGGCCGGGCGGCTACCCGACCCGATCGCGCTGCTGCCGGAGATCGGCGACCGGCTGACCGCCCGTGGGTTGAGCCGGGGCGCCATCAACCTGCCGCTGCCCGAGCAGGACCTGGAACCCGACGGTGAGGGCTGGCGGCTGGTGCTGCGCGCGCCGGTGCCGATGGAAGAGCACAACGCGCAGATCTCCCTGCTGACCGGAATGGCTGCCGCCGACATCATGCTGGCCGGCCGGGTGGGTCTGCTGCGGACGATGCCGGCGCCCAAGCCGGAAGCGGTGCAGCGGCTCCGGGCCGCCGCCGCGCCGCTGGGCGTGCACTGGCCGGACGACGTGGGCCCGGGTCCGGTCATCGCCGGACTGGACGCCGCCCAGCCGCGCGCCGCCGCGTTCATCGACCAGGCGGCCGAGCTGATGCGCGGTGCCGCGTACACCGCCTTCGACGGGGAGCTGCCGGAGCATCCGGAGCACGGTGGCGTGGCCGCCGCGTACGCCCACGTGACGGCACCGTTGCGGCGGCTGGCCGACCGGTACGCCACCGAGGTCTGCCTGGCTCTGCACGCCGGCCAGGCGGTGCCCGACTGGGCCCGCGCCGCGTTGCCCCGGCTGCCCGAGGTCATGGCGAGCACCGACCGGGTCGCCTCGGCGGCGGCTCGCGGCGCCGTCGAGTTGGCCGAGGCGGCGGTGCTGGAGCACCGGGTGGGCGAGACCTTCGACGCGGCCGTCCTCGACGTCGACGCCCCGCCCAACGGCAAGTCCCGGCCCCGACCGCCCGGTGGCACCGTCGCACTGGACGCCCCGCCGGTCCGCGCCCGCTGCCTCGGCCAACTGCCGCTCGGCGAACGGGTCCGGGTCCGTCTGGTCACCGCCGACCCGGCGGCCCGTACCGTCCTGTTCGAGCTGGCCTGAGCGGGCCGCCGTCGCGGGCCCGATCCTCCCCGTGGGAGGGGTCGCCCGCCGTGGCCCGGTCCTCGGCGGCGCTGTCGCTCGCGGCAGCGGGGATTCTCACAGCGCTCGGCGCTGCTGACGGGCCGGGCGGTTTGCGAGGATGAGGCCATGGCATACGACGCGAGCACGCTGCCCGACGTGTCCGGGCTGACGGTCGGCATCATCGGCGGCACCGGCGACCAGGGGCGGGGCCTCGCCTACCGGTTCGCGCGGGCCGGCCAGACGGTGCTGATCGGATCCCGGTCGGCTGAGCGGGCCGCCGAGTCCGCTGCCGAGATCGCCGCCCTGCCCGGGGTGCCGGCCGGCGGCAGCGTCACCGGCGCGGCCAACGACGAGGTGGCCCGACGCAGCGACGTGGTGATCATCGCGGTGCCGTGGGACGGGCACGCCGCCACCGTCGCCGCCCTCGCCGAGCCGCTCGCCGGCCGGATCGTCGTCGACTGCGTCAACCCGCTCGGCTTCGACAAGCAGGGCCCGTACGCGCTGACCGTCGCCGAGGGCAGCGCCGTGCAGCAGGCCGCCGCGCTGCTGCCCGACTCGCGGGTCTGCGCCGCGTTCAACCACGTCAGCGCTCCGCTGCTGGCCGACCCCGAGGTCGACCGGATCGACCTGGACGTGCTGATCTGCACCGAGGACCGTGAGCTGGTCGACATCGTCGGCGCGCTCGCCGCCCGGATCCCCGGCATGCGGGGCATCTACGCCGGGCGGCTGCGCAACGCCCACCAGATCGAGGCGTTCACCGCCAACCTGATCGCGATCAACAAGCGCTACAAGGCGCACGCCGGCATCCGCGTCACCGACCTCTGACCCCGAGCGGCGTGATCCGCCCCGGTTCCACGGAACCGGAGCGGATCACGCCGTGCCCGGTCCTAGAACGTGTGCTCGGCGGCGGGGAACTCGCCGCCGCGGACCTCGTCGGCGAAACGGCGGGTGGCGTCGGTGAGAGCACCGGCCAGATCCGCGTACCGCTTCACGAAGCGCGGCGCCTTGCCCGTCCGCAGCCCGGCCATGTCCTGCCAGACCAGCACCTGCGCGTCGGTGTCCGGGCCCGCGCCGATGCCCACGGTGGGGATCGGCAGCTCGTGGGTGATCCGCTTGGCCACCTCGCCGGGCACCATCTCCAGCACCACAGCGAACGCGCCCGCCTCCGCCACCGCCCGCGCGTCGGCCAGCACCTCGTCGGCGGCGTCGCCGCGACCCTGCACGCGGTAGCCACCCAGGGTGTGCTCGCTCTGCGGGGTGAAACCGATGTGCGCCATCACCGGGATGCCGGCACCGACGATCGCGGCGATCTGCGCGGCGTTGCGGCGGCCACCCTCCAACTTCACCGCGTGACAGCCACCCTCCTTCATGAACCGGACGGCCGTGCGCAGCGCCTGGGCCGGACCCTCCTCGTACGAGCCGAACGGCAGGTCACCGACGACCAGCGCCTGCCGGGTCGCCCGCACCACGGCCCGGACCAGCGGCAGCAGCTCGTCGGCGGTGATCGGCAGGGTGGTCTCGTAGCCGAACACGTTGTTCGCGGCCGAGTCGCCGACCAGCAGCACCGGAACACCGGCCTGGTCGAAGATCGACGCCGTGTACTGGTCGTACGAGGTGAGCATCGGCCAGCGCTCGCCGCGCTCCTTGGCGGCCATCAGGTCGCGGGTGCGGACCCGTCGGGTGGCCGGGCCGCCGTACAACGCGGTCACCTCGTGCGGAGTGGACTCCACCATCTCTGTCTCCCTTCCTCGAGGCCGCCTGCGCGGTCCCCGGGTTCCGTCGCGATCGTCGCACCGCGAGACGGGCTGACGGCAGGGCCCAGTGCAAGATGTCACTCCACCAGCGCGAGGCCGCCCCAGCTGGCCACCCGGGACCGCCCCGCGCGTCCACCGCGCGGCGGCGCCGGGCCGCGCCACCGACCCGGCACCCCAAGGGGTACGGCTCAGCCGTGCTCGCGCCACCGGTTGGTGATCGGCAGACGGCGGTCCCGGCCGAACGCCTTCATGGAGATCTTCGTGCCCGGCGCGGACTGCCGTCGCTTGTACTCGGCGGTATCCACCAGCCGCAGCACCCTGTCCACCACGGCCGGGTCGTGACCCGACTCGATCAGCCCGTCGCGGCCGAGGTCACCGTCGACGTAGCCGATCAGGATCGGGTCCAGGACGTCGTACTCGGGCAGGCTGTCGCTGTCGAGCTGGCCCGGGCTCAGCTCGGCGCTCGGCGGCTTGCCGATCGAGTTCTCCGGGATCGGGGCGGTCTCACCGCGCCGGGCCGCGTCCCGGTTGCGCCACTTCGCGAGCCGCCAGATCAGCGTCTTCCAGACGTCCTTCACCGGGTTGAAGCCACCCACCGAGTCGCCGTACAGGGTGGAGTAGCCGACCGCCAGCTCGCTCTTGTTGCCGGTGGTCAGCACCAGGTGGCCCTCCTGGTTCGACAGCGCCATCAGGATCACGCCACGGACCCGGGCCTGGAGGTTCTCCACTGCCACACCGGACAGCGACAGGTTGGCCAGAAAGCCGTCGACCATCGGCTGGATCGGCTCGACGCGGTAGTCCAGGCCGGTGCGCTTGGCCAGGTCGGCGGCGTCCTCCCGGGAGTGCTCCGAGGAGTGCTGGCTGGGCAGCGACACCCCGACCACCCGGTCCGGCCCGAGCGCGTCGACGGCGAGCGCGGCCACCACCGCCGAGTCGATGCCCCCGGAGAGACCGAGGACCACCGAGGGGAACCGGTTCTTGTTGACGTAGTCGCGCAGACCCAGCACCAGCGCCTGCCACACCTCGGCCTCGTCGGCCACCGGCTCGATCAGCCCGCCGGTGGCGGCCGGGCCGGACGGGGTGGGCGGAATGCCGTCGAGCGTGCTGTGCACGATCCGCATCCCGTCGGCCAGCGTGTCGGCGGGCGGCGGGGTGGCGGCGGCCGGCAGCTCGATGTCGTGCACGAGCAGGTGTTCGACGAACTGCGGTGCCCGGGTGAGCAGCTCACCGTCGGCGGTCACGATCATCGAGTCGCCCTCGAAGACCAGCTCGTCCTGGCCTCCGGTCATGTTGACGTACGCGATGGCGGCGCCCGCCTCGGCGGCCCGGCGGCGGACCAGCGGCAGCCGGATGTCGTCCTTGTTCAGCTCGTACGGCGAGCCGTTGATGTTGACGACCAGGCCGACGCCGGCCCTCCGGGCGGCGGCGAAGGGACCGCCGGCCTGCCACAGGTCCTCGCAGATGGTCAGCGCGACGTCCACGCCGCCGATCCGCACCACTGTCAGCGCGTCACCCGAGACGAAGTACCGGTCCTCGTCGAAGACCCCGTAGTTGGGCAGGTGGTGCTTGAAGTAGCGGGCGGCCACCACGCCCCGGTGCAGCAGCGCGGCGGCGTTGCGGGCGCCCCGGCCCGGCTCGGCGTCCCCGCTGACCTGCGGCGGGCCGTCGGCGTCCAGGTAGCCGACAACGACCGGCAACTCGCCGAGACCGTCGGCGGCCAGGTCGGCGGCCAGCCGCTCCACGGCGGCCCGGGACGCGGCGACGAAGGAACGCCGGAAGACCAGGTCCTCGACCGGGTACCCGGTCAGCATCATCTCCGGGAAGAGCACCAGTTGGGCGCCGGCATCGGCGGCCTGGCGAGTCCAACTGCGGACCAGATCGGCGTTTCCGGCGAGGTCGCCGACGCTCGGGTTGACCTGGGAAAGGGCGAGACGCAGGGTGGGCATGCCTTCATCTTGCCCCAGCCTCGTCGCGACAGTCCGTACCCTCCGACGAGATGGCCGCCACCCGCCGCGACGGGCGTTCGCGAGGCCGCGGCGGCAGGTGCTCGGCCGTCGTGGCGGCCGTCGGTGGTGGTTCGGCCGTCGTGGCGGCAGGGCCGGGCCCCGCGCTCGCCCGGCGGGACACGAGGGGACGGCCGGCGGCTGTTCGCGTAACGTCTGCGTAACCAGGCCCGGGAACACTGGGCGATCAGGTCGGGTGCAGCCCGGCCAAGGCGGACAAAAGAGTGTCGCGAGGGGTTGGGGAAGTGGACCGTCAGCAGGAGTTCGTCCTCCGCACGCTGGAAGAGCGGGACATCCGGTTCGTCCGGCTGTGGTTCACCGACGTTCTGGGCACGCTCAAGAGCGTTTCGGTGGCACCCGCCGAGCTCGAGGCGGCCTTCGAGGAAGGCATCGGCTTCGACGGCTCGGCGATCGAGGGCTTCGCCCGGGTCTTCGAATCGGACATGGTCGCCATGCCCGACCCGACCACCTTCCAGGTCTTCCCCTTCGAAGGCGGGGTCAGCGGCGAGAGCGCCCGGATGTTCTGCGACATCCTGCTGCCCGACGGCGGGCCGTCCTGGGCCGACCCCCGGCACGTGCTGCGCCGCGCGCTGTCCAAGGCGGCCGAGAAGGGCTTCACCTTCTACACCCACCCCGAGATCGAGTTCTTCCTGCTCGAGAACGGGCCGCAGGACGGCACTGTGCCCACCCCGGTCGACACCGGCGGCTACTTCGAGCACACCACCCACGCCGTGGCCCGGGACTTCCGCCGTCAGGGCGTACTCGCGTTGGAACGCATCGGCATCTCGGTGGAGTTCAGCCACCACGAGGTCGCACCCGGCCAGCAGGAGATCGACCTGCGGTACGCCGACGCGCTCACCACCGCCGACAACATCATGACCTTCCGGCACGTGGTCAAGGAGGTCGCGCTCTCCACCGGTGTGCAGGCCAGCTTCATGCCGAAGCCGTTCACCGACCAGCCGGGAAGCGGGATGCACACCCACCTGTCGCTGTTCGAGGGGGAGCGCAACGCCTTCCACGACAGTGGCGACCCGATGAAGCTGTCCAAGGTGGCGAAGTCGTTCATCGCCGGCCTGCTGGTGCACGCCCGGGAGTACACGGCTGTCACCAACCAGTGGGTCAACTCGTACAAGCGGCTCTTCCCGCAGCACCTGCCCGACCGGATCACCGAGAGCCCCGCGTACGTCTGCTGGGGTCACCTCAACCGGTCCGCGCTGGTCCGGGTTCCCGCGTACGGCAAGCCCAACTCGGCCCGGGTCGAGGTCCGCTCGCTGGACTCGGCGACCAACCCGTACCTCGCCTTCGCGGTGCTGCTCGGCGCCGGCCTGAAGGGCATCGAGGAGGGATACGAGCTGCCACCGGGCGCCGAGGACGACGTCTGGTCGCTGACCAGCGCCGAGCGGCGTGCCATGGGCTACGAGGCGCTGCCGGAAAACCTCGCCGAGGCGATCGACGTCATGGCGGAGTCCGAGCTGGTCGCCGAGGTGCTCGGCGAGCACGTCTTCGACTTCTTCCTGCGCAACAAGCGGGCCGAGTGGGAGCAGTACCGCCGTGAGGTCACCCCGTACGAGCGGCAGCGCTACCTGGCCCTGTAGACGCAGGGGCTGACGCCGTTGCGCGCTGCCGCTATCGTCTCGATCACCGCGCCGGTACCCCTCCGGGCGGAGAGTCGGGAGGCAAGTCGGTGCTGGAGGATCTGTTCAGCGGTGCCTGGCAGAGCGTCGTGTTCGGGATCGTTGGCGTCGGCCTCATGGCCGCCGGCTTCGGGCTCGTCGACCTGCTCACCCCGGGCCGGCTGCGAGACCTGATCTGGGTCGAGCGCAACGCCAACGCGGGGTTGCTGCTCGCCGCCAACCAGCTCGGCATCGCCGGGATCGTCTTCACCGCGATCCTGACCAGCTACAGCGACTTCGGCAAGGGGATCGCCTCCACCGTGGTCTTCGGCCTGGTCGGGTTGGCGATCATGGCGCTGGCCTTCGTGGTGCTGGACCTGCTCACCCCCGGCAAGCTCGGCGAGGTCATCTGCTCACCCGAGCCGCACCCGGCTGCCCGGGTCAGCGCCGCCACCCACTTCGGGGCCGCGCTGATCGTCTGCGCCTGCATCGCCTGACGGCCGCTCTCCGCGTCACCCCGCGGGCGGTGCGCCTGCGTTCCGTCGTGCGTGGCTGGTCGTGCGTGGCCGGGGTCGTTGGCAGGCGGCGGGTCGTCCGTGGGTGGGCGTCCGTGGGTGGGCGTGCAGATCTTGGACACTTACCGTCACGACCTGACTATTCAGTCCCATGACATCTGTCAGTGGTGAAGTCCCGATACATGTGTCAGTTGGTAGGGATCTTGGGTCTGCCGGTGGATGGTGCCTGGCAT